>DATMKS010000076.1:0-134588 GCA_035571045.1 Verrucomicrobiia bacterium
GGCGAATAAGCCCGAGGGTATCGCGCCAGATCGAAATGCGATTCTGACCGCTGAGATTGTATTCCTGCCCGAGAGTTTCAAAGCGGCTCATCACCGGCTCACTGCCGATCCACACGATAAGCCCCAAGACAGCGAGAAAAAATAATGCTGCGACCGCCACCCTTGTTCCTGCGCGCAAAGATGAAGTGCCGGCGAGCAGCATAATGGCAGCAAGGGAAACTAGGGCCGAAATGATTCCCATCCGCGAGCGCGAGAGGACTAGGGCGGCGAAGAGCAAAATGGCAAGAAAAAGCCAAAACATCAGAAGGACCAAGTCCGTCTTGGAAACAATTTTGCGAAGCGTAACTGCTCTGCCTGAAGAGTTCTTAAACACCAGCGCCGTCCAGCGCAGAGCAAAAGCCACCGCAAATGGCAGTATCATTTCCAAAAACCCGGCGAAATGATTGCGGTTGATGTACGTACCGGTGGCCTCTTCCAGGTAATATTTTTTGACGTATGTGAAGATCTGCTGCCAGCCAGTAAGATATTGAATCAGGCCGTAGAGAGCTTCAAACACTCCGAGCGACACAAGGGTGTAGACAAGCCGTTTTTTCGTTCGGCGGTTCCTACATAGGAGCAAGGTTAAAAAGAAAGCTGTCAAGTAGGTGACCAGTAACAAGAAGTGCGAAAGCGTTTGATACGGGGCCATACTAACGGTGAAATACGACGCGTTCGGTAGTCCTTCACGCGCTCTCCCGAATACGGGCGCGAGGGAAACGGGAAGGGGACAAACTTGCAACAGAACCAAGTCCACCAGGAGGAGAGGGATCGCAGTCGGAAAGTGGACGGAGGCAACGGGCGGAAACTGGCCTAAGAGCAGGAAGAGAACTCCCAGCCCCAGTACAATCACTTGAGTCACAGCAAAAAAATAGGGAGCTGTACCGCCGAAGGCCAAAACCGCCACGCAGACAGCACCCATGAGGCCAACTTCAAGCAACCTAAGCATGGAAAGCCCGCGATGGATCAATCGCCCGCTTTTTGTTGGAGTGGCATCTGACAATTCGCTGCGGCAAGAGTTTCTTGCGAAGGAGGCTTGGCATTCGGACCATACGGACCATAGTTATAGTAGCCGTTGGTTCGAATGTCCACGTTGTTCAGCACCACGCCGATCAGATTTCCATCCACTCCGCGGATTCCGGACAGCGCGTGTTGCAGATGCTCTCGAGACGTAATCCCGCACTTCGTCACCAGGAGCACCCCGTTTACCAGCGGCGCGAGGATGCGGCTATCGGCGAGGGCAAGCATGGGCGAGGAATCCAGGATCATGAACTTGTACTCAGCGATTGCGGAGCGAATCAACGCCCCCATACTCTGGGAAGAAAGAAGCTCAGAGGGATTCGGAGGTACGGGGCCACATACCAAGAGATCAAGGCCGAGCGAGCCAGAGGGACGCACCACGGTGCGCCAATCCTCTTGGCCCGTAAGATAACTGACCAGGCCATGGCTCCCGCTGATGCCGAACAATTTGTGCAGAGAGGGAACACGCAAATCCGCGTCAACAAGCAAGACTCGATGGCCGAGCTGTGCCAGCGAAATTGCCAGGTTACAAGCAACAGTAGTCTTGCCTTCGGCAGGTTGGGCGCTCGTGACCAGGAGCGAACTCGGAGGCCGGTCCGGAGTCGAGAGCAAGACGGAAGTACGGAGACTGCGGAACGCTTCGATCAGGGGGGCATGTGGGGTTCTGTCTCGATCGATGCGGTGCCAGGAAGCTCGTGAGTTCTTGTTAGCTCCATTGCCTTTGAGCATGAGGGCTTTATCCCCGGGCAGGAACCTATGAATCCCATGGTGGTCGCCATTTGACGGCGGCACGTTCGGGATCATGGCAAGAGACGGGAGTCCAACCAGCCGCTCGATGTCGTCATCGCCCTTGAGCGTGTCGTCCATTCGCTCTTGGAAGAGCGCGGCGCATATACCGAGTCCCAATCCAAGAAACACAGCGACAGCTAGATTTAGGGGCGTTTTCGGCTTAACGGGTTTCGCCGGAGGTTCAGCAGAATCCACGATGCGGATGTTGGTGGCCTTGAGTCCCGCGGAGACCCCCGCTTCTTTCAACCGCTGCAGAAGGCCGTCGTAGAGCTGTTTATTTGTGTCAACCTCGCGTTTCAGAATGTTGTATTGGACCGATTTTTCGGCGACGAGGTTTACCTCCTTTTGCTGTTCTTCGAGTGCCTGTTGGAACAGGCCTTCGCGGCGCACCGCTGCGGAGTAATCGTTGATAATACTGTCGGCCGCGCGCTTGCGCTCCTCACGAAGAGAAGCCTCAATATCATCGATCTGGCTCTGAATTTCCTTCACTCGGGGATAGTCCGGATTAAACGTCGTCGACAACTGAGCATACTCGCGCTTGAGTTCAGCGAGCCGTTCACTCAAATCCTGGATCAATTTGTTTTGGAACACTCCTGGCAAGGCTCCAGACTCGCCCGTCTCAACTAAGCGGTAAAGCGCTTCCTTTTCGTATCGTTCAGCTTGCGCTTTCGTTAGTTGTTCCTGCAATTGTTGCAGCCGCTCGTTCGCGACGTTCTGGCTCGCGCCTTTGTCTGTTTCCAGGAACACCAGGCCGTTGCGACGTGCGTAGCTCTGTAGCTCGTCTTCCGATTTCTCCAGCTTTGCTTTCACGCCGACTAGCTGCTGTGAAAGCCACTGCGCAGCTTTCTGAGTAGCCTCCCATCGTGCCTCCAGGCTCTGGTCGACGTAGTCCGCGGCAAGGGTGTTAACGACGCGCGCGGCAAGTTCCGGATCGTGTGAATCAAATCGAACGGCCACAAGGCGGCTACGGCTGACGGGTTCGATGGTCATCTGATCCTGAAATCGCTCAAGGACTCGCTGAGAGAGTTCCCGATCGCGGCTTTCTGGCATCGGACCGACTGCAAAGGTTTGCGTGGTCGAAGTGTTTTTTGTTTTTTGCCAAAGCCGCCACCACTTAGGGGAGTTGAATTCGTGGAGAGTTTCTAGCTGGAGCTGGCCAATTACGCGCCGGGCGAGGCTTTCACTGGCCAGGATGCTGTATTGCGTCCTCAGGTATGCGTCGGACACCTCCTCGAGCTCGTAGAGTTCCTTGATGGTCGGGATGTCTGGATTCTCTTTCTGAATTTCCAACAATACTTGAGCCCGATAGACGGGCCTTTGCTTAAGCGTCGCGATGAGGACCGCAGTAAAGAGAATGAAAAAGACGATTAAGATTGTAGGCAGGCGCTTGCGAAGGGTGCGGCCATAGCTTCGTAGGTCGAATGTCACGTCAGATTCCAGGATCTCATAGGAATCAGGTAGCTCTACGACACGCGTGTCAAGAGCGCTAGCCCCGCGCCGTTCAAGGCGATGGCCGCGGCCATAAAGCTCGACTTGGTTTTGGTCGCCCAAGTTTTTACCAGTGGAAAATCAGGATCCCGGCGACTGTCTGTGCCGCGATTTCCGCTCCCCGGCCAAATGTGCTCTTCGCGGCGCTGTTCGGCACGAAAACAATGTCTTTCGACTCGAGCATGGGGTCAGGGGCTTTTCCCGCCAGGATTCTCCCCAGATCTATGGGAGTCTCCTTTCGCTCACCATTTTGTGGATCTGTGCGGATGATTCGCGCATTCGCCTTCGCCGCAGTGTGAGTCAGACCCTCACTCAGAGCTAGCACCTGCACGACGGAAATACTCTCGTTGGATTTCAGAGCGAATCCGCCGGGCTTCCGCACCTCTCCGATTACGTAAACAACACCGGCGCGGGTGACCTTGACGATGTCACCGGGGTGAACTAGGGGATTGTTGCGAGAATCAGCCGACTCGAGGAGATCTTTCAAGCTCACCTGCACCGCATTTTTGGAAGAGGAAGGACTGTCATTGAGCTCCGAGGACGCTAGCCGTACTTCGCCTGTGCTTTGAGCGGCGGAAGAAGGCTGCTCCATAAGAGTTGGGTGATATGTAGCTTGGCCCGGCTCCGGAGACAGGGCCGCGCCGCGCAGAATGATGACGGTTTCTCCGGCGTCATCGGCCAAGCCTTCGGCAAGGGACAGAACCTCAAGCAGCGTCTTGCTTCCGCGGATCTGAAAGACGCCAGGCCGTCTTACCGCCCCCATCACCGAAACAGGATGGCTTTGGATCTCGCGTACAAACACGCTCACGTGAGGATCCTTCATGTAAGTGCGGTGAAGAAGTTCCTGTAGGACAAATTCCAGTTCCCGGGGAGTCAAACCCGTCGCTCGAACCGAGCCAAGCAGGGGCAGTGAAATTTCGCCGCTCGCGGAAACGCGAAGATCGCGATTCAGTTCTTGGGCTTCGAACACGTTGATGCCGAGCACATCTTCTGGACCGATGCGATACTCCTGGGCGCTTGCAGCTGGTGCGGCGGGATTGGAGTCCAACAGTTCCGTCAAGCGGCGATTCCAGTCCTCGGTGGTTTCCAATTTTGGCCGAGAAGCACTCTGGTTCTGATGTCCGGATTGTGGCGTGGGGAGAACTTCTTGTTTGGATGGACTGGAATGGATCGTCTTGGCTGCGGACGACAGATACTGTGGGAAACACAATAGGCTTATTGCGATTACAAAAACGCCGTGAATCAACTCTTTGGAATCAGTCATTTCCACTTGAAATGCGTTGCTCCCTACTAGAAACACGGACCAGCCACGTGCAGACTACGGAGCAACGAAGCGCCCGTCGATAAGGTGCAGCCTTGAATTAGAATGCAGGTGGATACCTGAGAACAAATGAGCCGAACTTCTCCCTAAAGGAATGGCTAAACACGCCCTTGATGGCCCCGTGCCCGCCTTGGGAGGCGGCTGCTGCTAGCCTCGAAATTCTTTACCCGCAGGCTATCGAGCACCACGTAAGCAAGGAACTGTGGGCCACAGACCAAGTACCGCCTCCACAGACGGCGGGGTTCCTGCAGGAGTCGAAAGAACCATTCCAAACCGTGTTCGCGCATCCAGCTAGGGGCCTGCCTTCGTCTCCCCGAAAGTAAGTCAAAGGCAGCGCCTATGCCAACCGCCACGGGAACCCGCAACCGGTCTTTGTGTTCGTGTATCCAGCGCTCTTGCTTTGGAGCCCCCAATCCCACCCATAGCACGTCAGGCGCGGCACGGTTTATCATCTCCACAATTCCCGCATCCTCGTCGGCATTTAGCGTCCGAAACGGAGGTGAACACGTTCCAACAACGTTCAGCTCAGGGAACCGGCATTTGAGGGATTCCGCAAGGCGTTCGGCGACGCCCGGCTCGCCTCCGCAGAAGAAATGCCGGTAGCGGCGTCCAGCGCTTTCTTCGCAAAAGGCCAGGAGCAAGTCCGGCCCATAGACGCGCCTGCGCAAGAAGTAGCCTTGGTGCCGACCCAGCCACACTAGCGGCATGCCGTCGGGTACCACCAAGTCTGCCGCATTCAAGATGTCCTTGAAGGAAGAATTACGCTGCGCTTCAACGATGCAGTGCATGTCGGCAGCTGCAACGGAGCGGCATCCGTCTCGCTCGTGAATCCATTCTTGCATCCTCTCGACGACTTTTCCTATCTGTACCGCGTGAGTTCGAACTCCGAGCACATTGAATGTCGCGCATTTGAATCGGCGATGAACCGGCTCATTCGGCGCGTTTTCGGGGGAGTGAGCAGTTCTTGCCAACGCAGAGCAAACGGAGCGGCTAAGATTGCCAGGTGCAGGATACTCCCAGGGCGCGGCGATGGAACGGCGTATTCCCTCATGACGGACGGGCCGCGATAACACCTCCTCATACAGATTCGACAAGCATTCGGCGCGCTTGTCCCAGGTTTGGGTTTTCGCATAGGCATGCGCGGCATCGCCCATCTTCCGGCGCTCTGCAGGAAACAGTGCAAGCCGTCGAATGCCCTCCGCGAGGCCTTGTAGTGTTTGCTCGGGAGCAGTGACAGGAACCTTTATTCCCGCTTCTGGCGGAACAAAACTGGCGACTCCTTGGTGATCCAGAGTCAGAATTGGCAGCCCATGGCCCATCGCTTCAAGTACCTGGGTGCCAAACGAATCTTGCAAGCTCGTGAAAAGAAAAGCATCTGCGCTTTGATAGAGGCGCGGCATTTCTTGCCAAGGCAGTCTGCCGAGGAACTCCACTCGGCTGCCGATATCGAGGCGTTCAGCGTATCGTTCCCACGGCTTCCGCATCTCTCCATCGCCAGCGATCAGGAGCTTCACCCTGAGGTCTTTTGTCCTCGCGAGGGCTTCCAGTGCCAGGGGCAAGGCCTTTCGCGGTTGCATGCGTCCCACCCACAGCAACGTGAGCGAGCCGTCGTCCGGTCGGGAAATAGGGTCGCGAAAAACAAAGTTCGACGAGAGGCCGGAATCCAGAAATAGTCTTACGTCGCGGCCGCCAATTTGGGCCAGTACTTTAGCCGTATCGTGATTCGTGGCGAGAAGAGCGGCGCTCGCTCGTGCAGCTCTTCCAAGGTACGGAGAATGAGGCAAGAAGCCGACGCGAGCGTTTCGTAAGAATTCCCGAGGCCACCCAAGACCGAAAAACCGGCGAAAAGGCCGAGGTGCTTGCTGCGCTCCTCCAATCGGCCCCCAGATGAAGGGAATGGGTAGCTTCCAAAAAGGAGGCGGCGCGCTCAACGAGCCGTAACTGACATGGTGAACGATGTCGAATGCAATCCGGCGACGAAGACCGACCGCAGTTTTGTAAGCGCGCCGCAGCCAGAACAAGTAGTGAAGGCGGAGGCCTTTGTCAGTTCCGCGAGGATTCCACGGGTCGAGCCATCGAGGCACGGCTACCCAATGAAACTCCAAGTTACTATTTTGGTTGTCCGCGAGAAATCTTTCAACAGTGTCTCGGTCGTGAGGATGCGCCAAAACGTAAACCTCATGCCGCCGCGAAAGGTGTAGAGCCCAATTCCAGGTAAAGCTGGCTTCAGAACCCTGGCGCGGACTGCAAGCGTGACCGATGAGCAGTATTTTCATGATTTCCACCGCTTGCCGTGAACCGCGAAAACATTTTGGATCGCGACGGATGCGAGTGGTTGATGCAACTCCCGCAGGTCTTCGCATCCAGTGAGAGACAAGAATCTGTAACCCCAGTTCCTCAGCAACTCCCAGGCTCCGTATGGTTGAAGTCCCAATTGCTTTGCTGCCGTGACATTTATCTCGAACAAAATAGTCGGAGACGAATCAGCGATGACCTGCCCAGCTCCCCGGAGGACTAGTTCTTCGGCACCCTCGACGTCCAGTTTGATGAGCCCTAACCGGCTGGCGTCCTCTTCCCGAAATACCTCATCAAGGGTGCGAGTAACCACATGTTCCGATTCGATCGCCGTGCTCTCCGAGTGCGCGATTGAGAAGCTGTTTGGCCCATGACCATGGTGGTAAAGCCGAGCCCTGCCATCCTTGTCCGCGAGAGCCGCGCAGTGGGCACGGACGTTGATGAGGTGGTTTAGTTTGATGTTCTTCTTTAGTACGGAGAAAGCTTCAGCGCCGGGTTCAAAGGAAAGAACTCGTCCCGAGGACCCGACCAGCCTTGCGGCCAACACCGTATAAATCCCGCAGTTGGCGCCGCCATCAACTACGACCATTCCCGGCGCCACGAACCGATGCAAGTATGTGAGCTCCCTTTCGTATTGGGTACCAACGGCAAATATCATCGTTGTTCCTGCGCCCCGCCACCGTGCAGGCAGAAAGAATCGAACTCCCCATGGGCTTAAGGTGACAGTTGCAGGAATCCCAAGGGCACAATGCAGTCTCCAGCGCACTAAACGAAACAATGTGGCCGCCGGGGCTCTCCGAAAACTAGGCAGACCCGAGAGATATCTCCACTTACCGCGTATCTCTTGAAACCTTGTTCTCATGGGCTGCAGCGTGTCTGCTCCTGTGGCGCTGGCTCTTTTTTCATTTCTCCGTAAATTGCAACAATGTTGCCCATCGCTGGTGGTGACTTGACGGATGATAGAATTCCTCCCCGGCCCGCAGCAAAAAACTGGTAACCGATGGATTCAAGCAGTTCCCAGGGGCCATAGGGCGAAAGGCCAAGCAACATCGCGCCCTCAGGCCAAACCTCAAAGATGACAACTGGATGTGCTGACGTCACGGTGTTGCTTGCCCCGCGAAGCACCAATTCCTCGGCTCCTTGCACATCCATCTTGATGACGTCTACACGGTCGATGTGCGCCTTCCGCAGCACTTGATCGAGAATCTCCGTGACAACCTCTTCCCCATCCCCTTTCCACGAAGGATCCTTTCCAAATGAATTCAGTGTTGGGTTCGGGCCGCGGTGCAGCCAGGCTCTGCCTTTTTTCTGCGAGAGCGCAACGGGAAATGTATGCACATTCGTTAAGCCATTTAGCGCGATGTTCTTGGCCAACAATGGGGATGATTGCACGGACGGTTCGAAAGCCAGCACACGGCCTGTTTCGCCCACAATTTTGCTAGCTGCCAGCGTGTAAATTCCAATGTTGGCTCCCACGTCGACGAAAGTGTTTCCTGGCGAGAGAATCATTTTCAGGTAAGACAGCTCAGGTTCGTAACGCTCGCGAAAGGCAAAAACTAGCTTCGCCATTCCTCGCCATTCAGGCTGCAGGAACATCCGCACATCCCATTCCGACAAATTGATAATTGCCGGCTTTTGCAGCAGGCACCGCACCCGCCAGGAAATTAGCCGGGAGGCAGTCAGCAGCGGCGCCTCCCGGAAGCCGACCTGCGCCTTGAGATACTTCCATTGTTCCTCGAGATGTTTCAGCGGACTTTGCATTGACGACCGGCCTGCTCGTGACAATCCACCCAGACTCTTGCTCTGCGTTTTTGTCCGGCAACCTCCATCGTCGGTTTTCACGGAGTTTACTTGCATACGGATTCGCTATTCTGTGCGCCTTGCGATGACCTTAAAATTCTCCAGGAGTCGAAAACGCTCGTTCAGGAATTGCGCAGGTCTCGTCCTCCCCGCTGGATATCTCTGGTGCTCGACGATTGCAAATCCGTTCCTTTCCAGGAGGCGAACGACTTGCTTGTCGTCAACACCCGTCCGCGCATGGTATTCCGCCAGGTCGCCGGCGCTAACCACGGGGCGCGCGAACAAGGAATCGCGCCGCCGGAAGAGCTTTCTTGTCCGCCGCCATATTCCCGGCAGGATATCCCCCGGATCAAGCATCAACTTGGCAGCTACTGTATCTAGGGATTCAAAGGCGCGTGTTCTGAATGAATTGCGCGGGACCACTGGATCAAAATTTGAATAGAAGAAACCGCCGGAACTTATCCGCATTGCGGCTAGTTCCGCTACGCGCCTGTACGAGTACAAGTGATGAAGGACTGAATTGAAGGCCACAAGGTCGAAAACTTGGCTTGTGGCCGATAGGAATTGCGCGATTGAGCCACTGAAAATTGTGAGCAAAAATCCATTCGCGCTCGCCTTCTTTTCCAGAATGCTCAGCATGTCGTCAGAAATGTCAACAACCGTCACATCCCATCCCCGCGCGAGCAACTTCAGCGCGAGGTTTCCCGTGCCTCCTCCACAGTCAAGGCACCGCGGCGTTCGCCCTAGCGAACTAAACGAGGAGTGAATCCTGTCTAGGTCCGCTTCAAGAATCTCCTGCAAATGAGCATTGCAGACGCAGCTTTCATACCTGTCGTACTTTTCTGCAAACTGCCGATAGAAATCCTTGTTGGCGGCAGTGATTCTCGCTTCCGCCGAGCTTGCGCCGCCTAGGCCTCCGCTTTCAACATCGCACGGCACAATCTGTCGAAACGCACTGGAACGCGTAATTTGTGACGAGGATGTTTTCATGTGCGGTATCTCTGCGTCAGCGGGCGAATGGCCAGCGAATTCTCTGCTGAGATCGATCGGTTCTCTATAGCCTTTCGGTAAATCCCGAGCAGAAATTGATGGTTGGTTTCTGCCGTGTATTTTTCTTCGTACATTGCCCGCCCAGCCCTTCCCATCTCATCCATCTGATCCGGATGCGTCCAAGCCCATTGCACTTTCGCCGCGAGATCATCAGCGTCGCCAGCGGTGAAGTGCAGGCCTGTCTTGCGGTCCTCGACGATTTCCGTCATGGCTCCGGTTCGGGACGCAATCACCGGCGTGCCGCAAGCAAAAGCTTCGATGGCAACGAGCCCGAAGGATTCGTAGTATCCCTCGGATGGCCACACGAGAAAGCGCGCACCCTTGATCAAGTCGAAACATTCTTTCGGCGACAGATACGGCAGAGTGGAAACCGAAGGACTTTCTCGCGTGAACTGCTCTACGCCGCTTCCCAGGGGGCCCTCGCCTCGAATCCGCAAGGGCACGTGTCCTAAGGATCGCCACGCTTTCAGGAGCGTTGGAACCCCCTTCTCCGGCGCCAATCGCCCCACAAAGAGGGCATAGTCGCCCGAGGTCCGCTTCACACCAGGATCAGTGACCAAAAAATGTGGTTTGACAAAAAGCCTTTCGCGAGGCAAGCCAGCACTGATGAACTTCTGCCGGTAAAATTCCGTGAAGACGATGTAGGCATCCACTTGCTCGCGCCAAGTTCCAAGAATTTGATGCCCCGCCAACATCCCCGCGACCATCGCGGTCTGAAGACGCGAATTGCGATAGCAGGCGTGAACTACACCAGGCCAAGGCACGCTTCGTCCCAGACAATCGATGCACGCGCTCCCTTTCCGGTAGAAAGTCGCCGCAGGGCACATCAGGCGAGCGTTATGCAGGGATTGCACAACCGGGATTCCTTCTTTCTGGCAGGCGTAGTAGGCAGCGGGTGAGATCAACGGAAACGTGTTGTGGAAATGAGCCAGGCAAGGCCTTTCGCGCTGCAGGAGCGCCCGCAATCGCGTAACGTCGTCCCAGGCCCACAACGTTCGCGCCGCTAATTTGGCTTTGCCAAGTATTCCGTCTTCCACGATTTCGCTGTTGTGTGCCGTATATTCCAGAACTTCATGTCCGGCAGCCCGCAACAACTCGCTCTCCCGGAAAAAAACTTCGTCTTCCCCGCCCGCTTGACGGTAGCGGTTGTGCACTAGCAGTAATTTCATGGGACCTCAGATTCCATTCACGCGCCCGCCGTCACCGGTAACTGCCTGCGAGACTCAACTCGGTGCGTCGCGCGAATCGAAGACCGTTCGTAAAGCCACGGAAGCACTGCGACCGAGCACCAAAAACACATGGCCACTGGCCCCGAATCGATTTCATCCCCCATGGATCCAAAGACGAGCGTGGCAAAAAATAAAGTAACAATCGCGAAGGAAAAGCGGTCTCCATTTTTGAAAAGAAGATAAACGGCATAGGCGGAGAGCGTGACGCAAAGAGCAGTGAACAACGCAAAGCTCAGCACGCCTCCACCCAGCAGTACCTCGAAGAACATCGAATGGGCATTCCCAAGGCCGGGATTATATTGTGGCCCGTATACGCGAGAGGCGGAGTAGTAGCCCAACCCCAGCCAGGGTGACTGCGTCAGCGTTATATTACTGAGATAACGCCACAAGCCGAGTCGGTCACCCAGGTTTGCGACGTCTTCAGGCTGCCGGTATTGACTGAGGCTGGGCAGCCAGTGGTATGCAGAAACGGCCAGTGCCAATGCACCAGCAAAGTAAGCAAGTTGTCTCAAGGATTTCGCATTCGGACGTTTTATCAGAACGAGAATAAAGAAGGCGAGGATGACCAGGTAGGCTGTGCGCATGAGCGAAAACACCAGCAGCCCGAGAAACAGACCCAGCAGCGCAAGTGGAAGAACTCTCCAAATCTTTCGAACACCCGTCAACAGGAGGATGATGGCTAAAGCTGACACCGGTCCAGTCGGGGCGATCAGATCGCCTTTCAAGCGCGATGGATCAGGGTTAAAGTCGGAACCTATCCAGACCAAATCAGGCGCCAGAAATGCGCAGGCGGCAATGGCGGCGCACATTAAAGAGGTTCCCCAAAATAGGTGTTTCAAACAGCTCGTGTAACCAAAACGCTGCACGAAGAGCTGCGCAAACAACATGCAGACGGCCATCTGATAAATCTTGAACGCGCTAAGAGCCGGAGCTTTCGATATCACTGCTGATACGGCAAGCAAGAGGATCATCGCCAGCCCCAGCTTTTGCGGCATCCGCAGTCGCGCCAAGAGGAGCTTGGCGCGGTCGCGCTTCAAAATCTCAAATAGAACCCACGCTCCAGCCAATCCCCACGCAAAAATGTGCAGGACGACGACCCAATCTAGGTCGCCGTGAAGGGAAGCTTCAGGGTCGCGGATGCGAAACTTGGGCGGCCCAGAATACATCAACAGGAATAGCGAGGTAGCAACAAAGGTGGCACGCTGATGGAAGAAACGCGGTTTGTCCTCGCCTTTTGTTTCAGAAAGTCTCGTGTCAGGAGGCCGCTGCATGCTTGACCGAGATTTCGTCGGCCAGTTTTCCTTTGACTTTTTTGTCTGTTCTTCTGATTGCGGCTCGGCTTCTGTGGAATCGAGCGGGGAGACGGACGGCTTTGATCGGAAGCGCCGCATTATTGTCCGTCTCCCGAAAGCACCGTGGGAACCGTACGCATCAAAATCTTAAGATCGAGCAACAAATTCCAACTCCTGATATATTCAAGATCCAGCGTCATGCACGTTTCAAAGGAAGAATTCGTGCGTGCCACGACCTGCCAAAGCCCAGTTATGCCAGGCTTCACGTCCAGTCTCCTGTGATCTTCTGGACGGTATCGCGCGTAATCGTCTACGGGATGTGGCCGCGGACCAACCAGGCTCATATCCCCTTTCAATACATTCCAGAATTGTGGTAGTTCATCGAGGCTGTACATGCGAAGAAAGCGGCCGAGCCGGGTGACGCGAGGATCATTGGCAATCTTGAAAAAAGGATCCCGACGCTCGTTGAATCGGCGCAGGGAATCTTTCAGTGCGTCTGCCCCTTCGAACATCGTTCGGAATTTGTAACAGAAAAACGGTTGTCCATTTTTTCCCGCGCGAAGTGAAGGGTAAATGACCGAGCCAGGCGATTCGAGCTTGATGGCCAAGGCAATTACGAGCAGAAGCGGCCAGAGCAAGACAAGCGCAATTACAGAGAAGGAAATGTCCACGATCCTCTTCAGGATCAAGCCGCTGATGAGGATGGCGCCTTCGCACTGGACGCTACTTGCCCGGCCAACCGTGATTTCGAAACCCCCACTCCGGCGAGGTTTGGGCAAAAGAGAGCCGGAGTCCTTTGGCGCCGAGGGGAGCGAAGACGCATGTGTCCCTGAATTCGTGATCTCGACTCTTCTCTGGCAAATCGCACGTCCCGGCGATAAATTACGTAGGCCAAAAGCTTGCGTCAGGCGGTAGAGAGGATTACCGGGCATGAAATCCATCACCTCGAGCTCTTGAGTTGCTGGAAAATGCGTTTAGTCGGCGCGCTTATGACCCAAAAAGTGCGGCGTGAGCCACTACCCTCGCCCCGCATCAGCCGGGCCAAGCGTAGAAAATGCAAAAGGATCAGTCGATAGGGTTCAGACCGTAATCGAGACAGGGGTGAAAACCCTAGTAGCAGTTTTGAGATTCCACTCTCTGCCGATCCTCAATCACAAACGAGTTTATGTGTTCATGAGGGTCGAACCCCTAGTCCGAACGAAGGGTTTCTATGGATCCTCACTACAGGAAATCTCCGTATTGACAATGAACCATGCGGTGCTAAACAATCTTGCCAGCCCTCCTCGACCATTTCTTCGCTCGGGCAGATACCGGTGATTCTGACTATCACGCTCCTTAAAGATGCAAGACAAAAGCGTCGTCGCTCGCTTTCGCTTGGCCTTATTCGGCTTCTTGCTGTGACGTTCTTTCTCTTTCCGTCGCTGAGCTGCGCCCAGGTCACGCTCTCGGAGGAGGAGCGAGTTCCGCTTGGCTCCTTGACTAACGTCGGGGAAGTATTTGTGAATGACTCACTCGCCCCTGCCGAAATCACGATATTTTCTGGCGACAGAGTGCGGACTGGAGAATCCGGCTCCGCAACCTTCAACATGAGCGGAAAGGGCTCTCTCAAAATCTCTCCGCGCAGTCAAGTCGTATTCTCCGGCAAATATGAGTACACGGCTGAGTTTCACTCAGGAGCCGTGTTGATGACTTCCGTCAGCGGACCAAATGGATTGACCGTGCGAATTGGAAACGATGTCGTAGTTCCTTCGTTCAAGGAGCGTACGGCTTCGGCGTCGATTGAGAAGGCTCCGGATGGTTCTTTCGTTGTTAAATGTTCGGATGGTGCAATGGGAGTCTTAGCTTTGCAGGGCTCCTCAGGCCAGTTTATCCAGATTGGTCAGTCCGTGGGCATTGCGCCTACCGGAGCATTGTTTGCAGTAGTACAGCCAGGCGCCAAGCCCGGAAAGACAACTTCCTCAGCGCGAACCCCTAAACCCAGCCATAGTTTTGCGGATTGGGCTTTTGTCGGCTTGGGAGGTGCCGCAGCAGCCGGAGTTGCGCTTGCTTTGAGCCAGGGCGGCGGAAAGCAATCCATTAGTCCCTCTTCACCCTGAGATCGCTGCCCGCAGTTTCGAGCACATTCAAAAAGCAGTCAGTTGCCCATGACGTATCGACCGGGTGGCCGTCGGAATTCCAGTTATACAAAGGCCAGAAATTCAACGGAAGGATCCCGGAGGGGCTCAGCGCCCGAGACGTGGCACCAGCAAGGATTCGAGATCGACAGATTGACCGCAAAGACCACGTTGTTATGAGCAGAATTTCTCCCCGCTTGCGAACCGCACTCGGACGGTCGGAAGCGCTGATGCGCTTCTGTGATGACGGCCGCATCGAAATCAATGATAATGCCGTAGAGAGAGCGTTGCGGGTCGTGGCTCTGGGCAGTGTCCCGCATCGCGGATCATCCGATCAAGCACATCGAGGAGTTGTTCCCGTGGAACGTCGCAAATCTACAACCTCCCAACCAAGAGGCGGCAAAAACGAAGACGCTGCCACGAACGTTCCATTCAACAGTCTTCCAGAATTACCCTACATCGAAGAGACCATCGAAAACGGCGGAATCACTATCGGAATCATTCCTCCGCTGAGCGAATGTGTTGCTGTGGCTCACGAGGGGCGCCACACGCTAGCCATGCTGAAACGTCTGAAAGGCGAATCTCTGGCACAGTTGCTGTCCCGTCTGGATCTCGCCATCGCCAGGGCTCACACCGACGACATTTTTACGGATGAGATAAACCCGCAGTCAAAATAGCAGCGCCCCTAGCAGTTGCATCCCATCGGCACAAGACGGCCTGAAGCGAACGCCTGCTGCGAACCCGTTCTCCGCAAATTTTCACAAACCAATCGAGCAGAGCATCTTGCAGCTCGAGAAGGTCGGGAGGCGGGGGGAGGGTGAGGGCGAGTTCTCCCGGCGGCTGAGAGTGGACCGTGATCCGAAAGGTTCGCCAAGCGGTTCATCGGAAAGAATATGAAACGCCGGACCGTAGCCCGTCAGATTCGTTGGCATCTGCTAGAGCCATTCGCTCATGCCGGAGCAAGAAAGCGAACTGCCGTTTGTTTAACGGCAGTCCATGAGTCGGCGGCTTGAAATCGCGGTTTCACGCCGATGTCAATTGCCAGCAATCTAAGTTCACGGAAGCTCGGTTAACATCACTATCTTGCCCACAGCTGTTGCATCGTTGGCCGATACCTGGCCATTCAAGACGAATCTCGCGTTCGGAGCACAGCCGGCGAAATCAATTGTGACGGACAGTGTCGCGGCACTGAACGGTCTAATATTGCCCGCCGTGACTGGCAATGTCGATTCAAGGTGAGGCGCACATGCTGCTCCGGACGCCTGTCGCAATGACAGATTTGTAATTTCAGCATTGTAGGCAGTGCCCGGTCCGCTGTTACTTAGGAAGATGCGCCAAACTCTGGAATTTAACGGACCTGTCTTCTGTTCCACGAGACCGGCGAGTGAAGCCGGTCCGTTTACTGTGTAGCTCACAGAGATAGGGGCCGCTGCGTTGCCCGCTTTATCCATTGCGCCGGAGCATGTCGCCGTGTAGTTACCGTAACCGGACTTATTACCACCCGTTACCGCCAGACTTGCCGGAGTAGCAACTCCAGAAAGCGCATCCGACGTGCTGCAACCTGCACTGGGTGTTTGACCGTAGTAATACACCGCCCCGTTCGATACGTGCGTCACCGTCACGACCGGGGCTGTCAGATCGATCTGAACGGTGAGTGTTTTCGGAGTCTCGACATTCCCTGCATTATCTGTAGCAAAGTAAGTCAGTGTTGTGATTCCTGCTGCTGAGACCGTCACCGACGCAGCGTTTCCCGCCAGAGTTTGCAAGCCAACATTTTCAGCCCCGCTGAGAGAGAACTGGATTTGTTTGACCCCGGAACCGCCGGGGTTGTCGATGGCGCTTAGCGCGACTGTAACGCTCGTGTTGTTCCAGCCATAGCTATTTGGACCGAGTGACGGCATAGCGGTCGTGGCTGGGGGGGTAGTGTCTTGAATTGAAGCTATCTTGGCCACGAAGGCATTCTGACTGCCAGCATTGGTCGATTGGAGGGCGTTGGCCGTTGGAATCGAACCAGCAGATCCGGTGAAGTAAACATTCCCGGAAGCGTCTACAGCTATTCCCTGGCCTTGGCTCACACCGAAGTAGGTAGAATAAACGAGGGCCGAACCAATAGGGTTGAGTTCGGTTACAAACGAATTCAGGCTGTAAGCCGCATTGGTGGGGTTGGATAAAATTGACTGCAAGGCATCGGGCGTCGTCGGGAAGTCGACCGAAGATGTGTATCCTGTTACGTAAGCATTCCCGGAGGTGTCTACGGCAATCCCCATACCACCATCAAAGGTGTGTCCGCCTAAGTAGGTAGAGTAAACGAAAGCCGAGCCACTCGGGTTAAGTTTGGTGACAAAGGCATCGTCATAATCCTCTGAGACACCCCCTTTAGGTTGCAAGGCGTTTGCGGTCGGAAAGTTCGGTGAATATGTCAA
The DNA here is from genome assembly GCA_035571045.1 of Verrucomicrobiia bacterium. Taxonomy (GTDB): domain Bacteria; phylum Acidobacteriota; class Terriglobia; order Acidiferrales; family UBA7541; genus Acidiferrum. Next base: position 16,858 of record DATMKS010000076.1, read on the forward strand.
ACCCGTTACATAAGCATCGCCCATAGTATCCAGGGCGATGCCAAAGCCTTGATCGACGCTATTGCCCCCGAGATAGGTCGAATACACCAGCGCCGAGCCACTCGGATTGAGCTTCGTGACGAAGGCGTTCTCAGAACCGGCAAGGGTCGGTTGTAAGGCATCGGCAGTCGGGAAATTGGACGAAGTGGTATCACCTGTGACGTAGGCATTGCCAGAAGCATCGACGGCGATGCCTCTGCCCGCATCGCTTGCATTGCCCCCAAGATAGGTCGAATAGACTAGCGCCGAGGCACCAGCATTGATTTCGGTGACGAAGGCATTTGTGGAACCTCGAATGGTCGATTGTAGAGCGTTGGCCGTTGGAAAATTCGTCGAACTCGTACTCCCCGTCACGTAGGCGTTCCCGGAACCGTCAACGGCGATGCCGTAGCTAAAATCTTGATTACCTCCTCCCAGATAAGTCGAGTAAACAAGAGCCGACCCACTGGCGTTGATCTTCGTTACAAAGGCGTTCACCGTACCTGCCAAAGTTGATTGTAGAGCGCTGGCCGCTGGAAAATTCGCCGAACTCGTACTCCCCGTCACGTAGGCGTTCCCTGAACCGTCAACGGCGATGCCTTGGCCGGAATCCGAAGCACTTCCCCCGAGATAGGTCGAGTACGAAAGCACCGGATCAATCACCAGCGGCTGGCTGTGGTCATATTCTCCAAGTTGGAATCCAATCCGATTCGTCGACGCCAGCACATAGCTGCTCTCGACCGTCTTTTGCTCTCCCGCTAATTCCTGATACACCAGCGGCTTTTCAAACCGCACTTCCTCGCCCTCGGCGCCGAGCAGCAGGTCTCCTTTCTTGTCTAGCCGTAGTTTTCCCGCGCCATAAAACTTCAAACGAATTTCGTTAGGGTCCACGCCAGGCGCCACGACAAAATCATACTCAAGCCGCCCCTGGTTCCCGTAGTAGACCAGGTCGACTCCCGGATAGACGCCCTCGTACTGCACCTTGGAATACGTTGGCACGTTTGTCCGCCACTTTGCTGGATCATTCCCAATGAAATAGTTGGTCTTTCCGGGCAGTTCTTCCGCGCCCGCCACGCGCGGTGCGGCATTCGCTCCCGCCAGTTCCATCCTCACAATTGTCCCCTCTTCCGCTCCCCCTCCCCGTTTTTTGACAAGCTCCCGACCCGACAATACCTTCATTTCTTCGGTTTTCGGCGCAGTCTTCTTCAGCACAATCACCGCCTCGCTGCCCGTTAGAAACAGCGAATAGCCGTGCCCCCGCGAAAGGAACTTCACCTTGCTGTCCGTCTGCCCGTGATTGGCTTCGAAGCTCAGAGGCAACTTGCCGTATTGATCGAGAATATTGGTTTGAGCTTTGGGGGCGGTCTTGGATGCACTGCTCAGTTGAGGATGCTGTGCAAAGGTTTGAACCGTAATCCCCGGCGCGACCAACAAGGTTATCGCGCTAGACAATGCCAAAGTCTTGCGTCTCATGATGCCTCCTCAGCGGAAATAATCCCATCCTAAGCAGACGGCAACTCGCCGTCTCAGTATCGGATCGCATCGAACCGCGGTGACTATTTCTTCCCGCATGAATCAGGAAAGGGAATGGCGTCCGGAGGCCGGATTTGAACCGACACGTCCCAGACCGCGCCCCATGCGCCTTCCCCACGCCTGACGATTTCGCCACCCCCGGCGAAGATATAAGAGGGCAGATTGGGTGCCATTAAATCTCGTCACTGCTTCCGTGGCACTGCCTTGAGACAAAGGGAGATGGTCGGCTAGAACAGAAACTCGTATTGTCACCAGAGGAAATATTATGCAAGTATTGTGAAAAAGACTTCCTTCACCAATTTGTTCAACCTCTCCGTCCGAAGCCACTTGACAGGTTAGAGGGAAATCCGGGACAAGCACCCCGTTCAGAAACACAAACGGGATCGTCTCGTAGAAGAGCAGTACCTTCCCCCGGACTTCACCACCCCACCCCAGCTCTCAAGACAAGAGGAGAACTGACCATGTAACCCGACGCGGACCTCGAGCACTGTTACTTACACGAATACACCGAAGTCGCGGCGCTTGGTCATGTGGCAACTTCGCTATGCGACGCGAATCTTTACAAGATGAAGTTCACTTAGCGCTCCCGGAATTCCACCCAAGACCGAACGCACATCCATTTAGTTCTTCGAGATCGACGGACCCCTTACGCGAAACTTGACCAGAATATCCTGCTCTGTTTCTACGGGCTGCCCACCGAGCAGAGTTTGCGCATAGCGCCATTCGGAAACCGCGCTTACTGCCGCCTTCACGAGCAAACTCGGGCCGCTTACCGGCTCGACGCTCTGAACGGATCCATCACGATCGACAACAACGTGTAACGTCACAGTTCCCACAATTCCTTGGGACTTCGCCTCCTCAGGATAAACAGGCTCAAGACGGGAGATTACCCGGCCGATCTGGAGACTTCTTGCACTCGACGCTATTTGCGAACTTTTGTCCTGGGGCATTCGGATCGATGGATAAGCGTCAGCGCTGACCGCCACCGACCATGCTAGAGCTGCCGCAGCAGTGGGTTGCTCCGGAACAAGCGTCGGACTCGCGTTCTCTTTAGCATCAGACAGGGCTGCTCCGCCCGCAACACCCGCGGACGGGCTCTTTGCCGGCGCTGGGGAGCTTTCCGTCGGATGAACGGGGGAACTTTCCGCAACTTGGTTTCGAGTATTTTCAACAGATGGAGTCGGCACTGCGACAACAGCCCGTTCAAGATCCTTTGCAGGCTGACTCTTCAGCAAGGAGCCCTCAGTCCGGCGAACGGCGCCAATAACTGTAGACCTTGCAGCAGGTCGCTCAATTTCACGTCGTTGCGGACGTGCCGACGCCGAGCGCGTTTCGGAGCCCGCGGCTCGACCCTGGGCTGCCACCGGCTCGAACTCATGGGTTTGCGAGCGGCCATTCTCCGGCCGGACAGCCGGATCATTTGTAGTCCTATTCCAGGGACGGGTGGCTTTCAATGCAGCCGACTGACTCGTGCCTTCAGTCTTCTGCGCGACAACTGCAGTTACCTGATTCCGAACAGCAGGTTGGTTTGCAATCCATCCGATCCCAGCTGCCGTTGCTCCAGCTAGTGTTACTACCGCCGCGAGACGCCTCAATTTTACAGTTCGTGTTCCTGAAGTTGTCCATTGAAATGCGCGTGTTAATTTGATACCAAACTCGCGTCCCTCCGCCGACTGCTGGCGGACAGCTTCCAATGCGTCCACTTCGGCCGGTAACTTGTCACGGGGCACCTCGGGCACGGCAAGATCCGCTGGGACTGAGGCTCGCCAGTTCTCTTGAACTACACTGAGGGAGGGCGCTTCTCCGGAATTAGAGATCTCTTTGAGCCTGGAGTTTGCCGGTATATCTGCTTGTCCGTCAGGGCTACCGGGAAGCCCAACAATTAACTCTTGAAGTTCCGGCTGGGGTTCCTGCCGCGGAATTGAGACTTTCGCTGGCGCGTCCGTAGAAGCCAGGTGGTCTCCCGAAAGGATCGCCTCCAGCATCCTCTTCTCGACAGTACTGTTCGCATTCAGAATCGCCGGTAGGGGGGCCATTGGAGTCTTAGCCCGTACATCGCCTGCTGGGTGTTGCTCCAACTTGGAAAGTTTCCTCTCTCCCGTTGGAAGTTCGCCTCCCAAAGCTTCTGCGGCAAGCCAATCTCTGATTCGCTGGCGAGAATCTTCTGGCACACCGATGAACGCTATGCCCACTGTCTTACCTGATTCGCTTCTCCACGCCAGCTGCCCGCTTACCTCCATCCAACCCTTGGAATCTGGTACTTGAATTCTCATGCCCCTTGTGTGATTGCCAGACAACGCTAGAGCGGCGGTGAGGGCTATGCCATCCTCGCTCATGTTAAAGGCGAGACCGCCGTTTGTGTTTTCCAGATTGACGTACAACGGTGGGATGATTGCCGTCCGAGTTTGAGAGCGACGTTCAGCAACTGCCGGAGCGCCTCCCGCGTCTTGAAATTTGTCCGGCATAACTTGCCCATGTCGCGGATCGGCCTTGACAACACCTATCCGAATCTCGTGCAGGCGAGTAACTGAATTCCCAGGGACGATCTCACCTTGCTTTTCGTTTTCCTCTTCCTCAATCAGCACGGGGTTCGCAATTTCCAGATTCGGACTTCCGGATGCGCCTACGCTGGCGTTGTCCACAATGCAATTTTCTTTTTCGATGGGCTCGTCTTTCGCCAGGCCAAATCCGCTGCGCGACGCTTCCGCCTCGATCCAATTGCTTATTCGGCGGCGCGCTTCCTCCGCCAGGCCGACAAACCGAACTCCTCCTTCTTTCTTTGAATTGCCCCTCCACGCAATCTCTCCGCTTGCCTCTACCCAGCCTTCGGAGTCCGGCAAGAGAATTCGGATCCTTAAGAGAGCTTCGCCAGCCAGATCCAAGGCAGACGTCAGGGCCAATCCGTCTTCACTGATATTGAAAACGACACCCCCATTCAAATTGTCCAGGTTGGCGTAGATAATAGGAGGCGTGATAAGCGCCCGAACCCTACCTCGGCGTTCGGCGATTTCGAGTACTCTTCGCTTGCTATATAATGTTCCTGGCATGGACCATTATTCTTTGGACGAGAATCTAGCAAATAGCCTGTCGTCAATCACTTAAGTATTAGGTTCGTGCAACACCCTCCGCAATCAGGTAAACCCTGCATTGCCCACCAGTTAAGGCCCTGAATTGCGAGGCATCCCTCGGATCTCTCAGCGAGTTCTGGCTAGTTTTCTGGGGTAAGACTGACTTGCCCGATCCAGACAACGCCGCGGATCTGGTTATCTAGTTTGGAGCTCGCAGGCCTCGCGATCCTGACGATCAATAAGTGTGTGTCGGCTCTCGTTTTGAACAAAACTTGTTTTGGCGACCAACCAGTGGTCCCCGCGACGTTTTCGGTCGATAGAAACAGCTTGCCCATGTCAAAAGCATCGAAAATCTGGAATCTGGGCCCGCTGTCGGTCGTAATTCCGCTTGCGCGCAAAGAGCCTGAAAACCTATAGCGTGTGTTTGGTCGCACAACCACAAACTGAAACACGTGTTCATAGTCAAGGTTATGCTTCCCGTTGAACTCGATTCGAAGAGCCCGGGATCCCACGAGAGAATCCTGGGTGTCCAGGCTTACTACGGCGCCCTCGGCGGGGACGACGCGCCAATCTAGCCCCCCGTTGAGAATGTCAAATCTGAATTCCCCATTTGTAATCAAATTGGGGGCCTTCGTCCGTGGTCCGATTTGTGCCGAGAAGCGCTCATTCAAGTCCGACCACACAGCTTCGAGGTGGCCCACATCTTGGTGTCGGATTAACGCGTCGAGATATGGGAAGGCCTCGCGGAGATCAAATGGCAATTGCAGTTGAAGCATCCAAAACCAAACCTGTTCCGCAGCAACCATGTTGCCCTTCTCAATTTGGAAGTTCAGATAGTCAAGGAATGTAGAAGCCTGACGAGGCAGCATGTCCTCAAGAATTGCGCCATTGTCACGTGTTGCTCTTGTGGCAAGTAAGAAAACGTCACGGTGGGCTGGGGTGCCGCCTGCCAGAACTATTCGAAGCGACCGCAGCCCTTCTGGAATCCTGTGAGTCCTAAACGCAAAATTGGCGAATCTCCAATTGATCTCAGGCGAAGCGGGGAAGAGCTGGATCGCGCGTTCGAATGCTCTCGATGCATCGATTGTTCGCCCTGCCCAATCGTAGGCCGCCCCAAGGTCGCTCCAAAAGTGAGCATCGTACGGACTCAAGCGCGTCGCATTCTCATAGAATGCAACGCTTGCGTCTAATTCTTTGGTGTTTCCATAGAAGTGTGTGAGTGTTCCCAGCGCATCATAGTATTGCGGGTTATCACCGTCGCACTTTATCGCTGCTTGAATCGAACCCGGCGACTCCTTCCGAAAATACCAATCGCCGATCCCTCGCCTCGCCGCCTTGTAGATGCAGAAAAGCAAACCAAGCAGCAGACAAAATCGAGCCGCGAAAGTGAAGTACTGCCTGTCGCTCATCGGAAGATCCTCGTCGAAATCCTCTCCCCTGGCAAGGCTGTAAACGGAGCGAACTCTTTTTGCGCAACTTCCCTTCGCGTTGCTAACTAGCGCGTCTTGCTTGTTGAGCCTTAGACCAAGAATTATTCGTTGCGAAGGCTCGATTTGAACCAACGACTCCTACGGCGTCCGCAACTTGCTGCACGACGATGCGGGCGGACGAGTGGAGCCACATATGTGTGTCGCTTGCTTAAATGGGCGGGACGTTTTTCCGCAGCGGGCACTCACTGATGCTCTGCTATGCGACGACGGCGTCCACATGCGATCAACTGAGCTCTCATTTTGGGCGATCCAGAGGGAAGCGAATTTCTTGTCCAACATCGATATGGTTGGGATCTCTTAATTCCGGATTCAACTTCTGAATTTCCACAAGGATCGTGTTGTCGTAACGTCCGACAGTCGAGATGCAGAGGTCTCGGAGTGTGTCATTTGGTTGGACAACATACGTGAAAAAAGCAGGGGAGCCTTCGCGACTACCGGCTTGCGGGGTCTCTTGGTCGCGCGTGGAGTCGAAGTTGCTCATAACCGCCCGCGCAGGCGGAGCCTTCATTTCCGCCGCCTTTGGAGCGCTTGCAATAATCCGACGGGTATCAAACGAGGGTTGAGCCGTCCCTGACCCTCTATGCATGCCAAGGTAAATCGCTAAACTGCCTGCCACAAGCGCAACAACAGACGTCTGAAAAACCCGTTGTCTTAAAAATCTGAAAGGATAATTTCTGAACCAGGAATACAAAGGCTGCAACGACTGCCGCAGACCGCCAGTACCCCGTGGCGCTGTTGGCTGGGTCCGTACTGGATTTGTTCGGTCACGATGCTCCAACGATAGGGCCGCAGCAGCTTCTTGTATGACTTCGCCGGTAATTTGCTTGCTCTGAAGGGCGCAACCCAACGACATGGCATTGAAGCACAGATTGTTAATGAGCCGCGGTATCCCCCTGCTCCGCTCTGCTATGAGCTCAAGGGCCCCGGGAGTGAACAATCCGACTTCCTCGTGCCCTGCTACTCGAAGCCGATGGTTAATGTAGTGACCGACCTCCAATGGGGGTAGGGCGTCCAAACGTGCCTGAATCACGATTCGCTGACGCAATTGAGCCAAGCTCGGATGTGACAATCGATTTGCTAGTTCTGGCTGACCAGTGAGCACAATCTGGAGTAGTTTCTTGTCTGTCGCTTCGAAGTCAGAGAGCAGCCGCACCGTTTCCAACACCGTGTCCGAAAGATTCTGAGCCTCGTCAATGAAGACAACAACCTGCCTTCCTGCCAGCGCCTCGCGATAAAGGAATTCGTTAAGCTCTGAGTGCATCCGCACGATATCTTCGCCATCGCTTTTTAAACCTAAGTCGTTCATCAAGTAGCGAATAAGCTCCCGCGAATCGCACTGAGTTTGGAATAGGAAGGCGCTGTGGACATAGCCTCTCCAGCGTTGCAGGAGCTGAAATAGGAGTGTCGTCTTTCCCATTCCCGGTTCTGCGACCAGAGAGAGAAAACCACGCCCTGTTTCAATCCCATAAACCAGGGAAGCAAGAGCCTCACGGTGCCCAGGGCTGAAATAAAGGTAGTGTGGGTCAGGAGTCACTCCGAACGGCTGCTCACGCAATTGATAGAAATCGAGAAACGTGGGCGATAGGACCATTGGGATTCACCGCGCCGGTCTAATTGAATTCCGGCGTGAAAGGAATACTCTGCCGCCGTACCTCGGTGTTCGAAGCGATTCGATTCACGTCAAGTCGTTTAGTGGGGAAGCCACCCACTGTCCCCAGTCTGACTGGAGTATAAGGAAAAGGTGCTAATGGGTCCGGCGCCGGCTGATTTGCGTTTGATCCCCCAGGGTATTCCGCACTAATCCAGCTACGATCAATTTCGACCGCGACGGAGCGCCGCAACAAACTAACGGACAATATAAGCTTCAATCTCGACTTGATTCTGAGTACGATACCGCTCAAGCCACGCAGTGGCCCATTCTCAATATGTGCAACATGGCCGACCTGCATATAGGGCCAGGGTATTACGGAAACGCCGCTCCTTTCTGAATGCTGGATCGCGCTAATTTCCTCCTCTTCGACCGGCATTGGAGTGTTGCCCACTCCGACGATTTGGATCACACCTGGAGACATCAGAATGGGAAGCCGATTGTTCGGATTCATCCGACAAAAGAGAAACTCGGGAAACAGTGGCATTTCAACCTCTTTCACACGGCCGGACCACTGGCGAGTAATTTTAATGAGGGGCAAGTAACACTCATAACCGGCGTTCTCCAAGAGTAAGGTCGCATTCTTTTCCCGGTTGGTCCGGGCAAGGATCGCGAACCATGGCCCCTGCTGATTCCGCATGCACATCGCGCCCCCTGGAAATGCTACCGTTATAGGAGTCCCCTTATGGTTAGAAGCTCGGCAAAAACTTTGTTAACGAACCAGGGATTTGCCTCGCGTGGGACGGTAGCTCATGCAAAATTCCCTCACAATCAGGTCTAAACCTTAAATATTGCAGCGGCAAATTCCTGATGCGGAACTGTGCCCACATTCGTCGTAATTCTGCTGTAGCCACTGGATGTAGGTGCGAGTGCGGAGCGAATGCAACTATCGTCTTCCCACTGAGACGATCGCCGGGTTCAAAAACTCTTCACATCAGCCTAATCCTCTCGCCAATGCGCGCGGCAAGGCGCCTTGCTCATCGCCGTGGATTGCAGATTGAAGGCAGATCAATCGGCTGCCCGTAGCGCACCGGGGGGGAGTTGCCCAGGGACCATGGCGGGTATGAGCCGCTCCAATACTTTGGCTCCATTCATGGCTAATTGGATTTGGCGAGGTTGTTTTGCAGCAGGGACTGTATGCGTTGAAATTCCTGGAGTTCTTTGGACGCCAGTTCCGTCTTTCCCTGTTTTCGATGCAATACCGAGAGCGCCTGATATGCCTGTGAAGCAAGGAGCGTTTCCTTCTCGAGTTCAGTAACCCGAAGCAGAGCGCGCTCTGCTTCCGGAGGCTGCAGGTTGAGCGCGGATTTCCCTAGATCGTAAAGCGTCTCGGGCATATCGGGATGCAATTCGTCGGAGCGCTGCAGTTCAGATACGGCTTCCTTCATTTTTCCCTGCTTCATCAGGGCGTCACCGAGACGGAACGCAGCTTCCGCGCTGCCCGGCTGAATCTGCGTCTCCTGGCGAAAAAGTTGTTCGGCCTTTGGCCAATCGGAGACCGAGGCGTAGACCTCACCGAGTTCGAGCCGTACCCCGGGCAAATCAGAACGCATGCGGATCGCCTGTTCATACTCCTGCTCGGCCTTGGCCGTGTCCTTTGTCGAGAAATAATGTTGAGCCATGGCCTGGTGCGCGCGGGCGGAGCCAGGAAATGCAGATAGCAGGGAGTCCATGGACTGCGAGGAAAGTCCTTCGCTGGCGCGGGCGAGGTAATACAACAAATCCGGATCGTTCGGCGTTTTTGCCAGGGCGGCCTGCAAACTGGCCACGGCCTCGGAATATTTGCCACTTTCCATTTGCGCAATGCCGAGCGCACCGTACTCCCGGACACGCTCCAAATGTGGAATCGCGTTGGCTGCATAACCTTGGGAGAGCAGAGCAAAACCGAGGAGGCGCTGCGTGGTGGGAGAATCGGGGTTCAGTTCGGCTGCTTTGTTGAGCGGGGCAATGGCTTTTCCATATTCGCCTTTCTTCATGTAAGCATCGCCCAGATTCAGAAAACCCATTTCGTAATTCGGCGAAATGCGCGTGGCGTCCGAGAATTCCTTGATGGCATTGTCGAGGTCGCCGCGTTTTTCCAGTTCCACGCCGGTTTGCAAGTGCTGGATGGCTTCTCGCGAGGCGCTTTCGGGAGCCTGCTGGCCAGCCAGCAGAGACGCGAACAGGAACGATGTCACCAGCCTGGTAATCATGGCGCGGATTTCTCCTTTATGACGAGATACTGATCGACTTTGTCCGCAGCAACTTTTTGCCGGATTCCAGAGGGCCAGCGAATGTCGATGAGTGCCGTCGTTGCCGCGCCCAGTCCGAAATGCAGGCGGGGATCGCTGGAGGAAAGATAGCTGCCGGCGGCGGTGGCAAAACGAACCTGTCCATTCACTTCGACGCGCGCGCCGTATCCATCGCGATTGCTTTTTGTGCCTTCGAGAACGATGCCGAGCCAGTGGGCTTTGCCGCCGCGATTCATAAAAACGAGAGGCGCGCCCTGCAAGCGTGTCGCGACTACATCCATCCAGCCGTCATTGTTCAAGTCGCCGAACGCGGCGCCGCGGCCCGCAACGGCTTCGTCAGTTCCCGCATTTGCACGTTCAAAGCGGCCGTCGTGATTCAGCGCAAGAAGCGGCGGCTCCAAATACCTGATTGTGGAGTCGTATTTTTCGACGTTGTCGAAGACGTGTCCCTGAATGATGAACAGGTCCTTCCAGCCGTCGTTATTAAAATCTTCGAGGCCGACGCCCCAGCCAGAGACATTGCCCGAAAGAAGGCCAAGCCCGGCTTCCAACCCTTGCTCGCTGAAAACGCCCTGGCCGTCATTGTGAAACACGCCGTACGGCTCATGCGGTAATTGCGTGACGACCAGGTCCGGCTTGCCATCGTTATCGTAGTCCTGGAAAGCGACGCCCATACCGGAAAGCTTTTTGCCGTCGACGGTCAGGGCCGCGCCGGAATCGAGAGCCACTTCGCGGAACGTGCCGTCACCGTTGTTGTGAAATAGGTATTGCTCAATCGCGTCATTTGCGACAAACACGTCGGCGAAACCGTCGCCGTCAAAGTCGGCGAACGCGACACCGAGGCCGTGCCCCTTTTTTGCCGCGATTCCCGACTTGACGCTGACATCTTCGAAGGTGCCATCGCCGCGGTTGTGAAAGAGCAGATTCGAGACCGGCGGAAATTCCCCTGGCGGGCAATATGTTGGCATCTGCGTGCCGCAGGTTTTGTTTTTTTGCATGCTCCAATCGAGATAGCGGACGACGAAGAGATCGAGCTTACCGTCGTTGTCGTAGTCGAAGAATCCAGCGGACACGGACCATCCCCCAGCGGCTACGCCGGCCTTTTCGGTGACATCGGTAAAGGTGCCGTCGCCGTTGTTGTGGTAGAGGATATTCCTGCCGTAATTGGTGACGTAGAGATCAGGGTAGCCGTCGTTGTCGTAATCGCCGACGGCGACGCCCATGCCGTAGTTGGTGTCGCCGGCTTTGGACAGGCCGGCTTTCTCCGTCACATCGGTGAAGCTGCCGTCGGGATTTTGCCGATACAGGCGATTCCAATAGCTGGGTTCATGACGAGAGAAGAAATCCAATTTGCCGTTGGACGAAGGGACGCGCCCGCCATTGACGAGAAAAATGTCCAGTAAGCCGTCACGGTTGTAGTCGAGCAGAGCAACTCCACCGGGCATGGTTTCGATCAGGTACTTTTTCATTGTGGGAGAATTTTGCAGAACAAAATCCAGCCCTTTCGGTGTGTAGACGCGGAAGACCGGGTCGGTGCCGACGGTTGAACCCGCGGTTATCAGGGCACTGACACCCAGGCACGAAAGTAGGACCCTAGCGCGCATTCTCCGACAAATAATATGACAGCGCCACCCAGTTAAGAAATCGAAAGTCGCCGGGTTATTTCAGTTCAGACTGGCACGCGACTTCGTGTTTGTGTCGAACTCGATGGTTTCCCCGCTTTCGCTGTCCGGCACTTCCACGGTGATGCTATGGTGTTCAGAATCTACATGCGGCGATGCGGATAGTGCTTTGCCCTGCACGGAGACTAGCCCGCTCGGGGCGTCCCATCCAAACAATGTGATTTGAATCGCGCTCCACCACGGCTTGTATCGGCCCTGGTGCGGGCCGATGCTCACTTTCCATCCGCTTGCAGTTTTCTCGCAAGAGAAATGCAGCCGCAGAAAGGCGCCGTCGCGATATTCGAAGGTGCTGCCGTCGTCGAGGTACAGTGCGCCCCCGCAGTCGTCGCCTGGATAAACCCGCAACGTCAGTGGGCCATCGGGGCGATCTGAGGTGCTTTGCACGAGCGGTTGCAGCGGAAGGATGGAGCCAGAGCGCACGAAAACGGGCAAGGTCTCCAGCGCCGGGTGAATCGGGACGCGAAGAGCGGAGATGGTGGGTTCGAACAACTTTTCGCTGATTAAGTCACCCTTCCAGTAGTCAAACCACCGACGGCCGGGGAGCGCTGCTACGTAATCATCGGATTGCTCGGGGAACGGTGGAGGAGCGACCAAAAGCGCGAAACCAAGGAGGAATTGATTGCCCGCAGCGACATCGAGGGGCGAACCGTCTAGCGTAGCATTGGGAAATTCCAGAAATAACGGGCGAAGGATCGGCACGCCGGTGCGGGTCATCTCTTCGGCTGTGGTGTAGAGATATGGCAACAAACGGTAGCGCTCTTCGATATAGCGGCGCTGGATGGCTTCCTGTTCAGGTCCGTAAACCCAAGGTTCCTTGTTTCCCGATCCTTTATTGGTGTGGTTGCGATCGATGGGCTGGAATGCCGCGAGCTCCACCCACTTCGTCAGCAGCTCCGGTTTTGGGGTGCCGATAAAGCCGCCTACGTCGGCGCCGGTCATGCCAAAACCGCTGAGGCCGAGGTTCAAAATCATAGGCGTGGTCAAGCGCAAGTGGTTCCAGGAGCTGGTGTTGTCGCCGGTCCAAGTAGCGGCGTAGCGCTGGCCACCGGCGTAGGTTGCGCGAGTGAGAACAAAGGGACGATGGACGGGATCGAGTTTCAGCAGGCCATCGTGGGTGGCACGGGAATTCTCCATACCGTAGACATTGTGAATTTCCGAATGCGCGGCTAGACGAGACTGAAACCCCGGCTCGTCGATGCGGTGCTGAACGGTGAGGGGCATGGTCTTGCTGCCGACTTTGAAGACGGAGGGTTCGTTCATGTCGTTCCAGAACCCGGAAACACCGTCGGCGACGAACTGCTTGTAGAGCGTGCCCCACCATTCGCGCGAGCCTTTGTCCGTAAAGTCCGGGAAGACGGAAAGGCCGGGCCAAACGTCGCCGACATAAAGGGAACCGTCGGGGTTTTTCACGAAATGATTGCCGCTGATTCCGGAGTCGTAGGGGAGATAACCCGCAGAGGGAACATCCGCGATATGCAAATCGGTGATGGCAACGACGTGGAATTCCTGCTTGCGCAGATCGGCAAGCATTTGCGTGAAATGCGGGAACGCCTGCGTGTTCACGGTGAATGGGCGATTGTTCTGCTGGTAGTCAATATCCAGATAAATGACGTCGGACGGAATCTTGTCGGCGCGCAGATGGTTGGCGATTTCGCGGACGCGACCTTCGGTTTCGTAGGAAAAGCGCGCTTGCTGATAGCCAAAAGCCCAGAGCGGCGGCAGGGGCGGCGTTCCAGTCATCCAGGCGTAGGTCTCCACGACTTTTTTGGGCTCCGGTCCATAGATAAGGTAGTAGTCGGGAGAGCCGCCCTCCGCGCCAAACGAGTAAACGTCGCGAACGCTCTGCCCAAAATCGAAATTAGTGCGCCAGGTACTGTCCAAGAGAACGCCGATGGAGCGGCTTTCGTTGAAGGCTAGGAAAAAGGGAATGCTTTTGTAAATGGGGTCTCCGGATTCCTGGAAACCAAAATAATCGGTATTCCACAGACTGAAACTCTGATTGCGGCGGTCGAGCGAGCCAACTTTATCGCCCAGCCCGAAGTAGTGCTCTGTTTCGGGCATGCGCTTGTAGATACGGTAAGAAGACCCATGGAAGTCGAGCGGCCAGCCGGCAGCATCGTTTTGGAGAATATGTCCTTGCAAATCGGAAACGACGAGGCGCAAGAAATTGCGATCGATTTTCACGAGCAAGGCAGAGGTCCGGAAGCCTACGCCGGATTCGTCGTCCTGGGGAGTGACATTCACGCGATGCGTGCGCGCTACGGGTAGAACGGCCCAAGAGGCGTCTTCGGCGAGCGCTCCGTCTTCCGCTATGCGCACGCGTAACACGTCATCGCGCAGCGCTTCGACACGAAGGAGGGATTTTCCGGAGCGCACTTCGATTCCCGACGGCAATGCAGTACTGGCCGTCAGCGAATCAATGAAAGCCACAACGCCGGAGACTGCGGAACTGGATGGCGGCCCGGAATCACGGGCGATGAGACCGCTCGATACGAGCAGTAGAACCAAGAAGCTGCGGCCGAGCACACTGCGCAACGAGAGTTCCCCGGGAAAGCTCATGCGGCGAACCTCTGATACGAACTTCTCCTGCCACATGGAGAGCTCCTATCCGCGATGCAGGCCAGGTTTGATAATTTGTTGATTACCGTCACGAACGGAACCCTGCAGGCGGAGACGAGTTTCTTGACTTCGAATCCTTTGTCCGCCGCCTGCAAGGTGCTGGCTCCCAGGGTGGGGAACCTCCAGCAGGTGCTGAGGCTAGAAGTAGAATTTGCCAGCAAATTGAATGGTCCGCGCTTGATACGCTGCAGTTATACGACCGAAGTTTGGCCCGTCGCCGAGATTGGTGTCCGGCAGAAAGAAGTCGGGATGGTTGAGCGCGTTGAACATTTCCATCCGGAATTGCACGCGCATGTTCTCGTGAATGTTCCACCATTTTTGAATGCCCATATCCCAATCGAAGTAATCCGGGCCATGGATATTCGAGAAGAACCTGGGGGCGTTGCCGAAGGTGAACGCAGCCGGTTGCGAGAACGCCGTAGAATTCAGCCAGTCATTGATGGACTGATTTTGCGGTATGGGATTCACGCCCGGAACGACGTTGGGGCGCTGGTTGAAACCAAAGCCGACGTTGTTGACAGCAGGCTGGATGGAAATGGGCAATCCGGATTCCGCGGTAAGGATTCCGGACCACGCCCAGCCACCGAGAGCCGAGTCCAGGGCGCGATTCCAGTCCGATCCAAACCGCTTGCCTTTGCCGAAAGGCAATTCGTAAACATAGGAGGCTACGAAACGATTCGGAATGTTGCTCACGTCCACGGAGTAGTCAGGGGCGAGATTGTACGAATTGAGATTGTTCGTACCGCCGCCGGGAAATGCCCAACCCGAATTTCCCTGGACGTCATCCATGAAGCGTGAATAGGTGTAGGAAAGGTTCAAGTCGAGGCCGGAGTGCCAGCGGTGTTTGAAGGTAACTTCTACCGCGTGATAAGACGAGGTGCCGACTGCGGGCTCACTCTCGAATGTGCTGCAGTATTCCGGGAAAGGAAGCAGAGTCTGCTCCAAGGTGATCGTGGGATTGTTCAGACCACAGCTGCTCGAACCTATGTGGCCATAGAAAGGGTTCGGCACGGAGTTGAACAGCGCGTTGCCCATCGCCAAATCGCCCGCGGGCATCACATTCCACTGCTCGCCGGTGGCAAGCACATTGGTGCCGTGATTGCCGATGTAGCTGACGTCCAGCAGATCGTTGGGTGTAAAGCTATATTCGACGCCGGCCATCCACTGCTGCATGTACGGGGTGCTGCGGTTGGGATTCACGGCAGTGGCGCCGAAGCCGACGTCCTGCAACCCGCCGGCGGAGTTACCCGTTGGCAGGCGCTCGCCGGTCGGGAAGGCGCTGCCGCAGGGAGCGAGGACACCGGTTTGCGGTTCACAAGTGACGTTCGCGTTGCCGCTTAATGTCGAAGCGGGGTTGAGACCGTTGTTGAGGCTGGTGATCCAGCTGGTTGACTGGGAGAAGCCGTCATTGGGTCCCTGGCCGTAATAGTTCGGCACGTAGAAAATGCCGTAGCCCGCGCGCACGACCAGTTTATTAGCAGCTTGTATGGCCACGGAGACGCGCGGAGCAACATTGTTGTACGAAGTCTTGTAGAGGCCGCTGTTGCCGGGGGAGTTGAAGATTATTTCACCCGGATAGGATACACCGTTGCCAACCTCCGAGCTAATGGGGTTCACCGCAGTGAAGCTGAAATAATTTTGCGCGTTGTGCCGTTCGGTGGGCGCAGTTTGTATTTCATAGCGCACTCCTAGGTTGAAAGTGATCCGGCGCGTGACCTTGTAACTGTCCTGCACGTACCAGCCGAGGAAGTGCTTATCGGTCGCGGGAAAAGCCTGGAACGTGGTTTCCGAACCGGTGCCTACGCCGAGCAAGAACGAGGCGAACCCGTTGCCGGTATTCGCGGTGGGATTGTTGGGATCGGGGCCAGCGGTCGAGGCGGTATCGAAATTCAAGTCCGTTTCGCCGTAGTGACCACCGTCAACGCGAAGCCAGATATCCGTGAAACCGAAGTCGATTTCATGTTTGCCCTTCATCTTCGAGAAGTCGAGTGAAGAGGTCCAGAAGGTCTGCGGAGTGATATAGTCGTTGTTCCCACCCACCGCGCCGAGACCGGCGTAACCTTGCTCGGTAATCTGCGGGAACTCCGGTGCAATCGAGTCGACAAAGGAAGGAAGGCCGAGTTGCGAGGCCTTGAAACCCAGGCCTTGGCCGGTGGCTTGTTCGACGTGACGATTGATGCCGAAGTTGAAGTTCATGGTAAATGTCGGATCAAAGATGTGATTAAGGCCGAGATTCGAGCTATAGCGGTTGTTCGGGTTGGTCAGCCCTGGCCCCGCTGGATTGGAAGCGCCGTAGAAATCCGGCGTGTTGGTTTTGGTCTGGAACTTCTGGGACCAGCGGCCGTAAATGCGGTTGTTGTCGTTAATGTTGTAGTCCAAGCGAACCGAGTACTCGTTGGACCATTCGGGAGCGGTCCCGGTGGCTGTGAAGTTGTTCACGAGATTCGAATTGGAAGTACTCGGAAAGTAGTTTCCGGAAGCGATGCTGGAAGCGATAGTGTCCATCATGGCGCTGGGGATGCTGTTGCCGGCGATGGGGTCACGAATAAATTCGGTGGTGGCGCCGACCGGGCAGTTACTTACAGATAGATTTGTGACCGGATCGAGTTGGCCGCAGGTGACCTGGCGAGTGCTGAAAGGATTGTAGATTGCGCCGCTGAAGATTGGCCTTCCCTCGTAGTCGGTGCCCACTTGGGATCCCAATATGGATTGAAAATTCCCGGAACGCTCGGCGGAAGTCGGCAGAGTGTAGACGCTGGTATCGGGCGTTCCTTGCCGGAGACCCTCGTAATACCCGAAAAAGAAAAGCTTGCGTTTGATTATCGGGCCACCAATGGTTCCGCCAAACTGATTGCGATGAAACGCGGGCTGCTGTCCGTTGTTGAAGAAGTAGCGGGCATCGGCGCCGCTGTTGGCGTAGAACTCGTAGGCGTCGCCGTGGAACTCGTTAGAACCGGACTTGGTGACCATGTTGACGACGTTGCCGCTGCTCCAGCCGTATTGAGCGGTAAAGGCGTTGGTCTGAATCTTCATTTCCTGGACGGCATCGACGGAAGGAACATAGACTACGCCACCCCAGTCCCCACGAGTATCCCAGGTTCCGTCCAGCAGGTATTCGGCTGTATCGAAGAAGGTGCCGCCAAAGTTCAGGAAGGAAATATCCTGGTCCGCTGTTTGTGCCAGGCCGGGAGAACCGACAACCTGCTCTTCTGCGGCGTTGTTAACCGAAGAGTTGATCAGGGTCAGGCTGATGACGCTTCGGAAGTTTAGCGGGAGATCGCTGGTCACCTTGGCGGAAACGTCCTCGGAAATGTTGGCGTTGTCCGCGTTGACGAGCGGAGCTTGCGAACTGACTTCGATACTTTCGGTGACGGCCCCGACGGTCAAAGTAACGGGCTGCTCGGCGGTCTGTCCAGCGGCTAAAGTGATGCCTCCCTGCTTGTAGTGCTTGAATCCGGGTGCCTCGACTTCCAAGACGTACACTGCGGGAGGCAAAAACGTAAATGTGTACAACCCTTGGTCCTTGGTAGTGTAGGTTCGCGAGAACGCGATTTCGGAGCTCGTGAGGGTCACCTTGGCTCCACTGACCGAGCTGCCGGCCGGGTCGATGATTGTGCCGTTGAGCGTGGCCGTGAATGCCGCGGACGATTGACCATAGACTTGGGCACTACCCAAACCGGCAAACACAAACAAAATGAGCAAAAAGCGAAACCTGAAGCGACGCAACTGGTCAAACGACATAGCGACACACCTCCTCGAAGTCGGCAAAAGCCAAACTTTCACCCCTACAGTTTGTTAGCCCGGAGACCCACGTCGCTTGTACGAACACGAACGCCTGGCGGCAAACAGCGAGCGAGCAGAACCGGCAACTGTGGGATTTATAGAAAAAGTTGATAGGAACGTGCAAGCGTTTGCAGGATAACAATTGGCGTAAGACAGGAAAAGGACCGGGACCGCCGCTATCCTTCGTAAATACAAATACTTAACTACCTGTTAAGAAGAGGTTAAGAGAGCGAGAATTCGTTCTTATCGTTGCAACAAAACGAAAACGGAGTAGTATGTGGACACAATCTTTTGACATACGTCGTCGGGGGCTCCAACGGTGCCCGGTTCTTGGGGCTGGAGTTGATTCCGTTAGAGGTGGGTTTGTCCGATGCTCATGCATCAACTTGCGGAGGGGTGGCTCCCGACGACGCCCGGTGATCAGGCGCTGGTTCAACAGCAGCTCGAGAAGCTTCTCGCGACTCCGCATTTTAGCTCGAGCCGGCGATATCCAAGTTTTCTGCGATTCGTGGTGAGTAGCGCGCTGGCTGGCCAAACCGAACTGCTCAAAGAACGCATCCTGGGGGTGGAGATTTTCGGCAGGCACACCGATTACGACACCGCTACCGATCCCATCGTGCGTGTGACGGCTGCGGAAATCCGCAAACGAATCGAGCAGTACTACCAAGAGGCGGGACACGATCAGGAAATTCGTCTCAGCCTGCAGCCCGGGTCGTACATTCCGCAGTTTTCTCTCCCGGCCAAGAGCAGCGGGCAGGCCCTCGTGCAGGTAATCCCGGCTGGGCCGCCTTCGTCCGCGAAGTTGAGACATGCCGACGAAACGGAGACTCGCCGTGTTCGTGCTCCCAAGAGGGTGATCGCGTTCCGGATAATTCTGGCGGCGGCGCTGACGATCTTGGCGGGGGCCGGTTACTTTGCATGGCGAAACCTGCATCCTCCGATGGTCAAGACATTCTGGGCGCCTTTCGTAGCTTCCGGAGAACCGGTGCTCTTTTGCATCGCGGACCAGAACCAATATTCCAACATCAAACTGCGCGACGCCACCGATCCAAAACACGAAACCACGCTGAACGACACGCTTACTACGGTGGTCATCGATGACGTCGAACCACTGATCAATATCGCGGGGCTTCTGAAGACTTACGGCAAGACCTATCGCGTCCAGGCGGAAGCCAACACCAGCCTGACAGACCTTCGCCACGGCCCGTCTGTGTTTATCGGCGCCTTCGACAATGGTTGGACACTCCGCCTCACTGTGCCTCTGCGCTACCACTTTGCCAACGATCCGGACATGACGCGATTCTGGATTGAGGACCGCGAACATCCCGGGAAAGCACAATGGATTTTGGTCCGCGATGTCCAGCAACGCACGGGCACGTATAAGGATTATGCAATTGTGGCGCGGTTCGTAGATCCGAACTCTGGCCAGTATTCGTTAGTCGTAGCGGGAATTGCTCGGGGCGGTACTGTTGCGGCCGGAGAATTTCTGGTCGATTCCGACCGGATCAATGAAATTTCGAACTACGTTCCCAAATCTTGGAACCGCAGGAACATCGAAATCGTCTTGGAAACACAAGTTATCGAGGGTCGTTCGGGATCCCCACGGATCGCCGCCATCCACGTCTGGTAATCCGCCCCGAAATCGGAAGCGTACCGATGCGCGCGAGACTGGCCCCTTTCCCACTTCATGGAGGGACCGCAGCACCACAGATCGACAACGGCACAAGAGAATTTACACTTGCAAAAGGTTTTGAATACTAACCCGATCGGTGAGCTGATAACTTCTGGGTTGCCCGGATCCGGCGCCGCGAACTCTCGCCGAGGCTCTGAGCATACGCTATGAATTTAGCGGTTTCGTGCAGCAGGCTCGTCTGAGCGAGCTGACGAACCTTATCGCCAAAGCGGACACCCATGCGTTCCGTCCATGCCTTCCGAATCAGCTCACGCCATGCAGAATCGAGGGATTGCTCGGCCCATCTCACGGCAGAAATCTTCGATTGCACAGTGCCATTTTTGCATGTGTAAAGCATCCGGCAACAAGTGAGCACGGCGAATGACTGACCGAATCGCGTGTTGAACCATCCGAGCGGCCGATCGATCTCGGCGACAAAACGACCCTTGAGCTCTTGAATCGCAGCGACGGCCTCCGTGCGCAAGGCTCTAGTTGGTACCGGGTGCAGTAGAGTTTTCGGATCAGGCCCAATGATGGTGATGCCCCGTTCGCGAAGAATCCACCGAACGTGCCATCGATTGTCGTGAATCGAACGCTCCAACGATGTGCTTCCGTTGTCTACGAACCATAACGGCTCTACTCCAACCCGATCAGTCCGATTCAGCAAATCCGTACTTATATAGGACCCCTCCAGATGCTCGGCCGGATAGCATCCGAGAGCATGGATGCCGACATGTGTTGCTTGTAATGATCGTACTTCAGCATCGCTTAACTCCCAGTTGGTGAGGATCAGGAAATCGACATCACTGTCGAGATCAAAGTCTCCCATTGCGAGCGAGCCGACAAGATAAGCACCGAGAAAGTTATTTCCCAAGGCATCCTGAACGCCGACGACGAATCGTTGCAAGACTGAAGTCAGCTCGGGGTAAACTTCGTTGTGCATGCTCTTCATCACCAAGGAAATCCAAACCGATTACTTCCAACGAAGGGCTTCGACGGATCAAGACCGTGGTTTCCCCGTCGCTGGAGGCGCAAAAAGCGTGAGCGTCGATTACCACGGGTGACGCGGTTCAAGCGCAACCCGGGTCGCCTGATCGGGGCTGACGTTGCTATTTCGCGGGTGGAGCTTTAGGTTGCAACGTGCCATGCATGTCCGGATGTGGACCTTGCAAGTATTGATCGAGTTTCTTCTTCTGTTCATCGCTCAGGATTTCGCGCATTTTGCTGTTGGCGTTCATCCTAAGAGGCCTGACTTTACTCAACAACTGATCGCGCGAAATGGTTTTGTCCTGCATGATTTTTTGCGTGGCGTCGTGCAGTTCCTGAAGGATGGTTTTGACTTTGGGTTGCTGATCGGCGGTGAGATCAAGTTTTTCGGTTAACACTTCCAACTGGTTTCCAATATCCGGCAAATCGCTGGCCAGAACGGCGCCCTCGAGAGGTCGACCGGGTTCAGTGGCGGTTTGTTGCGCCCGCATGACCGGCGCGAAGATCAGCATACTACCGATTGCAAGGGAACGAATGTGATTCATGTTTTCTCTCCTTTTTTGCTTGTGCTCACGAGAGCAACCGTACTAACAATGTGCACTGTAGCAACGCACCGCAGTCGAGTCGATAGCCGTTGGCGAAAATGGCCGAGTTGTTGAACAAAAAGGTGGCCGATGTCCAACAATGAGCGCTCTCCTTTACCCACGGGACTCGCCGAGCAGAGGAGAAATGACAAGCAACGACCCAAGCCTGACCAGCGCATCCGGCGTACGCGCAGCCTGCTGAGTAATGCGCTGGTCGCGTTGATGCAGGAGAAACCGATCGACAAAATCACGGTGCAGGAAGTGCTGGACCGCGCGACAGTCGGCCGGTCTACTTTCTATCTTCATTATCGCGGCAAGGACGACCTATTTCTCTGCGTCCTAGAGGACGGCCTGGAAATGTGGAGCACTGTTCTCCTCAGGAAGCAGGAGAAATCCTACCGCATTGCACCCGTGGCAGAATTTTTCATGCATGTCGGTGATGCGAAGAAGCTCCATCGCGCTCTGGTCGACTCCGGGCGTATCCACACGTTTTTCGAACTTGCGCAGGTCTACTTCGCTCGCGGGATCGCCCGACATCTAAAGGACATGGGTCTGAAGGATCCGGTTCAAAGCGAACTGGATGCTCGCTCGCATGCGCTCGCCGGAAACATGCTGTCACTTCTGAAATGGTGGCTCGATCGCGGCGCGAGAGAATCACCAAAGGCAATGGACGCAATGTTCCACCGGATGGCGTGGAACGGACTCCAATCCAAATCCAAATTACCTTAGACAATCCAGGTGGTCGGCTAAGCGAAAGCTATCCAGCTTCCACGGCGGGATTAGTCCTGTGAAGTGCTCTATCGAACGCGCGCCAGAGCATCTTTGCTCCGGTCTCACTCTTCGTCGGAATCGCGCATCCGATAGAGCGAAACCACGCGATCTCGCTGGGGGTTGCTTCTGGCGGCATATTCGTTGCGTCGAGCGAAGGGGAGGCATACGATGCGCGAGGTAGAGCTCCAAATCGGAAATTCCGCTCACACGTACTTGGGAGGGATTTCGTGCACAGCGAAAGACCGCAATGGCTCCAGCAGATGGAGCCCATTCTCGAAACACTGAATGACGGTGTTGTGATCGGCAATGATTCCGGTCAGATTCTCTTTGTCAACACGGTCTTCGAAGAAATGACCGGGTTTCTTCGCGCTGAAATCATCGGCCGCGATGCCGTGCAGCTGCTTCTTGGGGCTGAAGACCCTGCTCGTGTTCAGGCGTTTCGAGAGAAAACCCGTGAAAAGGGCCGGGGCCGTGAAGAGTTCTTTCTGGCCGCGAAGAACGGCGGGCGACTTCCTGCGGTGATCAGCCTGCGCGCAATATACGGGCCCGAGGGAGGGCGTTTCGTGATCGTGACGCTGGCTGATATTTCGGAACAGAAACGTACCGAAGAGAGGCTCCGCGCCGCAAATGCGCGGCTCGCAGAGCATCAGAGAGAGATTGAGCAAGACCTAGTGCTGGCGACCCGAGTGCAGCGGAGCCTAGCACCAAAACCCATCCTCTGGGGAGGCTTGCGGGTCGACACTTTCTACCAACCAGCGCACAGAATCGGCGGCGACTTCGGCTTGGTAGCCCCCTTCGAGGAAGAGCACTTGAATATCTTGGTCTGTGATGTCTCCGGTCACGGAATCAGCTCCGCGCTCGTCGCCAACCGAATATACTCGGAGATGCTAACGCTGCTGGGCGATCGTGCACCGCTCGCGGACATGCTCCGCCAGTTGAACTCTCTCGTGATTCAGAGTGTTGGCGTGTCAGGATTTTTCTTCACGTTGGCGGCGGCTCGATTTGACCGCGGCCCAACTGGCATGGAATTCGCCGGAGCCGGACATCCACCTGCGATGATCGTCCAGCCAGGGGCCGAGCCTCGCTTACTCCCGTCCCGCAGCATGATTCTGGGCTCGCTGCCAGAGGCCGTGGACGCTGACGCCACGCTTTACACGGAGCTCGAGTCTGGTGACCGCATCGTGCTCTACACCGACGGCATCACCGATGTGTTCAACTCGCGTGGCGAAATGCTCAAGGTAGAGGGTGTACAGAACATCGTTCGCGAAACGGCGCTTTTGCCCTTTAACGAAATGAAGCAGGGCATTCTCAATCGCGTCGCCGCGTGGCGCGACGGCCCGCTGGTCGACGATGTGTCACTCGTGCTCGTGGAAGTGCACTAAACAGCTGGACTCGCCGCTCGTTGGACCGATCTCTGAAGCCAGATTTATGGTTTCTAGGGGAAGACCTAGCAAACCGGGCCCGGTATCTCGATCAATTGGGGCGGCACACGGCAGCCAGTTCATCGACGAGATTCGTGATCGGCGGGGCATTCGCCCGCTGGTTCAGACACGGACGGAATTTGTGCCCGCCACAACTCCGGCGGATCAAAAGAGCTCGAAGGGTGCCGCATGACCCGAAACGGAAGCGAGTCGAGCATCCCTTGTAACTTGCGCAGCTCCGAGCTTCTCGGCAAGCACAATGTAGCGGCATCATAGGCTGAAAAATTGTGACGGAGTTGCCAAATGCGGGGCAGAAGGACGAAATGAGGGTACCGAGTAACACGGAGATCGCGCAGATCGCGGATCGCCTCGTCAGCACGAGGCGCGGAGACCGCTCCTTGCAACGCTAGACGCCTCAAATTGCCGTCAAGTTTTGGAGGCAATTTTAGGAAGGAGGAGAGAGAATGATCACCTCTCGATGCGATTTAATTGAAGGGGCGACAAAATGACCAATTCCATGAAGGCTATGAAGGTAGTCCGGAGAACGTCTCAGTCCCTCTGCGTGGTGGTATTGCTATTCACCTGCCACGCGCTCTCAGCGCAGAAGGACGAGCATCGCGTTCGGAATATTGTTCTGGTGCACGGTGCTTGGGCAGATGGCTCTGGCTGGAAAGGCGTATACGACATTCTCGCTAAGGATGGCTACAACGTCAGCATCGTCCAAGAGCCGGAGACCTCATTTAAGGACGATGTGGCAGCCACCAAACGCGCTCTGGCTCTACAAGATGGACCGTGCATTCTTGTCGCTCACAGCTACGGCGGAGCGGTAATAACCGAGGCGGGTATAGACCCATCGGTTGCCGGTTTGGTGTACATCGCGGCCCACATGCCAGACGCCGGAGAGAACGAGGCTGACGACGGAAAGCGCTTCCCAAGCGACCTCAGCAAGTCTGGCGCGATAAAGAAGACGGCAGACGGTTTCACATACCTAGACCCCGGGCAGTTTCATGAGTACTTCGCAGCCGACCTGACCGCGGAGCAGGCTGCGTTCATGGCCCGATCACAGGTGCTCAACTTCGCTGACAATTTCAAAGCAGTGATCACTACGGCTGCGTGGAGAAGCAAACCGAGCTGGATGTTGGTGGCGGGCAGCGACAGAACCATCAATCCCGACCTCGAACGCTGGTACGCCACACGCGCCAAGAGCCAGAAGGTCGAAGTCCCAGGCGCCAGTCACTGCGTCTACGTCTCCCATCCGAGGGAGGTTGCAGCTCTGATCGAAGAAGCTGCATCGCACCCTCATTAGAAGAGGGCGGGTACTCAGCATGACCGTGGAGAAAATGCAGGTGCCCGCTCTCAACACTCAGCTTTCCCTTTGCATCGTTTTTGACGCTAGAGACCGGTGAGCTGGACCGCCTGAACGGGTACCGGACCCCGTTGTGCACTTCCGGTGGGAATCGCCGCCACGGTAAAAACCAATGCCACTAGCGAAACCACCTTGACGCCGCTGCTTGTACTTCGTGTCACCCTCTTGCAATTCCTATCACTGAACGCGTGACAGTAAAGGCGAAACGTCATCGCTCGCCATCGTTATCTTCGCAACAAATGTAGAATCAACCTTTCGGGAAGAAAATGGAATACGAGCCGCGTTGCGAAAAGATACCTCGAAGACCCGCCGCGCCTGTGTCACGACATCTTGTGTGGCCCGGTAGGCTCGGGACTTGAAAGTTCCCGCAGTAACGTCGAGTAGAGCTCCTGCTTCTTTGTTAGACATTTCGTCGTAGAACGTCATGGTGAATGCCTGCCGAAGCAGGGGAGTCATTTTTGTGAGGATAACATCCACCCGCTGAAACGTCTCCTTTTCCGCAAACGCCATCTCCGGGTCAGGATGCGAGTCAGGAATCCTCTCCGACCATGAAATCTCGTCCTTCGCGCCGGCTTCTGGCAAAGATTCGACCCGGCCAGGCCTCCGTTTCCTCCGAATCATCAATGCGGCATTCAGAACAATCCGTGTGAACCAAGTCGCAAGAGCAGACCGGCCTTCAAATCCGCGCAAGTGGCGGTAAGCGGAAACCAGTGCATCTTGGACCGCGTCTTCTGCATCTTCTTTATTTCGCAGGACCGAGTATGCCAGGCCGACGAATCTCGGGCGCGAGCTTAGAAATAATTCCTGGATGGTTTCCCACTCTTTCTCTCCCGGCCGTCTGCGCACTGGTCTATTGGGCCGGTACTTGGCCGAAGTGCGCGGAGTTGGCCGCGCCTTCTTGTCCCGCCGTGCCGGCAGATGATCCGCACTCTGTAGTGCTCTTGCACTTAGGCAAGAGCCCCCGAGATGGCTCGTTGATGTCGATGGTAGAGGCACTGCGATTCTCCCTTTCGGTCTGCATTCCATAAAGCATCTGCAGACCCATACCGGAGGTTCACCGATCAGTTGGCCATCCTTCGTGTTTTCAATAAGAAGGCAATAAGCAGGCGCCCATCCGCAGAATGGAAAGCTGGATCAGCCGGTAAGCTATGGCGAGAGTTTGACGGTTGCGTCGAGGTTCTGACGCAGAATTGGACAGTGGAATGGCGCTCCCCTCGAGCGTTCCTCATGGTCTTCGCTTTCAACGACTTGCCGCGACCGTCCAAACTTCTAAATTGGCAGGCGCAATGCAACACAGGTCTCCGAATCCACTCTTAGGAGTCCTCGTGCGGATAGGCATTGCTGCTGACCAAACCGGCTTCGACTGTAAGGAATGTCTCAAGTCCAGATTTTCCGCCCAAGGGCGAGCCGCTGAGGATTTCTCGACGGGGGATCTCCGCCAAACTGATTGCCGGACTTTGGCCGAACATCTCGCCGCTGCCATCTATGCGAAGCGTATCGAGCGTGGCGTGCTGGTCTGCGCCAGCGGCATTGGAGCTTCGGTGACGGCCAACAAGCATCCCGGGGTGCGCGCGGCTATGTGCCACGACTTGTACTCGGCGCATCACGGTGTTGAAGACGACGGCATGAATCTTCTGGTGATGGGAGCCTGCGTCGTGACACAGGGGCTCGCGTGCGAACTGGCTGACGCTTTTCTCGAGGCATCGTACGTTCCCTCCGAACAGACCTTCGGCATTCCTCCGCAACGTCTGATGCGCGTTGTCCAGCATATCCGCAACAATCTCGACAAACCACTTGCCGTTGGCGCGCTCTGCGCAATGGTCGAGATGAGCCAATCCCATTTCTCCAAGATGTTCAAACTCAGCACCGGGCTCGCTCCGCATCAGTTCGTACTGCAAGAGCGCATCAACCGTTCCAAGGAACTTCTCCTCCAAGGCAACGCTAAAATTGTCGACATCGCGCTCGGAGTGGGATTCGAGAATCAGGCGCACTTTACGACCGTTTTTGGAAATCTCGTCGGTATGACGCCCCGCCAGTTTCAGCGTTCCTCGAGTTGGAAAGCTGGTGGAATGCGCATCTCACAACTTTCGGTAGCGCAATGCTACTGAGACCGCGCCGCTTGGCAGCATACGCCCAGCGGAGCCAGAGTTTGGCACAGGGGATCCTATGAGAACGCGCGAGGAGACGCTGTCCAGTATCAAGAGCCAGGCATTCGACGTTTGTGTGATTGGCGGCGGTGCGACGGGTGCGGGCTGCGCGCTGGACGCGCAACTTCGCGGCTTAAAGACCGTACTCGTCGAAGCCGGGGATTTTGCCGGCGCCACTTCGAGCAAATCCACGAAAATCATTCACGGTGGAGTTCGCTACCTCGAGGAAGCGGTCAAGGAACTTGATCCTGCGGAATATCACGTCGTCGATCGCGCGCTGCACGAACGAATTCTCATGCTGAAAAATGGGCCATATCTCTCGCGCAGTCTCGAATTCCTGATTCCGTGCTTCCACTGGCTGGACGCCGGCTACTACGACATCGGTCTCAAGCTTTACGATTGGGTCGCCGGAGAAACGAGCATTTTCCCCAGCCATTTTCTATCGCGTGAGGAAACGCTTCGGCGCATGCCAACGCTAAAGAAAGACGACCTCGTCGGTTCCATTGCCTATGCCGACGGACAGTTCAACGACGCCGCATACAACATTGCGCTGGTGAAGACCTTCTGGGAATCCGGCGGCGATGCTTCGAACTACCTTCGTGTAACGGGATTCCAAAAAGCGGAAAACGGGAAACTGATAGCGGCCGAGGTGGAAGATCAATTCTCCCACCAGAAGCTCCTGGTTCGCGCCCGCGCCTTTGTGAACTCGACCGGTCCGATGGCGGACACCGTTCGTGATCTGGCCACGCCGGGAATCCCTCACCGCATGCGGCTGAGCAAAGGCAGCCATATTTTGCTGCCACTCGACGTCCTTCCCAGCGAAGAGGCCATGCTCATCCCGAATACGGAAGATGGACGCGTGCTATTCGCCGTCCCTTGGATGGGCCGGATCCTGGTCGGCACTACGGAAAAAGAAGTCGGAGTCGAGGATGAGCTCTGCGTTACGAAAGACGAAGTCGAATTTATTCTTCGCCAACTCAACCAGTATCTGGAAAAACCGGTTACTCCAAATCAGGTTGTTAGCGGCTTCGCTGGGGCGCGCCCGCTAGTAAGTCCGGGCGGCGGCGCCGATACAAAGAAACTTTCACGCGGCGACGAACTCGAGATTGACCCTCAAAGCGGCTTGATCAGCATCATGGGAGGCAAGTGGACTACGCACCGTGCCATGGCTCAAGAAACGATTGAGACTGTTCAGAAATATCTGGACTTGCCGGCCACGCCAACGCTGACGCGCAATCGTCCGTTGACCGGTGCGAGCGGCTACACCCCGGTCTACTGGATGAGCCTGGTTCGCGGCTACAACATTTCCGAGCAAACGGCTAAACATCTCGCGGGCAGATTTGGCACCAACGCCCCGGAAGTTCTGGATCTCGCGAAGGAAGACATCGAACTCGCCAATCCCATCCTCCGGAACATGGCACCTATTCGTGCGGAAATCGTGCAGGGGGCTCGCGACATGGCCGTGACCATCGAAGACGTCCTCGCCCGCCGTACCGGACTCGAATTCTTCAGCTGGCGAGCTTCGCAGGAAGCGGCGCCGGTTGTCGGCTCGATTCTCGGAAAACACCTCGGCTGGTCGGCCGAGCAAATAGGCTCCGCCATAGGACAGTATGTGGAAAAAATTGACCGGTATCTACGAACCGCCGGACTTGCCGCTGAGCCTCTGCGGAGTTTCCACGCCTGAGAGCGTAATTCGGGTCAAAATTGTCGCAGGAGTTGGAAAGCGGAAAGAGAAAGTCGAAAGAAATGCCGAGCGGTGTGGCGATAAATTGCGTACGTGATGCGCCCACGAGGAACGAACCTGAATAAGCGAAATGCAAAGCTGTGCAGCTGTTCCAGAAAGCGGGCTGTCTTATGTCCACAACTCAAACTGCATTGAATCTCGACGTACTCTGCATAAATACGATGCGCACACTGGCGATCGATGCGGTCCAGCAAGCGAACTCGGGCCATCCAGGCACGCCTATGGGAATGTCGCCGACCGTCTACTGCCTGTGGCAGCGGGTTCTGAGATTCGATCCCCAGGATCCCATCTGGATGGATCGCGACCGCTTCGTTCTATCCGCCGGGCATGCCTCGACTCTGTTGTACACCATTCTGCATCTCGCAAAGGTGCAAGCAGTCGATCCGGACTACGAAATTCTGGGGAGGCCGAGCGTTACGCTCGAAGACATCAAATCCTTCCGCCAGTTTGGCAGCCGTTGCGCAGGACACCCCGAGTACCGCTGGACTTCCGGCGTCGAGACGACCACCGGTCCGCTAGGACAAGGCGTGGCCACAAGCGTCGGCATGGGCATCGCAGAAAAGTGGCTTGCGGCGCGATATAACCGTCCCGGTTATGAACTCTTCAACTACCGGATTTACGCGCTCTGCGGCGACGGCTGCATGATGGAGGGCATCTCGAGTGAGGCCGCTTCTCTGGCGGGCCATCTGAAACTCGACAACCTCTGCTGGATCTACGACAACAATCACATCACCATCGAAGGCAAGACCGAAATCACCTTCACCGAGGACGTCGCCGGGCGGTTTCTGGCATACGGATGGAATGTCCTTCGTGTCGGCGATGCCAACGACCTCGACCGCATCGAAAACGCACTGAAGACCGCCGCAGGAACGCCGGGCCGCCCATCCATCGTGATCATCGATAGCCACATAGGTTATGGTTCACCGCACCGTCAGGACACCAGCGCCGCGCACGGCGAACCGCTCGGCGAAGACGAGATCAAGCTCACCAAGCAGGCCTATGGCTGGCCACCCGACGCCAAATTTCTCGTGCCCGGTGGCGTTTACGAGCACCTCGAATCAGGCCTAGGCCGCAGAGGCCGGGAAGCGCGCGAAAAGTGGGAGAAACTTCTTGCAGAGTACCAAAAACAATTTCCAGAACTCGCGGCCGAGCTCGATCAAATCCAAAAACGAGAACTCCCGCCGAATTGGTCGAAAGACATTCCCCTCTTCCCCGCCGACGCCAAGGGACTCGCCGGACGCGACGCGTCCGCCAAAGTTCTCAACGCCATCGCCCCAAACTTGCCGTGGCTCGTAGGCGGTTCCGCCGACCTCACTCCTTCCACCAAGACACGAATGACCTTCGCCGCCGCAGGGGACTTTCAAGCCGACAGTCCATCAGGCCGGAATCTACACTTCGGGATCCGCGAACACTCGATGGGCGCGATCCTCAACGGCCTCGCGCTCTCAAAACTTCGCCCCTTCGGCTCCGGCTTCCTGATTTTCAGCGATTACGGCCGGGGGGCCATTCGCCTCAGCGCCCTGATGGAAATTCCCGTCATTCATATCTTCACGCACGACTCGATCGGCGTGGGCGAAGACGGCCCAACACATCAACCCATCGAGCATCTGATTTCACTGCGCGCCATTCCAAATCTCGTGGTGATGCGGCCCTGCGACGCGAACGAAGTTGCGGAGGCCTGGCGCCTGATTCTGGGCATGCCTCGGCAACCGGTTGCGCTCATCCTCACGCGACAAGCGCTGCCCACGTTCGACCGGAAACGTTTTGCGGCAGCGGAAGGTCTCGCGCATGGAGCCTACATCCTCGCCGATGCAGAGGGCGGAAAGCCGGAGGTAGTTCTCATGGCAACGGGCAGCGAGGTCTCCTTGTGTGTCGAAGCCTATGAAGAGTTAACGCGACAAGGAATTCGAACGCGCGTGGTGAGCATGCCTTCCTGGGAACTTTTCGAAAGACAGACTGAAGACTACCGGCAATCCGTATTGCCTCCGGCTATCAAAGCGCGCGTCGCCGTAGAACAAGCTTCCACGTTTGGGTGGGCACGCTACACGGGTCTCGACGGAGCGATTCTTGGAATGAAGACGTTCGGAGCATCGGCACCGTTGAAAGTCCTGCAAAAGGAATTTGGATTCACGACCAGCCATGTCGTCGATGCGGCCAAAGCGCAACTCGCACAGGTGAAGTGACCGTGCGTGGCGCATCGGCTTCCGGCTACGGCGCAATTTCGTCACATTGCTCGTCAAATGCCAAATTGAATTTAAAAGTCACAGAAAGGCAGCCAACATCATGACAACACCAGCACTGAGCATTACAAAAGGCGCGAATCCTCTGAGAGGACTCGCTGAATTCGGCCAGTCCGTTTGGTTGGACTACATTCGCCGAAGTTTGATCACCAGCGGCGAACTGAAGCGCATGGTTGTCGAAGACGGCTTGCGGGGCGTCACATCGAACCCAGCCATTTTCGAAAAAGCCATCGTCGGCAGCACGGACTATCTAGCGGTGATCCAGAGCGCGGAATCCGCCACCCTCGATGCCAAAGCTCTCTACGAAAAAATCGCCATCAAAGACGTGCAAGATGCTGCCGACATTCTTCGCACCGTCTGGGACGAGAGCAAATACCGCGACGGCTACGTCAGCCTCGAAGTCTCTCCGCTTCTCGCCCATGACACGGCGGGAACTGTAGAAGAGGCACGGCGCCTCTGGAAGGCGGTGGACCGCCCAAACCTAATGGTGAAAGTTCCGGGCACGCCTGAGGGAATCCCAGCAATTCGCCAACTCATCAGTGAGGGCATCAACGTCAACGTAACATTGCTCTTTTCGCGCGACGTCTACGAGCAGGTTGCCAACGCCTACATCGAAGGTCTCGCCGCCCGCGCAGCCTCCGGGGGTGACGTCAACCGTATCGCCAGTGTGGCGAGTTTCTTCGTCAGCCGCATCGACTCTACAATTGACGCCGAAATCACCGCCCAGCTGAAAACGGCGACCGATCCGGCCAAACGCGCGCGCCTCGCTGGACTCCTCGGCAAAGTCGCGATCGCCAACGCCAAACTTGTGTATCACAGCTTCACCGAACGCTACTCGAGCGAAGCCTGGAAGGCCCTCGCCAACAAAGGCGCGCAGCCCCAGCGACTTCTCTGGGCAAGCACGAGCACGAAGAATCCCAACTATAGAGACGTACTTTATGTAGAAGAGCTGATTGGCCCGTCCACTGTGAACACCATTCCCCCAGCGACGCTTAACGCCTTTCGCGAACACGGCCGCCTTCGTGCGAGCCTAACCGAAGATGTCGAGAACGCCGCTGACACGATGGAAGCCCTGGAAAAAGCCGGCATCTCGATGAAAGTGGTGACGGACAAACTCTTGGAAGACGGCCTGCGCCAATTCGAAGAAGCCTTTGCGCAACTTCTGAAAGCGACGGGATCAAGAAAAGGCATCGATTCCTCGGCGAAAATCAATTCCATTTCCTACACGCTGCCGACGAAGCTGACGGCCGCAGTGGAGGCCACGCTCGCGGACTGGGCAAAAAACGACAAAGTGCGCCGACTCTGGCGTGCTGACGCCTCGCTTTGGACAAACGCCGACGAGAATCACTGGCTCGGCTGGCTCGGAATCACCGACGACCAGATGGCCCACATCGAGCATTTGACTTCACTCGCCGCCGAGATGAAGCAAGCAGGATTCAAGCACGCCTTACTGCTCGGCATGGGTGGCTCCAGCCTTTGCCCGGAGGTCCTGCGGCTCACCTTTGGAAAGTTCGAAGGATTTCCCGAGTTGCATGTCCTCGATTCCACCGACCCCGCGCAAATCAAAGCCATCGAAACCAAAATTGACCTGAAAAGCACAATCTTCATTGTCTCCAGCAAGTCCGGCGGCACGCTCGAACCCAACATCTACAAACAATATTTCTTCGCCCGCGCAAAGGAAGCCGTTGGTGAAAAGGAAGCCGGCAATCGCTTCATCGCCATCACTGATCCTGGCTCCAAGATGCAGCACGTCGCCGAGAACGATAAGTTCCGCCACATCTTCTTCGGCGTCCCCAGCATCGGCGGCCGCTATTCCGCCCTATCCAATTTCGGCATGGTCCCTGCCGCAATCATGGGCATCGACATCGCAAAATTCCTGAACCGGACCGAGGAGATGGTGCACGCCTGCGGCGCAACGGTGCCCGCCGCAGAAAATCCCGGCGTCGTTCTGGGCGCAATCCTGGGAACCGCCGCAACCCACGGGCGCGACAAGGTGACGATCATTTCTTCTCCTGGCATATGGGATCTTGGAGCGTGGCTCGAACAGCTTCTCGCAGAGTCCACTGGAAAGATTGGAAAAGGAATCATTCCCGTAGACCGCGAACGCCTCGCGAAGCCTGAGAGCTACGGGACCGACCGAGTGTTCGCCTATCTTCGCCTCGAATCCGCGCCCGATCGCGAGCAGGATGCGGCCATAGACGTTTTGGAAAGAGCAGGCCAGCCGGTTGTAAGCATCGCAGTGCAGGATCCTTATGCTCTCGGCGAGGAATTCTTCCGCTGGGAGATTGCCACAGCCGTAGCCGGTTCGATCATCGGCATCAACGCGTTCAACCAGCCAGACGTGGAAGCCAGCAAGATCGAAACACGCAAACTCACGAGCGAATACGAAACGGCTGGCAAGTTGCCGCCCGAAACACCCTTCTTCGACGCTGAAAGCGTCAAGCTGTACGCGGACCCGAGAAACACCGAAGCCCTCAAGAACGGAAAGTCGTTTGCCGAAATCCTAAGAACGCATCTCGGCCGCGCAAACGCCGGCGATTATTTCGCTCTCCTCGGCTACATCACCATGAACGCCGAAAATGAAACGTCTCTTCAGGCCATCCGCCACCTAGTCAGGGACACAAAAAAGGTCGCCACCGTTCTGGGATTTGGGCCGCGCTTTCTGCACTCCACGGGACAGGCCTACAAGGGCGGCCCCAATAGCGGCGTCTTCCTGCAAATCACCTGCGACGACGCCAACGACCTCGCGGTTCCCGACCAAAAATATACGTTCGGAGTCGTCAAGGCCGCGCAAGCCCGCGGAGATTTTGAAGTGCTTGCGGAACGCGGCCGCCGTGCACTTCGCGTGCACATTGGCAAAGACGTGAAAGCGGGTCTCGCAAAACTACATGCGGCTGTAAAACAAGCTTTGGTGTAAACCGCGGCGCGAGAAATCAGAAAGTCTCGACCAAACAGGAGGGATATCGATGCAACTAGGAATGATCGGACTGGGACGAATGGGGGCCAACATGGTTCGCCGCCTGCTAAAGGCCGGACACCAGTGTGTCGCTTACGACCGCAGTGCAGGATCAGTGAAGCAAGTCACGGCGGATGGCGCAACCGCCGCCACTTCGCTGGACGATCTGGTGAAAAAGCTCAAGCCCCCGCGCGCGGTCTGGCTGATGGTTCCCGCAGCGGTGGTGGACGCCACACTGCATGAACTCGCGGGAAAGCTAGAAGCCGGCGACATGGTGATCGACGGCGGCAATTCCTACTACATCGATGACATTCGCCGCGCAAAAGAACTCTCCGCAAAGAACCTGCACTACGTGGATGTCGGCACAAGTGGCGGCGTCTGGGGCCTCGAACGCGGCTATTGCCAGATGATCGGCGGCGAAAAGCAAATCATCGCGCATCTCGATCCAGTCTTTAAATCGCTAGCTCCCGGACGGGGCAACATCTCTCGAACGCCAGGGCGCGAAAAAGTCCAGGGAACCGCCGAAGAAGGCTATCTGCACTGCGGCCCGTCGGGCGCCGGACATTTTGTGAAAATGGTGCACAACGGAATCGAATATGCATTGATGGCGGCTTATGCCGAGGGACTCAACATCCTCAAGCACGCCAACGCGGGCAGCGGAACCCGCGAAGTAGATGCTGAGACCACGCCCCTGCGCAACCCGGAAAATTATCAGTACGAATTTCCTCTTGCCGATGTTGCCGAGGTTTGGAGGCGAGGCAGTGTGGTCGCCAGCTGGCTGCTCGATTTGACCGCGATTTCCTTGCTCGAGCAGCCCTCCCTTGAACGATTTTCCGGCAGAGTCTCCGATTCCGGCGAAGGCCGCTGGACGATTCTTGCGGCGATTGAATCGACGGCGCCGGCGCCCGTGCTGACAGCATCGCTCTTTGAACGCTTCGTCTCGCGCGGCGAAGACGACTACGCGACGAAGCTGCTCTCCGCAATGCGTTTCCAGTTTGGCGGGCATCTCGAAAAGGCCGCGAGCGCAGAGTAAACGAGTCAATAAGCAGAAATTAAAAATCTGAACAGTGGGATCGGAAAAAAAATGACGGAAGCTTTCGACGAACACGGACAAACACCCGGCCCTTGCGTCATGGTGATTTTTGGCGCCAGCGGCGACCTCACCAAACGCAAACTGATTCCTGCGCTTTACAACTTGGCAAAAGACCATCTCCTCTCGCCGCAATTCGCTCTGATCGGGTTCTCCTTCGACTCGCTGACAACGGAAGCCTTTCGTGCCCAGCTTACCAAGGACATCAAGGAATTCTCGCCTGACCCCATCGATAGCCATCTCTGGGAATGGTTCCTTCAAAGGATTTACTACGTTCAGGGCGATTTCCAGGATTCCGCCGCCTACGCACAACTGCGCACGCAGATTGCGGCCGCGGAAAAGACGCACGCCACGCAAGGGAACCGCTTCTTTTACCTGGCCGTATCTCCAAAGTTTTTTGCGCCTGTAGTGAAGCAGTTGGGGCAGGCAGGACTCACTGAAGAGCAGGACGGCAAATGGGCCCGAGTCATTGTCGAAAAGCCCTTCGGCAGAGATTTAGCTTCGGCAAAACAACTGAACCGCGATCTCAAACAGATTTTGGATGAACAACAGATTTACCGAATCGATCACTATCTGGGCAAAGAGACCGTGCAGAATCTCATGGTCTTCCGGTTTGCGAACAGCATCGCGGAACCCTTGTGGAACCGGCAATACATAGACAGCGTGCAAATCACTGCTGCCGAAACAGTCGGCGTTGAACAACGCGGCGGCTACTACGAGACGTCTGGTGCTCTGCGAGACATGGTCCCCAATCATCTTTTCCAACTGCTTTCGCTGACCGCGATGGAGCCCCCCATCTCTTTCGACGCCGACGCCGTGCGCGACAAGCAGGCAGAAATACTGCATGCCGTTCAAGTTCCCAATCCTGAGGACGTAATCACCACAGCCGTCCGCGGACAATACGGCGAAGGAGTCGCCGGAAATGAACGCCTGCCGTCCTACCGTGGCGAAAGCAAAGTCTCGCCTACGTCCAATACCGAAACGTACGCCGCACTCAAACTGCAGATCGACAACTGGCGCTGGTCAGGGGTGCCTTTCTACCTGCGCACGGGAAAGCGCTTGCCGCTACGCGCGACAGAAATTGCTATCCAGTTTCGCCGCCCTCCGTTCGTGCTTTTTCGGAAAACTAAGATCGCCGACTTGGAGACCAACCGTCTGGTCATTCACATCCAACCTGATGAAGGAATTTCTCTGCGGTTCGGCGCCAAGGTACCCGGCCCGATCATGCAGCTCGGCCTCGTCGACATGGAGTTCGACTACGCCCGCGACTTCGGACGTTCGCACAGTACCGGATATGAGCGGCTGCTATACGACTGCATGATTGGCGACGCGACTCTGTTCCAGCGGGCGGACATGGTCGAAGCGGGCTGGAGAGTTATCCAGCCGGTGCTGGACGTTTGGTCCGCTCTGCCGGCTGATCGTTTTCCCAACTACGCCGCCGCATCGTGGGGCCCGAAAGAATCTGACGAATTGCTCGCGCGGGACGGCCGCGCGTGGCGAACGATCGAGGAAGACCATCCGTCGTCTGAACCGAGCGAGGGTCCGGCGGCGTTGGGGCGGGCAACCGCCGGGGTGCGTTGAAAACCATGACAACAAATCGAGAAGTCAGAATCCTGCCAGACGCTAACGCCATTGCGCAAAACGCGGCCGCGGAATTTCTGGACGCAGCGCAGCAGTCCGTCCGGGAAAAAGGCTCCTTCCCTGTTGCGCTCGCGGGTGGTTCCACTCCGAAAGCGCTCTACACCTTGCTGACGAGCAATCCCTTGCTCCAGGCGAAGGTCCCGTGGAGCAAGATCCAGTTCTTTTTCGGCGATGAACGGCACGTGCCTCCCGATGACAGGGAGAGCAACTTCCGCATGGCCAAAGAATCGATGTTTGACAAGGCTCCGGTCGAGCCCAAGCAGGTGCATCGCATTCACGCCGAAAACGCGAATGCCGCGGAGGCAGCGGAGCAGTACGAAGCCGAATTGCGAGAATATTTCCAGTTGAAAGCAGGGCAATTCCCGCGCTTCGACCTCGTGCTTCTGGGCATGGGCCCGGAGGGACACGTGGCCTCTCTGTTTCCCGGGACAAAAGCACTGAAGGAAGAACACCGGCTGGTCGTCAGCAATTGGGTCGGCAAGTTCTTCACAGATCGCATCACTCTCACACTTCCGGTCTTGAACAACGCGGGCCTCATCATTTTCATGGCGCACGGCGCGGAAAAAGCACTTGCGCTCAAGGGCGTGCTCGAAGGGCCGTACGAGCCGGACCAGCTTCCCTCACAGGCCATTCGCCCCACCGAGGGCAAACTCATCTGGCTCCTGGATCCGACCGCGGCCAGCCTGCTCGCTCCGCAAGCGAAGGGTGCGGTTTAGGGGAAAATCATGGCAACAGGTGCCCGCACGACCATTCAATCGTATCTCGGGCCGAAAGCAGAGTCCTTGCTCGGATTCCATTCGCCAAAGATCGCCAAGGAACGCCTCCATCTTCCCGGTCCCGATTTCATCGATCGTGTTTGGGCTGCATCGGACAGGAACATCCGTGTTCTGACGAATCTGCAAAGGCTCTTCGAGCACGGGCGGCTCGGCAAAACTGGCTATATGTCTATATTGCCCGTGGACCAGGGGATAGAGCACTCGGCGGGCGCCAGCTTCGCGAAAAATCCGGACTACTTCGATGGGGAAAACATTGTAAAGCTGGCCATCGAAGGCGGATGCAATGCTGTTGCCTCAACCTTAGGCGTCCTGGGTTCGGTCGCACGTAAGTACGCACACAAAATTCCCTTCATCGTGAAGCTCAACCACAACGAATTGCTAACTTACCCGAACAAATTCGACCAGGTTCTTTTTGGGACTGTGAAGGAGGCGCACGAGATGGGAGCAGCAGCGGTCGGCGCAACGATCTATTTCGGCTCGGACCAGGCTGACCGGCAGATTGTGGAGATTAGCCGGGCATTTGCTCTCGCGCATGAGCTTGGCATGGGCACGGTTCTGTGGTGCTATTTGCGCAATAACGCTTTCAAGAAAGACAAGGACTATCACCTCTCCGCAGATTTGACTGGGCAGGCGAATCACCTGGGCGTGACGATTCAAGCGGACATCATCAAGCAAAAACTTGCGGAGAATAACGGCGGCTATCTTGCGCTCAACATGGGCGATTCGAGCTATGGAAGATTTGACAAGCGCATTTACACCGAGCTTGCGAGCGATCACCCGATTGATCTTTGCCGCTACCAGGTGGCAAATTGCTTCATGGGAAGGTCTGGGCTGATCAACAGCGGCGGACCGTCTGGCTCCAACGATTTCGAGGAAGCCGTCGTCACGGCCGTGATCAACAAACGGGCCGGCGGCACGGGATTGATTTCCGGACGAAAAGCATTTCAGCGGCCTTTCCCGGAAGGAGTTCAATTGTTGAACGCGGTTCAGGACGTCTATTTGAGTCCAGATGTCACCGTCGCTTGAGGATTTAAGTAGTCAAAGAAAGAATTCGGACGAGGTTCCTTCCGGCGTAAGAGGAACCGTTGGGAGGGGTCTTGCCAAATCGACTGACAGGAAAAGTCGTTGCCGTAACGGGTGGCGATCAGGGAATCGGACGCGCGATCGCGGAACGCCTGGCGCAGGATGGCGCCGATGTCGCGATCTGCTATCGCAAAAACAAAAAAGGGGCCGATGAAGTTGTGGCCGGCATCACCGCTACAAAACGGCGCGCCGCCGCCTTTCAAGCTGACGTAGGAATCGTGTCTGACGGCCAAAGATTTATCAAAGAGGCCGTCGCCAGTCTCGGAAAGATCGACATCCTCGTCAACAATGCTGGTCTCGAAAAGGGAGCGGACTTTTGGGACGTGACCGAAGAGGA
The DNA here is from genome assembly GCA_035571045.1 of Verrucomicrobiia bacterium. Classification (GTDB taxonomy): domain Bacteria; phylum Acidobacteriota; class Terriglobia; order Acidiferrales; family UBA7541; genus Acidiferrum. The sequence continues at coordinate 55,745 of DATMKS010000076.1, forward strand.
TTTCGACGCTGTTCTCAACGTGAATCTAAAAGGCATGTTTTTTGTAACGCAAGCGGTAGTGCGTCACCTCCGGCAAACAAATCGCCCAGGAAAAATAATTAACATCAGCTCGGTGCATGAAGAGCTTCCGTTTCCACATTTCGCCTCCTATTGCGCGAGCAAAGGCGGAATTAAAATGCTGACCCGCAATCTGGCGATCGAGCTCGCGCCGGCGAAGATCACCATTAACTCGATTGCGCCCGGAGCGATCGAAACGCCCATCAACACAAAACTTTTGAATGATCCGGTCAAGCTCAAAGCGCTGCTTGAGAACATTCCGCTCGGAAGGCTCGGGAAGCCCGAAGATGTCGCAGGTATCGCCAGCTTCCTTTCTTCAGCAGATTCCGACTACGTCACCGGAACCACGTTTTTTGTCGATGGCGGCTTGTTGTGGAACTATCAGGAGCAATAGCCAATCATGGCTTCAGTGAAAAAGGAAGAACGAGGTCGAACATGACAACGAAAAATGGGCACGCGGCAAATCCAATCAAGATGGTGATCGCAGATGTGGATGGAACGCTGGTCACTCAGGAGAAGGTGTTAACGAAACGGGCAGCCGAGGCGGTTCTGCGCCTGCACGACGCGGGAATTCAGTTTAGCGTCACGAGCGGACGGCCGCCCCGAGGAATGGAAATGCTGATCGAGCCGCTGAAACTCGTCCAGCCTCTGGCGGCGTTTAATGGCGGGGTTTTGATTCAGCCGGACCTTGTGACCGTTGTGGATCAGAATTTTCTCCCGGCGGGAGTACCCGAGCAGGTGATCGATTCCATCGAGAAGCATGGTCTGGACGTATGGATTTACACGGCGACCGATTGGTTCGTGCGTGACGTGAATGGAGCGCACGTAGCCCGCGAGCAGTGGACGGTGAAGTTTCCTCCAAAAGTCGTCAAGACGTTTGACGGGCTGCTCGGCCGCGTGGCGAAGATTGTGGGCGTCAGTGACGACCTCGCGGCCGTAGCGAAATGCGAAAAGGACGTTCAGCAAGCCGGTGGCAGCCACATTTCCGCGGCACGCTCGCAGCCCTACTACCTCGACGTGACCCATCCGAAGGCAAACAAAGGCGAAGTAGTGCTCGCCATGTCGAAGCTGTTGAACATTCCAGCCGAACAAATGGCCACCCTCGGCGATATGCCCAATGACGTTCTGATGTTCAAGAAGAGCGGCGTGAGCATTGCTATGGGAAACGCGAGCAAGGAAGTTCAGGCCTCGGCCACCTACGTTACGGCCACGAACGAAGACGAAGGATTCGCGAAAGCGATCGAGGAGTTCGTATTGAACGCGCATGCCGCGAAAGCGTGAACGCATTCGGCAAAAAAAGCGGGACGGACGGCGGGAAACCGAATGCCGCAAGGGAGCAAGAGGATATGCCCAGTCTCTCTCATCTGAAACGGATCCCCTGCATGGCCGCACTGCTCGTTGCCGTGGTTCTGCCGTCCGCCGCCCAGCAGCCTGCCCAGCCCGTTCAGTCTGCCTCGCAAACGGATGGCCTGCAGAAGCAATTGGCAGACCTTAAACAACAATACGAATTGACTACCCGCGATCTCCAACAACGAATCGCTTCTCTGGAACTGGAAATCCAAAAACAGCAAGAAAAAGAGAGCGAAGAAAAAGAGGCCCGCGAAAAAGCAAAGCAGGGAATGATCTCGGCTGCGGAGCTGGCGGCCCAGCAAGCAGCCAAGAACGCCGTCAGCGGACAGTCCGATCAAGTCGGAGCAAAGTATCAAGGCCAGTTGCCGTCGGAACCGACGTATGACTTGCTGAATGAGGCGGAAGCGACGATTGCGAAGCTGCAGGAGCAAGTGAGCAGCTTTGAGTTCCACGGCTATTTCCGCTCCGGTTACGGTCTAAATAGCGACGGCGGACAGCAAGTAGCTTTCCAAGCTCCGGGAGCGGATGCGAAATACCGCCTCGGCAACGAAGCGGAAACCTACGGGGAGTTCATTTTCGTCAACAACTGGCTGAACCCCAATCACGCCACGGACAAAGCCTGGATGAGGACGGAGGTCATGATCGAGGCGAACACCTCGAACTCCGCGACCTATGCGAATTTTCCCAACGGCGTCGGCGACGATCAATTCCGCCTGCGCGAAGCCTTCGTGCAAGCCGGGAACATTTTGGATTTCCAGCCGGACGCCAAGTTCTGGGCCGGCGACCGCTATTACCGCCGCCAGCATATCGAAATCGACGATTTCTACCCTCTGGACATGAGTGGCTACGGTGCCGGCTTCGAGGATTGGAACTTGCGCATTGGTAAGATGGCCGTGGCCTACTTGGCAGGCGCGCGCCCAGACGTCCTCACGCAATACGGCAACTATGCGAAGAGCAACATCGACGTGCGGCTCTACGATCTAAAGGGTCCCTTCGGACTGCTTGGCTTTTGGTTTGACTATTCGGTGGCTAAAGGTGGAACGGTACAGAACATAAGCACGGAGACCGGCACTCCGACAGCCGGCGCCATCATTCCCACAACGGATGGCTACGCTATCGGCATTCGCCAGCAGCGCCTCGAATGGCACGGTGGTTATAACACCTTCGGCTTCCAGTACGGCAAAGGCGCTGCAAGCAATTTCAGCACCTCGATCGACAATCCCAGCCCATTTCTCGGAAGCTCCGAACGATTGCTGCTTACCGAGCAACTCCTCGTTCAGCCGAACGACCGCTTCGCCATCATGCCGATTTTCGTTTTCCAGCGGCAGCGCGACGGGATGCCCGGGCACAGCTTTAACGACTGGGCCTCCTTCGGCGTTCGGCCGGAAGTATTTTTCACCAAGTATCTCTCGCTGGCGTTTGAAACCGGCTTCGATCACACCGAGGGCTTTGCCACCACGCAAACTGGCAACAGCACGCAGTACGACGGCTGGCTGCGCAAATTCACGATCGCGCCGCAAATCGGAGCGGGCCGGAAATTCTTCAGCCGGCCTGTACTGCGCGTTTTCTTGACCTACGCGAACTGGTCCAACGGGTTCCGCGGTTTGGTGGGTGGAATCCCGTTCGAGGATAGAACCAGCGGGCTCACATACGGGGTGCAAACGGAAACATGGTGGTAGGACTTCAATCGCTTCAGCTGGAGGATGCCTGTGGGATCAGAACTTAAGAAAGTGCCGCAGAACGCTGCCGGAGACGTGGAAGCGACGAGCACCGGCTTTGTCATTTTGGCTGCGATTTTCGCTGCCGTGGGAGGCTTGCTCTTTGGCTATGACACGGCGGCAATTTCCGGAGCAGTGATTTTTATCAAGCAGCAGTTTTCGCTCTCGACGTTTCCGGAAGAATTGGTGGTGGGCATGGTGCTCGTAGGTGCAGCGACGGCCGCGCTTGGCGGCGGGCGGCTTTCGGATCGGCTTGGGCGACGCGTTACTTTAATGCTGACTTCCGCAATTTTTATTTTCGGGGCGCTGATTTGCGCGTTTGCCAGCTCGTTCCAGATTTTGCTGGTGGGTCGCACCATCGTGGGATTGGGCATCGGTTTGGCGTCGACGACGGTTCCGGTTTATATCTCGGAAGTATCACCTCCGCAGGCGCGCGGGTGGCAAGTCTCCCTGTTCCAGCTTGCCATCACGCTCGGGATTCTGGTTGCGTATCTTGTGGACTATGCCTTTGCCGGGAGCGGCGGGTGGAGATGGATGCTTGGCCTGGCGGCCGTTCCGGGCCTTATTCTGGGCCTGGGGATGCTGTATCTTCCGGAAAGTCCGCGGTGGCTGGCGAAGCACGGACAGGCGGAGAAGGCGCAAGAGATTCTGAGCCGAATTCGCGGCACCACGAATGTTGCGTCGGAATTCCAGGAAATTCAGAGCACGCTGTCGCTCGGCGGCGAGCACGGGAGTTGGTCGCAGCTCTTGAGCCCGGCAGTTCGCCCGGCGCTCGTGGTTGGCGTCGGTCTGGCCGTGTTTCAGCAGATCACGGGAATTAACACAGTCATCTATTACGCGCCGACGATTTTGCAATCCGCTGGCATTTCTTCGGCTTCCGGAGCCATTCTGGCCACGGCGGGGATCGGGGTCGTGAATGTGGTCATGACTCTTGTTTCGATGTGGCTGATTGACAAGATGGGGCGGAGGCCTCTGCTCTTGATTGGCACTGCAGGCATCATCATTACTTTGGGCATTCTCGGTTTCGCGTTTATGAAGCCTGGCGGGGGGTTGGCGCGGGTTGCGGTGGTCACCTTGATGGCTTACGTGGCTTCGTTTGCGATTAGTTTGGGACCGATTTTCTGGCTGCTCATTTCGGAGATTTATCCTTTAAAGATACGCGGGCTGGCCGAAGGGACGGCGGCGGCCTCGAACTGGGCGGCTAACTTGTTGGTCTCGCTCACATTTCTGACGTTGGTGCAGGCGTTGGGGCCTACCCGGACGTTTTGGCTGTATGCACTCTTCGGAGTGGCGGCTTGGATCTTTTCTTACTACCTCGTGCCAGAGACGAAGGGGAGGACGTTGGAGCAGATTGAGCGGTCTTTGCATGGAAAAGTAGCCTCTCCGGGAAGAGAAGCGACGCAAAGCGCTTAGGCGGAATTGGCCGGCTGAGGACACGCGCTTGTATTTGGTGCTGGAGTGTTCCTGCTTGGGCTGGTTTGCGCCGTGGTGCGCGCGGATCGAACCGCGTATCGCAAAGGATACAGCGCAGACGAAGAATCAACTGGCGGCTTGGGCGTGTGCAGTCCGGCCTTGGCTGATTTTTTGGATCATGCGGCTGCCGATTCTTGCGCCGCGGAGGCAGCCGACCGGTCGGAGGTCGGTTTTGCTTTGGACGATGGGGAGCCAGGAGATGCCGTGGTCGAGCATGGTGGCTGTGGCCACGAGGATGGAGTCGTCCAGAGAGGCATAGAGGGGGTTGGGTGGGAGGAGATCGCTGAGTTTGCGGCAGGTTACGTCGCTGCGAGACTCGGGGGGAATGATAGCGATACGGGCGGTCAAGTCGTAGAGGTCGTTGCGGTCCAATGTGCCCCAGAGGCGTTGCTTTTCGTCGAGAATGAGGAGTTGACCGGCTGGGGTTTCGTTGAGAGCGACGACTGCGTCGGCAAGGGTTGTCTCTGAGCCTAGACTTTTTGCGGGAAGAGGATCCAGCAGGGATGCCAAGGGCTCATCGGACAAGAGCGACTTGGCAAGGGGCAGGCGGCGCCAGAAATCGCCGGAGCGACGAGCCAACGTGCGGGATAGCAGGTCGCGCAGCGGAGTGGAAGCCCCTGCGAGCTGCGCAAACAGACCACTGCCAATTTGGGTGAGACGCACGACGGTACGCGCGCGGATGCTGGTTTCGTGCGGGTGATCGCCGAGAAGTGTAGCCTCACCGAAAAAATCTCCCTTGCCGAAAACTGCAACGATCTTGGGTTCCGGATCTGGCAGCGACACTTTCAGGGCTTCGACTTCGCCGTCATCGATGATAGAAAAGGTGCGTGCCAATTCGCCTTGGCGGTGAATGTAATCCCCTGGGAGAAAATAGGCGTGAGTCACGTTAAGCGCGGTATCGGTGTTGAGAAAGCTCAGATCACGAGGGAAGAGAACATCCCAAGCCCAGTCGAGGGCGACTTTAAATCTGCGGGACCAGGTTGGCAGTTTGAAGAGGTAGACACCGCGCCACATAATCCAGGCGAGGAACCCGGAGAATCTCATGCCAAACATTTCGGCAACGGCCGAGTAGCCGCCGATGGAACAGAGCTGACCGAGGGCTTTAAAGCTGAAGGGTTTGGTTGGCTCGCCGTGCAGAATGCGGACCAGGTTGAGCGCGGCTTGGCGGCCTTCGCGTTCGGCGAATTGACCTGTGGTTGGGGAGGGCTTTTTGTCGAAGTCGTTGATGATGAGCGCGCAATCGCCGAGGGCCCAGGCGTTGGTTTGGCCCTCGATGCGCATTTCGGGAGAGGTGCGGATGCGTCCCTTTTCTTTGGGGACACTGAGGTTTTGAACCAGGGGAGAGGCGGTGGTGCCGATGGTGCAAACGACGGTGGCTCCCTGGAGCTTGCGGCCATCGTTGAGTTCGATACCCTCGTGAGTGGCGGCGACGGCACGAGTTTTCAGGAGAATGGTGATGCCGGCTTTTTCCATTTTCTTACGGGCGAATTCGCGGAGATTGGGAGCGACTTCAGGCAAGATTTGGTCCTGGGAATGGACCATGGTCACGACGACATCTTCCTTGCGGAAGTTACGGTAGAAGCGGGTGCTGCTGCGAACGAGTTCGTTCAGCTCTCCGGCGACTTCAACGCCACTGAAGCCGGCGCCCACGATGATGAAATGAAGAAACCCGCGGCGGCGCTCGGGATCGCTGGTGGCTTCGGCTTGCTCCATTTGACGGACGACGTGTTGGCGGAGATCGATGGCATCGCGCATGACTTTGAAGGCGAAAGCGTGTTCGGTCATACCGGGGATGATGCCGAGGTTGCTGTCCGCGCCGCAAGCAATGGCCAGGTGATCGTAGTGCAGACGTGTTAGAACGCCGTTTCCATCGTCATATTCAATTTCTGAAGCGGGCAGGTCGATTCTTTGTACACGTTCGGTTCGGCAACCTACGCCGGGCAGCATTTGGCGGAGCGGAGCGGCGGCGGCGTCGACATTGATGGAGGCTCCGGCGACATCCGCGAGCAGGGGATGAAAGACCATGTGGTTCTCTCGGTTGAAGAGAAGAATCTCACAGTCGGATGGGCGCAGCTTGCGGCGAAGAGTTTTTGCGAATTGAACGGCCGCAAATCCTCCACCGATGATGACCACTCGGATTGCCTTCACTTTTTCGCTCCTATCCCGGCGCCCACCACAAATCAGAGTTTTCCTCGATACTTGAAGATAAGTGGCGCCGAATCCCACGCATATGGGATACGCAAGACACTATTCGAAACGCGCGACTGAAACGGTTTTGGTACAGAGGCATGTGGATCATGCGCGCGCCCTCTGGATTCAATCTTGCGAATGGTCGCCTGGCGGCGTGATGCCTAGCCGTTTCATTTTGTAAAACAGCGTTGTGCGCTTCAGGCCGAGTCTGGCGGCGGCTCCGCGCGGGCCACCGAGTTGCCAATTGGCGCGCTGACAGGCTGCGAGAATTTCCTGGCGGACTTTGTCTTCGAGCGTTGGATTGGAGATTTCGAGCGGCGCGGATTCAGGTTTCTCCGGAGGTTCGGCTCCGAAGACGCCTTCGGTCGAAAGGATCACTCCGCGAGCGACGTAGTTTTGCAGTTCGCGGATATTGCCGGGCCAGGAATGACGAACCAGAGAGCGCATGATTTCGTCGGGGATGTATTCGATGCTTTTGTCCATGGTCACGGCGAAATGCTGGACGAAGTAGCGCACGAGTTCCGGAATGTCGGCTTTGCGTTCGCGAAGAGGGGGAAGAGAGATGGGGAAAATATTCAGACGATAGTACAAGTCTTCACGGAACTCGCGGTCGCGGACCATTTGACGGAGATCGCGGTTGGTGGCGGCGACGACGCGTACGTCGACACGGGTTGTACGCGTGCCGCCGACCGGTTCGAACTCGCGCTCCTGGAGGACGCGGAGGAGTTTGGGCTGGAGTTCAAGCGGCATATCTCCGATTTCATCGAGAAACATGGTGCCACGGTCCGCCAGGGCGAAGCGGCCAGGATGCGAATTGATGGCGCCGGTAAAAGCGCCGCGTTCATGGCCGAAGAGTTCGCTTTCGAGAAGGCCAGCGGGCATGGCGGCGCAGTTCACTTTTACGAGATTGCGGCTTTGGCGAGGGCTGAGTTCGTGAATGGCGCGGGCAATGACTTCCTTGCCGGTGCCAGTCTCGCCGCTGATTAGAACGGTGGCGGTGGTGGGCGCGACGGCTTGGACTTGAGAGAGAATATTGCGAAGGCCGCCGCGGCGGCCCACGATCGTGTCAAGAAAGGAGGACTTAGGATGGTCGATTCTACGTGGAAGATGTTGATCAGGACCATCGAAGGTGGTGGTCATAGCCTCGCTTTCCGTATATCCGCCGAGTTGTGCAAAGGATCGTGACACTGAAGCCATGTTTCACCCCGTGATTTGCCGCCGCACCAAGTTCATGGGCGGGGCGGAATTCGTCGTGCTAGCCGCGGCCGACGTTTGGACGGTCAACTCAAACATAAGAAAAGAGGCTCGTCCAATAGCGTAGGACTTGGGAGCCGATATGGATTCTGGATCCCCACGCTGCCCATTGGACTAATCTCATACTTGTTCGGATGTAGTTTTTCTGCAGAAATTTCATTTTACTGGGCGTCTCCGATCCCGAGATTCGGAGAAAGAGGAGGCAATCGCGGCGCCATAGTAAGCGATTGAAAATAGAAAGATAAGGCGAGGATTTGGTGGCGAGATTTCGACAATTGGCGAAACTTTGTACAACGCTGGCGAAGAGCTGGGTGATTGCACAGGTCAAGCCGCGGTTCGGCGTTGGAGTGCGGTTGCCGACAATCCTTTGCGGGAGGAGGGATGGACTCATCATTCAGGAGTCTGGCCCATCGCTTCGATCATTTCATCGCGGGCTTGAATGTATTCCAATTGCGATTGCAAGAGCAGGGTTTTGGCGTCCAATTCGTGAGCGGCGGCGGCATCGGCCTGGGAGAGCAGTGCGGCGCCCTCCTGGAGTTGCTGGGCGGAGAGGCGGCGCGATTCGGTGCGAAGCGCGAGAAGTTCTTCGGAGACTTTTACCATTTCGCGGGTGCGTTCCAGCTTGTTGTAGGCGGTTCGGACGCGGAGTTCGATTTCTTCTTTAATGCGCGCGAGATTCTCCTCGGCTTGGGAAAGTTGGGCGGAGTGCTCGCCAATGGCGGCGCGCCTTTTGCCGCCATCAAAGAGATCGTAGCCAAAATGAAGCCCGAACGAGCCGAAATTGCGGGCGAGGAAGGGGACGTTTTCCTGGTGGCTGTAGCGGGCGAAGGCTTCGAGGTCGGGGATGTACTGGCGTTTGGCGAGACGTACGGCAGCAGAGGCCTTATCGACTTCGGCGCGGGCTTCGGCCATCTCTGGGTGCGATTCGAGAGCGACGCGGAGGCACTCTTCGCGCTCGCAGGTAGCGCCTACTTCGCGGACGGTGGCGTCGAGTGTGAGGGTAGTGGCGAGGGGCAGGCCGATGGCGTCGTCGAGTTGCATGGCGAGATCGGAGAGCTGCAGTTCGGTGGCCAGGAGGTCTTGCCTGGCTTCGAGGGATTGCGCGCGGCTTTCGATGGCTTCTTCTTCGAGGACGGCGCCGAATTTGACTTGTGCTACGCGCTCGCTTTTGAGGTCGTCGCTGGCTTTGATGCGCGCTTGCGTGGCTTCGCGATGGGCTTGGGCGATAAGAATGCGGTAGTAGATTTGGTGAACACGGAGGGCAACTTCATTTTCGGTTTGATGGGCTTGGTCGCGGGAGGCGTTTAGCTCGGCGGCGGCGATGTCGTTGGCGGGCTTGATTTTGAGAAGTTCGGAGAGCGGCTGAGTGAGCTGGGTGCCGCTGGTGACAAGCGTTTTTCCGCCCTGATTCAAGATGACGGATTGACCGGGAAGCGAGGTGCCGGCGGCGGTGCCAATACTTCCGGCGGGGATGCCGATGAATTGGGTGTCGGTGACTTGGACGAGATTGCTGTCGTTGCGAAGGGTGGGGTAATAGGCGCTGCGGGCGATGTCCTTGGCGTGTTCTTTTTCTTCGACTTTGTAGGCGGCGATGCGCACGACGTGATTGTGCTTGAGCGCCATTTGGACGGCTTCGTCGAGCGTGATGCGGCGAGAGGCGGGTGGATTAGCTTCCTGGGCGGCGACGCTGCGGGCTTGAAGGAGAAACAGAAAAGCGCAAACTTTGGCTGCACGGCGTGAGCTCATGATCGGCCTCCTTGGGTGGGGGAGTCCGCGGCGTCCGGGAAGCCGAGTTCGCCGAAATGCAGCGGGGCTTTCTTGAGGAGAGCGATCAGCAGAAGGGAGACTAGGCAGGCCCAGGCCACCAGATGAAATCCGTCGATGAAAGTGAGGGTATAGGCTTGCAGGCGAACGCGGGCGCTCATGAGTCCGACGGCGCGGCCGGTGGCGGCGGGGAGGCCGGAGGATTTGGCGTAGAGACCGGCGGTGAGTTGGCGGATGGCGGCGTCATCGATCCAGCTGCCTTGCTGAACGTGGAGGCCGAGGAGGTTGGAGTGGAGTCGTTCGCGGACGGCGATGTAGTAGGTCATAAAGGCAACTCCTATTTGGCCGCCGAGGAGGCGGACGATGTGAAAGAAGGCGGAAAAAGTTAACGCGAATTGAGGCTTGGAGAGTCCGCCGGAGAAGATGGCCTGAAGGACGATGGTGGAGACGAGGCCGATGAAGGCAAAGGATTGGCCTACGCCCATCAGAAGCTCGGAGCGGTAGTAATTCGAAGCGGACCACGCGGCGGTGAATTGGGCGTTCATCACCGAAGCGGCGGCCATGCAGACGAAACCGGTGGCCATGAGGAAGCGCGGGTCGAGGCCGTAGATGAGGAGCAACGCTGCGATGCAGGCAATTAGAAGCTGCGGGGCGGCGGTCCAGATCACCGCCGGGGCAATTTGATCGGCTTCAAATCCGTGGATGGCGAGGGATTGTGGAATGAGGATGATCGTGGCGAGCAGGCAGAAACGGAAAAAAGCTAGACCTATTCCGAGAAGGATTGTGTTCCACTGGCGCAGGTAGGGCAGGTCAACGAGGGGATTGGGGCTGCGGAGACGGCGAACCAGCGAAGAGATTAAGAAAACCATGGCGCTGAAGAAGAGTGCGTTGAAGAGGCCGGAGCGCCACCAGTCGAGGCGCTGACCTTGGTCGAGTGCGGCGAAGAGGAGGGCGAAGCCTGCGCTGGCGTAAAGGAAACCGGCGAAGCTGGGTGGGGTGGCTTTCTTTGCGCCTGGAACCGGAAGAGGAGGAGCAGGGATTCCGTAGTAGATGCAGGCAATCATAATGGGGGTGAGCAGGGCGGAGTTCCAGAACATCCAGTGAAAAGAGAGATGGTCGCGATACCAGCCGTAGAGAGTAGGAGCGATATTGACGGCACCATCAACAAAGGTTGCGTAAAGGGCAAGAGTAAACGGAAGAAAGCGGGGCGGGATATTTCGCAGGGCGAAGGTCAGCGTGAGCGGATAGAAAGTTCCGGAGGTGAGGCCGGCGAGTACGAGCGCGGTGATGAGCAGGCTGTAGCTGTGAATCAGCGGGAGCAGCGCGCAGATTAGAGTGAAGAGACTTGCCGCAATCAGAAGGACCAGGCGGGCGCCGAGCAATCCGCCGAAATAGACGGTGAATGGGCCAATGAACATGAGAGCGATGTTGTAGGCGCTGCCGATCCAGGCGCCGTCGTCGTATCCAATGCCGAGGCTGCCTTTGAGATCGGCGGTGCCGAGAGTGAGCATGCGACCGGTCAGAGTGACGATTCCGGCGCCCATGACGACACCTAAAATACCGAGGAGGGGAGTTTGCGAGAGTTCGGCGGGTAAGCCTCCAGCAAGCGCCTTGGCGACTTGTAGAGGAGTTGGGGAATGCAGTGCCGCGGTTTGAGTGGCCATCGTCGCTCCGGTCAGTGCGTGGTTCGAACGGCGGCGGTGACAGAGAGGCCGGGGCGCAGCTGCGCCGCGAGAGTTTGGTCATCGAGCGCGATCTTCACGGGGATTCGCTGGACGACTTTGGTGAAATTTCCGGTGGCGTTGTCGGGCGGGAGGAGCGCAAATTGCGAGCCGCTGGCGGGGGCGATCTCGAGAACTTTGCCTCGTACCGTCTGGCCCGGGTACTCGTCGATGTGAATCTCGGCGGGGTCGCCAATTTTCATGTGGGTGAGCTGCGTCTCGCGATAGTTCGCTTGAATCCATTTTGTTTCGGCGACGAAGGTTAGGACTTGCGTGCCGGGAGAGACGAGTTGTCCCGGGCGCACCTGCCGTTCTCCCACCGTGCCATCTCCCGGCGCGTGAATTTTCGTGTAGCCCAGATTTACTTGCGCGACGGTTAGGGAAGCCTCCTTGGCGTGTAGATCGGCAATCAACTGCAGCTCTTGCGATTCGAGGACGGCTTTGGTGCGGCGTTCGGACTCGACGGAGATTTCATTGCTGCGCAAGGCGGTCTTGGCTTGTTCGAGATCGGCCTCGCGGCTCGTGGCTTGTGCGGAGAAACGCTGCTCGTCGGCGACGGCGCCTTCGACGCGCTGCTGCGTTGCCGCTTGCGTAGAGAGAAGGGCCTCCTGGCGTGTGCGTTCGGCGCGCGTACGGGTTACATCAGCCTGAACCGCTTTTATGCCGGCTTCGGCGGCGGCGATTTGCGCTTTGGCCAGGTCGATACCGGCGAGGGCTCTGTCGATTCGCGAGTCCTGGAGATCACGCTGCTTGCGATTGTTCCCAATCGCTGCTTTGGCAGCCTCGACGGCCGCGGAGGCTTGCGCCAGCTGGGCTTGGTAATCATCGTCCTGAAGTTCGACGAGGAGATCGCCGGCGCGCACTTTTTGAAAATCGTTGACCTTCACCGTGCGGACGATGCCGGCCACTTTGGTGCTCAGCGGAGTCAAGTCGCCGCGGACGAACGCGTCGTCGGTGACTTGTTCGATTTTTCCTCCTTCCCAGGCGTTCCAGTCTCTTGTGAGGGTGATGAGCACGGCTGCGGCGAGCAGCAGCACGACGAGGGGCGTCGCGTATTTGAGCCAAGGCCAATGGGTTTTAGGCTGTGGCGCCGCAGCGTGTTCGGGCGGAATGGCGTGCGTGGGAGCTGGTGTTGAGAGGGGAGCCGGTGTTGAAGCAGCCATGGTCGATCTCCTCGAGAACTAACTTTCCGATTTGCACTCGCTATCGGATTTACAGCTTTGTACCAACAAGTCCTGCGCAGATTTTGCCGTCGCACCGCTTGGCGCAAGGACGTACTGGCAAAAACAACCGGCCGTTTGCATCCCAATTCAACAACTAGCAGGTCGAATACAAAGCCGCAAAGATCGCGATGGCTCTTGCCTCCATTGCGAATCACGATGCCGAGGCCCTCGGGCCAGGGTAATGCGTTCCTGGCTGTGTGACTTGGATACATGTGGAGGCTCGGAGGGTGTAGACCAATTGGGCTTTAGGCGGACGAGACGGTTCCTGGTGCACTGAGACGCACGGTGCGGTTCCTTTTGGATGGAGTTCAGTCGCATCATTACGTCTCGAGGCGTTGTCTCGTGATCCATTCACGGATGTAAGCCGGACAATTCTTGAGTTGGGTGCCGTCGGTTTCGCAGCGTTCGAGAAACTTGACAGCCTCGTGGTCCACCAGAGTTAGATCCTTTAAATCCAGGACTATGCGGCGCCCCTTCGATTCTGAGAGGAATAGCGTTTCCAGTTCGGCTACATTTTCTTCGTCCATTCGGCCAATTAGCGTGAGCACAACCTCTCCGTTTGCTGTTCTTTGAATCTTCAGCATCGACCCTCGCTCAGAACGCTCATGAGATGGGACAGGGCAATCCTACGTCCACTTACAAACCTCTGAGAACAAGCGCATTAATCCATTTTGAAATGGCGGGTTTTCGCCAATTGTCGAATTTCTGTACAAAGCGATCTTCGGTTTGTACGATTCGGACGGTCGATTGCGTTCGTGAAAAGGGGTCTTCGAGGCGACTGTATAGTCAAGGACTGGGAATGGCGTTACGGCGGCTAACGCTTGAAACGATTCTTGCCAATCTTCAGCGACCTGATCTTAGATTCCAACGTAGATCGCGGCATACCCAGTTTGGTGGCCGCGCCCGAGGGGCCGGACACGCGCCCAGCGCATTCTTGCAAGGCGGCCTCAATCATCTCTTTCTCTTGAGCGGCCAGTCTCTCCGAAAGGTCCAGCGCGCTCGCCGGCCCGGTTGGCTGGGGCTGGCGCGAAATCCAGCTCTCATCGACAGAGAAATTTTCTGAGTCGCAAACAATCATGGAGCGTTCAATTACGTTCTGTAATTCGCGGATGTTACCGGGCCAGGGATAGGACTGAAGCTTATCCAAAGTTATTTTGTTTACGCCCTTGATGTTCTTCCCCGCTTTTCGTGCGAAACGATCTATGAAATATTCGACCAGCAAGGGTATGTCTTCTTTTCGATTGCGGAGCGGCGGAATTTCAATCGGGAATACATTGAGCCGGTAAAAGAGGTCACTGCGAAAAACGCCAGTGGCGATAGCTTCCTTCAGGTCGCGATTGGTAGCGGCAATCACTCGAACGTCTGTTTGGATCGACCGAGTTCCCCCGACTCGCTCGAATTCGTGTTCTTGAAGAACACGCAATAAGGCAACTTGGGTTTCGGCGGGAAGCTCCCCGACTTCATCGAGGAAGATCGTGCCGCCGCCCGCCAATTCAAAGCGTCCCAAACGCAGCTGCGCTGCTCCGGTAAAAGCGCCCTTTTCGTGGCCAAACAATTCCGAGGCGATCAAATCCCGTGGAATGGCAGCGCAATTCACGCTGACAAAAGCGCGAGATGCTCGACGCGAGCGGCGATGGATGGCGCGGGCGACAAGCTCTTTGCCAGTGCCGGTCTCGCCGGTAAGCAGGACGGTGGAATTGGTGGGAGCAACCCTGGATACGCGGGAAAGCACTGCGCGCAAGGCGGGAGCCGTTCCGACGATCTCCTCGAACATCGAAGCTTTGTCAATTTCTTCGCGCAGAGCGACGTTCTCATCTTGCAGCCTCTGCTCCGCCTGCCTGCGGTCTTCGATATCGATCGCGGCAACATACCAGCGCATGATTTGGCCGTGTTCGTCTCGAAGAGCGTTCAGACGAATAAGAAACCAGCGGTATTTTCCACACTTACTGAGTAAACGGGCTTCGGCCTCGTGGGGCAGGCCGCCGGAGATCTGGCCTTGAAGCAGGCGCATGATGGGCTCGCGCTCGTCGGGATGAATGAGCCTGTTAAGGTCGCAGCTGCGCCACTCTTCCAACTTTAGGCCGAAATAATCGAGACCGGACTGGTTGAGGTAAAAACGAGTGCCGTCGGGTCCAAGAACGGCAACGTGCTGTGGGGCAAGATCCACTACCTGGCGAAGCTCGATTTCCTGTAGCCGAATCTTGTCTTCGGCGCGCTTGCGGTCCTCGATGTCGATACCCGACCCGTACCATTTGACGATGTTTCCTTGGCCGTCGCGAAGCGGCAATTTGCGGTGAATCATCGTGCGGTATTCCCCATCTGCCCGGCGGACTCGACTTTCCGCCTCGAATGGCTCTCCGCTCGCCAGGGCCGCGTGCCATTTGGTGAGACAGGACTCGATGTCATCGGGGTGAAATGCGCCCGTCCAGAGCCAGCCCTCGAGATCTTCCATGGGGAGACCGACATATTCGAGCCAGCCTTTGTTCAAGAAATCGATGTAACCGTCGGGACGAGCGCTGTGGATGAGCGCTGGGGCGGCGTCCACGGCAATTCGGAGTTGCGCTTCGGCAGTCTTCATCTTTTGAATGTCTTGGCCCGTTCCGAGCCAACGGAAAATATGACCGGAGGTGTCTCGCTGCGGCACTTTCTTAATAGAGAACCAACGATATTCGCCATCGGCACGGCGCAGACGGACTTCATTCTCGAAAGGCTGGCCAGCGGCCCGAGCTGCATTCCATTCATCCATGAATTTGGTGATGTCGTCGGGGTGGATTACGGTTTGCCAGCCCCAGCCGGTAAGCTGTTCCAGGGGATAGCCGGTATATTCCAGCCAAGTTTGATTAACGAACTCAAGCGAGCCATCCGGGAAAGCGCAGATCACCGGCACTGGGATCGCATCGATGACGACACGCAAATCCAGCGGGTTCCCAAGTTGTTTGGCACTCCCGGCTTCCAATGCCATACCGCGAATCATACTTTATTGGCTGAGTCGGGAAAAGTCCGGCGCGCCGACTCGTAGAGAGTTCGGTTTTCGGATCAATCCGCCAAATTGCCGGGCCAAGATAGGGTTTCGCGGTGTTCTCCGGCCGGCCAACGCAGAGGCCGGGACAGTGCGTGTGCTAAAATTGTGATGAGAGGAGACGAATGCACGTGTCTGGAAAGATTTCGTGGTGTTTAGGTATTGCTGGAGCGTTTCTGTTATTGCCTGTGCCGGGTGGCGTTTTCAGCCAGTCGTCCGAGATTTCCCCGAAGCAGTCACCGCCTCAGCCGGGCAAGGAGCATACGCTGCTGCTTTACAACACGCACACCGGCGAGCGGATTGATATCGTTTACCGCCGCGGCGACCAGTACGTTCTGGACGCGCTGGCGAAGCTCGATTATTTCCTGCGCGACCATCGCACCGGCGACGTTCGGCATTTTGATCCACGGCTGTACGATATTCTCTCCGATCTTACTGCGTCGGTCGGGCAGCCTGGTGCCGAGATTGACATTGTTTGCGGGTACCGCACTCCGTCGACGAACGAAACTCTACGCGCTCACACCACCGGCGTTGCCAGGAACAGCCTGCACATTCAAGCGGAAGCTATTGACTTGCGCGTGCCAAGTGTCGATACGCTCAAGTTGCGCAAAGCGGCTCTGGCTCTTCACCGCGGCGGTGTAGGTTACTATCCCCACTCGAATTTCATTCATGTCGATGTCGGGCGAGTGCGGCAGTGGTGTTTCGAATGCCCCGCCAGCCTTCTCTCCGGCGATTAGTGGCGATTAACCCGGATACGGATAGCCCTTTTCGAGGACTTTTTCGAGGGCCGCATCGTGTCCGTAGATATCGTCGTAAAAGTGAACGACACCATCCTCCGTCACGATCACCGTGGCATAAACGATCAAAACCGGAATCGGATGTGTAAGATTCACCTGCTGCGTTGTGGTTCCGTTCATGGCGGATCGGACTCGGTCCATGTTCCAGCCAGGATTGTTGCGCAAGACCCAAACCGCCAGATCGGCGGGCCTTTCCAGACGAATGCAACCGTGGCTGAAATCCCGTCGCGATTTCGCGAAGAATTCCTGCTCGGGAGTGTCGTGAAAATAGATGTTGAAGTTATTCGGGAAGATAAATTTCGCGAGCCCGAGCGAATTCTTGGGACCCGGCGTCTGCCGGATGAACAACTTCCCTGCCCGAAGCTGCTCTAGGACCTCGCTCGACACTGTTCCCGCCGCGACGACTTCCTGACGGCTGTCCACGACCTCAAATCCTTTTTTCGCCAGGTAGTCGGGATCGCGAGCGATGCGGGGCAGGAATTCCGCTTTGGCGATGGAGTAGGGGACGCTCCAGTAAGGCCGGAAAACGACATATTCCATGGTGTCGCTGAAAATGGGCGTGTCGTGGCCGTAGGCTTTGCCGACAACCACGTTCATCTGCAAAGCGATCTTGAAGTTTTCGTCATAGGCGCGCAGGTGAAATTCCGGAATATTGGCGATGACGGGCGAGTGCTGGTAAGAGAGGGGCAACCAGCGCCAGCGCTCGAGGGCCAGTTGCATTTGGCGTATTCGATTGGCGAGGGGAACGTTCAGATCGGCCAATGTTTGCGGGGTAATTCGTCCATCCGGAGTCCGGCCAAGCCGGCGTTGGAAATTTTTGACCGCATCCACTAGCGCGCCTTGATAGATCGTTCCGTCGGCGGAAACATTCGAGTCAGCCGGAAGGTCACCCACCAGGCGGAGCAATCGGATGAGTTGAGGGACGCCCGTATTGGAATCGCCGGGTGAGATCGTTTTTTGTATGTCAGGAAGTGTCGTGCCACTAGACTCCTTCGCAAGCTGCAGGTAGGTTTGCAGGGCCTTCATCGTCCGCTGGTAACCCGGGTAGGGAGGTTCCACTTGCTGGAGGACCGCGGAAACGTCGGATGCGCCCACAACGTGGTCTTTGAGGAATTCGGGCAAGTCGTATTTTTTTTCCTCCACGTCGAGACCAAAGTCAAAATGTCTTGGATTCACCTTGCCGATGCGAAGGTCGGAGATATATCTCATTACGCTTACGGTAAGCGCGAGATCAAAGCGGGCGGCATCGGATTCGGAAGGGTGATCCGTCACGGGTTTGAGTTTCGCCAGCCGATCGCTCCACCTCGGCCCGTCGTAATCTTCGGCGGACAAACCCTTCTGGTCCGCCTGCAACAGGAGCGCAATGACTTGTTGGGCTTCGGGTGTGGGCTCCAATCCCTTCACCCAGAGCAGCGAATAGCCATACGACTCGTAAAATTTCCGCACATGATTCTGGTAGTCACTAAAATCGGGCCAGCGCAGGTCGGAGAGAGTTCCCGCCTGCACAATGGCTCGCAGCACAGACTGACCCTCAGGGCTGAGTTGCTGGGGAAGCGTCGCAGGGTTCGCGGAGTTTTGGGGTTGCGTGCGAACCCGCCTCGCCGAGCCAGCTCCGGGACTCCACACTAGGGCAATGGTAGCGAAAAGCAGCACTGACAACTTGCCTTTGGAAATCCACAATTGCTCCACTGGAGTTCTCCGTTTCAACTTCCGCCCGCACACATTTTCTTATGCTAACGGCGTGCTAGCCACTCACTCTGACGAACAGCGGTTAAAAAGCAGACTTCTTCTCTGGTTTAAGCTGAGTTACACCATCGCATTCCTTCAGATTGATTTAACACTTAGATGGATGCGAACTTTCTCGTTTTGACGGCCGGAATTAGACAAAAAAGCGATTTGCAACTTGAAGTCCACGCGGCCTCTACGGGGGGTAAGGTGCCAACCGCCTGGAAAGCCCTGACACCGGCGGAAACTGAGAGTAGCGCAAGCGAGCGATTGCCTTTTCAAGACGCCAAGGCTTTGACAGGTATGTCAACCGCCCGACGGTAGATTGGTTCCAGCCCCAAACGTCAATTCTGCGATCCCGGCCAGAAGTCCCTCTACACATACGAGATAGGCGGATAGCATCAGCGCGATTCGATTGGCGCGCGAGATGCACCCACACCAAGGCCAGGCCTCAATCGAATATGGTAGCCACTTGATACTTACAAGACATCAAAAGCTCGCCATGGCTAAAAAACTAGCGGTAGAGTGGGGGGCCTGTATCGGCCGAGTGACCGGCGTGCTGGTCATCGTGGCCGGGATACTTCTTGCAGCGGCTTTGTGCACCGCCGGTCAGCAGCCGGCCAACCCTGTTCCGAGTATCTTCGAGCCGCACTCGACACCGGCCGATTCCATCCTTCGTCTGTCGAATTTTGTCCTTACCATCACCGTGCTAATTTTCGGAGTGGTTGCTACTTTATTGAGCTACGCGACCGTGAAATTCCGCAGCAAAGCGGGCGATGCGCAGCACGAGCCGGCTCAAGTGTACGGGAGTACTCAGATTGAGCTGGCTTGGACTGTCATTCCGATCCTGATCGTGGTGGTTCTGTTTCTGGCAACAGCTCGTGTGATTCATGCGATTCAGGATGCTCCGAAACCAGTTGCGGCCGTGGAAGTTACAGCGATCGGACATCAGTTCTGGTGGGAGTATCGTTATCCGGCGCTGGGCATCGTCACGGCGAACGAGCTGCATATTCCCGTCAGCGATCCCAACCATCCCTCGCCAACATTCTTGAAATTGCTCTCGGCAGACACCGATCACAGCTTTTGGGTTCCGCAGCTTGCCGGAAAGACCGATCTGATTCCGAATCGTATCAATGAAACGTGGGTGGACCCGCACCGCACGGGTCTTTTTCTTGGTCAATGCGCGCAGTATTGCGGCACGCAACACGCGAAAATGCTTTTGCGGGTTTCGGTCGAGACCCCTGAAGCTTTCCAGGTTTGGGTCAACGCTCAAAAACAGCCCGCGATTCAAGATGAGAAAGAGGCCGCCGGCAAGCGTGTTTTCGAAACTACGGCGTGCGTGAACTGCCACGCCGTCGGCGGCACAAATGCAACGGGGCGTTTCGGCCCCGACCTGACGCACTTGATGAGCCGCAGCACGATTGCGGCGGGCGCAGCCGAAAATACAAAGGAAAACCTTCGTTTGTGGATTCAAAACCCGGACGCCATCAAGCCGGGATCGCTCATGCCGGCTATGCAGTTGACGGACGCCGATCTGGATGCGCTCGTGCGCTATCTCGAGACGCTTAAATAGCACGTTGTTTAAGATTTTGGGAGACCAGCAATGTCATCAGATGCGATGGCCATTCAAGCCGCGGAATCCGCGGGACGGCCATGGGTCGAAACGCTGCATGAGTGGATTACCACGGTCGATCACAAGCGATTGGGCATTCTTTACATTGTCTTTGCGCTGGTCTTCCTCGTTATCGGCGGAGTCGAAGCGACCCTCATGCGCATTCAGCTGATGCGCCCGCACAACGATTTTGTTTCGCCGCAGGTTTTCAATCGCTTGTTCACGATGCATGGCACGACCATGATCTTCTTCGTGGCCATGCCCGTCTTGTTTGGCTTCGCCAACTATCTTGTGCCGTTGATGATTGGCGCGCGGGATATGGCGTTTCCGCGCCTGAATGCATTCAGTTTTTGGTTGACCGCATTCGGAGGAATACTTCTCTACTTCAGTTTTGTTGGCGGAAGCGGTCTCTACGGCGCCGGAAATGCTCCCGACGTGGGCTGGTGGGCTTACGCACCGTTGACCGCGCGCGCGTTTTCTCCGGGCAATAGTTCCGACTACTGGACCATCGCGGTGCTCGTCTCGGGCTTCGGCAGTATCGGTACCTCCATCAACATCATTGCTACAATTTTTTCCATGAGGTGTCCGGGCATGAAGTTGAGCCGCATGCCGTTGCTGGCGTGGCTCAACCTGGTGATGTCCGGTATGGTTCTCATCGCTATTACGCCGCTCTCAGCGGCGCAGATCATGCTGCTCGTCGATCGCTATCTGGGCGGACACTTTTTCGACACCCAGGCGGGCGGATCTGCGGCGATATGGATGCATTTTTTTTGGATCTTCGGGCATCCGGAAGTGTACGTCCTGATCATTCCTTGCTTTGCTTTCATGTCCGAAATTATTCCGGTGTTTTCGCGCAAGCCGATCTTTGGCTATCCGGTGATGGTCGGCGCCACGGTGTGCATCGGGTTCGTGAGCATGAGCGTCTGGGCGCACCACATGTTCTCCATCGGAATGAGCTCTTACTCGAACGCTTTCTTCACGCTCACCTCGATGGTGGTGGGAGTTCCAACGGGCATAAAAATCTTCAACTGGCTCGGCACGATGTGGGGCGGCAAGCTCATCTTCAAGACTCCCATGCTCTTCTGCATCGGATTCCTTTTCCAGTTCTTGATCGCCGGGCTAACCGGCATCATGCTGGCCGTCTCGCCGTTCGACTGGCAGCTCAGCGGCTCCTACTTTGTCGTCGCACACTTTCACTATGTGATCGTCGGCGGAATCCTGTTCGCCCTTTTCGCGGCATTTTATTACTGGTTCCCAAAAATGACCGGAAGGATGCTCAACGAATCTCTCGGCAAACTGCACTTCTGGTTGTTCCTCATCGGGTTTCACATGACGTTTGATGTAATGCATATTCCCGGGATTCTCGGCATGCCGCGCAGGATTTACACCTACGAGCCGGGCCGCGGTTGGGACACGATGAACTTGATCGTCACGATCGGCACATTCATTCAGGGCATTGCGATTTTGGTGTTCGTAGCGAATCTTATTTATTCCTTCTTCAAGGGGCCCAAAGCCGGGAACGACCCGTGGGACGCTTGGACTCTCGAATGGTCCGCAAGTTCGCCCCCGCCGGAGTACAACTTTCCTGCAATTCCCACGGTGGCCAGCCGCCGCCCGCTGTGGGACCTGAAACATCCTGAAGATCCGGACGGCCGCTATGAGTGAAGTGAGCGAGTCATGAGCACGATCACCACTCCGATCGCTCAAGCGCCCGAAGCTTGGAGCCTTCCGTATCGCGGCAAGGTCGCGATGGCCTGCCTGATCATTGCGGAGTCGGCGATCTTCACGATTTTCGTCGTCGCGTATCTCTTTTATGTCGGGAAGAGCCTCACGGGGCCGACACCGCGAGAGGTGCTCGAGACGCCCATCTTTTACACGATTTGCTTGTTGTCCAGCAGTTTCACGATTCACTTTGCGTCGAGATTTCTCGAACGCGGCAACCGAGCTGTTTTTCTGGGTTTATGGCTCTTGACGATTGTTCTTGGCGGTCTCTTTTTGTTCGGGACCGGGCAAGAATGGCACCGGCTGATCTACGAGCACGGTCTGACAATTTCTACCAACCTTTTTGGAACGACGTATTACTCGCTTGTCGGTCTGCACGCCACTCACGTCACGGTTGGCCTGCTGATGCTCGGCATCGTGCTTCTGTTTGGTTTGGCAGGCCGCGTCGGGCCCGAGCAGTCGGCTCGCGTCGAAGTACTTTCCATGTACTGGCACTTTGTGGATGCCGTGTGGGTCGTTGTCTTCACGGTAGTTTATGTTGTAGGTCGCTAAGGAACACTGATGGCAAAGCCGCTGCCTGCGGAACAACTAGGACAAAATCTTCGCGCGCCCAGCGAGATCGAGGTCCCCGCGCGAACGGCTTGGCCTCTGGTTCTGGCTTTTGGATTCACACTCTTGTTCGCGGGACTCCTGACGAGCGCCTCGGTAAGCATTCTAGGCGCGGGGCTCGCGATCGCTGGTTGCGTCGGTTGGTTTCGGGAAGTTTTCCCGCACGAGCATGAAGAAGTTGTTCCTGTCGTTCCGGAGGATCTCTCGGTGGCCACAGAGCGCCGCCTTGTCGAACGTCTGCCAGTAGCTCCTGAACAATTACGCGCCTGGCTCCCCATCGAAACTTATCCAATTTCGGCGGGTGTGAAAGGCGGGTTGGCCGGAGGCGTAGCGATGGCTGTGCTCGCTTGTCTTTATGGCCTGCTGAAAGCTGGAAGCATTTGGTACCCCATTAATCTTCTTGCCGCAGTTGTATACGCGCCGTCGGAAGTGCCTTCCGCTTCGCAATTCCATTCGTTTCACGCCGGCATCTTTTTCGTTGCCGTGGTCTTGCATATCGTCAGTTCAACGCTCGTGGGATTGCTTTATGGTGCGATGCTTCCTATGTTCGCGCACCGCCCCATTCTTCTGGGCGGCCTGATCGCTCCGGTGCTGTGGTCGGGGCTGCTGTACTCCATCATGGACATTCTCGATCCTGTGCTCGGTAGCCACATCGACTGGGGCTGGTTTGTCGCTTCACAGGTGGCCTTTGGGGTCGTCGCGGGCCTTGTGGTCTTGCGCCATTCGCGCGTGCGCACTCGAGAGAACGTGCCCTTCGCGCTGCGCGCGGGAATCGAAGCTCCCGGCGTGATGCCGCCACGCAGAGACGGAGAGAAACAGCCTTGATCTGGTTTCGCCAACTGTGTGCGACGGCGGCGCTTGCCGTGATGGTGCTCTCGGGCTGCGGCACGCCGCATGGTCAGCCACTCCGAGGTTCCGAAACTCTTGCGCCCAACGAGGTTTTAGATTTTGAAACTTTGTTTGCCGAAAATTGCTCGGGTTGCCACGGTGCAGAAGGTCGTGGAGGCGCTGCCATCGCTCTGGCCGACCCAGTCTATCTGGCTATCGCGGACGACGCGGCGATCCGCAAAGTGGTCGCCGGCGGTGTGCACGGAACCGCCATGCCGGCATTTGCGGAGAGCTCAGGTGGCATGCTGACGGACAAGCAGATCGACGTCATCACGACGCAGATCCGCTTGCGCTGGGGCCGGCGCGGTGACCTTAACGCAGCCAATCTGCCTGGGTATGCTGCAAAATCGCCGGGCAACGCATTGCAAGGTGAAGCCGCTTACAAAACGTACTGCGAATCCTGTCACGGTCCGGGCGGCCGCGGCGGGCCGAAAGGCAGCGCCGTCACCGATGATTCTTTTCTTGCGCTGGTCAGCGATCAAGGGCTGCGCACGATAGTCATCACTGGCCGTCCTGAATTGGGCGCCCCAGACTGGCGGAGAAACGTGCCCGGCAAACCTATGTCCGAGCAAGAGATCACGGACGTCGTCGCGTGGCTCGTTTCGCGCCGTGTTCAGAACCCAGGACAGCCCTATTCCGTCTCTAATGACGCGCAACACTAGGAGCTTCACGATGCCGAATGACCCTACCCTTTCTCGCCGCGGGCTTCTTATGAAGTTAGGAATTCTGTTCAACGGCATCGTGGCAACCGCGATTGCGGTACCGATCGTGCGATTTTTGCTTTCCTCAGTCAGTCGCGGGCGCTCGAACTCGTACCTTGCTTGGGTGCCCCTCGGATCGGTGAGCGAATTTCCTGAAGGCGAGACGCGCCTTGCCACATTCCGCAATCCCAACGTGATGCCCACTGATGGCAAGACAGTTGACACAGCCTGCTGGGTGCGGCGCGTGGCAGGCGATCAATTCCAGGTTTTTGCGGTCAACTGTGCGCATCTCGGCTGCCCCGTCCGCTGGTTTCAGCAATCCGGCCTGTTCATGTGCCCGTGTCATGGCGGCGCGTATTACCGCGACGGCTCGCGTGCCTCGGGTCCGCCGGAAAGGGGGCTGTTCGAGTATCCGAACAAAGTGCAAAACGGTCTGGTCACCATACAGGCTGGTGAGTTGCCGACGCCAGGATCGCCGAGCGCCACTCTAGTTGGAAAGAAACCGCCATGCGCCTGATCTCGCAAATCGGCGAGTGGTTCGACCGGCGCTTGCAGCTCGCTGCTCCCATTCGCGAAGTCGCCGAGCATCCCGTGCCGCGCAACACGGCGAGCTGGTGGTACGTCTTCGGCAGCGCCGCGCTCACCGTCTTCGTTCTGCAAATCGTCACCGGAATTCTCCTTGCCATGATTTACGTTCCGTCCGGCGGTGAAGCTTGGAGCAGTCTCCAGTCTCTGAACCACGATGTAACTCTCGGCTGGTTCATTCGTGCGTTGCACGGCTGGGGCTCGAACTTCATGGTGGCCATCGTTCTGATTCACATGGTGCAGGTCTTCCTCTTCGGCGCTTACAAGTTTCCGCGAGAACTCACCTGGATCGTCGGCGTTTTTCTTTTGTTGATGACGCTCGGAATGGCGTTCAGCGGCCAGGTGCTGCGCTTCGACCAGGACGCTTACTGGGGATTGGGAATCGGCGCGTCCATCGCAAGCAGGGTGCCAATTATCGGTCCGGCCGCTGTAAAACTGATGCTGGGTGGACCCATTATCGCTGGCGCCACACTCTCACGATTTTTCGCGCTGCACGTCTTCGTGATTCCGGGGATGCTGATCGGGTTCGTCTGCCTGCATCTCTTGATGGTGGTAAAGCTCGGAATTAACGAATGGCCGATGCCGGGCCGCCTCGTGAAAAAAACAACCTACGAAGCCGCGTATCACGAATTGACGAAGAAAGATGGCGCGCCCTTCGTCCCCTACGCTGTTTGGAAGGATATGTTCTTCGCCGCGTTCATCTTGTTGGCGGTCGCCGCGTGCGCTGTGTACTTCGGTCCATTTGGTCCAACGGGGAGACCTGACCCAACGATTATCCAGACGGCCCCGAAGCCCGATTATTTTTTCCTTTGGCTCTACGCGTTGCTCTCGCTCTTGCCTCCCTCGATGGAAACACCCGCGCTTCTCATCGGCCCCGTCGTTGCCATCATGGTTCTGCTGCTTCTTCCATTCCTGTCTGGCGAAGGCGAAAAAAGCTGGCGCCGGCGCCCCATCGCGGTACTCACCATTTTGCTGCTGGCGATATCGCTGGGGACACTCACGCATCTTTCCGGATATACACCTTGGAGCCCGCACATGAACGCCTGGAGCGGCGATCCCGTGCCGGACAAATTCCTCCGCGGCACCACGGCGCTTCAGCGGCAAGGCGCGCTTGTTTTTCAGGGCAAGCAATGCCGCAACTGCCATTCCCTCGGCGATGCGGGAGGCCAGCGAGGTCCGGCCCTCGACTCCGTTGCCACTCGGCTCACGCAGGACCAACTCATCCGCCAAGTTATTCAAGGCGGAGGGAACATGCCGGCGTACGCGAAAAATTTGAGCCCGGCGGAGGCCACCGCGCTCGTCGCATTTCTCGAAACGCTGCATCCGCCAAGCCAGGCTCCCGCGCGCGACGCCTCGCGCGATGCGGCCATCGCGGAAACTCCGGAGACGCATGCTCCGGGGCAGCCCTAAACTGTCATGGCTCATTCCATCCAAGCCGCATTCGAACCGTGGACGCTTCCGGTTTCGCTTGACTTGGTCTTGGTTCTTGAGGCGCTTCTCTATTTGCGCGGCTGGATCCGCCTTCAACTCTCTCGCGTGAACATCGTTCCCGCCTGGCGCGCCGCCAGTTTCCTTCTCGGCCTGTTCTTGATCTGGTTAGCGATAGGCTCACCTCTGGGTGCATTCGACGAGCAATTGCTGACCGTGCACATGGCCCAGCATCTCCTCCTCATGACGATCGCGCCTGCTTTGATCTTGCTCGGCGCGCCTCTTTTGCCTTTGCTTCACGGCTTACCGCGGCACTTCGTCTTATCCTTTCTCGCTCCACCGTTTCGCTATCCGCCGATGCAACGCCTGGGCCGCCTGCTTTCGCAGCCTGCGTTTTGTTGGCTCGCCGCTACCGCAGCGCTAGTGGGATGGCACGTCCCGGCGGCCTTCACGCTCGCGCTGCGATCGGAAACATGGCATGTCGTCGAGCACTCCTCATTTCTGGTAGCCGGATTTCTTTTTTGGTGGCCCGTAATTCAGCCCTGGCCGAGTGTCGCACGTGGGCCGCGCTGGTTTATCCTGCCCTACCTTTTTCTTGCCACGCTCCCTTGCGACATTCTTTCAGCCTACCTTTCGTTTTGCGATCGAGTCGTCTATCCGGTCTATCTCAACGCCCCTCGGCCATTCGAGATTTCCCCTCTGGCGGACCAGCAATGCGCAGGCGCGCTGATGTGGACTTGCATCACAATCCTCTACTTACTGCCCGCAGCAATTCTCACCATCCGATTGCTCACAGCTCAGACTGTTCCAGCGAACGAAGCGCCCCTCGAATTTCACGATGCGGTTTAACGAAACCATCCGCGATGAGCACGACGTACGACTCTCTTCTACTTTTCTCATCCCTATTCGGTTTAAACTTGGCCGTCCATTACGCCAAGGAACCAGATCATGAGAGATTCGCACGATGCTGAAAAGCGAGCGGCAGCAGAGGCCGCCCTGCGTTGGGTACGCACAGGGATGCGCCTCGGATTAGGGAGTGGTTCCACGTCTCATTGTTTTATCGAGCTCCTTGGTGAGCGCGTCCGTCGGGGCGAGTTGCGCGTGGAAGGCATCGCCACCTCTCAATCGAGTGACGATCTCGCCCGCCAATCAGGCATCCCGCTCATAACTCCGCGCAGGGGGCTGCTCCTCGATTTGGATATTGACGGTGCCGACGAGATCGCTCCTGACCTCAGTTTGATCAAAGGCGGCGGTGGCGCGCTGTTCCGTGAAAAAGTAGTGGCTCGCGCCTCTCAATACTTCCTGGTACTTGCCGACTCTTCCAAACAAGTCCAGCATTTGGGAGCTTTTCCATTGCCGGTCGAGGTAGTTCCATTCGCTTTGCCTTGGGTGATGGATGAAATCACCAGGATCGGCGGCAATCCGGTTCTCAGAACGACGCCGGACTCTGCCGCACAACCTTATTTGACGGATCAACAGAACTACATCCTGGATTGCAAGTTCGGAGTGATCGAAAGTCCGGCTGATCTGGCGGTCCGCTTGGAAAAAATCCCCGGAATCGTCGAGCACGGACTCTTTCTCGGCTATGCGAAAGCGGCTTTGATCGCCCACGGTTCAGATCTATTGGTCTTGCGCCCCAATCGTGATGCGGAACCGATTGCAAAATTTCAAGCTCTTCCTTAGCTGCTCAGTGCGGATTTGCAGTGTGGGCGGATTAATCATTCGTAACGCAGGGCGATCATGGGATCGACGCGCATGGCTCGCCGCGCCGGGACGTAGCACGCGGCAAGCGACACAACCACAAGAAGCGTGACGACGGAAAGGAAGATCAGCGGGTCGGTGGCGCTCACGCCGTAAATCATCTTCGAAATGAATCTGGTCGCGAGCAGCGCAACAACGATACCGAACGCGGCGCCAGCAAGGACCAGCTTCAGGCCCTCCCCCAGAATGAGCCGCAGCACATCGCCGGGGTTCGCTCCGAGGGCCATGCGCACGCCGATCTCGCGGGTGCGCTGTGACACGGCATAAGAGATGACTCCGTAGATCCCCACGGTTGCCAGGGTCAAAGCTAGCGATGCGAAAAGGCTGAGCAGGAACATCATGAAATTGCGCAGCGCGAGGGAATGGGAGAGCACTTGATCCATGGAGCGGATGGAACCTGTCGGGACCATGGGATCGACGGCGGCCACGGCGTCGCGCACGGCGCGGCTGAGGCTTGCAGGATCGACGTTGGCGCGGAGGATAATGCTTCTCGGGAACCAGCCTTCGAATAGAGCGGACGTGCCATAGGAAGCTTGGGCCGAGGGAATGAATGTCGTAGGAGGCGGAGGCTGATCGAGGTAAGACTTCACGTCGCCCACCACGCCGACGATTTCGCAAGACGATTTGCCGAGAAAGATGTGCTCGCCGATCGGGCTGCGACCCGGAAAGTGTTCGCGGACAAACGCCTGGTTAACGATGACCACCTTGTCGGCCGTCTCGGTATCCGCTTCCGTGAAGACGCGGCCCTGACGCAAGGGAATTCCCATCGCGCGGAAGAAGCCAGGAGTGATCTCTCTATAGTCCACGCTGTACCAGTCCGCGAAGTTGGGCATCTGGACGCCTCTGTTTCCGCCGCGTTCGAGAGGCAGACCAGCGGCGATGATCGCGGCAGAATCGACGCCGGGCAGCGTCTCCAGGCGCTGGACGGCCGCGCGGTTGAAGACTTCGATCTGCGCCGTGGAGTCGTATTTCGAACCGATCAGCCAGAACTGCACAGTAAGCATGCGCTGAGGATTGAAGCCGGGATCGCTGTGAATGAGTTTTGAAAAGGTGGCGATCATCAGGCCCGCGCCGGTGAGCAGAACGAGAGAGATCGCAAATTCACCGACAATGAGCAACTTGCGGAGCAGCGCGCGGCCACGAGCGGCGCTTGCCCGGCCTGCACCTTCTTTGAGGGCTTCATTGATGCCCGCTCTGCTCGCTTCGAGCGCTGGAGCGAGCCCAAAAAGGACACCCGTAAGCAACGAAACGAGAAACGTGAATGCGAAAACCAAGCCGTCAAGATGAATGTCGGAAACGCGCGGCAAATCGGAAGGCGCGACGGCAAGCAACGAGCCGAGTCCTAGATAAGCCACCAGCAGGCCGACTGCACCGCCAGCGAGCGCGATGAGCATGCTCTCCGTAAGCAATTGCTGGAACAAGCGCCAGCGCGATGCGCCCATGGCGATGCGGACGGCGATTTCTCGGCCGCGCAAACCGCCGCGCGCGAGAAACAAATTGGCCACGTTGGCACAAGCAATCAGCAACACAAAGCCGATGGCGCCGAGCAAAACTAAAAGATAGGGGCGCACTTCGGCGCCAACCATTTTTTGGTAGGGCCAAAAGCTAATGACGAGTTCCTGGCCGACTACTCCTGGAAATTCGCGGCGGAAGTCCTGGGTGACAATCTCCATCTGCGCCTGAAGTTGCGCGGCCGTGACGCCGCGCTTGAGACGGGCAAGTACACCGATGTTTTCTCCGCTCCCGGCTGTGTCCTCGACAAGGGCCAGCGGAGTCCAAACGTCCGCCGCTCCGCTATTCGGCAGATCCGTCGCGACCGCGACGGGAGAGAAGCCGCGAGGCATTATGCCGATGAGCGTGTAAGGATCCCCATTCAGCAAAATTTTCTGACCTATCCGCGCCGGATCGGCTGCATAGCGGCGCGCCCAGAGGCCATAACTGATGATCGCGACGCGTTGCCCGCCTGCGCTGCCGTCTTCTTCGGCAAAATCACGGCCGAGAGCCGGGTGGACGCCGAGGACGCTGAAGTAGGCTGACGAGACGGGCATACCGCGCAGATGCTCCGCGCCCGTTCCGGTGGCCAGGTTGTAGCCAACGGACGTATACGCGGCGAGATACTCGAAGGGCTTTCCGTAGTCCTGCAATCGTTTCCATTCCCGCGAATCAATGTCCATCTCATCGCTCAGCTGCTTGTAGCTTTCCGCAAGCTGGACGATGCGATCCGGCTCGGGAAACGGCAGCGGGCGTAACAGGACGCCATAGACGATGGTGAAGATGGCGGTATTTGCACCGATGCCGAGAGCCAGCGTGAGTATGGAGACGATCGTGAAGCTGGGAGACTTTGCCAAAACGCGGAGGCCGTATCGAAGGTCTTGCCAGAGAGTCATCAAGGAGCACCTCGCGGAAGATCCCGGCTCTGCCGCTAGTAGCGGGCGCACTCGCAGGCCGATTCTTACATAACCGACGAAGGACGCGGGGCGATTCTTTCAGTAAAAGCTTCATACGTGAGCCGCTCTGGATGTGACCCGTGAATCAGCGCCTCTAGGATCAGCGCCCGCAACAGAGCCCTTAACTGTTGATTCTAAATGATTTACATAAACGCTAGCCCTTTAGATGCAACGTTTACAAGAAACTGGAGAGGGCGTATGGCATGACCTGCAAAACTGCAATGCGAGGAATGGTTTCCGCTGGGTGACGCTGGCGCACTACCTCAGAGCTAGGGAGTTCCCGTCTTAAAATGAAAAAAACCTCGCAGGGAACGGGGCGCAATGACGTACAACACGTCTTTACCACGACAATAAATCGGCCGGCAAACGAGATTGGGGAGTGCGGGCAAAGGCCGTTAGAAATTTCACCTGACGAGCTAAAGTTGTGGGTTTGTTCAGGCGACGGGTTTTGTCTAAACAGGTCGAGGTTATTTTTCTCTCTTTGCTTTGCATTCCGAAGGTTGCGAATGGCGATGGATGTGTTGAAATGGAGCGAATTTCTGCAAGGCGAGAACAGATAGGTTGTTTGGAGACTACGAACAACCGAAGAGGCCTGTGATGAGGATTCTAAGACTACCGCTATTCGTTTCATTCTTGCTGATTGCCGGGAGCCCGGCATTCGCGCAGCATCCTCGGAAAGTGATCATCAATCAGGACTGTTCGGGACCTGGCGGCAGCAATATGCAAACGCTCCTGACCTTGATTCAATCCCCCCGGGTGGAAGTGCTGGGCATCACCGTCGTTAGCGGGAACCAGTGGCGCGACGAAGAGGTCGCGCATACTCTGCGGTTGCTGGAACTCATTGGCCGTACTGATATTCCGGTGGTGCCCGGAGCCGTATTTCCGCTCGTGCATCGGCGCAAGGAAGCCCTTTTGTGGCAAGCGCGGTATGGAAAAGTCGAGTTCGCAGGCGCCTGGGATGATCGCTGGTGGCACGAACATGACGTCATTCCGCCGCTTTTGGAAGGCCAACCGACCACAAAACCGGCCGATGAGGACGCCGCGCACTTCCTGATCCGCATGGTCCACAAATATCCGCATGAAGTGACGATCTACGAGGGCGGCCCCATGACGAACCTGGCGCTCGCCAACGCCATCGATCCGCATTTTGCCGAACTGGCCGAAGGCCTGGTCTTTATGGGCGGAAGCTTGAGCCCGCAGACCGACGATCCGGAATTCATCAGCAGCCCGCGGCATGAATTTAATTTCTGGTTCGATCCCGAGGCCGCGAAGAGCGTGTTAGAAGCGCCGTGGAAGAAGATCGTCTGCACGCCGGTGGACATCTCCGTCAAAACCAGAATCACCGACGCCATGGTCGCCGAAATCAAGAAGAGCAACAGCGGCGCAGCGCAGTACGTCGCAAAGTATTTTCTGGCCGACCAGGGCGGTTCCTACATGTGGGATGAACTGGCTGCCGCCGCGTGGATTGACCCGACGCTGATCACCAAGAGGGAGACACGCTACATGAGCGTGGACATCGACCACGGCGCGGGGTATGGAAACACACTGACGTGGGTAGAGAAAGACAACCCGAAGCTTGGCGCACAATTGGTCGAAATCCAAATGGATTTGGATGTGGCAAGATTTAACAAGATGTTTGTGGAATTGATGAAGGCGTCTACGCCTAATGCCCACTGAAGGGCGGTCTTCTAATTTAGTGGCCGGCGGGTTTCTGATCTGGCGGCGGTGGCATGGGAGGCGCGGCGAATTTGGCGTCGTCGACGGGCACGTTCTGCTTCACGTCGTCGATTTGAATGGTAAAGCGGTTGCCGGGACGGGCGAGCGTCCAGCGGTAGGGGATCTTCACGCCATCGGCGTCGCGGTAATCGGCGTAGTCAATTTGCGTGGGCATGCGGCCGAGAGCAGTTTCGGCGTAGCGGACCTGGCGAACAAGCAAGCCGGATTGCTGATCAAAATAGAGACGCAGGGGCGGCTGGCCTTCGTTGCGGCCGAGCACGATATAGGTGTCGTGGCCGTCGATCTTTTCGCCGGGAACTACCGTAAATTTCGCGTAAAGAGTTTTGACGTGGGAGGCGAAATAGAAATCGGAGTCGATGCGCACGGCGTCGTTCTCCGCGGCGGACATCATGTGGGGATGGCCCGCATTGCTTAGCCAGCCCTGTTTGCCGTCGAAGGCGGTGATGCTCTCGCCATTGGGGAGATGCATGATGGAGATGCGCTTGTCGGGGGCCTTTGCGTAGACTTCGATTGGTAGCTGATGGCCGTTGGCAGTGAGGTTGCCCTTTTCGACGCGGCTCGTGAGTTTTTGCAGAGCGGCATCGCCGCCGATGGCGGAAAGATATTTATCGAGCAATTGATCGGCAGGCGGCAAGACCGGCTTAGCGCCGGGCGCTTTGGCGGGCTCGGGTTCGGGCTTGGCGTCCTCGGTGGCAACGAGGGGAGTACCAACGGGATCGGCGGCGCCACGATGGCAGGAATAGCAGGTGACTTCGCGGTGGCCTTCGAAACTGTCTTTGTTGATGGCGAACATCATCTCCATCATTTTGCGGGCGGTAACTTTGGGCTTTTTGTCGTCCTTTTCGAAATCGAGGTTTTTCTCGCCGCGGACGTGGCAGTACTCGCATTCGACGCCGAGCGAAGCGGTAATGAATTGCATGGAGGGAATTATTTGGTCAGCGGGAACACCCTTCAGAACTTTTATGTTCTTGTATTGATCTTCGGCGAGTTTGGGAGTGGCGGGGGACTGTGGCGCGCTGGACTGGGCCTTCGCTCCGGCGATGGCCAGACCAATGCTTAGCGTCAATCCACACAAGACAAACGTCATGTTGCGTCGGTTCAAATTCATCCCAGCTCCCTTAGCCATGATTTTTCGAGCAAAAGTGTATCAGAAAGCGGGCCGCTGTTGTGCACACGGAAATAGTGGCAACTGGGTGGCAGGCTAGGCGGAGAGGTCGCCGCGTTTGGCGAGTGCCCGGATGCGATCGCCGGCGCGGAAAGCGAGCGCTTCGATGGTCATGGTGGGCTGCCCGCGGCCGCTGGTGACGAGGCTGCTGCCATCACAGAGAAAAAGATTCTTTACGTCGTGCGTTTGGTGGTCAGAATTGATCACCGATGTTTTTGGATCGTTGCCCATGCGGCAGGTGCCGAGCAGGTGCACGCTGAATTCCTGTTCGCCCGCAGGGTATGACCATTGTTTCTCGGCGCCAGCGGCTTCAAGAAGCTCCGCGGCACGGGCATTCAGCCAGTTGCTCAGCTTGACGTCATCGGGATGATCTTTGTAGGTCATGCGCAACGCGGGAAGTCCCCAGGCGTCTTTCAAGTCCGGGTCGAGCGAGAAGCTGTTGTTTTCGACAGGGAGCGAAGTGCCGTGGCAAAGGATTTCGACGGTGCGCGTGAAATTGTGGC
Source organism: Verrucomicrobiia bacterium (assembly GCA_035571045.1). GTDB lineage: Bacteria > Acidobacteriota > Terriglobia > Acidiferrales > UBA7541 > Acidiferrum. Next base: position 89,194 of record DATMKS010000076.1, read on the forward strand.
TCAAGGCATCCTTGAAGCCCTTGCCCCATCGCGGACTGCCGGGCGGGAGGCCGCCCAGGGCGAAATTGATCGGCGTCATATCGAAGCGCGCGTCGAGACCGCCGCCGCCGTGGAAACCGACTTTATCGGGATCGAGCTCGTAAAAGTCGTGGAGAACCCGGCTGACGGCAAAACCCTTGTAGTCGTTGAGAGGATGCTCGAAAACGCCGACAGAAAGCGCGCCGCTGTTGAACATTAAATGCTTGCCGACCATGCCGCTGCTATTGGCGAGGCCGTCAGGAAATTGCTTGTTGGCAGAGAGCAAGAGCAAGCGGGGAGTTTCCGCGCCATTCGCGCAGACGACCACGGCTTTTGATTTCTGGCGCTGGATGTCGCGCTTCTCATCGAAATAAACGGCACCGGTGGCGCGGCCATTGGCATCCAGTTCGATGCGGTGCACGTAAGAATTCGGGCGAATCTCGCAGCGGCCGGTTTTTTCCGACATGCGAATGGCGGTGGCAAGCGAACTGGATTTCGCGCCGACTTCGCAGGCAAACCCAAGGCAGAAACCACAATTAATGCACGCGCTGCGACCGGGCCGAGGCTGCGAAAGAATGGCCATTGGCGCGGGGAACGGATTCCAGCCGAGCTTGCGCGCGGCGCGCTCGAAAATGACGCCGCCGGACTTAACGGGCAAAGGAGGCATGGGATACGGCTTGGAACGCGGCGGATCAAACGGGCTGGCGTTGGCGAGGCCGGAGACGCCGATTTCCCATTCCACCTTGGTGTAATAGGGCTCGAGGTCGGCGTAGGTAATGGGCCAATCGGCTAAAGCGGCGCCCGGAACGGGACCAACTTTGCTGCGCTCGTGGAAATCGATTTCGTGGAACCGCCAGAAATTTGCCGTGAAGTGCGTGCTGGTGCCGCCGACGAGACGACCGTACGCAACGGCGCGCTGCCGCTTGGCTTTCTCGTCAGGCGTTTTGCGAAAAGTATTGGGCTGAAGATCCGGATGATTGGTCAGCAGGTCCTGATTTAATACCTTAATTTCGTCGTGGATAAAGTCTTTTTCGGTGAGGTACGGCCCCTGCTCCAGAACAACGACCCGGTATCCGTTTTCGGAAAGCTCCTTGGCGATAATGCCACCGGCGGCGCCAGAACCGATGACGACAAAGTCGACTTCATCCGTCGTTTTGTATTTGGGCTGATCGAGCGTCATGAATTGGTTTTGTCCACAGTCGCCGGAATCGGCTGCCAGCCTGGGTACTCTTTGTCGTAGTAACCAAACGGCGGCTGGAACATGTGTTCGTTCACGCGGCCGATGACTTTCCACCCGGCGCCATCGCGATTGCCGTGTTTGTCTGATTCGGGATCGATCAAAAATCCCATGACGACGTGCGCGCGGAGCGTTTCGAAGAACGATTGCGCGCCTGCATTGGGACGGAAAGGGCGTCTTCCCCCGCCGCCGGATTGTTCGTCCAAGGATTCCAGGACCTGGTCTTGTTGCTCGGGGGTGGCGGCAGAGAATTTTTCGATGGTGGGGAACAGTTCACGAACTCTGGCGCGCAGCGCGGGTAAGCCTTCGCCATACGCTTTTTGATTGTCTTTCGCAAAGGTGACGAGCGCGCGGTCGATAAAGAACACGACGCCGGCTTCGCGCGCACCCGGAGTATCGGTCGTGGGAATGATGCGTGCTGAGACGGCATCCACTTCCGCGGCCTGCTCGCCGGAAAAGAATTCAAACTTGGCGGGCGAAGCGGATTGCGTGGCTTGGTGAGCGTGAGAAGCCGCTGCGAGCATGGCAGGCCAGTTCGCCGATATCCAAGCAGCCGAAATCCCCGCTAAACTCTGAGACAAAAACCCGCGGCGTGAGAGATTACAGTCCATAGATTCGCGCGCACATCGCGAATGAAGTAAAGTGAATGTATGACGTGAACCGCGCAGCGTCAAGAAGAAAGCGCCTTGACGCGCAAACCGTTTTGGCCCGAATTGGGACACTCGTTTGCGGAGCGCTGCGAGGCTAGTGTACGATTTCGCTGGCACGCACGAAAAATCAAAATCCCGATTGGTTGCAGCAAAAGAATGGCTACCTTTACAGGTGCGATTGGAACCGGAAGCAAGTGGCTGCTCGACAAGATTGTCGGCGTGCTGGCCGCCACGGGCGTCAATCCTAATTTTCTGACCTTTCTCGGCCTGGTGGTGAATTTCGTGGCGGCGGCCAACTTCGCGCTGGGAAATTTCCGGATTGCTGCGCTGATTATTTTCTGCGCAGGATTTCTTGATATTTTAGATGGGCAAGTGGCGCGACGCCAAAATCGCGTCACTGCGTTTGGCGCTTTCTACGATTCGACCCTCGACCGCTATGCCGATATGGCGCTCTACATGGGGCTGCTCGTGTATTACTCGGTGAGCGGGCGCACTCCTTACGTGGTGCTTGCCGCGGTGGCGACGGCGGGCTCGGTGATGGTTAGCTACGCTCGAGCGAGGGCGGAATCGCTCATCCCTCTTTGCAAAGTGGGCTTCATGGAGCGGCCGGAACGCCTCGTTTTGCTGATCATCGGCGGCATTACTACGCGCATGGGCGCCGTGCTTTGGGTAATTGCGGTGGTCTCCACAATCACGGTGATTGACCGCATCGTATTCACCTGGCAGGAGACGAGAGCGGGACGCACTATTCCAGGGATTAAGCTGCCATCGTGAACTTCGCTGAAGTGTCTGCCGTCAACGGATTGCGGTGCTGGCGCGCAGCCCTTCAGAGTTCTACTCATCGTGCTTTTCTAAACTAGCATCAACCGGCGCGGAGATGATTTCGCGGACGCGGTCGCGCAGCGCTGCGACATCTTTCTTAGTCATTCCCTTAGTGTCGATCGTGTCATGAAGATAGACCGTGACGGTTGCGGGCCAAAGCATCCAATGGCCGGTGCGGTGATGTTTGATGGAGCCGACGAGACTGACGGGAACAATCGGAATGCCGAGCTGTTGCGCGACGCGGAAGCCGCCCTCTTCAAACACATCCACGTGGCCGTTCCGCGTGCGCTTGGCTTCCGGGAAAATAATGAGGCTCGTGCCGCCGTCGATGGCATCTTGCGTGAGCCGCCACATGCGCTTCAGATCAGAAGGACGGCGCACGTCGGGGACGGGCACGTTCCCAAAGCGCTTCATCAGCCAGCCATACGCCGGAATTTTGAAATGAGATTCCAGCTCCCATCCGCGAACGTATTGCGGAATGGCACAATACAGCATGAAAGGATCAAACAGATTGACGTGATTCACCATGAAAAAGCAGGTGCGCTGAGGGTCGAAGCCGGGCGAGCGCACTACTTCCACGCGCGCCCCGGAAAGATAGGCGATCTGCCTGCAGAAGCCGCGCTGCAGCCAATCGTGTTTGCGCGGGTCCAGGAAAATTCCCAGGAAGACGAGCGTCGGGGCGATCACAAAAAAATGCAATCCGCTCAAAATCCACAGAAACGCAGCACGCAGCGCCAACCATCCTCGCTTCATATATAGATGTCCACGGCAGCAGGAATCACGTCGAGGGACAAGCACTCAAGCGCGGCAATTTCTCCGTCGATCAGCACATCTACGGGAACTTTCAGACCAAATTCGATGTGCCGCACGGCACGCCGCGAAGCCAGAGGATGTTCGATGTGCGTGCCGTCGTAGAGCTTCGGGAGCATGCGCAACAATGCGATGCGACCGATGGGGCCCCAGCGGACAAATTCGATGAGACCGTCCGTGGGATCGGCTTGCGGCGCGATGAGCATCGTGCCGCCCGTGAATTTGCTGTTGCTGAACGAGAGAAAAAGACAGCGGCTCTCGTCCCAGTCTTTGTCATCGTCGCAGCGCAAGCGAAAAGCGCGGCGCCGCAACTGAACGACGCGCACAATTACGCCAAGCAGGTAGCCAAGATAGCCGAAGGGTTTGAAATAGCGGTTCGTCAAAGCACCCACGTCGGCTGTGAAACCCAGGCTCAGAAGATTGAACGAATAGATTTCGCCTTTGGAGTGCGTCAGCCGAATCAGATCGATGGCCCGCTTTCGATCTTCAATCAAGGCTTCGAGGGAAGCCCCGGCGCCGTCCTTCGTAAAATCCCGGAGAAACGAATTGCCCGTTCCGAGCGGCAAGAATCCTAGAGCGATACGCTCCTTGCCTTGGGCGCGTCCATAAACACCATTCAAGATTTCATGAGCCGTTCCGTCACCGCCGACGGCCATGAACCTCCGATATCCCTGTTCATAGGCTTCGCGCGCAAGTTCGACGGCGTGGCCCGGCCCGGTCGAAGCAACCACATCGATCTTCAGCCCCTTCTCGCGCAGGCCAGCCAGCGCGGGCCCGGCCAGCTTGGCCGAGCGGCCGCCACCAGCGGCGGGGTTCACGATGGCGAAGAATTGATGCCTCAAAGACTTCTCATTTCCTCATAGGAAAGCCCGCACCGCTTCCGCTTCACAACGGCAGAAACGCAATGGCGCGATCGAGCCTCCCAAGCTGCTCTGCGAGCACGTTTCTCTTTATCTTTAGCGAAGCGGTACGCGGAAAATCCTCGTCAAACAAAACCACGCCGTGAATGCGCTTGTAATTCAAAAGTTTGTTGTTTCGTCCGGAAATATCGCGGCGCAGCTCTTCGGTGTAAGTTTGGCCGGGCTCGAGGTGCAGCGCAAGCAAGAGCTGTTCGCCAACCATCGAGCGCTGCGGCCAGATGTAATTGGCGGCAAAAACACAAAATTCCTTTACGGGAAGACTTTCAAAGACCGCTTCGATGTCTTCAGGATAAATGTTTTTGCCCTCTTCGGTGACGATCATATTTTTCTTGCGTCCGAAGAGTTGCAGGTGGCCGGCAGCCTCAAAACGGCCAAGATCGCCGGTCATGAGCCAGCCGTCTACGATGGATTCAGCGGTGAGCTCCGGCTCATTCAAATAGCCGGACATGACCGTTTTGCTGCGGACGGCGACTTCCCCGATGCCGTCGGTGTTCGCATTGACGATGCGAACCTCCATACCGGGAAGCGGCTTGCCAACCGTGTCTGCGCGAAAGGGCTTGAGGTCGTTGACGGTGATCGCAGTGCCTGCTTCCGTAAGGCCGTAGCCATTCGCGACCGGAATGCCGAGATCGTAAAAAAACTGGAGAGTTTGTGGCTCGGTGAATGCGCCGCCGACGATGATGGTGCGAAGTTCTCCGCCGAACGGTTCATGCACTTGCTTCAGCAAGCGGCGGCTGAGACCGAGCCGCGGCCGGCTTTTCGTCAGCGCTTTGTTGACGGCGACGATCGTGTTGAAAACTCTGCGCTTGCCTGGAGAAAGCTCCCCGAACCGCGTCTGCAAACCCTTTTGCAGGTTTTTTAGGACAAGGGGAACGAGACTGACATAAGTGATCTTGTATTTTGAAAAAGCTTCGCGCACAAACTCCGGCCGAAGCGTGCGCAAATGCACCACCGCTGCCCCACAAATGAACGGTCCAAAGAATCCGACCATGAAATCGATGGCGTGATTCGTCGGCAAGATGCTGAGGTAACGCACACCCGGCGCAAACGGATAAATGGATGTAAGTGCGACGCACTGCTCGAGGTAATTCTCGTGCGTCATCATGCAGCCTTTGGGGCGGCCGCCGGTGCCCGAAGAATAAACGATGCATGCCACATCTTTGCGCGTGCGTGCAACGAAGTTTGGCTCGCCGCTGCCTCGGAACTCCTCCCAGCGCTGCGCGCCTCCGAGATCGGCGTTGGCAGGCGCTTCGGTCACCAGAATAGTTCTTACGTCGGCCGCAGCAGCGCGGCCAGTTGCCACACTGAGTTGCCGCCAGATGGGATATTCAGTGATCAGAACTTTCGCGCCGGAATGCCTGAGCAGTTGCCACTGCTCATCCGGCGTCAGCTTATAGTCGAGCGGAACCAGGACGCCGCCCGCATAAAAAACGGCATACGCAGAAATCAGCCACTTGGACTGATTCGTCATGATGATGCTAGCTCGATCGCCGGCGGCAAATCCCGCGTCTTGCAGCTCCTTCGCCGGCCCCTGCGCGCGATTTTTGAAGTCGCGGTAAGTCAGCCGCTCTTTTTCCCGCTCGCGGTCGACTTCGATCAGGCACACTTCGTTTGAAAATGCCTCCAGCGCATCCTTCAGCGCCGTGCCGATGGATTGATATTTGGAAAGGTCCAGCATTACAGGCGGGATTGAATCCGCGAAGCGAGCGTACGGAAGTCGCTTACGCCTTGTACTTCATAGTCGGGCAACTCGATGCCAAAATGATTTTCGAGCCGGCTTAGCATCTCGAGGGTTTGCAGGCTATCGATGCCGAGTTTTTTGAAGAAATCATCCTCCGGTGCAAGAGAACCGGCCGGCACATTAAAATGCTTCGACGCCAGGTCGAGGACTTCCTGTGTGGTTTGCTCAAGCGTTCGCATGGAAGCCTAAATTTACCATTTTCCGGACGCGGAAAGAAAATGCCGTAGCTGCAGAGAAACTCAACCAATTCTTGCGGCTGCTTCAAGGCAAATACGGCATTGCATCCGTCGACTCCACAAATTTGCCGAGCGCCGCCATGACCGTAGGCCGCGCAAACAGTTCGCAAAAGAGATCGATTTCGCGCCGCAGCTCCTCATGCGGGATGGGCTTGATGAATTTTTTCGCGGCGGCTCGCGTGACACCGTCAAACTTAACGATTTGAGCGGCAGTGGCCCGTGCAATGCGAAGCGCTTCTCCTTCCGCGGCGAGCTGCGCAACCAGCCCCACGCCTTGCGCGCGCGCGGCGTTGACGCTCCGGCCCGTCAAAAGAAGGTCGCGAATAAACGCGTTGCCCAGGTCGCGCTTCAGGCGCGGAATGCCGCCGAAGCCCGGAATCAAGCCGAGGCGCAATTCGGGGAATGCAAAACGCGCCATTTTATCCGCCACGATGATGTCGCACGTCAGGGCCAATTCAAATCCGCCGCCAAAGCACACGCCATGAACGGCCGCGATCGTGGTGAACGGTGCAGCATCGATGGCGTTGAACGCAGCGTGAATCCGCCCGAGGAAAGCGCGCACGCGGGAAACGCGCTCTTTTTCGGAGAGCTGCGCGGCACCGTGGTAAAGCTCGCGAAGGTCGGCGCCTGCGGAAAAACCATGCTTGCGCTCACTGTAAAGGATGCACGTGGAGGTCTCTGGCGCCAGCGCATCGATCGCAGAAACAAATTGTTCCAGCTCCCCGAGCATCGCAAGCCCGATCTCGTTGGCCGGCTCGCGATCAAGCGCCAGCTCGACCACGCCGTCGCGCCATGCCCAGCGAAGGGCTTTGCCGGCGAACGACTTCACGCCTTGCTCCCGGCGGCCGCTTTGCTTTCCAGCGCTTCAGCGTACATCGCGCTGATTTCGGCCGCGAATCGCGCGTTGATGGCATCACGGCGCAATTTGCCCATAACGGTCAACAGTCCGCTTTCCGGAGTGAGGTTTTCGGAAAGTACGGTGAAATTGCGAATTTGACGATAGTGCGGAAGCTCGGGATTTACCGCATCCAAAGCCAACTGAACGGCGGCGCGCTCGACTGCGCCCGTCACCAGCGCGCACAGAAAACCGCGTCCATTGCCAACGACAACGATCTGCTGCGCACCCGGAAGCAACCGCGCCAGTCTTTCTTCGATCGGCTCGGGAGTGATTTTGTGGCCCGAATTCAGAACGATCAAGTTTTTCAGACGTCCGATGATCCGCCAATTTCCGCGAACGTTCACTTCCCCCTGATCCCCGGTGTGGAACCATCCATCCTGCAGCACGCGCTCCGTTTCTTCCGGACGGTTCCAGTAACCCGGAAAAATATTCGGGCCGCGCACGACGATCTCCTCGTTCTCTCCGACCTTCATTTCGATGCCATTGACTGCCGTGCCGACGTAGCCGGGCTCGACCGGTACGCGCGGGTCGTCCAGCGTACAAATGGCGGTGGTTTCCGTCAGGCCGTAGGCTTGCAGCACCGGAATGCCCAGCATCAGAAAAAATTGTTGCGTCTCAGGAGCAAGCGGCGCCGATCCGCAGATCAGCGCGCGAATATTCGGACCGAACCGCTCTTTAATCTTGCTGAAAATAAATCTTCGCCCGAGCCCCAGCCAGAAAGCATCCGTTGCGCGGCCGCGGCCCACATGCTTCCGCGTCCATGCCTCGCGCGCCTTTGCATAGAGAGACCGGATGGGTGCAGCCCGCTTTGACAGGGCTTCTTCGACACCCCGGCGCACCCGTTCGAGAAGCGTGGGCACATTCAAGAAATAGTGGGGAGAAGCCAGGCGAATTTCGTCCGCCAGTTTCGTTAGGTCGGTGGAAAGCGTCAGAACGCTCTCACGCGAAAGACAAGTGAGCAAAGTAATCCACGACGCGGCAAAACTGAACGGCCCGTAGTGAAACACGCGGTCTGGTTCGTGCGTCGCCCCCATGAGCAGCTCAAGCCGCTCGCGCGTGCAAGCAAGCATGTGAGTCACGTTGCCGACGTTCAGGCAAACGCCCTTGGGTTCTCCCGAGGTGCCGGACGTATAGATGATGGTGACAAGATCCGCGTCCGCTCGAGGGTTGGGCGCATCCAGCGCAGGCGCATCTGCCGCGGGCTCCTGTAAGACTTCGTCAAAGAGGACGAGTCTCCTCGCGTTCGACCATTGCGGCGGCAAAGCCTTCGCAACAGCCTCGCCGAGCGCCGCATCGCTGGTGAACAAAAATTGCGGCAGACAATCCTTCATCATTGCGGCCAATTCGGACGGCGCCTGGCGAGAGTAAAGCGGCACGACGATAATGCGTTCGGCCAGCAACGCGAGATTGAAGGCCACCCATCGTGCGGAGTTCGGCGCGAGCAGCGCGCAACGCTCACCGGGCTTAAGCCCCGTGCGGCGCAAATGTGTGCGCACGCGCTGCACCTGCTCGAGCAATTCCCGTCCCGAAACGCTGACGAACTGCTCGCCATGAATTTCGCGCAGCACAACACGGCTATCGGCCCGCTTCAGTTGCGTGAAAATGTCTTCAAGAAAATTTGGCATGGAGGCTGGGTCGAGCATTATCGCGACGCGGTTCCAGCGACGGAATGTTGCGGAACGGCTGCGGATGTGTCGTAGCGCTCGACAAGCTGCAGCAGCGTGTCGTTCAAAGGCGGGAGATAATCTTCCCAAGAAAGAACTCCGGAACGGAGCGAAAATTCCGGGTACGTGCGGCGCATCGCGTCTTCGAGGAAAGTGCCCATGCGCGCCATGACTTTCAGGTTGCGGACAACGGTCTTTCCAATCCCATCGCGCACGGAATCGGCTTCCGCAACGAGCGTGTCCATCATCTTTATAAGCTTGGGCTCGAGATCAGGATCATCGACGGTCAGCAAAAGATGCTGGTGCCCGCGCTCGCGCATAAGATTCCGGATGCGCTCGTCCATCGTCACGCCTGCGGAAGCCACCAGACTCGGCATGCACGTCACAATGCCGTGATAGCGCGAAGAGACCATGTACGTGCCGCAACGCAAGATCGAGACGAGTTGGAACATGTCATAGTCATCCGAAGTGAAGATCGGAATTCCCCGCAAGGCTTGCGCGATATCGCGGCAGGCGACTGCATCCAGCCTCTCCATGGCCACAAGAATCGGGAAAACGTTGTGACGTTCGCGAAACGACGCAAGCGCTTTCGTGAAACTCGAAATGTAGTGGCGATATTTTTTATCGACTTCCGATCCCGACTGAAAAAAGTAAACCGTGCGGTATTGGCTGTCCTTGTAGGCGCCCGTCGTCACTCGCGCGAGATACTTCCCGATCGAAGCTTTGACCGGCCAGACGAAAGGATGAATTGGGCACATCACCATCACCGGCATCTTTTCATCCCAACCGGCATCGCGCAAAGTTTTGCGCGCGTAGGCCGGCGGATGTGGTTCAAACGTCCAGGCAGTATCCGTTCCGAGCTCCGTGGGAATCCCGAAGGAAGTGAGCAGCTTCTGCGATTCCTCATTCCTGGTAATTACCAAGGAATCGTGCACGTAGCGCTCGCACATTCGCTCCACCAAGCGATCCATGTGCCCAGCTTCGCCACCGTAGGCGAGCGAAAGCTTATTCTCCGCGGAAGCCAGCCCCAGCGAGCCGATCATCATGGTCGTCAGCGCGTTGGCAAACTTGCTTTTGAACATCGAGCCTTCGCACGCAATGACGCCGTGATTTTGCCGCACCTCGCGAAACAAAAACGGCGGAAAAACATCGGGAAGATAAACCTGCTTCGTGCCGTCAAAGTAGCCGCGCGTGCGGTCGAAACTCTGCGTCATGACGCTGAAATCGACGTTTTCCGCGCCGAGCACATGCCGCACTTGCCGCAGCATTTCTTGCACACGAACGTCCGAGCCCGTATTTCGTGTACCGTTATAACCCGCAAAGAGCAGACGCAGCTTCTCGCCCGGCGTCCAGCGCTGGCCGAGGCCGAACATCCAGCCGAATCGCCGGATCTCAATCAGCGCGCTAACCCAGGCTACAAGAAGAAAGTCCGTCATGCGCGAGCGCCCCCGGCGGCGGCGGATTTTTCCGGCGCGTCCACGTCGATTTCCACCTTGGGCCACGGTTTTGCCGGATAGCGAAACCTGCTTTCGCGGCTGAATTTGAGCAGCGGAAACGCGTACGTCGAGAATTTTGCCGGAGCTTCCCCAAGCTCCGCCACCACGCGCGAATTATCGAACACCGTGTTCCAGTCCAGATAAGGCCAGAACACTTTCAGGAGCGACGCTCCGTGGGCAACGGAACCTTTCCGGTTCGAAAGCCAATTCACCGTACCGGAAAACGCGCCGCCCATCCAGGGCCAGTACGCGGGACGCCGCCAGCCGCCCGCTTCCGCAAGTGCATCTGTTAATTCCTCGTACGTCTCTGATCCCGTGCCCGACGACAGGTGATAAATACCGTGAGCTGGCTCGGCTTTTTGGTGAATCGTCACGATCGCTTTGCTGACGTAATTGGCGGGCACGATGTCGATTTTATCCCGAGGACGCAGCGGAAGAACAGGCAGCCGCACGAGAGCATCAAACGCCTGAACCATGTCGAATTGAGAAGTCTCCGGCCGACGGCTATCCCCCAAAACGATCGCGGGCCGGAAAATCGTGTGGGGCACGTCGGCAAGCAGCTGGTGAATCATGTGTTCGCCGAACTTCTTCGTGCGCGCGTAGGGATCATAGTCGGAGCGCGCCCAATCCACCGCCGCGTCTTCCATCACGACTTCGTTCCGGCGCTTGCCCGCGACGGCCACCGTGGACACATGCGAGTATCGCCGCAGACCATTGCGATTTTGCGCGCGCCGCGCCAACTGAATCACTTCGAGGCCGCCCCGCAGATTGACGTTGAGGCATTGCCGTTCCGATTTGCGGTTCAGCGAGGCCGCGCAATGAATGACCGAATCGGTCGTGTCGACCAGCGCGTGATACTCATCGTCGCTAAGGCCGAACCGCTCGCTCGTCAAGTCGCCGAGGAAAATTCGCGCGCGCGAGCCAAGATACTCAGAAAACTCTCGAAAACCGAAATGGAGTTGCAGCGAAGTCCACAAGCGCTCGCGCGCCTCTTCCTCGCTTTTCGCGCGCACCAGAAAATTCAGCGCGTCGCGGTGTTCGGTGAACAATCCCGCGGCGAGGTAACTGCCCAAGTATCCGGTCGTGCCGGTTACGAAGATCGCCATAGTGGGTCCGACGGCGTCGCAGAATTTGACACAACAGCGGCCCGGGCATGTTCAGGAGACCAATCCAACTCGCGCGGCGCTCGTGCTTCGAGCGGCCGGCCCTCCATCAAGGGATAGCACCACCGACGCAGCGCTGGAATGTGCACGTTGATCCAGTAGTCCCACCAATCGATCGATTCAGGGGCAAAATCAAAAACAGCTTTTTCTTCCGGCGAGAGCGCCGCCGAGAGCAATCGCGCGTTTTCGCATTCGAAGACGTGCTCGTTGTGAAGAATAAATGGCTCGTAAAGCTCGATCAGTTTTTCCGCGCGGATTAGATCGCGTTCTTGTTTAGCAAGCGGCGCCTTCTTCATGTGCAGCGAAACCGCTACGCGGTTGATCCCGGAGATGACCGCTTTCTGCATCGGAATCGAAAGCCGCTCGTAGCGCTGCTTCGAAACCGGTATCGTTTCGAATTTCACTTTGAGCCAGTGCTCAATTCCCTGCTGCGTCCGGTAGTGTTTCCGATGCGCCAAACCCGTCAGTTCAATGCTGCGCCCCATGTTCACCGGATTGATCGCCGAAGTTGCCAGTTGATACAGCCGCGCATTCCGCCGCGAAATTACCGCCGCAGCGATCAGCGTCATGCCGCGGCAAACCATGTCCACGGGAATTACGTCGAGGCACTTCCGCTCGTTTGAAGGCAGCTGGCGGAAATTTGTCCCCAGCAAATACGAAAGCGGCCCCGAGGTATTGATTCCTTCGTTCCATCCGGTGAACGGCGAGCGCTCCGAACTTTCCACAATCGAAGGCCGCACAATCGCGATCGGCAACTCCCCGCTGCTCCGCGCCAGAATCGACTCGCCCAAACTCTTTGTAAACGTATACGTATTCGGCCAGCCCAAATGCTGCGCGCGCCGCAAACCGATGCGCACCAGACGATTCCGCGCCCAGCGCAACCGGTTCCGCTTCAACACGCCATCCAGCTCTGTCGCCGGCACCGCCGCTGGATCGCCGCCCCTCCCCAAAGCCTGCCGCCGCAGTGCTTTCGTCAACTCCGGACTTTCCGCACGCTCCTCGACACGCCGGATCGTCTCGCGCAGCGAGGCAATCTCTTTTCCCGCATCAAACGCCGCATCGCGCGCCGGATTATAGTTATCCCGCAACTCTTCCGTCACGCGGCCATCGCGCATCCCTACCACATAGCAGGTCGAAAGATGCATCAAACCTGCGCGATCGCACTTGCGCAAAAAGTCCAACAGGTGCAGCGTCGAATCCACATTCGAAGAAAGCGCGTCGCGCAAATCCGGATTGAAATCTGTCAACCCTGCGCTGTTCACCACCAAATCGAGCGATTTCGCGAGCCGCGCCTGCGTCGCCGCGTCCAAACCCAGCCCCGGCTCGCCCACATCGCCTTCGACGACCTCAACTTTGTCCGCCAGCAGCGCGCCCAATTCCCGCCCGTATTTTTCCTCGAGCGTGTCGAACGCCGGCGATTCCTCGATTATTTTCTGAAAGCGCTTCAGCGCCGAAGTCGTCCGGTTTCGCCGGATCAGCAGGGTAATCTTTCCGATGTTCGGCACATTCTCGAGCAGGTCCACCAGCCAGACCTTGCCAATAAATCCCGTCACGCCAATCAACATAATGTGCCGGTTCGCCAGCGTGTCGCGCACCGCCAGCGGCCCGTTGCGCAGGCCCTCGCCAAACAGCGCCACGGATTTGCTCGCCGGAGGCGCAGGCCGCACCGCCGTTTGCACCGCCGCTTCCAATTGCTCCGGCTTTTTCGTCCAGCCAAGCTGCCGCAGTAATTTCTCCCGCGAAATGCGCCCGTCGATCGCCCCGCTCGTCAACCACGCAAACGGCCCGCGCGGCCGTACGACTGGATCTAGCAAACGACCGGTAGCGTGCGCATTGCGAAACTCCATCCGGTTGGAAAGAAACGATTCGACGGCGAGATGCTGCGCCAGCGGCCGCAAAATATGGTCGAGCAGCTGCCCCACGAGCACAATCCGCTCGCCGCTCTGCACCGCGTCCAGCAGTTTCTCCACCGCCTCGCGCCGAAGCTGCGGCTTCAGCACATAATGAAAATACTCCTCGCCCAAAAGATCGAGCCGGTCACGGCTAACGCCTCGCAGCAAAGTGTGCAGCAGCCTCGTCGCCAGCGTCCGGTTGACGGCATAATCGATCGGCCGGGTCATGGTCATCCACGCAAATCCCGCCCGCCGCGCCCAGCGCTCCGCAAAACTCTGTGCGTTCCATGTAAAAAATCCCACCGGCCGCAAAGCTCCGAGCTCCAGCAAAGAGCCTTCGACGCGCCAGTACGTCGCCGGGCGCGTCGCCGTTTCGCCGTTCACGCGTTTCGAGTTGGAAGCCGGGTCAGCCATTGCCATAGGAAATAGCCGGCCATTGCCGGGCCGCTCTTGCAAGGTAAAGCAAATCTGCTCTGAAAGTTTGAATAATGATTCGCACCCTAAATCATTCGTTCAGGATCGAGTGCCAGCCGTCCACACCCATGTGTGCCCCGATCTGCACGGGCCGTCGGCTGCCTAAGAAAGTGTAAAAGTAGCATCCTCAGAGGCTTACCGCAAGCCAAGCCGCTCTCTCGGAGTTGCGCCTGTTCCGTAAGCCCTTCAGAAGACTCCATTGCACATCCCTCGTCTGGCCGAGCGGTATTGCGCTCTCATGAGTGACATGCTGGCGCAGATAAGTTCAATCGTGCTTCGATCGGAAGCTGGATGACGCGGATTCGGCAAAGGGTGAATTTCGCGACCTATGAACTGCCAGCCGGATTCATTGGATGGCCCTCGGAAGGCATCGCGGGCTCGGATGAAGCCCAGTCGCTGTCCTCGCAGCTGGCAAGTGAAGCTGAACGCCAAGAGCTAGCTACCACGATTGGAGAGTACAAAGCATTGATCGTGGCCTACTTGCTTGCGCATTAGCATCAAGAGGAAGTGCTAGACGCCCCAGCCGTACCGCTCGGCGTGCTCCAACGTACGCTGCATCTCTTCGCGCAACATCTCTGTGAAGACTGATCCGCCGATGGTACTGGCTCCAGGCTGGGCGATATCCGGCGTCCGGTAGCCGCCCGCGAGCACCCGGTGCAGCGACTGCTCCACCCAATCCGCCTCGAGCGAAAGCCCAAACGCGTCGCGCAGCATCAACGTCGCGCTCAAGATCGACCCCACCGGGTTAGCCGAATCCGTGCCCACCAGCGCCGGCGCCGAGCCATGAATCGGTTCAAACAGCGGCGCGCCCGTCCCAAAACTCGCCGAAGGAATCAATCCAATCGACCCCACCAGCGCCGCCGCCGCATCGCTCAAAATGTCGCCGAACATGTTGCTTGTCAGCATCACGTCAAACTGCGAAGGCTTCAGCGTCAGCTGCATCGCCGCGTTGTCCACGTACATGTGCTCCAGCTTGACGGCCGAATACACGCCGCTCATCGCCACCACTGTCCGCCGCCAAAGTTGCGAACTCATCAAAACATTCGCTTTATCCACCGAGCAAAGCCGCCGCGAACGATTCTCCGCGCGTCCATACGCAAACGTCGCAATCCGCTCGATCTCCGGCGTCGAATACGACTCCGTATCCCAGGCGCGCTCCACGCCATTCTCGGTCGTGTTCCCGCGCTCGCCGAAGTACATCCCGCCGGCCAGCTCTCGCACAATCTCGATATCCAAATCGCCCAACCGCTCTGGCTTCAGCGGCGAAATCCCACGCAACGGCTCCAGCACCTTCACCGGTCGCACATTCACATAAAGCCCCATGCCCCTGCGCAAACCAAGCAACCCGCTCTCCGGCCGCTTCCCCACCGGCAACGAATCCCACTTCGCTCCGCCCACCGCGCCAAGAAAAACCGCGTCCGCCTTCTTGCAAGCATCCAAGGTTTCACTAGGCAGAGGCGTCCCAATCGCATCAATCGCTGCGCCGCCAATCGGAAACTCATGCAAATCAAACTCATGATGGAATTCCTGCGCACACTCGCGCAGTACAGTAGCCGCAGCCCGCGTCACTTCCGGCCCAATGCCGTCCCCAGGCAAAAGCACAACCGTCTTCTTCACTTTCATCGAGATCCCCGCTTACCCGTTAAGTCCCGCGCTGGAGTGCGGCAGTTCTGCTGCCGCTTTTCTCACCAACCGGTATAGCTCTAAAACTCCAAGCCTTAGATGAACCGTCAACTTAGGGCCTGCCCACTACTCCATCTATGCAAACTACGCCGTCGAGGTAGCCTCCGCCGCCATCGCCGTCGCCGGCCGCCGCCGCATCACTTCATGCGCAATCGCCACAAGGTCTCTCGGCCGCACCTGCTTCGCCTCATCCGCCAAGGCCGTTACGCGCTTATAGCACTCCGCCAACTCTTCTTCGGTCGGGTCATAACCGAGCGTCCGCAAGCTCACCTTCAACGCATTCCGCCCCGAATGTTTTCCAAGCACAAACGACCGCGAAGGCACGCCCACCGTCTCCGGCGAAATAATCTCGTAAGTCAGCGGGTTCTTTATAATCCCGTCCTGGTGAATGCCCGCTTCGTGCGCAAACGCGTTCGCCCCGACCACCGCCTTGTTCGGCGCCACGACCGCTCCGGTAATCTCCGTTAGCAACCGGCTCGACTTGAAAAGCTCGTCCAGCTTGATGTTCGTCGTTACGCCAAAACTTTCCTTGCGCACCGCCAGCGCCACCGCAATCTCTTCGAGCGCCGCATTCCCGGCGCGTTCGCCAATCCCATTCACCGTGCACTCAATCTGCCGCACGCCCGCACGCACCGCCGCCAGCGAATTCGCCACCGCCAGCCCCAAATCGTCATGGCAATGCGCGCTCAGCGTAATCCCCTGCGGATCATCCAGATGGGCGCGCACCTGCTCGAACATCGCCCCGTACTCATCCGGCACCGCGTAACCCACCGTATCCGGCAAATTCAAAACGGTCGCCCCCGCATCCACCGACACCTGGCAAACCTGGCACAAAAATCCAATATCCGTTCGCCCCGCATCTTCGGCCGAAAACTCCACTTCCCCAACGTGCTTTCGTCCCAAGCGAATCATCGAGCTAATCGCTTCGAGCGCCTGCTCCCGGGTCATATTCAACTTCACGCGCAGGTGCAAATCCGAAGTCGCCAGAAAAATGTGCAACCGCGGCGCAGCCGCTGGTTCGAGAGCTTCAATGGCAGCTTCAACGTCCTGTTTCTTGGCACGAGCCAACGCCGCAATCGGAACCGTCCGCACTTCCCGCGCCACCTGCTGCACCGCCTCCAAATCCCCGCGCGAAGAAATAGGAAATCCCGCTTCAATCACGTCCACGCCCAGCGCCGCAAGCTGCCGCGCCATGCGAATCTTCTCCTCGGTATTCATCGAGAAGCCCGGCGATTGCTCACCGTCGCGCAGAGTCGTGTCAAAAATCTTTACTGAATCCATAGAGGGACCCCCAAAGTAGTAGTAGGACAGAAGACTGCCTCACGGTCAAATTTATCTTTGTTCTACTTTTGATAATCCTGGCTTATACTCCCCATTAAGGAGAATCGTCGTGGATCTCGGGGAACTCCAGGTATTTCTGATGGTTGCGAAAGAAGGCAGCTTCTCCCGCGCCGCTGAACGCCTCTATCGCACGCAACCCGCCGTCAGCCTCACCATTCGCAAACTCGAAGACGGCCTCGGCCAGCCGCTCTTCGTCCGCGGCGCCCGACCCGTCCGCCTCACCGACGCCGGCACCCTCTTGCAGGACTACGCCGAGCGCCTCATCAACCTCCGCGACGAAGTAAAAAAAGGACTTAGCGAACTAGAAAGCCTCACGCGAGGCGAACTCTCCCTCGGCGTCAACGAAAGCTCCATCCACGCTCTCCTCTCAGCCCTGGGCACCTTTCGCCAGCTCCATCCCGGCGTCCAAGTCCGCGTCCATCGCATGCTCTCCCGCGACATCCCCCATGAAGTTCTCAACTACCGCCTCGACGTCGGCGCCATTTCCTATGTCCCGCAAGAGCCGCAGCTCCAAGCCACCGAAATCCGCAAAGACGAGCTCACCCTGGTGGTCCCGCCAAAGCACATCCTGGCCAAAAAACGCGAAGTCGACGTCGCCGACCTCGGCAACGAAGACTTCATCGCCCACAGCGTCGAATCCCCATACCGCCGCCGCGTCATCGAACTCTTCGCACGCAACCGCACCGAGCTGAAAATGCCCATCGAAATGCCCACCATCGAAAGCATCAAGCGCTTCGTGCAAATGGGTATGGGGGTCGCCATCGTTCCCCGCATGTGCGTGCAATGGGAGATCGAACACGGATGGATGAAAGAAGTAAAAGTCCGCCAACTCAACATGCCCCGCCACGTCTACCTCGTCTCCCGCCGCGGCGCCCGCCTGCCCCACGCCGCCGCCGAACTAATCCGCATCCTCCGCGAACCCTAAAAACAACCGGGCCGGCACTTGCAGGGGCGCAATTCATTGCGCCCCTGCTTGGCCGGCCGCAAGATTTCAAGGCGACTTCCTTTCTAGTCTCATCGCCGCTAGCGGGCTCGATCCGCCTTCCCCGACATGCACATAATCGTCGCAAGCACTGTCGCGCAATGATTTTCCGCCGAGCCCTTTCGCACAAACACATCCGCCATGCAAACCTTCAACGTCTTCCCCGAGCGCACCACGCGACCCTTCGCCACCAACTCCTCCCCATCCGCGGGCGCCAGCAAATTCATCTTGTACTCCACCGTCAGCACCGAATCCTCCGCCGCCATCAGGGTATAGGCCGCATACCCGCAAGCGCTGTCGGCAACCGCGCCCGTCACCCCGGCATGAAAATACCCATGCTGCTGCGTCAATTCGCCGCGAAACGGAACCCGAATCACCGCCCCGCCCGGCTCCAGCGAAACCAGCTCCGCCCCAAGATGTTTCATCAGGCCCTGTCGGTCAAAACTTTCCCGCACGCGCCGCTGATATTCCACATCCCGCAGTTCAAATTCAGATTGGTTGTTCATGCGCCCGAGTATAACAGCGCATCCAGCGCGACCGACAAAGGCGCCGTTCCAATTTGGAGCGTGCTTTCACGCCAGGCCGCCGACATGGGTCGCCCTGTATCAAAGCCGCGACGCCATGCCAGAAAATGCTTCACTACTGATTTGCGGAATCGTTGATTTTCTTCGTCGAAGCCATGATCTCTTCAAACTTGGGTGCCGTGCCGAAAATCATGGGGATCGTTTTTGCATAATCGACTTGTAAGCGCTTCAGCATCCAGACGCTCGGTTCGATTGCCCAGGAACCGCCGTGCGCAGAAGCTAGGTCGAAATCGAAATGTCCGAAATATGCTACATATTTCGGACATTGGCCACTCTCGAGGAAGGTGAGCGCAAAACAGAATGGGGTCAATCTAGCCCCAAAGCACCATACTCTCCGAACCCGCTTTTGACATCACGCCTAGGAAATATTTGAACGCCAGACGGGCACTGGCCCTGTTCCCGATCATTTCTAGAAGCTCCAAAATCCCGGAATGTCCAATCAGAACCAAGCCGTGGTCCAGGGCCTGACGCCGCTCCCCCGCCGAAGTCGACGTCTTCGTTGCCGATCCTGATCCTCCCCGAAGAGGGCTAGTTCTTTGCGGCGAGGGCTGCCTCGACCGTAGGAAAGTTTGGCAGCAGCTTCACCAGGCCAGCGACCTGCATCACCGCCATGCCCTGCTGCGTTAGCCCGGCCAGCGCAAAGGACTTCCCAAGGTTGCGCCGGTGGACGAAGAGCGATACCAGCGCCCCGACTCCCGCCGAGTCCAGAAAGGACACTCCGCTCATGTCGAGCACCAGGTGCGCCGCAAGCTCGGGCCGCAGCGTCTGAATGAAGTTATGAACCGTCTCGAGACTCAGCTTTCCGCTGAGCCGCGTTACCAGATTGCTGCCGTTCGACGCCGAAAGTTTTTCGAGATCAAGCTGTGCTGGTTGCATGAGTCCTGAACGGTAACTCAGGAAGTTCCGTCCCAACATTAACATTCTGTAATAATCGATTTTGTGCCCAATCCTGTCGCGAGACGCCTGCCTGTAAACCGTTCAGTTTATTAAACCTTCTGCTATATTTCAGTGACGCATCTTATTTCGCAACCGAGATGCGGTAAATCTTCATAGCCCCATCATCGGAAACGAGCAACGACCCATCCGGCGCAACAGCCACTCCCACCGGCCGGCCGGACACATCCCGCCCTTTTGGATCCGGCACCAGTCCGGTTAGGAAAGGCACAGGATCCGCCGACGGCTGGCCATTCTTGAAAGCCACAAAAGCAATCTGGTATCCAGCTCGCGTCGCCCGGTTCCACGAACCATGTTCGGCAATAAACGCCCCGCCCCAATAGCTCTCCGGAAATTGCTTCCCTGTATAAAACGCAAACTGCAGCGGCGCCACGTGCGCACCGAGCAGCACATCGGGAATAATCGCCTTCGCCACAAGCTCCGGCTTCTGCGGCTTCACACGGTCATCCACGTTGCTGCCGATATAGCTATACGGCCAGCCGTAGAATCCGCCGTCCTTCACCGAAGTAAAATAATCCGGCGGCAAATTGTCACCCAACTCGTCGCGTTCGTTGACGCTCACCCACACTGCTCCGGTGACGGGCTCGATTGCCAAACCCACTGCATTCCGTAACCCGGTTCCGTAGAGCCGCGCGTTCTTCCCATCCAGATCGCAAATCGTAACCGCGGCGCGAATCGGATCCTCGCCAGTGTTGATGTTGGAACCCGATCCCACGGTGACAAACACGTGCTTGCCATCCGGGGCGATGGCCACCGAACGCGTTTCGTGGCCGCCCGTCGGCAGCTTCATCAAAGGCTCCGCTTCGCCCAGGCGTTTCGACGTCTTGGGGTCATAGCGGAATCGCACCAGTTCATTGGTGTCGCCCACGTAGACGTAGTTGTCCTTGAAAGCGATGCCGAACACGCGCCTCGTTGCAGTGGCGAATATTTCCCGCTCTTTCGCTTCCCCCGTGTTCTGCGGATCGCGCATCACTACGATTTGGTTCCCTCCCGTCTCCGCCAGAAAAATGTCTCCATTCGGCGCCACCGCCAGCCAGCGCGGCACCTTGAAGTCCGAAGCGAACACGTTGATGCGGAACCCTTGCGGCACCGCGGGAAGAAAACCGGGAGGGGGCGCTTCGTTATGCGGTCCGTTGCCCGCCGACTTTGTCGCATAAGGCGCCGGAAGCTCCGGCTTCTGCCCGTGCGTGATCTGACCGCAAAGTACCGTCGGTAAAATTAGAAGGCTGGCCAGTGCGGAAACAGCGCGAAAGTGCAATTTCATGAAACTCTCCTCGGTCCGTTTTTTCAGACCTCGCTATCATGCCTTGTACTGGCGTTCAGTTCCAAGCCTGAATCTCTCGGAAAACCCAGACAAAGCGCAAGCGCCGCTCACCCGTTCGATCCTGCAACGCATCGGACTCTCCAAACATCCAATTTCCGGCGGGCTGCGTATACTCTAGTGGAGAGCTGTTTGGGGAGTTTTCACTATGCGTGCTGTTCTGATTGCTGTTTTTATTTGCGCCGGAATAGGCGTCCTAGCCTGGGCCACAGCCGCGCCTAACGATGGCCGAGCCAACGTTAAAGCCGCATTTCCGAAGCCTGCCGTCGACGCTCCGCTAGCCGCCAGCAAAGCGCAGGAGACTGCCGTTGTTTCCGGCGGCTGCTTCTGGGGCATCCAAGCCGTCTTCCAGCACTTGAAAGGCGTGACTTCAGCGACTTCCGGCTACTCCGGTGGCGCGGCCAACACTGCCCACTATGAAGATGTCAGCACCGGTGAAACCGGCCACGCCGAATCCGTGAAGGTCATCTTCGACCCTTCGCAAATTTCTTACGGCCAAATCCTTATGATCTTTTTTTCCGTCGGCCACAATCCCACCGAACTCAATCGCCAGGGTCCCGACTACGGCTCGCAATACCGCTCTTCCATTTTCTATTCGAATGACGGACAGAAGAAAATCGCCGAAGCCTACATCGCCCAGCTCAATGCCGCAAAAGTCTATTCACAGCCCATCGTCACGCAACTAGTCCCGCTACAAGCCTTCTACGTTGCCGAGGACTACCATCAGGACTACCTCAAGCACCATCCCTACGAGCCCTACATCATGATCAACGACCAGCCCAAACTCACCAGCCTGAAAAAGGAATATCCGGAGCTTTATCGCAACGACTGACGAGCGAGCCCTGGAACTGAAATCCTCGCTGCCCGTGCCCTCTTTTTCCACTTAGCGGGCCTGAATTAGCTCCGTTTTTTTTATCTGAGCGATTTCTCTCCGTCCGGCACGTATCTAAATGGCTACAGCACTGCCTACAGTGTGGAATATCCTTCACGGCAGCCGAGTAGAGTAGTTGGGTACTGCCTCGCGCAGTGTCCTGAGACTATTCGAAACACATAAATAGAGAGGAAATCCCGATGAGAGCAATCGTTTGTGGGGTCTGTCTGCTCTTCGCCGTAGCATCCCCTGCCAAAGCCCAAGATTCTCACAGCCACACCGCTTCCAAGCCGGTGGCCGTCGAATTCAAAAATGCCGATGGCCAGACCGTGGGCTCAGCGCAACTCACCAGCACGCCAAAAGGCGTCAAAATTGCGCTCGACATCAAGAATCTTCCGCCTGGCGAACATTCCATCCACATTCATCAAGTCGCCAAATGCGATCCTCCGGACTTCAAAACCGCAGGCCCGCACTTCAATCCCGGCGGTGCTGAGCATAACCATGACGGCGCCCCGGCCGGCGACATCCCGAATTTCTCGCTCATCGTCGGCGCCGATGGCACCGCTCACGTCGCCGTAGTCGCGCCCAACGTAACCATGGGCGACGATGACCACTCCGTCTTCAGCAATGGAGGAACCGCGATCATCATTCACGCGGTAGCAGGTGGCACGGGAACAGCCGCCCCGGCGCGCATCGCCTGCGGCATCATCAGCAAGCCGTAGCACAACTCTCGGCGCGGGCGCCCGCAACGATTTTGCTACGGGCGCTCCGTCACGGCCTTGCCGCCAGTTCCGGGCAACACCGCCTTGTGCCCTGCGCCTGCCTCGCTTTGCAACAGCGCCTCGAGGCTGGGGTAAGCGTAAATTGTTGGCGCGTGATTCTGCATGAGCCCTCCGGTATCCGCCGTCGGCCCATAGTTACTGTGTAAATCGTGCGCCAGCATCCTCAGCATGGCCATCTGCTGCCCGCGATGATGTGCGGTGTGCGCAATCCGCCGCGTCATCACCCACGCGCGCGAACGTTTCACGTCGAAGAACGTCGTTTCGCTTTCCCACCACGCTTCGTCTTTCGCCCGCAGCTGGGCCAACCGCCTGCCGCTGTGTTCCGTATACCGTTTCATGAACTCCAGCCGCGTCTCTTGCACTGGCAAGGGTGGCTCGCCAACGTCGATCCCCAGCATCGTGCGCAGCCAAAGATCCTCGCTCACGCACTGGTGAATCATTTGTTCCCGCACGCTGCGCCCCCGCGGGTCATTCGCATTAGGCCGGAACGCCAGATCCTCCTCGCGGAACTCGCTCCACACGCTGACTACTTTCACCCGCTCAGTCTCGTACGTCTCCACAAGAAAATCGTATCTCATTGCTCCCACCTCATGAGGAAGGTACACGCGGAGTCATAAAACAGCCATCCGACGGATTGGACTGTACCAAATTTGTACCCTCGGCCAGTCGCTTCCGACCGCCCCATCTTTCATAATTCTTGCCCACAGGGCTCTTGGCTCGAAGGGCCGGATCACCTTCACTCCGGGCAGGTTCCACTAGGAGGGCATTTACGTGCGGCGCAACTTTTTGATCCCCTTTTATCTACTAGTTTGCTTAGAAGTGGGTTGCGCCCAGATCTCCGCTACGCACTCCTCGCCCACTCCGCCGGTGGCCCCACCCAACCCTCCGGCCTCCGGTTCCATCAGCGTCTCTGTCACGCCGAATCCGGCCAGCGTAAGAGCTGGAAGCTCCCAACAGTTCGCCGCCACCGTTACAGGAACCACCAACTCGTCCGTCACTTGGTCCGTCAACAACGTGGCCGGCGGCAACTCTATATACGGAACGATCACCGTTTCCGGCAACTACACCGCACCTGCGACTCTGCCCAATCCAAATACCATCACGATTCAAGCCATGAGTTCTGCCGATTCTTCTGCCAGTGGCACAAGCGCCATCACCCTTCTCAACCCAACTCCCGCGCTCAGCTCTGTCAATCCCACTTCCATCAATGTCGGCGCATTCAGCCTCACGGTCACCGGCAGCAAATTCCTGAGCGGCTCTCAAGTCCTTCTCGCGGGTGTGCCGCTCACCACAACCTTCGTCTCATCCACGCAACTCACGGCTACCGGCACCGCAAGCACCGTCGGCATTTTCACCGTCTCTGTCAGCAATCCCAATCCTGGCCAAAGCAGTTCGTCTAGTATCAATCTCCAGGTCACGTCCGCCACGCAAGCCAGCGCCTGCAGCGGCATGGCGACCGGTGCTGGCGCAAGTCTCAACGGTTTCCGTCCCTTCCCCGCCAGCAACGCCTGGAACCAGGACATCTCTGCCGCCTCGGTCGATCCTAATTCCGACTCGTACATCAATTTCATCGGAACCACTGTCCCGCTTCATCCCGACTTCGGCTCCGGCGAATATCAGGGCAGCTTCATCGGCATTCCCTATTCCGTTGTTGACTCTTCGCAGGCCTCTGTGAACATTCTCTTCAACGCCTACGGCGACGAAAGCGACCCCGGCCCCATGCCCATCCCCGCCAATGCGAATATCGAAGGATACCCAAATCCGGGTAACGGCGATCGCCACGTCCTGGTCCTCGACAACAACAATTGCTGGCTCTACGAACTCTACGGCTCCAGCGTAAATACCGACGGCTCTTGGAACGCCGCCTCCGCCGCCGTCTGGGATTTGCAGAATTACACGCAGCGTCCGCTCACTTGGACGTCCGCCGACGCCGCTGGCCTCTCGATTTTCCCCGGCCTCGTTCGCTACGATGAAGCCGCCAGCGGCCAAATCGCTCACGCCATTCGCTTCACCCTCCAAAATAGCGTCGCCGCGTTCGTCCTGCCCGCCACGCACTGGGCCGCAAACTCTACCGCGCAATTCGCAGCGCCCATGGGCATGCGCTTGCGCCTCAAATCCAGCTTTGACATCTCCAGCTTCTCTGCCACCAATCAGGTCATCCTCACGGCCCTCAAACAATACGGCATGATCATGGCCGACAACGGCTCTTCGATGTACATCAGTGGCGCGCCCGACGATCGCTGGAGCAACGACGATCTCCACAACCTCACGACGCTCACTGCTTCCGACTTCGAAGTCGTCACCCTCGGTACCGTCTACACTTCGGCCAACGTTCCGCAAGGCTCTGCCCCAAACATTTCCAGCTTCACCGCTAGCACGAGCAATCCCGTCCCCGCGGGCACCGCCGTCACTCTCTCCTGGACAGCCACTGGCGCTTCCTACTACATCGTTTCCCCGCAAATCGGTGCCGTCCGGGGCACCTCCGCTGTCGTCACTCCCACGGCCACGACCACCTACACTCTCTACGCCACTAACCAATTCGACCGCACCATCGCAACCGTAGTCGTCACCGTACAGTAATCCTGCGCAAGCTCTTGGCTCCGGGAGCAACAGTTGACACGCCCTTCCGCGCGGAGTATCTAATCCTCACCCGCGCCACCTCCTCTGCCTCCCTAGTTTCGCGGCGCGAACGTACAAATCTGCAAAGGAGCCTTTATGCCAGACAAGGTTCGACCCATCCCTGAGAAATACCATTCCCTGACTCCGGCTATTACCTGCAAAAACGCTGCCAGCGCCATCGACTTCTACAAAGAAGCCTTTGGCGCCACCGAAATGAACCGGATGTCCGGCCCCGGCGGCATGGTCATGCACGCCGAGCTACGCATAGGTGATTCCGTTATTTTTGTCTCCGACGAATTTCCAGGAATGTCCGTTGCTCCCGCGCCGGGTGCGACTCCTTCTTCCTACCTCTTCCTTTACACGCCGGACGTCGACACTGTCTTCAACCGCGCCGTAGCCGCCGGGGCCCAAGTGAGCATGCCGGTTGTCGACATGTTCTGGGGCGATCGCTACGGCAAGCTTACCGACCCCTTTGGCCACAGTTGGGGCATCGCCACGCACGTCGAAGATGTGTCCCCCGACGAAATGGCCCGCCGTTCGGCCGAATGGACCAGCAACATGACCAAAGCCGCCGCAGCCACCGCCGGCTAAAGCTGACCGTATCCAGGGGCGCTGACACTCCGTGCCCCTCTTTCTTTTTCTCTTTCGCCTCGTGACGCTGCCGCCCTTTCCTTCAGAAGAGGGAGGCGCTACTTCCTATTTCGTGGAATGCCGCATTTCGCACCTCAGCGCGCGAATCTCGACGGTGATACTATCTCCGCTCGTCGCGCAAGTTCGTTGACCTCTTCCAAAAATGCGGGGGGAACAAAGATGAATCGCCGAAAAATGTTGGGAACGGCCGTGAAAGGCGCCGCGGCTCTAGTGCTTGCCCCCGTGCTAACACGCGCAACCGCGGGCGCTGCGTTCTTCAATCGTAATAGTTATCGCCTCTTCGCCAACTCCGACCAGACCTATTCCACTCGTGCCATCGACCTGGTCCAACGCGCCACGGTCATTGACATGCTAGCCCCGCTCTGGATCAGTCCTAGCCACATGACGAAAATGCTCGGCAATCCGGAAAATTTCACCGCCGACGATTACACGCCCTTCAAACAATCCGGCATTAACGTCTTCCACATCGCCATCGGCACCGGCGGCCCCGACGCCTATCTCGAAACGCTCCAGTTTCTCTCCGGCTACAATACTTTCCTCGCTCGCCACGACAACTGGTTCGAACGCGTCGAAACTCCCGCTCGACTCGACGGCATCAAGTCCTCCGGCAAAGTCGGCGTTATGCTCGGCGTACAAAACTCGGAACACTTCCGCAAGGTCGACGATGTGGATTATTTTTACGGCCTCGGCCAGCGCGTCTCGCAACTCACCTACAATGCTCGCACGCTAATCGGGAACGGAAGTACGGAGCGCCGCGACGAAGGCCTCTCCGACTTCGGCCTCACTATCGTCGAGCGCATGAACAAACTCGGCATGGCCGTTGACGTCTCTCACTGCGGCGACCGCACCACCCTCGACGCTTTCGATGTATCCAAAAAGCCCGTCCTCATCACTCACTCCAACTGCCGCTCTCTCAATCCCAATCATCCTCGCTGCAAAACCGACGAAGCCATCAAAGCCATGGCCGCCAAAGGCGGGGTCATGGGCATCACTGAAGTTCGCATGTTCATCACCGCCAAAGAGCCCACGACGATCGAAACCATGCTCGATCACTACGACTACGTCGCCAAACTCGTCGGCGTCGAACACTTGGGCGTAGGCAGCGACATCGACCTCCTCGGCTACGACGCCATGCCCGCCGACGAATACAAACAGCTCAAAGCCGGCTACAAAAACAGCTACGGCTTCCGCGACAAGATCGACATCGATGGCTACAACTTCGCCAAGCGCCCTTTCGACCTCGCCGAAGGCCTCATCCGCCGCAAATATTCCGACGCCGACATCGAAGCCATCCTAGGCGGCAACTTCCGCCGCGTACTAAAACAGATCTGGACCACCTAGATTTTCCAGCCGTCGGACAAGCACTCTTGCCTGTGCTCTTTCAGTGCGCGCTCTCTGTATGCGCTTCGGGCGTGCTCCTTCTGGATGTTCTTTCCGTGTTCTCATCCGCCGTGTCCGCCGGGATTTGCGTTTGCAGGATGGGACAGCTAAGTTCAGCCAAACAACCATTCGAGAAATGACTTCGGACGGCGAGGTTTCTCAACCTGGTTCCCAGGGGCCGGTTTTTTCAGGAAGGATGGGCCGTTTGGGGCCAGCGATCGCACGCGCCGGACGTCAGGCGGTTGCCAATATCCGTAAACGCATCTCGTTCCACGCCGCGAGCAATCATGCGTATCGTGGATCACGCCATCAATCACAGCCGTCAGATGTTTCGATACACTGACCACCAATCTTCCCGGCGGCAATTCATCAGCGCGCAAATGGACAGTACATCCTGAGCCGATCTGCATCGTCGGCGTCCACACCCAGCCCAGCTGTTTCATGATTCGCTTGATCGAAACCTTGTAGACTCCCGTTCTCGCATTGCTGATTCCACGCTTCCGTTTGCCGGTGCGTTCGTGGACAGCCGCGCTGTTCACCAGGTCGTAGATTTCCTGGTATGGCTTGTCCGTCGCGATCGCAATCGCGCGGACAACACAATCGCCGGCCTTGCCCTTGTAGCCGGCGGCCCGTCGTCCTCCATCATCCAATTGAAAATGTCGGTGCATGCGCTCTGGATACTCCGGCGTTTGTTTACAAACCAGTGTTTTCGGATTTTAGCCTGAAGCGCTACTTCTGGGATTTCCATGTGCGGCGCGAGTTGCCTGTCGGCCATCACCCACGCGGCCATCACCCACGCTTGACACCAGCCCTTCGCTGCCCTATGTTCTTCCCCCAGGCAAGTGGAAGTCGCAAGCTCCCCCCTGCTCCTTCAAATTTCCGCACCGGAGGTACCCATGCCATTAAGTCTCACAACACTTTCCCTGGTGGCTTTACCTGTGTCCGTGCCCGAAGGCCTCAAGATTCTGGAGCGCGATGATTACTGCTGCAAGTACTGCGGCCTCGACGGCCGCGCCAGCTTTGAAAACGCCTTGGTCATGCGCGTGGATTTTGTCCACCCGCGCGCCCGCAAAGGCAAGAAAGATCCCAGCAACCTGGTCGCCTGCTGCTCTCCCTGCAACACCATCAAGGGCACCAAGGTTTACGCCAACTTCGACGAAGCCAAATCCTTTGTCCTCAAACATCGCGAAGATCTGCGCAAAGCCTGGCAATCCAAAACGGCGCGCCAGTCTTCGAAACCAGCCACCGCGTAGCTCGGTATCGCACCTCGAGCTTGCCTGGTAGCGGAACAACACGCTTAGCCTGAGCTTTGAAGGGCTGTGCCCGTCTTTCGTTCTTTTTTGAGCGGATGGCCGGATGGCCCTCGATAACACCGGGGGCCATCCGGCTCGGCGGAGACTTCGACAATTTATCGGCCAACGGCGGTGGGCTCGGCCCCCTGCTTTCGTTTGGCTAAACCCCAGCTGCGCGGGCGGTGTTCACCAATTGGGCGGCAGCCAGCAGGCTTTTCTGCATCGCCGCCAACTGGGCTGACTGGGCGTTCATGGACTCCAGGGAAGCGACGAGGAATGCGGCCTCCGCCAGAGTCGTCGCAGGGTGCCGGGCCTCGGATATTGAGGCCGGTTCGCCGACTGTTCGCGGGACGCGGATCAGGGTCGGGGACGGCGAGTCACGGCTCTCCAAACACCAAGGACCCGTCACCGCCTGTTGTGCTAGCATGCTCGGGCTTTGTCCGAGAAAACACAAAACAAGACACTCTGGTTCTCGGTCGTCGTCCTCTTCGCTATCAACATCCTAAATTTCTACGACCGCCACGTCCCTGGCGCTCTGGTCGAGCCCATGCGTAAGGAGTTCCACCTCAACGATACACAGATCGGCCTGCTCGGCAGCGCCTTCATCTGGATTTACGCCATTATCGGCGTTCCTCTCGGCCGCATCGCCGATTCCGCGAGCCGCAAAAAACTTCTCGCCTGGGGCGTGGTCATCTGGACCGCGCTCACAGCTTCCGCCGGCCTCGCCACCACCTACACCGTCCTGCTCTTCTCGCGCGTCGGAGTTGGCGTAGGCGAAGCGGCCTGCGCCCCCACCGCCACCAGCTGGCTCGGCGATCTTTTCCCGCCAGACAAACGCTCTCGCGTCCTCGCGCTCTTCATGCTCGGCGTCCCGGTCGGCGGCGCGCTCGGCTATTTCTTCAGTGGTCCTCTAGCGCAAGCCTACGGCTGGCGGGCCGCAATGGTTTTTGCAGCGGTGCCCGCGCTACTTCTTGTTCCGGCTTTGCTAATGCTCCACGAACCGCGGCGCGGCGCCAGCGAACTCCATCTCGCTCCGCTCGCGCCCGACTCCATGTGGAACGTGCTGCGCATTCCTACGCTGCGGTGGATCATCGCTTCCGGCGCGCTGCTAAATTTCAATGCCTACGCGTTTGCCACTTTCCTGCCCGCGTTTCTCAGCCGCGTCCACGGTCTCTCGCTCGCGAGATCTGGAATGGCCACGGGCATCCTCTATCTCACGGGCGGCGTGACCGGCGGGACGCTCGCTGGCTTTCTCGGCGATTCCATCGTCCATCGCCGCAGTGATGGCCGCATGCTTTGCGCCTCCGTTTTAGCGCTGACCGCTATTCCCTTCGCATGCATCGGAATCCTCCAACCGGGAGGCTCTTTGTACCTCGCGATGACTTTCCTCGCGCTCACCTACGCCTCTCTCACGACCTACTACGGCCTCGTCTACTCCGCCATCCAGGACATCGTTCCGCCGAACCAGCGCGCTTCCGCCATGGCCATCTACTTTATGGCCATGTACATGTGCGGAGCTTCCTTCGGTCCGCTCCTCACCGGCAAATTGAGCGACGTTCTTGCCCGCCGCGCCGCCGCGCTGGCTGGCTCTGCTTCTGTCACCGAAGCCTTCCGCGCCGCCGGCCTTCAACAAGCCATGCTGATCATCCCCGTTCTCTCTGCCGCGCTGGGCTTGGTCCTATACGCGGGCTCGCGCACTATCGCGGCGGACATCGCCAAGCGCGAAGCAGCCGCTCAGGTCGCGACGGTAAACGCGTCTTAGCTCAAGAGAGCGGAAAGACGCCGGTTGAATTTACAGAAAGTAATAACAAGGTAGAATGGATGTGAAGGTGAAGAGTGAAAACGGTTAAGCCACAAACCAAAAAATCCGAGGAAGCTCCTTCCCGCCGCAATCGCATTCAACGCGAAATCATCGCCTGGATGTGGGTCATCCTCATCTTCCTGTTGATCAACGGAACGCTCGGCCAGGCCCGCGTGATCCCCTCCGGCTCCATGGAAAACACACTGCTCGTCGGCGACCATCTCATCATGAGCCGCCTCGGCTACGATGCCGGCGTGCCTTTCACCCACTGGCATGTGCCGCTGTGGCGCAATCCCAAGCGCCAGCAAATGGTGATTTTTACTCCGATTGTCGCGCAAGAGACTTCCGACATCATCAAGCGCGTCATCGGACTTCCCGGTGAAACGCTGGACATCCACGACGGCTCCGTCTGGATCAACGGTCAAAAGTTGACCGAGAATTACACCACCGGTCCCAGCGAAACATACGGCATGTCCACGCCCTATAAGATTCCCGAGAACTGTTATTTCGTCATGGGCGACAACCGCGGAAATTCCTACGACAGCCGCTTCACCGGATGCGTGCCGCGCAACCACATTATCGGCACGCCGGTGATGATCTATATGTCGCTGGAGGCGTCGCCCGACGCCTGGGAATCGGGCCAGCTCCGCGAGCGCTTCTTCGCATACGCAAACGCGGTGATTCATCCGAGCACCGTGCGCTGGAAGAGGCTTTTCACTATATTTTGAGGCGAAGACTTTTTCCCTCGAAACCTGTTCCATCTTGTCAAATCTCGGCGGAGGAAAGTCGGCGACATGAGCGAAACAGCCCAACAATATTCGCAGCGCATTATGAAAACGATCGAGGGGAAGGATCCGCTCAAGACGCAGTCGGCGACGCCGAAGAAACTAGAAACTCTGGTGAAGCGCGCGCCGGCCTCCAAATTGCGCAAACGCCCTGCTCCGGACAAATGGTCCGTTGCCGAAATCCTCGCGCATCTTGCCGACACGGAAATTGTCGTCGGATGGCGCATCCGCTCGATCCTCGGAGCGCCGGGAACGCCGATTCAAGCGTTCGACCAGGACGCCTGGGCTGCCGCTGGAAACTACGCCAAGCGCGATCCGCGCAAAAGCATCGAACAATTTCGCGCCGTCCGCGACGCGAATCTCGCGCTCTACAAATCACTCAGCTCCGAGCAATGGAAGCATTTCGGAATGCACGCCGAACGCGGCGAGGAAAGCCTCGAGCGCATTCTGCACATGATGGCCGGCCACGACATCAATCATCTTTCGCAGATCGAAAGAATTCTCGCGCCAAAGAAGTAGCGGTTTTCTCTGCCGCCGCCTGGCTCGCTCCTGCTTTATTCGTCCCCGCGAACCTGCCACCACTCCAGCCGCTCGAATTCGGCCAGTTTTTCTGATCCGTGGTCGCGGCACCAATTCCTCCATGCCTCGGGATCGCTGGCAACGCTCGCATCGGTAATCTCGTGCAGCGCCATGTACGACCAGTTGCGCATCTGTGGATTGGTATTTGGATCGGCGACAAGATCGATAAATTTCGGCACCATGCGCATGCGTTGTGCGCGTGTAAAATTTCCGCAGTCGGAAAGATTACAGCCCGCGCGGTTGCGGACGCTGTCGGAAGGATCTTGCGTAAACGATTCAAACAGCTCATCCAGCGCTTCATCCTTGCCAAGATAGCGCATCCCTTCGGCGGCCCACTGCCGCACGTACGCGTCCGGATCGTGCTTCAGGTAGTCGAGAAGCACGGGATGAATGCGTTCATAGGCTACCCCGCGGCCGGCTAGCATCCCGAGAAAATAGACGGCGGCCGGGCGGTAATGCAGATCCGTGCGCGCGCGATCGATCAACATCTCCGCGGCTTGCTCGTTCTTTTGCCAGCCATCCAAAGTTAAATAAATGTCCGCATTCGCATAGCGCACGCGCAGGTCGCTGGAAAATTCTGAGCGCTGCTCCAACTGCTTCATGTGGTCCGTCAAACGGATGTGGCCGACCCAGCTTTCGACTTGTTGTTCGAACAATTCGCGAGCGCGCTCGTCGTGCCCAATGGCGCGCTCCAGCAATTCCTCCGACTGCTCTTGCGCTGGCAAAGCCAGCACGCGCTCTGCATCGGCCTCCGTCATGCGTCGAGCGGCAAGGGGGCGCGGCGGAAGGGCGTTTCCAGCCGCGGGCAGGCGCGGCCTGCTGCTTCGCGCTTTGTTCGCGCGCGATGCGCTTGCCGCCGCCTTGAACGTTGAGAATCGCCAGCCTTGCCACGCAAACATTCCCCCGGCGAACAGCATGAAAATCGCGATCGAAGCAATTGTGGAAGTTTGCGACTGCGGCTGCTGCCACCGGGCTCGCGTTCCGCCGGCGCCCAAAGAACCAGACTGCCCTGGCTGCGGCGGCGGGCCGTAGGGTGCATCGATTTCCACGTGCGTGTCGATTTTCAGACCGGCAAGAGTTTCGATTTGCGAAACGATCCAGCGCGCTTCCTGGCGGCTGCTGATTTCATCGGCTAGCTTGACGCGCCGGCCATTCTTGGTGCGCAAGCGAATGGCATACATCGCATTTCCCTCTGAGCCGCCCTGCTGTCCGCTCGTAACGGCCAGAACGGCGTCGACCTCAGAGAACAGGAACCGCTTCGTGGTGCCAATGCCGAGCACACGCGTGGAGGAAGCAATTTCCCCGCTGCCCACGCGGATTCGCGCTGTTCCCAGCGCCACGTGAAACACGGCAAAGATCACAAAGAGATCCATCAAGCCGAAAATAACAGGGAAAAACGATGGAGCCTTCGAATGGAACAGAAAATAAACAGCGCCCGTCCAGATCACCGCGAAAATCAAGAGAAAGAGCGCGCGGGACGGTGTGCGAAAAGCCGGAAAATAAAATTCCGTGCCGCCATCCTGCGAAGAGACAATCACTTTCGGATTGGCCGGAGCCACCACGGATTCCGCACTCGAATCGCCGGATGTTGCCGTAGCAAAGGCGGAAGTTTCTGAGGAAAGATTATCTGGCGCCGGCGGTGCCGAAAAAGAAGTCTTGAACACAGGCAGCTCGAAATCGTCGGAGTAATCAATCCCCGGAATATCCGCCTGCGCGTGAAGGAGCCAAAGAACCTGGTCGAAGGGATTGCCGTGATCGGTGACGTAAGCATCGGACGGAATTGCAAAACCCACCGGAATCGTGCGGCTAAATGGGTCCATGCCCAGCGCTGCTGAAGAAATGTTTTGATCGCTTTGCCACAGCACGGTCTCGACGGTGGAACGGCTGTTGCCTGATCCCGTGATCGTTTTGCGGACACAGGAAAGCCGGAGGTCGATGCCGTGGGCGGCGTTCGCATCCAGTTTCAGATGAATTCTTCCAGAAAGCCGGCCGCCTGGAGAGAACGGAAGCGCGTCAAACTCGAAATAGGTATTGCCGAAACTCCGGCGGCGAAGCGTGGCGCGAAAAGCGTTTACAAAAAGAACCACGCCAACCAGGCCAAACCCTAACAGCAAGAACGCGCGCGGGTCATTGTGCCGGGCCATCTGCGGGACGAGAGTGGCAGCGACTGGAACAATCACCAGGTTGCAAAAAATGCAGACAACCCAGGCTGTCGTTTCACTTTTTTTGCGCCGGCTTTCCGCCTTGCGGTTGGCCCAATCCGCGCGCCACAGCCAGGGCGAGGAGGGGTTTGCTTCTTCGACCGCTGCTTGCTGCTTCAAGCGGCGATAGCCTCCCACCGCCCCGACCAGGAAGCCCGCGCCGATCAAGGAGATAAAAACAGCGATGACGGCGCCGACAAAGGTGCCGCTGGCGCCAGGGCTGCGGCTATGGGCGAGAAACGTAAACAGGGAGAGCAGCCCCGGGACAAAAAACATCAGCCCGAAACAGATGAGAAAAGCCGCTGCACCCTTGGAGGGCTTGGTCATACAACCAGTCTAGAGATTCCCGCTGCCGGCGAAATTGGACGAAAGTACAGGTTTGTTCTTGTAGTTACAAGTAGCCTGACGGGGCCACGGATCGAGAGCGGGGACGCCGCAATATGCCTAGCGGGCGACGGCGCCCTTGGGCTGCGGGATAGCTGGAACAACTCCAAGCTGGCGCATCAGCCCTAGGGCATCCGAGCTGATGTAGGAATCGATGATCTTTCCGTTGGCGAAGTGATGGATGGTGATGCCCTCCAAGGACATTTTCTTATTTGTGGGGCGAACACCCCAGAACTCACCCTTATGAGTGCCGGAGAGGGTCCACGAAGTGGCGACCTTATCCTCTTCTGCCACGGTGTCCTCGACGGTGAAATGCAGATCGGGGAAGGCTGCCAAGAAAACTGCAATCTGAGCCCTGTATGCTTCCGGTCCAACCGAGGAGCCGGAAGAATTGTTGTCGTGGAGAGCGTGGCTCGGGGAAATAATATCGCTCACCATTTCGAGCTTTCGTTTGTTCCACACATCTTCGTAGAGGCGGCGGACAATGGCCTTGCTGTCCATGGGCATGACGTGAGCCTCCTTCGCATGGGCGAACTTGAACGGCTGCGACTGGAGATTGGCCAGCTCGCGGAGCGAAGGAAAGCAGAGGCTCTGCGGGGCGGCGCTCGCCAGAGCGTACTCCCAGGAAACGCGCTTTGCAATGCGGCCGGTTGCAAAGGGTGCGCGACATAGAAGTGGGAATCAAGCCGCCCGGCGCCCCTCCCAATAGTCCTCAAAGCGACCATTGAGGTGAGAGCAGCGCAGTGCCAGGATGGCGTTGGCTCCCCGGACGGTCCAGAACATTCCTGATTGTTTGAGACGAGAACCTATCACCGTCTTGCATCCCGCTTCGATCACACCCGAGCCAACAAACAAGTGCAGGCGACGAAACGCGGGATAGCGCATACGCTCCGCATTTCTTTCGAAATAATCTGCCTCCGTGCGAATCTTCTCGGCTATTTGGGGATTGGCAGTGTCGACGGAGCGCAGCAGGCCCACCAGTTTTTCGATTTTCCCTTTGTCCAGCAGACGCTTCTGGTGGACCTTCATCCAAGCTTTCTGCTGGACTTCCTCATGGGCATACAGCTGGCGCGCCACCTCCCACAGATGCTGACGAGCATGGTAGAGATCGACAATCTGAATCGCGCCCGGAAAGTGTTCGGCGACAAGATTCCAGATCCATTCGGCGCCATCGCCGATGACCACCTTCTTTTTCGCACGGCTCCAACCACGCTTCCACGCTTCTACATAGATACGCTTGCCAAACTCTACCGCGGTTTCGATGGCCCCGGTGTAGGTGGTGGAATCCGCATCGCGGATCGCATAGCCCTTCTTGTCCCAGTGAGTCTGCGTGAAGACACATCCCAATTTGGTTTCGCGCGTATGGGCTGGTTGGCCGGCCATCTTGCCGAGCCGGCCCTGAGTCTCTTTCTTCACCACCGGTACTCCCGTCCCATCCATTTGCACATATAGGATCGGAATCGGCTCGCCGATTTCGATGGGCAGGTCCAATTGGACGGCTCTCTGGATCTGCTGTTGCTCGCGCTGAGCGATATCCTCTCCAATCGCTTCCGCGGTACGCTCGACCGACTTGGTGGTCACCTGCAATCCGGCCAAGACATTCATCTGCTCACGGCCGTGGTCAAAGGGAGCCTCCTGCCCCACTAGGGCCTGCATGCGACGCACCCCGGGAGAGAATTCCGTCTTCTCAACGTCCAGTTCGACATCGGCAGGAAATTGGCCGCTATGACAGTGCGGGCAGAGATAGTAGGGGCGTGAGATTTGCACGCGGCCCACCACTGTCAGCAGGGGCTTCGAGCGCAACTCTCGGTAAGTGGCTTGTTGGCCGCAAGGACAAGCTACCTTGTGGTGTGGGTTGGCGGGGGCCGGAAAGTGTAGCAGTTCGCTCAATGCTGCGGCGCCGGCCCGGTGCATGGCCGAACGCACGGCCATCTCGATGGCTTCCAGATCGAGACGCCCGCTCTTGCGCTGGCCCTGGAAAATGACCTGTAAGAGGTACTCTACTTCGCGTGCCACCTCTTGGCGGATCGCTTCCGCCGTTTTTTTTTCTCTCCAGCGGACTCCTCCTCCAGAATCGGCCGCAAGCGGCAGATCTGTTCGTTCACTTCCAGCAACTCCTGGCTCAATCGCCGAAAACGATGGTATTCCTCGACCTCGCGCTGTGCTTTGCGCAAGGCAGCATCGGTTGAAAAAGTCTCTGTCACCGTCTTGCCCTCTATCTTGCGGGTCAATCGATAATAGGGACCGTGGCCGGGGTCGTTGGCTTGGTGGCAATGACAGCGCGGATTCCCACAGCGCCCGCCCGTACCGGTGACCGAACCGGAGCGAAAGTCGCCGAGATCGCTAAGTTGGGTTTGCAATGCGGACCGCTGGTGCTCTAAATCGGCAAGCGAAGGTGCCATACAGCCTCCAGTGTACTGCCTAGCGTAATACTACGCTAGGCACGGAGGCTCAGAGAACAGAATTCCTCAAACTCTTACTCCTATGTCGCACACCCTTCATGAACTCGCGGGTTGACACGCGGAAAATGAATAGCTAGTTTCAAAAAGGGAATGTTCACCGGCATGCGTCGTATCCCGGGGGATACAGGCGCGTTGCGAGGAATTGCAAACCGTTAGACTCGTTGCTCACTATAAGGCGGTCTCGAAGTCTGATCACCTGGGGGGTGAAAGATGTGGGGTAGCTACAGATTGTTCCTAGGGGTGTTGTTATTGGCAGGAATGCTGGTGGGCGCGAGCGCCTATGGGCAAGGAGGTGCGACGGGCGCCATCAGCGGCGTGGTCGTCGATACCAGCGGCGGGTCGATCAGCGGGGCGGAGGTGCAGGTTATCGAAGCGCGGACCGAATCGGTCGTGCGCAAGCTTCCTACCAGTACGGAAGGAATTTTCGTTGCCACACTGTTGCCGCCGGGGAATTACGTCGTCGTTGTCAACAAATCTGGATTTGCCGAGGCGAAAGCCACGGAAATTGAAGTGCGCGTCACGGAAACGACGCGGGTTACGATCACACTGAAACCCGGGGCCGTAACGGAGAAAGTGGAAATCACGGCGCAGGTGACGACGGTCGAAACCAGCAACGCTACGACAGGCCAGTCGCTAGGCACGGCAACCGTCCGCGAACTTCCTCTAGCAACACAGAATTACCAGCAATTACTGACGCTTTCCAGCGGCGCGCAGAGCGACCTGAACTCTGCCGCGCAACTTGGGCGCGGCAGCGTGAAACTTTTCGTGAACGGCCAGCGCGAGGACAACAACAACTTTTTGATCGAAGGAATCAGCGCCACGGACTACAACGTTGCGCAAGCGACCTACGTTCCGCTTCCCAATCCCGACGTGATCCAGGAGTTCAGAGTCCAGACTTCGCTGTACGACGCCAGCCAGGGACGCGACGGCGGCGGAAACGTCAACGCGATTCTAAAGTCCGGCACAAGAGAGTTCCATGGAGACGCTTACGAGTTTTTTCGGAACACGGTTTTGAACGCAAACGATTTCTTTCTGAATCGCGAAGGACAGGCGCGGCCGGAGATCAATCAGAACATCTTTGGCGGAAGCCTCGGCGGACCGGTGGTAAAGGAGAAATTCGGCTACTTTTTCTTGAACTACCAGGGCACGCGGCAGAAGAGTGGCGATTCGCCGGGAACGATCATCAGCACGAACATTCCGCTGCTGCCGGCGGACCGCTCGCCAGCCAGCCTGGAAGCCGCCTTTGGCCTGCCGAGCATCGACCCGGTCATCTCGAATGCGGCCGGCACGGGGCTCCTGCAGCAGCTCGACACCACCGGACAATTTGGCCCGAAGGGCGGATTCTTGATTCCTTCGGGGCAGGTGGCTGCGAATTGCACGTCAGGCTGCACGCCGGGCCTCACGGGCGGAAACGTCAACACGGGAACCTTCACATTGAGCAAGCCGGGCACCTATACTGACAATCAGTTCACTTCCAACTGGGACCGTGAATTCCACAGCGGCAAAGACAAACTCTCGGCGCGTTTCTTCTTCTCGGATTCGGAGAGCCTGCTTCCCTTTGGCGGCGGCGACCTGCAGGAATCGCTCGGGAGCACGCTGGCGAGCAGCATCAGCTCCGCTTCGTTGAACTTCCCGTTCGACACGCCGGTGGGCGCACGGTTTCTCAACGTGACAGAAACTCATTTGTTCTCTCCGACGTTCGTGAACGAGTTTCGCTTCGGCTTCGTGCACATCAACGATCAGCTGAACAACATTGCACCGGTGACGGCGGACGACGTGGGCATCGACCGTCCGACCAACAATGTGACCGACTCGATTTATAAATTTGTTCTGTCCACTTCGAGTTTCGAGATTGGGCCGGCTCCTTTCGCCAACCAGCACCAGGATCAGAACAACTACGATCTCACGGACACCGTCAGCTGGGTACGAGGGCGGCATGTTTTCCGCTTTGGCGGCGAATTTACGGATGTGAATCTCAATAAATTGTTTCCCCAAGTTTTCAACGGCGAGCTGTTCTTCACCAATACGCCGACGAACGGACCGATTGCCGGCCCGACGACGGACTTCCAGAATTTCCTGCTCGGCGCGCCGCAGTTCAGCTTCGGCGGCGGCGGAGTATACAATCATCAATACCGCAGCAACAACTACGCCGTTTTTGCTCAGGACGACTGGAAGATACGAAACGATCTGACGCTCAATTTGGGTCTGCGCACGGAGATCTTCGGGGCGTTTCATGACAACCTTTGCCACATCGGAAACCTCGATCCGAGCCTCGCGAATCAAGGCGAGTATCCCTTTATTTATCCTTCCTGCGTAGGGGGCCTGAACCTGGCGGGGCTGTCGGGAACCGCGAACAACACCACTCTGAACAACAACTATTCCACCGGTCTTGGTCCGCGCATCGGTTTGGCCTACGACTTCCTCGGTCACCACAACACCACGATTCGCGCGGGGTACGGGATTTACTATGTGCGGGAGGACGTCGGCAACGTGGACCAGCTTTCCTTCCAGGCTCCCTTTTTACCAGTCGCGTTCGGCGGCGGCGGCCCGGGCAGCCTCGGAAATTTCTTTCTGACCGGCGCGAACGCGCTGCCCCAGGCCGGTACGCTCGACCCGGCATTCGTACCGTGCCTCTCCGTGTTCCAGGGTTTCCCGGGAAACGACACCACGCAAGCGGCAAACTACGGCAACGCGGCGGGCAGCGCTTGCCCGGGTCCGCTGCCTTCCATAGATATTTTTGGATTGCAGGTGCCCCGCCACTTTGTCGTGCCCAACACCCAGCAGTGGAACCTGACCGTTCAGCGCTCGTTAGGGAAACAGTGGGTGCTTGAAGTCGGCTACGTGGGCACTCATACCGTTCATTTGCGCGAAACGCGCGACAACCTGGAAGCGCAGAATGCCACGCCGACGAATCCGGTGGAGATCAACAATCCGACGTTTTGCAACCCCAATCCTTGCACGATAACCACCAACACCTTCGACAACGCGATCGCACGCTCGCTCTACCAGGGCATCAACGGCTACTCGGGGTTCCAGCTTTTCGCCGATGATGCTTACTCCCACTACAACTCGTTGCAAACCACAGTGTCAAGACGGTGGGCGGCCGGGTATTTCCAGGCGGCCTACACTTTTTCGCGATCACTTGACGCAACTTCCACGGGAAACACAGCGTTCAATACGGCATTCAACAATGAAAGTACGCTGGCAGACTCTTACGGCCCATCGGACTTTGATCGAACCCACCGGTTGGTCGTGAGTTACCGCTACGACCTGCCGATCTTCAAAGGAGAGACAGGCGCCAAAGGTTTGTTGCTAAGCAATTGGGCCGTCAGCGGAATCACCATCTTCCAGTCGGGCGAGCCGTTTTCTGTTCTCGATTCCGGAGCAGGCACGGCCTTCCTGGGGGCGGGATTTACTCCCGGAACTCTAACGGGAAGCCTGGCACCCGGCAGCACTTTGGCGAGCGCGCTGTCTACCGGCAGCATCGGCAGCCGTGTCACCAACGGCTATTTGAACCCCAATGCATTCGTTCAGGCTTCGGCACTGGAGCTCTATCCTGCGCAATGCCAGTTAGACAGCAACTTCTGCACCACGGGCTTCGGCAACCTTGCCAGAAACTCTTTCCGCGGCCCCGGCCAGCAAAACTGGGACTTCTCGCTGATTAAGAATTTCAAGCTCACCGAGAGGCAGAACCTGCGCTTCACGACGGACTTTTTCAACATGTGGAACCACGCCAACTTTGGCAATCCGACGGTCACCGACGTGGAAACCATCGGACCGAACAGCCCGTTTGGCAAAATTACCAGTACGGTCGGAACACCGCGTTTGATCCAGTTCTCCTTGCGGTATTCCTTCTAGGCGAGGGAACGCGGACAAATCCTGAGGGGGCACGGCATGCCGTGCCCCTGCTAAATTTGTGGCATCCGAACCCAATATGGATTGACGGAACCTCCTCAATATACCCGAGCTGGCACATTCAGAGAACGCGGCTTTGCGCCAGACCATTTTCTTTCGTCCGGCGTTGCGGTTAACTTGAGGCTAGCGAAGCTGCATCACAAAACCCGATTAGAGGACTCCCGTGGAAGAGACTTTTCTATCCTTTGTCGGGGGACGCCAGGGACATTTCCAGCTGGAGTCCGGTCATCACGGAGATCTTTGGCTCGACCTTGAAACCCTATGCCTGCATTCTCGCGCCATACTGCCATTTGCCGCGCAACTCGCAGCAAAACTCGCCCCGCACAAGGCAGATGTCCTATGCGGCCCGCTCGTCGAGGGTGCCTACATCGCCTTGCTTGTCTCGATCGAGCTCGGATGTGATTTCGTTTACGCCGCGCGTTTGGCCAATCCATCGCGCGAAGGGCTCTTCCCGGTCGAGTACCGAACTCCGAAAGCGTTACACCCAGCCGTCCAAGGCAAACGCGTCGCGATCGTCAATGACGTCGTCAGCGCCGGTTCCGCCGTCCGCGGCGCCTTCTCCGATCTGCAATCTATTGGCGCCGACGTCGTCGCCATCGGTGCGCTTCTAGGGCTAGGCGAATCCATCGCCAAATTCGCCGCTGAACATCACGTCCCGCTCGAACTCTTGCAGCAAATGCCGCACAACTTATGGGCGCCCACCGAATGTCCGCTTTGCGCCGCCGGCAAGCCACTTGAACTCATGGGCGCTTCGTAAAGCGCTTGAAGATCGGGCAGGCTCGGCAATTTTCAGGTCGATTTAGAGCGGCTCCGCAGTTGAGGAGCCGCTGCCCTCGGACGTGAATCTCCGAGGCCCGCCCCACTTGATTTTCGCGCGTAGCCCGGCACACTCTCGAATCCCGTCGGCCGGAATTCACCCGCCAGATCGCCTAGGTTCTGTAAGAAGCGTTGATGCGGACGTACTCCGCCGTGAGGTCGCAGGTCCAGTAGCGCGCGCTGGCGGTGCCCGCGTGCAAATTGAGAACAATCGGCACGTGCTCTGCGAGCAGGCGGTTGCTTGCGGCGCGTTCGTTGAAATTGAGCGGACTGCCGCGCCGCAGGACTGGAATGCCCGCCATCTTGATGTCGACGCGGGCGGGATTGAACTTTACGCCAGACCGGCCGGCGGCTGCGAAAACGCGGCCCCAGTTGGGATCGCCACCTGCAAACGCCGTCTTCACGAGCGGCGACGTGGCGATGGTTTCGGCGATGCGCTTGGCGGCGGCTTCGGTTTTCGCGCCGCGCACTTCGATTTCGATGACGCGCTGCGCGCCTTCGCCGTCGGCGACGATCTGCAGCGCGAGCGAGCGGCAAACGTCTTCGAGCGCCGCCGCGAAAGCGCGATGCGCCGCGCTTCCCGCGCCAATCGCAGGCGCGCCGGCCGCTCCGTTGGCGAAGACCGCCAGGGTATCGTTTGTCGAAGAATCGCCGTCGATGCTAATGCAGTTAAACGTGCGGGAACAGACGTCCCGCAAAGTCTTTTGCAGCAGCGCCGGCGCGATGGCCGCATCGGTCACCACGAACGCGAGGGTCGTCGCCAGGTTGGGATGAATCATTCCCGCGCCTTTGGCGCAGCCGACCATATGAATTCTCTTGCCAGCCATCTTGAACGAAGCGCCGGCGGTCTTAGGCCGCGTGTCTGTGGTGCAAATGGCGAGCGATAGCTCCGCGAAAGACCGTGCCGATGGCCGACGGTTACGCGCGAGCTTCGGTACGGCGCGCAGAATCTTTTCAACGGCGAGAGGCACGCCGATCACCCCGGTCGAGCAAACGATGATTTCGTTGGGAGTGTAGCCGAGCCGCTTGGCGGTCTCGGCGACGGTGCGCTGAGCGGCGGTGTACCCCGCATTGCCGGTAGCACAGTTTGCGTTGCCGGCATTCACAATCATGGCGCGCATGCGGCCTTTTGAAGCGCGCAAATGTTCCTTCGAAATGGTCACCGGAGCCGCGACAACGAGGTTTTGCGTGAAAACCGCCGCCGCCGACGCAGGAACGTCGCTCGAAATAATGGCTAGATCGAGCGCGCCAGTTTTCTTCAGTCCGCAGGCGATGCCTGCGAACCTAAATCCACGAGGAAGAGATGCCTCCGAGAGTGCGTGCTTCATCAGCGGAATATCCGTGTGACTAGCGCGCCGTCCCCGGAAGCGACCTCCTCTCCTCCGAGACGGAGGTTAGGGTGTTTAGCTGAATTGCGGCTTGCGTGCTCATGGCGTGGCTCCTAGTTTGGTGGTTTTTTTGTTGAGACGTTCGTCCAAATCAAAAATGGCTTTCCGCACCGCATCCGGCGCGGTTCCGCCAGAGACATTCTTGGCAGCGAGCGCGGCGTTGACGTTCAGCCCACTCGAGAAATCTGCCTCGAAGGCCGGAGATATGTTCTTCAAATCTTCGAGCGGCAATTCGGTCCAGAGTTTTCCCTGGCGCTCGGCTTCGCGCAGGACTTTGCCGACGATGTCGTGCGCCTGGCGAAAGGGAACGCCTTTGTGGACCAAGTAATCGGCAGCTTCGGTAGCCAGGAGCAGCGGATTGGAGGCGGCAGCACGCAAACGGTCTTCGCGGAATTCGGTACCGGCGATCGCGCCCTGGGCAACGCAAATCATATTGCCAACTTGATCGTGCGCGGCGAAGAGGGCCTCTTTGTCTTCCTGCAAATCGCGCTGGTAGCTGGTGGGCAAACCTTTGAGCGTAGTGAGCAAGCCAAGCAGGGCGCCAGTGATGCGGCCGGTTTTGCCGCGAATGAGTTCCCAGGAATCGGGATTTTTCTTTTGCGGCATGAGGCTGCTGCCGGTCGAGTATTCGTCGGGAAGAACCACGTATGCGAATTCCTCCGAGGCGAAGATCACGAAATCCTCGGCCAGCCGCGAGAGGTGCGTGGCGATGCCTGTCAGCGCAAACAGATAATCCAGCGCAAAGTCGCGGTCGCTCACCGCATCGAGGCTATTGGCGGTGACACGCGAAAAACCGAGTTCGCGAGCGATGGCGTTGCGGTCGATGCCAAAGGAGTTTCCTGCGAGAGCGCCAGAACCCATCGGGCATGCGTCGGCGTTCGCTATTGCGTGCTCGAGCCGTGTGACGTCGCGCAGGAACGCTTCCGCGTGTGCGAGCAAGAAATGCGAAAGCAGAATCGGTTGGGCATGCTGCATGTGCGTCATGCCTGCCATAGGCAAGGAGATTTTTGCCTTGGCCTGATTCAACAGGGCACCGAGGAGCGCGGACAAACCATGCTGGGTTTCGGCGGCTGCATCGATGACAAAGAGGCGAAAATCGGTGGCCACGAGTTCGTTGCGGCTGCGGCCAGTGTGCAGCTTCCAGCCGAGCGGGCCGAGCTGTTCGACAAGGGCCTTTTCGACGAAGTGGTGGACGTCTTCGGCGTTTGCGCCAAAGGAGTCGACCCACGCGGGGTCCGTTCGCGCGCGCTCGGAAATTTTGTCGAGCGCTGCGAGCGTTTGCTTCACTTCCGCGCTAGAGAAAATGCCGATGGGCTCGAGCGCCTTGGCCCACGCGCGGTCGACGGCAATCTCGTAGGGCAGCAGGCGGCGATCGAAAGCAAAAGAGCGCTGGAATGCGTCGAACTGAGCATTTGGCCGACGCTCGAAGCGTCCGCCCCACAATCGGTCATCTTTGCGTTCGGTCATGGTGGGACAGGCATTCCTGCCTGTCTCCCTTCTTTCTTTATTCAGCTGCCAAAAACCAGACAGACAGGAATGCCTGTCCCACTAGTTGCTGCCTTCGGCTTTCACTTTGGGCCGGACGGTTACTGGCAGAGCGAAAAGGTTGATGAAGCCTTCGGCGTCCTTGGGGTTGTAGCGGCCCATGGTGAAGCTGGCGAGGTCGGTGCGATAGAGCGAGAACGGAGAGACGCGCTTCGTCACCGTGAGCGTGCCTTTCCAGAGTTTCAGGCCCACCGTGCCGGTGACGCGCTGTTGCGAGACGTTGAAGAAACCGTCCAGTGCGGCGCGCAGCGGAGAGAACCACAAACCGTAGTAAACGAGCTCGGCGTAGCGGAGCGAGAGTGCCTGTTGGAAATGTGTGGTCTCGCGATCGATGGTCAGAGTTTCCAGTTCACGATGTGCGGTGACGAGCAGCGTGCCACCGGGCGTCTCGTAGGCCCCACGGGACTTCATGCCGACCAGGCGATTTTCGACGATATCGGTACGGCCGATGCCGTGCCGAGCGGCGATTTCGTTAAGCGTGTTGAGAAGCTCGACTGGACCGAGCTTTGTGCC
Source organism: Verrucomicrobiia bacterium (assembly GCA_035571045.1). Lineage (GTDB taxonomy): Bacteria > Acidobacteriota > Terriglobia > Acidiferrales > UBA7541 > Acidiferrum. The sequence continues at coordinate 134,064 of DATMKS010000076.1, forward strand.
GTTGACGTTGACCGGCGTGCCGGCTTCAAAGCCGATTTCGACTTCTTCGGCTTTGTCCGGGGCTTTTTCCGGAGAGACGGTCCACTGCCACATCGCTTCATTCGGAGAATTCGCGGGATCTTCGAGTTCACCGCCTTCGTGGCTCAGGTGCCAGATGTTGCGGTCGCGGCTGTAGATATTCTTTTTGCTTTGCTCGACTTGCACGTTGTGTTTTGCGGCGTAGGCGATGGCGTCTTCGCGGGAATCGATGTCCCACTCGCGCCAGGGGGCGATGATTTGCACGTTGGGGGCGATTGCTTTGTAGGCCAGCTCAAAGCGGACCTGGTCGTTGCCTTTGCCAGTGCAACCATGGGAAAGACCGTCGGCGCCGAGTTTAAGAGCGATTTCGGCCTGGCGCCTGGCAATACCGGGGCGAGCCATGGAAGTGCCGAGCAAATAAGTGTGTTCGTAAACGGCGCCGGCGCGGAGCGTTGGCCAGATGTAGTCGCGGACAAATTCTTCGCGGAGATCCTCGACGAGCGCGGT
>DATMKS010000077.1:0-18871 GCA_035571045.1 Verrucomicrobiia bacterium
GCCGAATTTTTCTGGGCTGTGGGCGTACCGATTTACCAGGGCTATGGCCTGACGGAAACCGCTCCGGTTCTGACTTCCAACTATCCGCAAAACAGAATGGGCAGCGCGGGCAAGCCGATTCCCAACGTCGAGCTGCGAATCGCGGAAGACGGAGAAATCCTCGCGAGAGGTCCATGCGTCATGCAGGGTTATTACAAAAGCTCGGAAGCAACGCGCGAAGTGCTTAGCGCCGACGGCTGGTTCAGCACCGGAGACATCGGCCACCTCGACAAAGACAACTATCTATTCATCACCGACCGCAAAAAAGACCTCATCAAAACTGCTGCCGGAAAGTTCGTCGCGCCGCAACCCATCGAAAACGCCTTAAAGACCAGCCCATTCATCGTGAATGCTATGGTCGTCGGCGACAAACGCAAATTCATTTCGGCGCTCATCGTGCCGAACCCCACGACGGTAGCGGCGAAAGCGGCGGAACACGGAATCAAATTTTCCTCGAGCAAGGAGATGGTTGCGCATTCCTTCGTGCGCTTGCTCATCGAAGGAGAAGTCAAGCGCCTCACCGCGAACCTCGCTCAGTATGAAACCATCAAGCGTTTCGCGCTCCTGCCCGAGGACTTCACGTTTGACAACGGCAGCCTCACCTTCACGCTGAAACTGCGGCGCCGCGTCGTCGAGCAGCAGTTTCACGACGTGATCGAGCGCCTCTATGCCGACGTCTCCGAACCTCGCCCCATCCTGCAGGATTAGGCGCCAAGATCTCCGCCGCGTTTATCCTTCTTTTGGCTAGCCGAATTCCCAAGCTCATTTCGGCGAACTCCGACCCTCCCCCGCAAGAGTTTTTCCTTTTTCCGATTTGTAGTGAAGCCCGCGGAGGTTTAAAATCCCGGCAGGGATACCTAATGTCCGATGAACTGATCATAGCCGGCCGCGCATTCAAATCCCGCTTGATTGTGGGGACAGGCAAGTACCGCAGCTTTCAGGAAATGGCTCGCGCCCACGCCGCTTCCGGCGCCGACATGGTCACCGTCGCCGTCCGCCGCGTGAATCTCACCGACCGCTCCAAAGAATCGCTTCTCGACTACATCGATCGCGAAAAAATCTTCATCCTGCCGAACACCGCCGCGTGTTACACCGCCGACGAAGCCATCCGCACCGCCCGCCTCGCCCGCGAAGTCGGTCTCTCCAACTGGGTCAAGCTCGAAGTTATCGGCGATCAGCAAACGCTTTTCCCCGATACCGAGCAGCTCATCGAAGCTACGCGCGTGCTCGTAAAAGAAGGCTTCGTCGTGCTCCCCTACACGAATGACGATCTCATCGCCGCCCGCAAGCTCATCGATGCGGGTGCCGCCGCCGTCATGCCGCTAGCTGCGCCCATCGGCTCCGGCCTTGGCATTCAGAATCCCGCCAACCTGCGCATCCTCCGCGAACGCATTACCGAAGTTCCCATGATTGTCGACGCAGGTGTGGGTACCGCTTCTGACGCTGCGGTCGCCATGGAATTGGGTGCCGATGGGGTTCTTATGAATACTGCCATTGCCGAAGCCGCCGACGCTGTTCTGATGGCTGAAGCCATGCGCGAAGCCGTCTCGGCCGGCCGCAAAGCCTGGCTGGCTGGCCGCATGCCCAAACGTCTCTACGCTTCCGCTTCCAGCCCGCTCAGCGGCGTCGTCCGCTAATTTAGCATTCTGAGGTTGCCAGGGTTTGCCAGGGCTCTGTTTCGGGTCGCTTGAACCTTCGACGACTCTGCAAGTGAATTGGGGAGGCGGACCGGAATCCGCCTCCCCAATCTGCTTTCCCATGATCTGTGTTTGCCGAGATGGATTTGTCTTTCCAATTCACGGAACAGGAAGACTAATATCTTCCGGGATGGTCGTGACGCCAGTTCCAATAGTCGCGCTGCTGCTCCTTGTTCAACTTGTTGAAGTCGCGGTACTCGTAGTGTCTCTCACCTATCCAAACACGGTACGCGCGCCCCTCTCCGTCGTTCCAGGGATGATAGTCCGCGTGATACTCGTCGTAATACCGCACGTGTTCGGCGCATCCGCTTGTCAAAAGCGGCGCAAGCATTGCCGCACCCAATACCAGGGTCCCCACATATCCCTTTATTCGGAACATTTTGCAATCCTCCTTAGGATTCGTTCGAGCTTCTCATCGCCGACTTTTGCTGACCATACAGCGATTCGTGTAAAGTCCCCGGGGCATTGCAGGGCACTTGTTGTCAGCTATTTATAAAACACGAGAAGCGCGATCAAGTTGCGATTTGCGCCGGAAGTTTTCTGGAAATTTCAGGCAGGAATGGAACGCCCCTAGGCTTGCGCCGTTTTTTTCGCCAGTTCAGAATCGTAGCTCTCGCCGTAAATCGAAGGCACCTTCGCCCCCATCGATCGCAGGTACGCGCTCAGTTGCCCGCGATGATGAATCGTGTGGTGGGCTCCAAACATCAAAAATGTTGCCGCCGGCCGTTGAAACATCCCGCGAAAATCCACCATCTTCATCAACTGTTCGCTCGTCAATTTCGACAGCGCGTCGAGTCTCTCGGTATAGGCCTGCCCATACCACGCTGCGATTTCGCCTGGTGTCTTCAGCTCCGCGGGAAGCAACGCGCCTGTATCAAACTTTCCATTGATCACGGTATCCGCAAACCGAACATCCGCCGCCGCGATATGTCTCACCAACTCCATCGCGGTTTTGGATACTGGATCGGGCCGGTAGTCCGCCTTATCGGCAGGCACCGCTTCGATCACTTTCTTCGTCACCTGGCTCTCATTCTTCAATGCCGGCAAGTACATTCCGTGCAGCAAGAACATCGCGTTTTCCGCAGTCATCTCTTTCATTTTGTTCCTCTTTTCGAGCTCTCGTGGTTGGCCGCTTCTTCCACTCTGGTACTCTCCCGCTTTTCGTATGCCCAATGCAACCTCCGCCGCATCGCCCTCCTAATCTCTCCGGGTTCAAACTGCTTTCTCAGGGCTGGCTCAAAGTGCCTTGGTACCTGTCTCGTACCGTGCCTCCGGAAAACACTGCTCGAAGGGTCAGGATATTAGCAGTGCACAACGCCGCTGTTCCATCCCCCTACATAGACGGGCCTTCCCCATACTTGTATTCACAGAAACGGATGGTGATCGATTCTCATGCATCTGACTTTTGGCAAAACAGTCCGTCAGTGCCCTGTCTGCGCCAGCAGTTCCGTGCGGAGATCCAAAAGGAAAGGAACTATCGAGCGCATCTGGTTCCGGTTTGCGTTTGTTTGGCCCTATCGCTGTAACGATTGTGACTTGCGGTTCTGGGGATTCCACCGGTCTTATCAATGCTCTTATCGAGCTACGGACGACTCCTACGTTCGATTTCGCTCCCAACTGTCGCAATAATTCCGCCTTCTAATTCGTCCTAACCGTGATTTTCGAGGAGCCATCCACGGGTACAGATTCCAGTGCTCATTCGTACCTAAGCGTCTGGATGGGATCGACCTTCGTTGCTCGCCGCGCTGGTATGTAGCATGCCGCCAGCGCCACTCCGAAAAGCACTGCGGTTACGCTCGCGAACGTCGCCAGGTCTGTTGGCGTAACTCCAAAAAGCAGACTCGCCATCAGCCGGGTGAAGAAAAGGGCGAGGACGAGTCCGCATGCAACTCCTATCAGAATCATCCCCGCTCCTTGTTTCATCACCAGTCCAAGCACATCGCCCGTTTGCGCCCCCAGTACAATGCGCAAACCGAACTCCTTCGTTCGCCGGGCGACCGAATAGGAAACAACTCCGTAGATCCCCACCGTGGCGATAGCCAGCGCCACAACGGAGAAAAGCGTCAAGAGCAATGTCAGGAAGCGCGGCCTTGCCTGCGCGCGCGAAAGAACATCTTCCATCAGCCGTACATCCGCTAGCGGCAGCGATGAATCGACCTCGTTCATCTGCTGACGCACTTGCCCTGCAAGAGCCCGCGGATCGCCGCCCTGCGCCCGTAGGACCACGTACATGTCCGTGTTGCCTGCTCCTGCCGGCTGGCGGTAAGGCAAATACAACTCAGTGCCCGCCGGCCGGTCGAGTCCGGCGTTCTTTACGTCGTCCACGACTCCGACGATCGTGCACCAATCTTTTCCCGGACGCACCCGCCGTCCAATGGGGTTCTGATTCGGCCAGAAGGTCTTGGCCATCGCTTCGTTGACGATTACGACTTGCGGCGCGTCCTGCACGTCGCGATCGTCAAAAAAACGGCCATCCATCAGCCGGATTCCCATCGTCGCAAAATAGTCTTTGCTCACAGCTTGATAGAAATCCACGTTTTGTATCGGCCCGTCTTTGGTCATCACAAAGCCTTCGATGCCCGTGTCGTTCATGTTTGGCGGACGTAGTGGCGCCAAGCCCGAAACCAACGCGGCCGATTGCACTCCCGGCAGATTGGTGAGCCGTCCGTTCAACCGTGTCCAAAAATCGGTCATCTTTGCCGCGTCTGTATATGTTCCGCTGGGCAACGATACGCGCATCGTGATCACGTTGTCGGGGCGAAGTCCGGTGTGCACCTCTTGCAGCTTCCAAAAAGCACGCAGCATCAACCCGCAGCCGATCAGTAGCACTAGCGCCATCGCCAGCTCGCCCACCACCAAAGCTCGGCGGAAAAACTGCGCGCCGGCTGCTGCCGTCGTACTCCCCGCCGTGTCTTTCAGCGATTCGGAAATTCCGCTCATAAAAAGTGGAGCCAGCGGCGCCAGGCCAAAAAGCACTCCCGTCACCAGGCTTGTCACCAGCGTAAATGCGAGCACTCGCCAGTCCATCGCGATTTCATCGGCGCGCGGGATTCCTCCCGCGTTCGTGAGCTGAACCAGCCGCACTCCTGCATACGACAGCGCTACGCCAAGCAGTCCTCCGCAAAAAGCGAGCAGGATTCCTTCGGTCACAAACTGTCGCGCCAGCCGCGCCAGGCTCGCTCCCAAAGCGCCGCGAATCGCAATCTCTCGGCGGCGCGCTTCCGCTCGCGCCAGCAGCAGATTTGCCACATTCACGCTCGCGATCAGCAGAACAAAAGCCACTGCTCCCAGCAACATCAGCAAAGCCGGCCGCACGGTCGAAACTACTTCCGCCTGCAACGGAAAACTCACGATCGTATGAGTCTTCGGATCGAAGCTGTGGGTTTGCGGGGCGCGATTCTCTCCGTAGCTTTGCACCAGCGACTGCAGCTCGCCTTGCGCCTGCGCCGCCGATACGCCCGGTTTCAAACGTCCCAGCAAGTAATAGTTGTGCGAGCCGCGGCCGCCCGGCTTCGCGGGGTCAAGCTGCAAAGCCGTCCAGACTTGCGGCGGATCCTGTTCGCCCGGAGGAAACTGAAATCCCTTCGGCATCACCCCGATAATCGTGCACTTCAAACCATCCAGCCGTGTTTCGCGCCCCAGGACGTTGGGATCTCCCGCAAAAACGCTCTGCCATGTCCCGTAGGAAATATCCGCGACGACGGAAGCTCCCGGGATGTCGTCTGACTGCGCGATCAAACGTCCGCTCACGGGTGACACTCCGAGCGATTCCAACAGTCCGCCGCTTACATAGGCGGCGTTCACCCGAACTGGTTCTACTTTCCCGGCGAGATTCACGCCACCGGCGATCCACGCGTCGAGCGCAGCCCACGAGTGCGTGTCGCGTTTCAGATCGATAAACTCCGGCCCCGAAGTCCAGAAACGGTGCAGCCCGCCATTCGGAAACGTCGGAAACTCCGTATACACGCGAACGAGTTGTTCAGGATGCGAATAGGGAAGCGGCTGCAGCAGCACGGCGTTCACCACCGTGAAAATCCCAGTCGTGGCTCCAATGCCCAGCATCAGGCACAACACCGCCGCCGTCGTGAAACCCAGGTTCTTGCGCATCATCCGCAGCGCAAACTGCACATCCTGCCGCAACGTTCCCATCGCCCCCTCCCCACTGCTTATAAGTACGCTCGAAACCGCCTTTTGTTCCAGGATATTGAATCTCGGGTTGTGCGCATCATTCCGGCTTACCAACCGGCCGCCCCAATTGCTGCCCGCCATGCTTCCGTTCTGGGCACAAGAAGATTCGATCTCCTTCGATCAAAAACAGGCCAAGCTCGCTTCCGCTCTCGGGTTACGTGTTTCCTGGCCTGTTCTTCGGATCAAGCCAGCTCGCGATAACTCACCCTGGCCACCAACGTGTCACCCCGTCCGGAACAAGAAGTGCCAGGTCACATCCACCAGCGCGTGCACAATCGCCGACGCAAAGATCGACCCCGTCTTACGCCATGTCCACCCGTAAAAAATTCCTGCGATCGACGCCAGAATGACGTATCGCCAATTGGGAAATCCCAGATTCGTGATGTGCGAGAACCCAAACAGCACCGACGCCGTCCACCACCCCGCCAAATCGCTCTTAGACGACCGCGCCAGCATATTCTGCAGCAACCCTCGGAATAGAAATTCTTCCGGCCACGCCGTAAAAAAGAAAATCCCAAGCGAAGTGAACACCAGCGAACTCCACGCATGCCATTGCGGCGCGAACGCGATGAAATGCATCGCCGTCCCCAGAGGAATCGCGATGCAACCAAACACGGCGAAGCTCCCGAAGACGTAAAGTCCCCAATGCCGACCCCACCCAATCGAATACCCAATTCCATTCACCCGCCGCAACAGAACGAACACCGCGAGCGCAATGCTCAAAGCCAGCAGCACCGTGAAGACGTACGCAAGCCGCCCGTCGGGATATGGCCAAAGCCAATGTGACGGCCCAAACTTCACCGCCACCCACACACCCGCCAGCGTCAGATAATCCTGCCAAGTCCCGCCCGGCTTCCGTTCGGCCGACGCCGTTAGCGCCATCGGCACAAACGCGAGACACGCCACCGCCCCAGCCCGTCCCAGCGTAAAAGTATTTGTCCCCAGCCCGTAAATCAGGTATGCAAGGAACGCGGCGGCGCCTAACGCGATGCCTCCGCCGGGGCCGAAGCGCGCCGCAAGACCGTCAGCAACGCCGCGCGCGGCGAAAAGCAGCACTACCAGAAAAAAGAATGCAAACGCCGTCAGCGTCGATGCGAAGCCGCGGCCGCCGTACCCATGCCAGGTGGCGTAAAACGTTCCCGTAAGGCATAACCCGGCCCACAGGCCGAGCATCGGAAGCACACCGAGTTGGCGCGTCGCTGGCAAATTGCCTGCTCAACATTCGAAAAGAAAGAGAAGATTGTAGCGCACACATGCCATCCCAAATCCAACGCCATCCTTGGCCGAACGACGCTCATCACAATAGAGCGAGCGTGCAACGTGCACGGCGGCAGCCATGAAGCGCCTCTCCTACATCGACTGGATGCGCGGCCTAGCTTGCGTCCTTATGTTTCAAACACACTGCTACGACTCCTGGCTCAGCCCAGAAGCGCGAAACTCTGCCGTCTTTGTCTGGTCGCAACTCGGCGGCACACTCCCCGCTCCGCTTTTCATCTTTCTCTCTGGCGTTTCCTTCGCGCTGGTCACGGAGCGCCTCCGCGAAAAAGGCGCCACTCGCGGCGATATTGCAAAAACAACCATTCGCCGCGGCGCCGAAGTTTTCGCCCTCGGTCTTCTTTTCCGCCTCCAGGAATACGCGCTTGGCTACCGCTGGTCTCCCTGGACCGACATCCTGCGCGTCGATATCCTGAACATTCTCGGTTTCTCCATGATCCTGATGGGCATTCTCTGCTGGCTCAGCGCAGGTCGCAGCTCTGCCAAAGCCAACGCCTCCGCTCCCGCCATTCCGCGAACCGTCCGATCCTCTCGTAACCGAGGAATCTTCGCCGGTCTTTTCACCGCCGCACTCGTAGCCATGGTCACCCCGCACCTCTGGACCACCTATCGCCCCAGCCAACTCCCTTGGCCGCTTGAGTCTTACATCAATGGCGTCCACATCTTCGGCCATCCGCAACCGTGGCTCTTCCCGCTCTTCCCGTGGTCCGCTTTCGCGTTTGTCGGCTTGGCCGTTGGCTTCTTCCTTTTCACCGATCTCGCCAAGCGCTACGAAGGCATAATCTTTCTAGCCCTGGGCGGGACAGGCATACTTGCCTGTCTCCTCTCGATCAAACTAGATGCCTCCCCCATCCAGCTCTATTCCGTCTACGACTACTGGCACACCAGCCCAAATTTTTTCCTGATGCGCTGCGGCATCCTCCTGATTATCTTATTCTGTGTCTACGCGTGGTGCCGTTGGGGCTTGGCACAATTGGGATTCAGTCCCATTATCCAGCTGGGCAAAACATCCCTTCTCGTCTATTGGGTCCACATCGAATTTGTCTACGGTCGCTTCTCGATTCTTCCAAAGCGGCAATGCAGCGTTCTCGAAGCCACCATCGGCCTCGGCATCATCTTCCTGGCCATGCTGGGGTTATCCGTGCTGCGCACCAAATGGAAGAACCGCCACGTGAAAACGCAAAAGCTGGCGCCCGCGCCCGTATTGACCTGAAAGGCCAGCCGAAGGAAATCAAATTGCAGGAGGGAATTAGCCTTAACCAGTGCTCTGGTCTAGGGTTTTGCAGCGGAGTTCTGTTCCAACTGCTGCCCCGCGGGAATCCTGATAATGATCTCGCCAGGCCGCGCCAAACCCAGATCATCCCGCGCGATTTTTTCGATCAATCGAGGATCGCTATTCAGATCCTTCACTTCCTGTTCCAGCGCCGCATTTTCTTTGCTCAACGCGTCGAGATTCGCCTTCACCTTCCGAATCTCGTTTTGCGTCCGCCGCATCGCCAAAAATCCATGCGTCCCAAAAACGTCGTGCACGATCATCACCAGCATCAGCAATCCCAAAAGACCTCGTCCATACTGCTGCATCAGCGATCGAATCTTCTCCTCGACCGGCACGTTCTTCAATTCCTTCTTCACTTTTCCAATACCCACTTCGCCGCCTCGCTCGTCAACTTCGCCGAAGCCGCCGCGCTATTTGCTTCCACATACAAGCGCAACAACGGCTCCGTCCCAGACAGCCGCAAAAGCATCCACGAACCATCCTCAAAACTGAATTTTGCGCCGTCCGTCCGGTCCGTCGATACAACTTTCCGCCCTAACAGTGTCGAAGCGTCCACCGCCACCTTCTTCACCGCGTTTGCCTTTTGTTCGTCATTCAAGTGCAAATTTTCGCGCACTGGCCAGAATTCTCTTCCCACTTTCTTGAAAAGCTGGCGAATCTGTTGGCCTAGCGAAGTCCCTCGCGCCCCAATCATCTCCGCCACCAGAAGACACGCCAAAATTCCATCCTTCTCCGGCACGTGCCCGCGAATCGTCAGCCCCGCGCTCTCTTCTCCGCCCAATGCAATCTTGTCTTCGCGAATGAGCTGCCCGATATACTTGAAGCCCACGGGCGTCTGAAATGTTTTCTGCCCATGCGCTACGGCCGCTGCATCGATCAATTGCGAGGTAGCCACGCTCCGCGCCGCCGCCATTCTCCATCCTCGCGTCTCCACCATGTAGTCGTACACCAGCGCCAAAATGTGATTCGGCTGAATCCATGTGCCGTCGCGATCGATCATTCCAAACCGGTCGGCGTCTCCGTCGGTCGCCAGTCCCGCCGCCGCGCCTGAATCCACAACGGCCCTACGGAGCGGAGCAAGATTTTCCTCGCTGACGTCCGGCCCCGTCCCGTCAAACAAACAATCCCGATCCGTCCGCATCGCCTGCACAATAACGCCGTGCTCCGCCAGCGCCCGGTCCAAATATCCCGCTCCGCAACCGTGTAGCGCATCCGTCACGAATTTGACGTTCGCTTTTCGCAGCACGTCGAATCGCACCAGTTCTTCCAGCCGCTTCAAATAATTCTCGCGAAGATTCACCGTCTCCGTCTTCACTCCGCCCGAGGGCACCGCCGGAGAAGTAGGATACGCTCCACCCTTAGCGATAATCCTTGCCACCCGCGCCTCGATATCCTTCGTCACTTCCGGCAGCGCCGGCCCCGCATCCGCCGAAGAGAATTTCAGCCCGTGGTACTGCGCCGGATTATGGCTGGCCGTGAAGTTGATCGCCCCATCCAGCTTCGACCGCTGAATTTCGAACGCGACCGCCGGCGTCGGCGTAAACGTCTCGCAAAGCAAAGTTCGAATCTTGTGCGCCTGCAAAATCGCCACCGCCAGCTGCGAAAACTCCTCCGAATAAAATCGCGTGTCGTACCCGACCAGTATCGTCGGATTCTTTGCCTTGCTATTCACGTGCTCCGCGATCGCCGTCACCGCCAGCCGCACGTTCGCAAACGTAAAATCATCGGCAATCAACCCGCGCCATCCGGATGTGCCAAACTTGATCGGCGATGCATTCAATGTAGGTGAAGCGCTCATACCGTCGTATTCTATCCGAGTTTTTCGAATACGGAACCACCCTAGGGGGGAGGGGCTTGTTTGCCCTGGGTTCTGAAGGGCCCCGCTCTATATACAACAACTACCCGATGCACTCATTGGAGACCGCCACATGAAGCCCGCCGACAACTACCGCCTCGTCCTCGTCACCTGCGCGAATCCCCTCCAGGCAAAACTCATCGCGCGCAGCCTGGTTGAAAAACGCCTCGCCGCCTGCGTCAACGTCCTCCGCAGGTCCATCGATTCGTACTATCGCTGGGAAGGAAAAGTGGAAAAAACTCACGAAGTCTTGCTTCTCATCAAAACCACGGTTAGAAAACTAGGCGGCCTGGAGAGGGAAGTAAAACGCCTCCACAGCTACGAAGTCCCCGAATTCATCGCCCTGCCCATCGTCGCCGGCTCGGGAGCCTACCTCGACTGGCTCGACGAAAACACTTAGTCGGTTGCTCTTCTCCCTGCCCCGGGCGTCCTCCAGGCAAATTCTTTGTCTTTAATCTTTTCTTTTTCCTGGCCTCAGACGTACAACAAAGCCTGATCCAAATCCGCCATGATATCTTCTACGTCCTCAATCCCCACCGAAATCCTAACCAATCCTTCTGTAATCCCAATCCGCTCCCGCACTTCCGGCGGCATCGACGCATGCGTCATCTGCGCCGGCAGAGATACCAGCGTTTCCACTCCGCCCAAACTCTCCGCCATCGAGCACAATTTCAGTTGATTCAAAAATCGCCGCGCCGCTTCGAGCGAACCCAAATCAATTGCGATCATTGCTCCCGGCCCTTTTTGCTGCCGTCGCGCAATATCGTGCTGCGGATGCGTCGGTAATCCGGGGTAATGTGTCTTCCGCACCTTTGGGTGTGCGTCCAGGTGCCGCGCCACGGTGATTCCGTTGGCGTTGTGCTGCAACATGCGTATCGCCAATGTCTTCAGCCCCCGTGAAATCAAAAAACAATCCATCGGCGCCAGCCCCGCTCCCGCCGATCTCTGAATGAAATAAATCTTCTCCGCGTCGTCCGGTCGCGTCAACACCACCGCTCCGCCTGTGCAGTCGCTGTGCCCATTCAAATACTTCGTCATCGAATGCACGACAATCTGCGCGCCCAGCTCAATAGGCCGCTGCAAATAAGGGCTCAAGAAAGTATTGTCGACCGCTAGCGTCACATTCCGTTCGCTGGCCAATTTCGCGATTGCCCCGATATCCGTCACGCGCATCGTCGGATTCGTCGGAGTCTCGATGTAAATCATCTTAGTATTCGGCCGCAAGGCTGCCAGCACGCATGCCGGAATCGACGTATCAACAAAGCTAAATTCCAATCCAAAATGCACCAGCAGCTGCGTCGAGAGCCGGTACACTCCCCCATACACCGCTTCCGACAGCACAATGTGGTCGCCCGGCCGGTAGAGACGGAAGACGGCGTCGATCGCCGCCATTCCCGACGTGAAAACATACGCGCTGTGTCCGCCTTCTAGTTTTGCCACCGTCCGCTCCAGCGCTTTCCGGTTCGGATGGTTCGACCTCGCGTAGTCATACCCCTTGTGTTTGCCCAGCTCCTCGTAGACGTACGTCGACGTCTGATAGATCGGCGCAACGATCGCTCCTGTCGCCGGATCAGGCTCCTGCCCGACGTGTATCGCGTTCGTGGCAAATCCCATGGTGATCTCCTCTTACCTTGCGACCCTGATGCTCATGCGGCTAGTCCACGGCAGCACGGAAAGTCTGCTGCGGTTCCCCTGCAATGTGGAAGTTGCGGGACTAGGGGTCCTTCGCTGCGCTGGCGGCTCTCAACTACCTGCAGAGCAGATTCTTCAGAAGTTACAGGACCAAAACCAGCGAGTCAAACATGCCGCGACGAATTGTTGCGAGGAATACATCGCTTCCACTCCCCAAGCCAGTTCCACCGAGCAGCATCCGGACCCGCATTTGCATCTTAGCTCCTAGCGGAGTAACTTGTGGCCGTAACGTCATTCCTTGGAGGATGGGGTCCAAAGGAACATGAAATTTACTCGCTCAAAATGGAGTTGTCTGTTTCTCTCTCTGCTCGTTGCCACTGCGGTCTGCGTTGCTGCCCAGGACTCGCCCGCGCCTGCTGCAAAAGCTCCAGCACAATCTGATGAACCAAGCCGTTTGACGATCGAAGTCACTGGTGGCGACAAGGCCGTTCCCGTGGAAAACGCCAGCGTCTACGTGAAGTATATCGAAGAGCACGCCATCAAGAAGGACAAGAAAGTCGAATTAAATGTCAAAACCAACCGCGAAGGCATCGCGCACGTTGCGGAAGCCCCTCTCGGTCGTGCGCTCGTTCAAATCATTGCCGAAGGTTGGAAGACGTACGGACGTTGGTATGACATTACCGATCCTCACCAAGTCATCAAAGTGCGCCTCGAGCGGCCGCCGAAGTGGTACTAATTTGTTTCCGCCAGTGGAGACTTGCTCCAGAACATCGCAGCTCCGCAAATATTTTTGTGTTCCACTCTCGCACTGATCTCATTTTCCGTGCTTTGCGCCGCGCAATATCATTCGTCTTGCCGCACACTGCCGTCGAAGAAAAAATCGATTGCCCTGAAATTGTGCAAACAGCATCAGGCCGTTGAAGAAAGTGAAGTTAGCTCGCGCCACCGCCCTAATTTCCACACACTTATCAACAATTGTGTTGAAAACTTAATCGTCCAGAAATATTTTTCTTGGAGTTCGGCACAACTCTTGCCTCTCCCGTCTTTCCAAATTTTGACCGGTCTCATCGCCAGTGATACAGTGGCTTGTCGGATTTCCTGATGAATGAGACCTTTGACGGAACTTTCTCCTTATTCCAAATGCTTTGGGGCAACATCGTTGCCCGTCCGCTGCGCAGTGTTCTCAGCGTGATCGCCATCGCCATCCAAGTCATTTTGGTCCTTCTCATTGTGGGATTCACTTCGGGAATTATTTCCGAGTGGGGAAAGCGCGTCGAGGGTGTCGGCGCCGATCTTCTCGTTCAGCCTCCCAACTCTTCCATCTTCTTTGCTTTCTCCAGTGCCGTCATGCAGGAATCCTTGGGCGACAAAATTGCCTTGCTTCCCGCTGTCGATGAAGTCGCTCCCACTCTTATCCTCACGGAACCAAAGAACTTGACCCTCGTTTATGGCATCGACTACAAACGCTTCAATGCCCTCAGCCGTGGATTTTTATTTCGCGCGGGACGACCGTTCGAATCTTCCGATGAAGCCATCGCCGATGACATCATCGCCCAGACGAAACATCTGAAGGTCGGGCAGCAGATCACTCTTTTGAATCATACGTTTACGGTTTGCGGCATCGTCGCCCATGGCAAAGGCGCGCGTTACTTTATCCCTCTGAAGACCGCGCAGGAGATCGCCGGAGCGGAAAAGCGCGTCTCTATGTTTTACGTCCGAAGCAAAGGCGATACCGAAGCCGCTCGCGCGCAAATTGTTGCACTCTCTCCTCTGGACAGTGTGCGCACCACCTACGAACTCGTCACCCTCATGAGCTCCTCCAATCTTCCTCAATTAAGGCCGTTTACCCGCAGCATGGTTGGCCTCGGCCTCGTCATCAGCTTCCTCGTCGTGCTTCTGAACATGCACACCATGGTCATGGAACGCACTCGCGAGATTGGCATCCTCAAAGCTCTCGGTCTTTCCAGGTTGGGAATTCTTCGCATGTTGCTCGGCGAAACTCTCCTACTTACCGTTTGCGGATGTTTCCTCGGAATTGTGCTCACATTCGCCTTCCAGGCCATCATGAAAGAGACGAACCCCAGTCTCATGATTTTAATTACCACCCAATGGGTCTTTTCCTCCGCTTTGCTGGCTCTCGTCGGGGCCTCCATCGGCGCCATCTATCCCGCACTGCGCGCCGCAAGCTACGATCCCGTGGTCGCCTTGGCCTACGAGTAAGTTTCATTCCTTCGCCGTCATCCACTCTCTGGCGCCCCTCTTTGCGGCGCTCCACGCCGTCGAAACCGAGCCATGTTCTTTTTTGGCACCAAGATTCTTCTCCGATTGCTTCGCCTCCGCCAAGCTGATAGCTTTGGGGCTATTCCGCGCTAGAGAATTCCGCCTTCTGGCGGCGCACATCAGACTAAGGAGCTCCACAATGAAGCGACTGCACGTAACGCTATTGGCTGCGGGCTTGTGCTTGGCAGTCGGAACCGCTGCCCGTGCTCAGATGGGCATGGACTTTTTCAAAAAGCCTGCCATCGCCGACATTTTTAAGCCCGTAGTTGGAAGTGGCGCCGTCTATGAAACGGAACGCGACCAGAAGAAAAGCACCATCGAAATGACCGTGGTTGGTCAGGAAGCTGTCGACGGCAAAGACGCCTTTTGGCTCGAGTTCGGCCACTCGGATCAACGAAGTGGCGCGATGGTCTACGCAAAAATGCTTGTCACAAAAGTTGACTTCCAGTTTCATCGCATGATTTTTCAGCAGCCCGGCCAGCCGGCCATGGAAATGCCCATGAACCCGGCCGCGCAGCAGCGCTCACATGTGACCGACGAGTTGGAGAAGTGGCACAAAATTGGAGAGGAGACCGTTACCGTCCCGGCGGGCACTTTCCTTTGCGATCACTGGGCGAAAGACGACGGAAAAGGCGATGTTTGGGCGAGCTCCAAGGTCACCCCCATGAGTTTGGTGAAGGAAGTCACCCCGACGAACTCAATGACGCTGGTCAAGTCGATTTCCGATGCCAAAGACCACATTACCGGGACTCCCATGAAGTTCGATCCGGAAGCGATGAAACGCCAGATGATCGAAAAGCAGAATCCTCAATGAGTTCCTAGGCCGGGCGACAAAAAGCTGGGACGCTGTCATACAGGAAAGAAGCGAAGAGGGGGCCCAAGCTTGAGCTTTGTCTTGCTCGGCCTTCGAATCGCCTCAGGAGCCTGGGGCGAACGTCGCGAGCTCGCGGGAAACGTCGTCGATTGTGGCGAGCGGACAAGACACGTGCACCGCCTGTCCAGGTTCGTCCGCGTCAACCAGCAAATTGCCGTTGTGCGTGCGGATGCGCACGTATTGTGGGCCGTCGTGGACTTCCACAAGCTCCGCTTCGGGATATTTCTGCAGTTCTTTCGCCACGGCGTGCACCAGGGGCATGAAGTTCCGGGCCCTTTCTCCGGCATCGCGCATCCTATCGCGGGGGATGAAGTGCATCGCCATCGGGACTATCGCCGCCGGCACCCACACATGCACGTGTGATCCCTTGCCGTGAGTTTCGTCGACATCGACACGGAGCAAGCCTTCGTGAAACGTATAAGCTCCCGCCATCACCACCGTGGCCCCAAATCCCAGAGCGATTTTCGCGAGCAATACCATTTCTCTTTTCCTTTCCCGTCCCCCGCTTGTTGCGCGGGACCTCCCGGAGCCCGAAACTGGGAAGCCTCTCTTTTAATCCGTGGTGACGTTCTTGGAATCCAGCCAGACGCGAATAGTATTGTCGTCGTCCTTCACGGAAACCAGTTCGACGTCGCCTTGCCCCGCAAGCGCGTGCAATCCTGCCACGATGTCCAACTCGTCTTTGGAGCCAGAGAGCAGCGCTTCCACCACTTTCAGCGGAACCTTGACCTCGACTTGCGAATGCTTGGGCTTGTTTTTGTCGTGCACGTGAACGTACAGCATCCCTTCCTTCTTCATCACGCTGATGTCGGCATCGTTGCTCTGCACCGTCACAAATTCACCGTCTTTGCTCGAACGAACGGCTTCAAACAGGGTGCGAACATCCACGCCATCGCAATCCATGCAACCGATTCGTACTTTTCCGTTGTGGAGGCGGTCATGATCGATGGCCGGCAAAACTTTTTCCGCCAATTCGAGTGGGACATTCACGCGAACGGTCTCACCTTTGGCGTTGGTGCTGATGACCCGCACGTGCAACCAGCGATCTCCATGACTGCTTGTGCTCGAAGTGCTTGCGCTCGATTGTGCTCGAGTGCCGAGAGGTGCGAAAAGGGAAGTGGCGGCCAAAAAGGCGATTACGGGGAAAAGGTGCCCGGTGCGGCTAGTCATAGCGGGATGCCTCCTTTGGGCATTTGCCGATACATACGAATGAGACGTGGGAAAAGTTCCGGGATTAACAACCTTTCCGGCACAAACGTATGCCGGAGGCCGACCCAGTCGGCTTAGTCGAGCGAAGCCCTACGGCTAGCCCACGAGGCACGGCCCTTCGAGCCCAGGGTAAGCGCGCCTGTGGGACGACCGGCCAAGCGGGGGGGGTTGGCGGGCTTAGCTCGGTTGCCATTTCAGGAAAACGGCGGCCAGGGGCGGGAGTGTTAGAACCAGTGAATGTGGCCGTCCTTGGGACGGCTGGTCTGAGGCGTTCTGACCGCCGAGATTGCCTACATTGGAGCCGCCGTAGCCAGCGGCGTCCGTGTTGAGGATTTCGGAGTAGAAGCCCGGCTGGGGAACGCCGATGCGGTAGCCTTCGCGAACGACCGGAGTGGCGTTAAGAATTACGATTAGCAAATCCTCTGGCTTTTTGCCGTGGCGCGCGAAAGCGAACACGCTGTTGTCGGCGTCGTTGGCGTCAATCCACTCGAATCCCTGCCAGTTGAAATCGACTTCATGCAAGGCGGGCTGGGCGGCAAGCAGCTTGTTTAGATCGCGGACAAGATTTTGCACGCCGCGGTGCGAATCGTATTGGAGCAGGTGCCAGTCGAGACTGCTCGCTTCGTACCACTCGCCGCGCTGCGCGAGTTCCTGGCCCATGAAGAGGAGTTTCTTGCCAGGGTGCGCGCACTGATAGGCAAACAAGAGGCGCAGGTTTGCAAATTGCTGCCACAAGTCGCCCGGCATTTTGTGAAGGAGCGAATTTTTGCCGTGGACGACTTCGTCGTGCGAGAAGGGCAACATGAAATTCTCGGAGAAAGCGTAGAGCATCGAGAAAGTCAGCTTGTTGTGTTCATATTTTCGGTGGACGGGATTCGCTGAAAAATATTTCAGCGTGTCGTTCATCCAGCCCATATTCCATTTGAGGCTGAAGCCCAGGCCGCCTAGATAGGTGGGCCGCGTTACGCTCGGCCAGGAGGTGGACTCTTCGGCGATGGTAAGAATGCCGGGGAAGCGGCCGTAGGCGACTTCGTTCATGCGCTTGAGGAAGGCGATGGCATGGAGATTTTCGCGGCCGCCGAATTCGTTGGGGATCCACTCGCCCGCTTTGCGGGAATAGTCGAGATAGAGCATGGAAGCAACGGCGTCCACGCGCAGGCCATCGATGTGATATTTGTCGAGCCAGAATAAGGCGTTAGAGATGAGGTAGTTCTGGACCTCGTTGCGGCCGTAATTGTAGACCAGCGTGCCCCAGTCCGGGTGCGTGCCCTGGCGCGGGTCGGAATGCTCGTAGAGATGCGTGCCATCGAACTCCGCGAGGCCGAACGTGTCGCGCGGAAAGTGCGCGGGAGTCCAGTCGAGAAAAACGCCGATGCCCGCGTGGTGGCAGCGGTCGACAAACTCCATGAATTCAGCGGGAGAGCCGTAGCGGCTCGTGGCGGCAAAATAGCCTATGGTTTGATAGCCCCAGGAGCCATCAAAAGGGTGCTCCATGATGGGAAGCAGTTCGATGTGCGTATAGCCGAGATCTTTGACATACGGAATGAGCTGATCGCCGAGTTCGCGATAGGTGAGCCAGCGGTTGTGATCTTCTGGAACGCGGCGCCACGAGCCGAGATGGACTTCGTAGACGGAGACCGGGGATTCGAGCCAATTTTTTTGTGAGCGCTCGGAGATCCAGCCGGCATCGGTCCACTGATAAGTGTCGAGATTGACGACGACCGAGCCAGTGTTGGGGCGAAGCTCGCCGCGAAAGGCGTAGGGATCGGCTTTGAGCGGGAGCATATTGCCGTTGGCGCCGATGATTTCGTATTTGTAGATGGCGCCTTCGGCGAGTTCAGGGACGAAGAGCTCCCAGATGCCGGAGGAGCCTCGGGCGCGCATGGGATCGACGCGGCCATCCCAGCGGTTGAAGTCGCCGACGATGCTGACGCGTTTCGCGCTGGGCGCCCAAACGGCGAAGTGAACGCCGCTGACGCGTTCGAGTGTTTTGAGATGCGCGCCAAGTTTTTCGTAGGTGTCGTAGTGGCGGCCCTCGCCCATGAGATGAAGATCGAACTCGCTAAGAAGAAAGGGAAATGCGTAAGTGTCGAAGGTTTCGACGGTTTCGCCGTAGCCGGTGCGATAGCGGATGCGATAGGCGCTGGGGGCGGGTGCGGTTTGCCGCGATTCCGGGAGTGTGACTTCAAAGAATCCTTCGGGACGCAGGCGGCGTGCCGGGATGGGTTCGGTTGAGCCTTCGAGGAGGATGCTGGCGTCGGCCGCGCCGGGGCGGAAGAAGCGAACGACCCAGCCGTGGCTGGTGGGATGCGGCCCGAGAAGCGCGAAGGGATCGGCGTGTCGGCTCGAGAGCAGGGCATCGATCTGGGCCTCAAGCTGCGCGTCTTTGGCTGACGCTGGTGCGAAGACGCTGGCGAGCGAAGAGGGCGCTGGCTTTTTTTCTTCAGGCATGGGGATTGGCTCCGCAGCGGCCGGATCTGGCCGATTACGGAGGCGGGGTACAGTGTACAAGGAGCAGTGAGTGGTGGGTAGTGAGGAGTGAGTGG
>DATMKS010000078.1:0-7212 GCA_035571045.1 Verrucomicrobiia bacterium
TAATTCCCGAAGATTCCAACCTCTTCATAATCTCCGCTAGCAATATCAATGAGCTCGGACAAATCTCGGGTATGGCAACGGTGCAAACCGGGCCCCATGCGGGCGACATTCACGCCTATCTTTTGACCCCCGTCGACGGACACATAGGCGCCTCGATGGCAGATTTCGCACGTACACACCCCCAGTCCATTTTACGCGGGAACGCTTGCAGCCACCTTTTGCAGAGACTCGGACCCGGCCGATTCGAGCGTTAAAGGGCATTTTGGGAGCTTCCGCACCATGCATTTCCAGCCGTAGCCTGGACGAACGCGCAAGGCCAGAGGTTGTCCGGAACATTCTGGGTCATGTCGATATTCGCGTGACCCAGAATGTTGACCGCAAGAGCTGGTGGAAAGGGTTTTCTGACGAACCGGAAACTCGACTTCGAAGAGTCGCGCGCTAGCCGATTAAGCGTTTACCATGCACTGGGACAAACTGAGAGCCTCAGCGAATCCGGATCATAGTGGGTTTCCGGAACAAACAACCGCCGCTGCCAATAATGAGCAGGTCCATGGGCCCACAATATGGCCCTCCATGGCCGGTGATGAGTCCAAGCTCATGAGCATCCGGCGGGATATGAAAGACACGCAAGGTGGTTGCGGACTCCAGCGGCTGGAGCAGTGCATCCAGCGGCACGGCTGATGGGGCGGGATCGGGAGAATAGCGGCGACCTTGATCGTCAATCAGATAAACCCACGCTCCATTTGCGCGTTGCGTGACACGTCGGGCGCGACTGGAGATGCGGAGCGCAACGTTGTAGGAAACCTGCGAGGGGCCAGCGGTCCGGTCCACTCTTTCAACCGTCAGACACCAGTCGTCAAAGCACCATGGATCGCCAATGCTTATCACTCGCTGGGGTTTTAAGAATCCGACCGCAAGAGCAATAGCCAAATACGCGGAGGCGCAGATACAGTAAAGCCGCAGGATCTTGAGGGCCCTCGGAAGTCGCCCTCGAACGGCGAAAACTGCGGCAAACGCCATCGTCACCGCGGAAATGAGAAAAGCGAGGATGAATAGCAGGTCGAAAACAGTCATAGCCCGGCCTTGGATAGAAAGTACTTTATATTACAAAGTAAGCTGTTCGAATCGCAAGAGGAATATTCTCGGCTGCACTACAAACATGCCGGTTAAGCGTTCGGCGTTGTGGGTTAGAAGATCGACGTCCGCGAACAACTTCGGGTTTCGAGACTCCCGCGAGTAAACTTCACGCAAGTGTTGCGCCGACCAGTCGAGCTCGCAGGGACTAGGAGGACTGTTCCGATTCCCCCGCCCTATGGCCGGGGGATTGCTTCGCCGGGGGACATGTTGCGCTCCGGCACGGGCACGTTGGTTTCGCGGATGGGGCGGTCGACCTCGCCGGGGCGCGCAGGCGCTTCCAGACCGTCCGTCAGCAAGAATCCTTGCAAGGCGAGGCCGTTGGTCCACACGCCTTCTAGCGCTGCGATGTACTCGATTTGAAGTTCGTAGAGTTTGCGCTGCGATTCCAGAACGCGCGGATAGGACGCGAGCATTTTTCCGTACTTATCCACCAGCAGCGTGTACGCTTTTTTTGCGTGGGGCAGAATTTCGTCGCGATACTCGACAGCCATCAGTTTGGCGTTCGCGTATTCGTCGACGACTGTGGCGGCGCGTTCGCGCAGGGTTAGCGCAATACGCGTTTTTTCTTGTTGCGAACGTTCGAGGTCTGCGCGCGCGGCGCCAACGTTGCCTTGATTGCGGTTGAAGAGCGGTATCTCGACGCTGGCTTCCGCGATTCCTTCCCATCCTTTGGCCCACGGAACGCTCTCCAAAGTTTCGTGGTTGTATTCCATTCCGGCGCGGAGCTGGACGTCTGGAATCGGTTCGCGCTGTGCCCGAACGAGCGCCGCTTGCGCCCGGCCTGAGGCGGTTTCCGCGATCTGCACGGCAGGGCTTTGTTTTGCGATGGTTTCGACGGCTTCTTCTTCGTTCAGCTCGGGCCAGCCGCTTTCCAGATTGCCGGCTACTGTCGCGAGCGGAAGCGTAGGTTGTCCAATGATTGCGGCCAGCGAACGCCATTCTTCGCGGAGAGTGTTTTCCTGCATTCGCGCGGCCATGCGCATGCGTTGCGATTCTACTTCGGCTTCGAGCACTTCGGATTCGTCGGCTTGCCCGGTGTTCATCAACTCGCGCTGCGTTTGCGCGCCGTCTCCCGCAATTCTTGCGAGATCGCGGCGCGCTTCGAGCCATTCCTGTGCGGCCAGCACACGCAGGAAGGCCATTTTCACAGCGGTTGTGACGCGGATGCGCTGCTCTTGCGCTTCCATCTCCGCTAGCTTGGACTCCGCGCCAAGAACATCGCGGCTCTTGCCCAGTTTTCCAGCGGTGACGATCGTTTGCTGTACAAAGAATCCCTGCTTGCCGCCGCCGACCGACCCGCCCCGTATTTCATCGCCGGTGTAGCCCACCGAAGGATTTGGGTAGAGGCCGACTTGCTGCTGACGTGCTCTTGCCGCGCGGATTTCGGCTTCTGCTTGCCGCAAGGTTGGATTCGTTTCTTCGGCCAACTTTTCCACTTGCTCGAGCGTCACGAGTTGCCCGCTCGCATTTTCCTGGGCGCGGCCCATCTGCGGATAGATCGGAGCGACTAGCGGGACGTCTCCGTGGTGGTGCATTTGCTCGTTCATTGGCATCGGAGGAGTTTTGTCTTGGGCGCGGGCGGCTGGCATCAAAACCGTCGAGCTAAAAAGCGCTGTGGCTAGCGTGAGAGTTAGCGATAGGGCTGATGGGGATTTCAACATAGAGTTCACAGAGTGCGAGAGGCGCCGCAGAGGCGAGGAAGACTCTGTATTACGAGCCATGGGCGTGCTCCTTTTGTTCTGGCGTGCCGTTGTTTTTTATTCGGTGCATCATCTCGTCGTATTCCTTATCCGGCATTACGCGGATCAGCGTCATCATGCCCATCATTCCGGCGCTCCAATTCGGCGGCAGGCCGTGTGTCTCTGGTTTTTCGACGGCGTCATCCATTCCCATTTCCATGAAGGCGTCCTGCGGGAAGCCTGGGACGCTGTTGGCGTTCGCTGCGATCGGAGAATGATGGACATGTTCGAACGGCACGCTTTTTGCCAGCGTTTCCATCTGTGCCAGCGCTTTTGCATCGGTCGTGTTGGCCGTCTCAATGGCGCGGTCGCGCAAGAGGTCCACCATGTTGTTCATCATGTGGTGCGGCAGGTGGCAGTGCACCATCCACGATCCGGGATACTTCGCGTCGAACTCGACGACGCGCGCTTGCGCTACGCCCACCAGCACCGTGTTCATCGGATACCACGTCGATTCCGGCGCGCGTCCGCCTTCTGTGCCGGTCAGAACAAATTGATTTCCGTGCAAGTGAATCGGGTGGTGGTCCATGCCCATGTTGATGATGCGCAGCCGCACGCGGCTGCCGAGGCGCGCGATCATCGGCGTGATCGCTGGAGCGGAAACACCGTTGAACGTCAGCCAGTTGTATTCCATCGCCGACGTGTTCGGCACAGTGTTGTTCGGCAGCACAGCCCATTCCTGGAGAATCATGCCGAAATCATGATCGGCACGAGGCTTATAGCTCCTTTCGGGATGCGCAACAAAAAATCCGATCATGCCCATCATTTCCTGCATTGCGCCGTGCGAGTGGTAGAAAAAGGTGCCTTCCTGATGCACCGTGAATTCGTAGACGTATTTTTCCCCGGGCGCGATGGGTTTCTGGCTGATCCACGGCACGCCGTCCTGCTCGATAGGCACTTCGAGGCCGTGCCAATGAATGGAAGTGGCTTCCGGCAATCTATTTTCGAAAATGATGCGCACGCGCTCGCCCTGCTGCACCTGGATTGTTGGTCCAGGGCAGCTTCCGTTGTAGCCCCAAGCGTCGATCGTCTTGAACGGCGCGATGGTTCGCCTCACCGGCTCCGCCACCAGCTTGAACACTTTCACGCCGCCATCTATTTCATGCGGCAAGTCCGCCAAGTCTGGCGTGACCATTGGCAAAAACTGGTCCGGCCCTGGCGGCGCCACGTCCTTTTTCATGCGGTCGCTGTAAGGACTGTGGTGGCGCCCTTGCTCAATGGCGCGGGCCGTTTGCGAGCCGCTCACCTGCGTGTTTCCGCGCAAGGCTTCCGTCAGTCCAAGGAAGCCCGCTCCGAAAAACGCCGCGTCCTGAAAAAATCTTCTTCTTGTGCCGCTCATTTTCTTCCTCTCCCGAGTCACTCTTCAAATTGTTCGTAACGCGACCTAGCGGAATCCTTAGCTTTCGCGGCGTATCGATCGCGTTCCGCGAAAGAGCCATGCTCACTTGCTCACGTGAATAGACTTCGTTTGTTGGATGGATTAGGAAGAAAACTTCAGATGCGAAGAACCGCAGTCAACTGGAGGGAATTCGCCAATTCTAATGGAGCTCGACGCGCTCTACTGAGGATCGAGTTTGAGAACGCGACCGGCTGGCTCTGTTCAGCGCGCACGCCAAGGATCTTCGCCGGGAGCGCATTTCGCAATCCTCGAGAATCGATGCCTCGCTCGTCGGGTTTGAGCAGAACAGCGGTAAAATCGAAGGACCCGCAAGACTTGGTTGGTGCGATGAACTGGTCGCCGCCGTCAGCTCCCATACTTGCCATCTCGTGACAGTGTTCGTTACTTGCGTTTGAAGGGCAAGTTTTCACCGCGCAGAGCGGCGCGCATATGGGAACGGCTAGTAAAGAAAGCACGATCACGACGGCAATAAAACTTATGTATGTCTGGGATGCCAGAGATGGAAGCGGTTTGCTCATGCTCTCCATTTAGAGGCGACTTAAGCGAACCGGTTGCCGCGCTCGCCAAAGAGCCAGCGTCGCACACCTTTTGGCAATTTTGGCAATCGACCAAGGCCAGCGGCGGCAGTTACGGAGGATGCAGCCCAAAGCAATCGATAGACGACCAAACCCGCCACCACAAGGACCGTGAGGGACGTGGCTATCAGCGTGGACTTATCCATGTAGCGCCTCGCGGATATTGTATCACCGTCGGTGACAAATATAATTGATGGTTCGTCGAAACGGGAATATGCGCGTCTTGCTCAAATCTCCAAGGGCTTCGACTGAGGTTCCGCTTTTACTTTCGAGTTGCCGCCAGTTTTCGCGTGGCAGTCACTTGTCATCCGGAGTACGACCTAGTGCATAGCCATCCGATTGAGTTAGATTTTCATCTGGAGGATTTGAATGAACATTCTTGCGGCAATCAAACGGGAAGAGCGGAAACTGGAAAAACAGTTAGGGAAGTTGCAGCATCAACTCGATGGTGTGCGGGCAGCGGGGAAGGCACTCGGGAACTCCGCAGGTCGCGAACTAGTCAAAGTGAAGAAGCGCGTGCTGTCGGCTGCCGGAAGAGCGAAGATTTCTAAAGCCGCAAAGAAGCGCTGGGCCAAAGTGAAAGCGCAAGCGAAGAAATTAGCCAGGTAAGCGACGGGGGCGCAAATAACGGGGGATTAAGGTAAGCGCTTCCCGCCTCGAAATTTACCGGACAGGTCCCCACAAGGGCAACTTGGGGTTTTCACGGCTGCCAATCTTCCTGACGTCCGGCGCGGCCCGCAGACTTATCGCATTGTATCTAGCACTCAACCCGAGGGCAGGTGCTTGACCGAACGCAAGCATCTGCTCCCTTCCTTGCGCGGTCTTTGAATGCCTCCTCTCAGCTAAGCGCTTTCCGGCTCGTAGTTAACCAATGTTAGACAATCTGTTCGCGGATGTTGACTTTGAAGATGAACGCGGCACAATTGAACCAGCTTCTTTGCGTCACCCTCTCGGGAACCGCCTGTCCTCTCCAGTCAGAACCGAAACGTCCGCCCCTGAAACATTGGAGATAGCGTGCCTATTGAAATCTTATTGGTTGAAGATAACGACGGCGATGCCCGGCTGTTGCGAGAGGTCTTCCTTGAGGCTAACAAGGATGTACGTCTTAGCGTGGTTCCTGACGGGGTGGAGGCAATGGCTTTTCTGACGTACCAAGGAAAGTACCTCGAAGCGCCTCGCCCGGACCTTATCTTGCTGGACTTGAATATGCCTAAGATGGGTGGTCGTGAAGTTTTGGTTCGCGTCAAGGCAAACCCCCGACTCAAAACGATTCCAGTAATTGTCCTGACCACATCCGAGGCAGAGTCCGATATCGTGAGCAGCTACGGGCTCATGGCGAGCTGCTATCTGACAAAGCCGGGGGAACTAGCTGACTTTGAGAAGCTGGTTAAGAGCCTCAATGACTTCTGGCTGATAAGCGTGAAGTTGCCAAAGCAGCAAAGAAGTGTAACGACAAACTCGAACCAAAGGACTCTAGCAGACCCGAAGGCGTATCTGAACTTTGCTCGTCAATACTTTCTTGCAGCCGACGAACTTGCCGGGAGCAAGTCCCTTGTAGAGTATGCTCGGTACCATCTTTACTTCCACGCGACCGAACTGCTGTTGAAGGCGTATCTGCGAGCGCAAGGAAAAGACCCGTGGGGCCACGAACTTAGCGAACTTCTGAAAGAATGCAGTGACTCGGGATTGGTTATAGATTCGGAGGACAAATATGGCCTTCGCAAAATCGTCAGCCTCTTGGAGTCCGGCGACGAGGATATGAGGTTTCGCTACTTCACTCTGAAATCCGGGTCGTTGCCCGATATGGTTTGGACCCACGAGGTCGTTGGACAGTTAGTGAAGGCTGTTACGACGGCTGTCGAGCCGGACGGCGATTCCACTAAGCCGGTCCTGCCGTGAAAGCAGTTCTGATGATTGGAAAGTCCCTGCCGCAGGACAAGCCGCAGGGTGTGTGAAGCAGTTTGAGAAACTACTGAGCAACGTTTCTGTCGGTACGAGACGGGTGTACGGGGCGACCACTCTTCCGCCACTCCCGCGCCTTCCAAAGAGTTCTTTTTCTGTCACTGCAGACATCGAAGCCTTACTGAGGTGAGCGATATGTGAAGCGCAGGTGCTATGGATTGGGAGGAACCGGAATTTCCAGAGCGGCGCATCGGGCGATATGAGCTTGCTTCCAACGGTCGGGAAGCCAAGCGTCGAGGTCACGGGCTGGCCAGGTCGGGAGATTCACCAGCAGTTGCATGAAATAGAGTTGCGGGTCCATGTCATGCCGGCGGCAGCTACTGGTCAAGCTGGCCAGGATCGCGGCGGTCCTTCCGCCGCGGGGGTTGCCGACGAATAGGGAGTTTTTGCGATTGAGTAC
>DATMKS010000079.1:0-37228 GCA_035571045.1 Verrucomicrobiia bacterium
CTGGAGATCTTCCAGCATCATTTTTCTGAGATGGGTCACGGGGACCTCCTTGTGACCCAAATTTATCTTAGCGGAAAGGCAACGACCCCTCCGAGCGCCTCACGCGTAGCGTCCGCCGCGCGGGCGGCTTCGTTCAAACGCGGTTATCGTACAAGTGAAAACGGCCTAAATCCCATTGTCCGGTAAGGCACATTGAATCAATGAACACGCCCCGCAATTCGACTGTGGTTGCGGACGCTACAACATCGCTAGGTCCTTGCCTGCCTCATCCAGAAAGTGGAGCTCGTAAGTGTCGGGCGGTACGGATTCGCTTTCGGGCACGACTCTCGTCCGGCCTGGATCGCCCTTGCGGGCAAAGCGTCGCTGGACCGCTACCGCGAGAATCAGCTCGTCTTTGACAACGCGATGGCTCGCGCCGGGATGGGCGCCATCGTCCATGAATTCCTTGTGCACTAAGATGTCGATCTGCCAACGGCCGTCTGTCATTATGTCGCTGTAGTTCAAGCTGGTGTGTTCTCCCTCTTTAGAAAACAGCTCAATCCTCAAGGTAAACGGTTTCTTCTGCACCCACTTCTGCCACACCCAGTCACGCCCCTCACACAGCAAATTCTCGGTACTTTGGCCGGGCCGCTGAAATAGAGTCATTTGGGGGTTGTTGCCCTCAATAACATTGAAACGCTCTGCCTGCTCCGCCCGGCACGCGTCATCTGCCTCCATGTACGCGCGGCCATCAAACTTATATTGGTGCTCGGATGTGTTTCCCGTAGATGCGAATCCGATCTGCACATCCGGGAGCCCATTCGTCTTTGTGTCTAGAAATTCGAGGTGGTGTGCTGCGGTGGCCAGCAGCAAATCGCAAGATTGCCCAGGCCAGCGCAATATCCAGAAGGGATTTATGTTTGCTCCGCGCAACTCGCCCGTACCCATAACTACCAATAGCTTTTCATTTGGCTTTCCCAAGTTCACTGCACCAGCTGTAAACCACTCGCCGGGGAGTTGCGCCAGGGACAAGTGCAGCCTGTCGAGTCGGCGAGAGACGTGCGCATCTCGGGCGAGCCATGTACGCGCACACTCTGGCAAGGCCACCGTACCGGGCATTGAGTCCTCCTCGGAACTGAAAACCGCCGGTGAATTCGCCTGTTGGGTATTCGCCTGAACACTAGCCAAGCCAATAGCGCCGAGAAAAACTACACTTGCCCCACGTATTAGTGAACGCATTACGCCCATCCTATCACCTGCTGCTTTGTCGTCGAAAACGCAGCCAGCTCTTGGTTATACGTGAAAGTGAAACGCGCGCCCTCGGCCACAGGGGGTGGTCCCTTTTTTCCGTGCGTATACGCATACCCTTTGCCGCGTTGACAGGCGAAGAAAAGGCGGCAATACTGGCCTTCCATGATTGGCCAGCTTCGTGGACGCCTCGCCGAAAAACGCCCGAATCAAGTGCTCGTCGATGTCAGCGGCGTTGGGTACCTTGTCCAGGTCCCACTTTCCTCCTACGCTGCTCTTGGCGAACTCCATACCGAGGTTACTCTTCTCATCCATACTCACGTGCGAGAGGACGTGCTTGCCCTCTACGGCTTCGTCTCCTCTCGGGAGAAGCATCTTTTCGAACTGCTCCTTTCCGCTTCCGGCGTCGGGCCTTCTCTCGCGCTGAAGATTCTCTCCGGTATGAGCGTCGAAGAACTTGTCCCCGCCATTCGCGGCAGCGATTTGGGCCGCTTGACGAAAATTCCCGGCGTCGGCCGCAAGACAGCCGAGCGCATGGTCGTCGAGTTGAAGGACAAGCTGGAAGCCGTCGTTTTGGAAGCGCAGAAGCCGGCAGCCGCGTCGGCCGAGGGCATTGAAGCCGACGTAATTTCCGCGCTGGTAAATCTCGGCTATGAGCCGCGGGCCGCCGAATCTGCCGCAAGCGAAGCCAAACGCGAAGCTGGCACATCGAGTTTCGAAAAATTGCTCCGCGCTGCTCTGCAGTCTCTAGCCGCGCCCAAAGGACGCGCTACGCATGGCGGCGTCTAAACGTGCATTTGTAGTGGCCGCCCTTTAGGTCGGTCAGCGGTCTAAGTTTGTAGAGAAACCGAACAATGCCCGACGCCAGCGCAAAACGATCCATGGACCGAAACGAACAACGCAGAATCGTCTCCGGAGCCCCTTACGACGAAGACGCCCGCATCGAAGCCAGTGTCCGCCCCAAACGTCTCGACGAATACATCGGCCAAAAACGCGTCAAAGAAAACATTTCCATCGCCATTGAAGCCGCCCGCAGCCGCGGCGAAGCCCTCGATCACGTCTTGCTCTATGGCCCTCCCGGCCTGGGAAAAACCACTCTTGCCCAAATTATCGCCAACGAACTCCAGGTTCCCATCAAAACCAGCGCCGGTCCTCTTCTCGAGCGCAAAGGTGACCTAACCGCAATACTGACTTCTCTTGAAGGCAAGGAAGTTTTCTTTCTCGACGAAATTCATCGCCTCCAGCCAGCTGTCGAAGAAATTCTCTATCCCGCCATGGAAGATTTTCGCGTCGATCTGATCATTGGCCAGGGCCCCGGCGCGCGCATTCATCCCTTTCAGCTGGGGCATTTCACGCTCATCGGCGCCACCACGCGCGCCGGGCTGATCACCGCGCCCCTCCGCTCCCGCTTCGGCATCGTGCACCGCCTCGATTTCTACGAACCCGAGGATCTGCTGATCATCATCCACCGCTCTGCCAAGATTCTGAACATCCTGATGGACGAAGGTGGTGCCGAAGAAATCGCCCGCCGCTGCCGAGGGACACCGCGCATCGCCAATCGTCTGCTGCGCCGTTCACGCGACTTCGCCGAAGTCCGTGCTGCCGGCCGCATCACCCGCGCCGTAGCACAGGAAGCCCTGGCGATGCTCGGCGTGGATGAAAGCGGCCTCGACGAGGTCGACCGCAACCTGATGCTCGCTCTTCTCGACAAATACGGAGGTGGACCCGTAGGCCTCGGCACGCTCGCCGCCGCCCTCTCCGAAGAAGAAGACGCCATCGAGGAAATCTACGAACCTTATCTCATGCAGATTGGATTGATAGACCGCACGCCGCGCGGCCGCGTGGCCACCGCCCGTGCCTACGAATACTTCGGCAAAGAACTTCCCAAGCGCCAGCCGCGTCTCTTCTGAACGAATGATTGGAGTTTTTTCTTAAAGTGCGGGTTAAATTCGTGTCGGCCTATGGCGGTTTGCTAAACTGTTTTGGCCATGAGCGTAATCGATGAAGTTCTCCAAGCCAACGAGCTCTATTCCCGCACGCACGAACTGCGAAAACTCACGCCGCGTCCCGAGCGCCATCTCGCCATCCTTACCTGCATGGATACGCGGCTTTCGATTCGCACTCTCGGCCTAAAAACCGGCGATGCTCACATCATTCGAAACGCCGGCGGTATCGTCACGGAGGACACTCTGCGGTCTCTGGTTATCTCGCACTACCTTCTGGACACCAAAGAGTTCATGGTCATCAACCACACGGATTGCGGCCTGATGCATACCAGCGAACAGGATTTGCGCAACAGAATCCAGAACCGCACCGGAACCGCGGCCATATCGCCCGCGTTCTTCTACGCCTTCCAGAACATCGACGAAAACGTCCGCCATCAATTGCAAAAGCTGCGAACACACCCGTGGGTTCCCAAAGAAATTGCCGTGCGAGGTTTTGTCTATGACGTCGCCAGCGGAAAACTGCGCGAAATCACACACTCCTGAATCGCAAATCGCTCCCCAGGCGAATCAAGGAAATCCGATCGGTCCGCTTAATCTATTCGTATCGCAAAGCCACAATCGGGTCCACGCGCATGGCCCGCCGCGCCGGAATGTAGCACGCCAGGAGCGCCACTCCTGTCAGCAGAATGGCCACTCCGCCGAACGTGATTGGATCGGTTGCTCCCACGCCATAAATAATTTTCGTAATCAACCGAGTCAACCCCAGCGCGGCTGCCAGCCCAATCCCCACGCCCACTAGCGTGATCCTCATCCCTTCGCCCAGCACCATGCGTAGCACGTCCCTGCTCGACGCACCGAGGGCCATGCGCACGCCGATCTCATGCGTCCGTTGTCCCGCCAAATAGGAAATCACTCCGTAAATCCCAATCGCCGAAAGCACCAACGCCAGTCCGGAAAACACGCTCAACAGCATCATGGCCAGCCGCTGCGTGGCGATCGACCCGGCCACGACGTCCTGCATAGCCCTAACTTCATACACCACCGCGCTGGCATCCACTCCTTCGGCTGCTTCGCGAATGGCCTTCACAACTCCCATAGGCGTCCCCGCTGTTCGTGCAACATATTCGCCGCCATTTGCCAGCAGGGTCCAGAACCTGTCCGGAACCTGCCACATCGGCAGATAAATCTGAGCCTGCAGGTTCTGATGTTGCTTCGAGCCCAATCCCCAATGTTCCACGTGGCCCACCACGCCTACGATTTCGACCTGCATATCCAAAAACACAAGGTTGACACGTTTTCCGATCGGATCCTCCCCGGGAAAATAGGTGTGCGCGAAATCTGCGTCCACCAACATGACCATCGGAGCGTGCTCGTCGTCCCGTTCCGTAAACGCCCGCCCGCGCTCCACTGGAATCCGCATCGCTTCCTGATACTGCGGCGTAACAATATAGAACAGCGCAACTGGCATTTCTTGCTCCGTCGCCGGCTTCGGCTTCCCTTCCACCCAGAATGGCAGCTCCGAATCGCCGGTCATTGGCAGCGAGCCGCCCGTCATGGAAACCGCTTGCACTCCTGGCACATTTTGAACTTGGCGCAATGTCTCCCGGTACTTGGTGCGAAGCTGATCCGCCGTCACGCCCGGAGCGGAAGTCGAGGAGATGCTGAACTCCAGAACATTCCGTGGATTGAATCCCGGATCAATGTTCCACAGTGCTGCCAGGCTGCGGATCATCAATCCCGCGCCGATCAGCAGCACTACTGCCATCGCCATCTCCACCGCAACAAACACGCTCTGCGTCCGATGCCTTGCTCCACTCGCCCCTCGGCCTCCTTCTTTCAGCGTCTCGTGCATATCGGGTCGCATCGTCTTCAGCGCCGGCACAAGTCCAAAAACGATCCCTGTCAGCACGGAAATCCCTAGCGTGAACAACAGCACGCGTCCATCGATCCCGATCTCTTCCGTTCGTGGCAGAGTCTCCGGCAGCGCCGCAAGAATGGCTCGCGTGCCCCACTTCGCCAGCAAAAGACCAATCGCACCGCCGGCAATCCCCAGAATCACGCTCTCCGTCAAAAGCTGGCGAATCACTCGACCAGGGCTCGCCCCCAGCGCAGACCGGATCGCGAACTCGCGCGAACGCCCCGTCGACCGCGCCAACAACAAATTAGCCACATTCGCGCACGCGATCAGCAATACGAAGCTCACCGCCCCGAGCAGCACCAGCAATATTCCTTGCACGCTCCCAACTACGTCTGTTTTCAGCGGCACCAACGTTATCCCCGTGTCTTTGTTCGAGTCCGGATAAGCTGCCGCTAGATTCGTTCCAACCGAGTCCATATCCGCGCTGGCCTGTTCGAACGACACTCCCGGTTTCAGTCGCCCAATCGCGTTCATGCCCATGCCGATACCACGATTCAAAAATGTGGGATCCGTCCACTGTCCAACCGGCACGTATACGTCCGAGGGGCTCAAGTCGGTGATTTGCTCTGGCGCGACGCCGACCACTGTATACGCCTTCCCGTTCAGCGTGATCCTCTTTCCCAGAACTTCACGCGACAATCCAAACTTGCGTTTCCAAAGTCCGTCGCCGATCAACGCCACCGGCGCCGCCCCAGGTTTATCCTCTTCCGGGAGGATGTTTCGTCCGAGCAGGGGATTAATACCCAACGCCGGAAAAAAATCCGCCGAAATCATGTGGCCGTGCAGCCGTTCCGGCTCCCCTTCGCCTGTCATGTTGTACTCTTCGGACCGGAAAGCCCCCAACTTCGAGAAGCTGTGGTTGTTTCTGTTCCAGTCGAGAAAATTTGGATAGCTAATCGAACTCTCCTGGAACTGATGTGTCTTCGAATACAAGGCAAGAAGCCGGTCCGGATTGGGAAAGGGCAGCGGGCTTAGCAACACTCCATTCACAACGGAAAATAGTGCCGTATTGGCGCCAATCCCCAGGGCCAGCGTCAACACCGCAATCGCCGTAAACCCCGGATTCTTCAACAAAATCCGCAACCCGTATCGCACGTCTTGCCAGAAATTCGTCATGAGCCACCCCCGTATCACACTTGTCGCGTGCCCCCGTCTTCCTCCAAGAGATACGCGCCCCATCCGTCTTTTGTTCCCGAACTAGGACAGACATTCCTGTCTGTCTCCCTCGATCCCCGAATTTTGACACCCCTCTCTAGGTCCCTCACTCAAGAGACGCCATTCGAAAAAAATTCTTAACACCGCCCGCTTGAGCTGCCAGTTGAATCCAAAGGAAGGACAAACTAAAGTTCTCTCGTGCGTGCGCAGTTAACGTTTCCAGAGGCGTCCGCGCACAAACCATCCATGCCCACAGTCTATTTAGCGTTAGGTTCTAACCTGGGTGACCGAGCAGCCAATCTTCATGCGGCGATCGCCGCGCTCCCCGAGGCCGGCGTCCGCGTCAAACAACCATCCTCGATCTACGAAACCGAGCCGCGGGACTTTCTAGACCAACCCTGGTTTCTCAATTGTGTAGTGGAAGCAGAAACGAACCTGGAGCCGCGCGCGCTACTCGAAGCGTTGCACGCCATCGAAATGCAACTAGGCAGCAAAAAAGAGTTCGCCAAAGGTCCGCGCAAAATCGACCTGGACATTCTCCTCTATGGCGCAGAAACGATCGCCACACCTGACATACAAGTGCCCCACCCGCGAATGCTCCAGCGCCGCTTCGTCCTAGCCCCGCTAGCCGAAATTGCTCCCCACCTGAAGCATCCGTCCTGGCCAGCCGCCGCCGCAGTTCTCC
Organism: Verrucomicrobiia bacterium; assembly: GCA_035571045.1. Lineage (GTDB taxonomy): Bacteria > Acidobacteriota > Terriglobia > Acidiferrales > UBA7541 > Acidiferrum. The sequence continues at coordinate 6,932 of DATMKS010000079.1, forward strand.
TCGATCACCTGACCGATTTAGGCCAAGTCCGCAAGTTGTAGGGACACGGCGTGTTTACGCTGCTTGCCCTGAGATAGGCAGGAAGCTTCGAAGTGCCGCGCCTGTCTTCTTCCACCATCACCGAGCCGCCTCACGAGGTCCGGTGCAACAACAACCGATGCAATGTCATCGCTTTCGGCGCGATCGAATCCAACTCAATCAAAGATAGCCTGCCCTCGGTAATCTCCCGCCAACGGTAAACTCCCGGCTCGCTTTCCACCACCTCGCGTCCATTCAAATTCCGCAAGAACTCCCGCGCATCCGTAATTGCCGCTGTCTCCCTATAACTCGGCCGCGCCAAAGCCTCCACTGCGTAACTCCGAAGCAGTTTGCTCCAGTACTGCTCAAATAACTCCCCGGATGCGAAAATGTCGCTCCAAGCCACATCCCCGCCATACGCCACCACCACGCCCACTACGCGCTCGCCCTTCAGCCCCAAAGTCGCCCGGTCAAACCGCCGCCGCAACTCCTCGACGAAGCTATCTACAGAGGCCCCAGCCCTGCTCTGCTCATAGATTTTTGCATAGGACTGTGTAGGCGCCGACGTCGCAATGGCATCCCCGATGACCTCGACGCTGAGTGTTGCCGGTGGCGGGGGTGGCGGAAGCGCATCCGATCGTCCCGCGACTCCAGCAGGTACTGCCTTTGGCGAAGCCAAAGTCCCGGAGCGCACCGCGCTCCACACCTCATTCTGGTTTTGCGCCACCGCCGCCTGCTCTCGCACGCTTGGATGCACAATCGTTTTAGCCTGTCCAAATTGCGAGCTCGCCCCCGTCCACCGCCCATGCTCCACGCAGAATACATCCAGCGGCAAAGGCTCCGATCCAACCGGTACAATCCGGTCCTTGCCAATAATCCGGTCCTGCTTTCCCCCGCTCACCAACTCGCCCGCCAGTAGCAAAAGCGGCCGCTTGCTGCGGTTGATCAAAACTAGCTGGTTGACGCTCGCGCCGCTGTTGTACTGCGGCACCGGCACCGGCCGCCCGTCCCGTGTCCGCGCCAAACCCGCCGCACCCTGCTCGCTGACAATGACGTCCCCGCTCGAGAGCCCTTCATCCAGTGTCAAAAACGGCGAAGTGTCCTGCGTGGAGGAACTTACGACCGGAAAGATGGTGATGTTCTCGTAGGCGACTGGATCCAGAAGCCGCCAATTGCCTTCTGGCTTCCCTGGCACGGAGTTCGGCGCGGCCCCAATAAACGCCAAACCTCCCAGCGCACTGATTCCAAACAAACTGCCGAAGATGGCCCCCAACATCGATCGTTCCATAAACCCTCCTTCGCGTGACCCTTCCAGGGCGCGCCTCGGGCTTAGAACGACTAGTGCCGGATTTCTTGCACCTGAAAATGGAGGATGGGGAGCTGATTTATGGAAGTGGTAAACGGCATTCAGCTTTACTACGAGGCGCAAGGGGCGGGAGAGCCGCTCCTTCTCTTACACGGCGGCAGCGGTTGCCACGAGGATTGGGCCCACGCTGGCCGCGAGGAATTATTGCGCGAGTACACCCTTATTACTCCCGACGCTCGCGGCCACGGTCGATCAACAAACCCTGCTGGATCCATTACCCACCGCCAATGCGCTCTCGACACCCTTGCGCTTCTTGACCATCTAGGCATCGAAAAATGTAAGGCCATCGGCATAAGCATGGGCGGCAACATCCTCTTGCACATGGCCACTCTGCAGCCAGACCGCATCGCCTCGATGGTCGTCGTCAGCGCCGCCATCTATTTCCCGGAGCAGGCCCGTGCCATCATGCGCCAGGTTTCCGTTGATTCCCAGCCACCAGAAGCATGGGAAACCATGCGCAAGCGCCACAAGCACGGGGATGAGCAGATTAAGGCGATATGGGAATGGTCACGTGGGATGGCCGAAAGCTACGACGACATGAATTTCACGCCGCCGTCGCTGTCCAGAATCACTGCCTCAACCTTAATCGTCTACGGCGACCGCGATTTTCTCTATCCGGTTGAAATGGGCGTGGATATGTATCGCGCAATCCCGCGATCCGCCCTCTGGGTCGTCCCAAACGGTGGACACGGCCCGGTCTTCTTCGATGCCGCTCCCCAGTTCGCCAAGACCGCCCTCGCCTTCCTCCGCCAGTAAGCCCGCGCTCACGGTAGGCTGGAAGTACGAACTGCTACCCGGCTCGTTTTAGACGCTCCAATCCGCAAACCCCCATGTATCTATGGAGTCGGCGGGTGCAACTCGTATTCGTGCGGTGGCTCCGCACCCAGCAGGTAGCGCACGAAGTAGTCCCATCGGCGCCGCGTCATATAGAGCGTCGCGCTCCCATAGCCGTGGTGCTGGTTGGGCAAAAGCAACAGATCAAAATCCTTGTTGGCCTTGATGAGTTCGTCCACCACCAGCAGCGTGTTGTACGGCGGAACGTTGTCATCCAGCGTGCCGTGCGCCAGCAGCAGGTGTCCCTTCAAATTCTTAGCGAGGTGCTGATTGGCCTGATCATCGTAATTGGTAGTCCCGTCGGCATTTTTTACCAGCAACCCCTGATACCGTTCTCCCCAATCATCTTCGTATTCCCGATTGTCATGGTTTCCGGATTCGGAGATGCCAACCTTGAAGAAATCGGGATAGCGGAACATGGCGTCAGCGGTAGCGAATCCGCCGCCGGAGTGGCCAAAAATACCCACTCGGTCGATATCAATCCACGGATATTTCTGCGCTAGCTCCTTTATCCCGGAGATTTGGTCGGGCAGCGTGTTGTCTCCCATGTTGCCGTAATAAAAGTCGTGGAATTTCTTCGATCGCAGGGGATTGCCCATCCCTTCGATTTCCACCACGACGAACCCAAGCTCGGCCAGAGACTGCGCATCGCGCCGCGATAGCGAAAACGACCAGTTTCCAACGCTCCCGCCCTGCGGTCCCGGATAGATGTAATCCACGATCGGATATTTTTTTGTGAGATCGAGCGTTGTGGGCTTGTACATCAGTCCATAAAGGTCGGTAACGCCGTCGCGCGCTTTCACCGTGATAGGCACCGGCGGCTGCCAGCCGGCAGCGAGAAGCTGCGAAATGTCCGTCTTTGCCACGGTCGAGATCAGCTTGCCTGCGTCGTCCCGCACCACGGCCACTGCGGGAACATCGGGTTTGGAGTAGCTATCGAAAAAATACCTTCCTGAGGACGAGAAGCTGACTTCGTGATTCCCATTTTCCGGCGTCAGCAAAGTGAGATTCTTGCCGTCGAATCCGATGCGGTACAGGTGAGCGAAATAAGGATTCTCCCCTTTCTCGCGCCCGAGCCCCAGAAAATAGAGCACGCGATTTTTTTCATCCACGCGCAGCAACTGCGTCACTACCCAATCACCCGACGTAATTTGGTTTTTCAGCTTCCCCGTCGAGAGGTCGTAAAGATACAGATGGGCCCAATTGTCGCGCTCGGAAAACCAAATAATCTCGTTCGAGCCAGGCAGATAGCGCCAATTCACCCGGCCCCAGCCGGATTCGTACTGCGTAGCCGCGCTTTCTTCGAACACGTCCCGCACGGCGCCAGTCGCGGCGTCTGCCACGCGCAAGTGCTCGAGCTTATGGTCGCGCGAGGTAGAAACGAACGCGAGGTGCGCGCCGTCGGCGCTCCACTCGACATCGTCCCAATCGCTGCCTCGGCATGCCACGTCGTCGCATAGAGTCGTGCGGTGCTGATCGGGAGGGAGCTGCAAGCGAATCACTTTGTGCGCCTCAAGATCAATCACCACGCGCTGAAGAGTCGTCACGACGTCGTCGCCCGGAAGCGGATACTTCCACGCCTGAAGCACCGGATGTCCGACTTTCGTTTCGACGAGATACATTTCGCCGACGCCGCGCTGATCCTGCTGAAACGTGGCGATCTTTTTGCAATCGGGCGACCACAAAAGAATCGGCCGGTCGCTGTGAATCCATCCAGCGTTGTCGGTGGCGTAGCCGAAGTCCTTTGCGCCGTCGGTCGTAAGTTGCGTCTCCTTGTTGCTGGCGACATCGCGCAGCCACAAGTTGTTATCGCGAATAAAAGCCGCACTCTTGCCATCAGGCGAAATGTTTTCGGCGTGGCGTTCCGCTCCACCATTGGCTGGTTTTGGTGCGGCGGTGCATTTGCTGCCCTGCAAATCGCAAGTCCAATGCTGGCCCTTCGCCTGAAACGAGATAGATTTGCCGTCAGCAGAAAACTCGAAGGTCATGAATGGCAGGCGCCGAGCGTTATAGGTTGCTCCCGCTGCCGAGGAGAGAGCAGCCGCAATCCTAGCGTGGTCAAATGCAGGTTGACGCGTGCCATGCGCGGCGTCGAACACCACAAACTCGCTGCCGTCCGGCCCGGTGTCCCGAAACAGATAGCGATCGTCCGCCAGCCACGTGCCTCTCCCATCGTGGAAGACGAGCGGACGCACGTTGTAAACCATGAACTTCTCAGCCCGCTTGTAATCATCGGCGGTGAAAGCGCGTTGTCCCGCTGAATTGGTTTCTTGCGCGTCACTTGGAAACACCACGCAGCAGGCGATAACTGCCAGCAAAGCAAATCGAAACAGCAGAGAAGACATTGTCGCTCGCAATCGCATTCGGTTCCTCGTTGTTGTCGACCCATAACAAAGGCGTGCTCGACAGTTTGGACGCGGTAGCATCGCGCTTGCATGGCGTGGAAGTCAAGCTAAGCGCGCAAAGCGTGTCAAAGCGCGGCGGAATTCCGCAAGGGACGGTGCGACGAGACCCGGGTAGGGGAAAAATAGTGGAAAAATTTCAGAGAGCGCAGGCTAGCGGTCGGTCCCGCCAAGGTTAGTGCGAGGCTTGCTTCTTCCGCTCTTGGAAGCTTCGCTTTCCTGTTTTTCGTACTCGGCGATCTCTTCGTCGCTATACGAATAAGAGTCCCGCGAAGCGAACATGGAATTCGAACGCCCGGCCTGTTTCTTCTTCTTGCGAATCGCGCCAAACTCGTGGCGCACCTGGCGAATCGGTCCTTCGATGGCTTTCACTTCGACCAGCAGGTCGCTGACCTTCTCGAGAAAATCGTGCAGATGGAAAGGCCGCACGACATACGGTGCGCGGGCCTGTTCGAGGGCCGCCACGTATTGGCTGCCGCTCATTTCCGGCACCAGATAAAGGGCACGTATGCGCCCACCTTCTTCATGCGAAACGCCGGCCAGCTCGCGCAGCGTGATGAATATCGGGGTGTTGGTGCCGGCCAAGGCGATGTTGGCGATGACCAGAGACCATTCGCCGGACTTTAGCTCGGTCAGGAGCTGCTTGGGGTCCTGCACCAAGCGGACGCGCCAGCCTTCCGAATCAAGGATTTGGCGCAAGGCCCCCTGGTTATTGTCGTCATCATCCAGGATAAGAATGCCGACTTGCCGCGGCTGGACGGGAGTAGGGGTCGCCATCAAACAAGTATAGCCTTGGGCCGAACTTCCCTGGGGATCGAAACAAAGGCCTGCGGCGTATCGGCCAATGCCGGACCAAATCAGTCCTAGAGATGAGGGAGAGCTCCGGGGGCAAGCCGCGCAGAATGTCGTCCTGCTCGAAAAATCATCCTAGAGCAGGAACTCCGGCGCGAAAGTCCTATTGGCCGATGACCAGGTCGTATCCTTCTTGGACTTTAGTCTGGCTGGTCCCGTCCCAGAACATCTTATAGATAGTCATCGCAGTGGCGGAAGGCTCGCGTCCGGTGAAGAAAATCTGCAGGCCGTCGCGAGACCACTCCGCGAAAGTGCACGTCAAGTTGGGCGGACTGAGAAGCACACGGCGTTTGGATTGGATCTCATAGAGAAAAAAGGCTTGTCCCGGCTGAACCCCAGCCTCCTTACCCGCGCCCGGCGCATTCTTCGAGGCCGTAGCTGGCGGCAGCATTTCAGCCGAAACAAGCAGCAAATCGGGGTTGAGCGGATGAACGCGCACGGTATTGGCACTGGACAACCGGAACAGATCCTTGCCGTACAAGTCGGCGCTGGAAAGAGTCTGTTTCACAGTCCCGTCCTGAGCGATCCAGGAAAGGGTTTGCAAATCGCCCGCAAGGATCGTCTGCGCGTCCACCCAACCCTGCAAGCTTATAGCCTCGCCAGGATACAAAAGAGCCGCACTTTCCGGGGCCTCGACCGGCATGGTCCATAGTTGCCATTTGGAGCCATCAGATTTCAAGAATGCAATGTGTGTATCGTCCGTCGACCAAAACGGCTGCTGAACGGAGCCCCTGAGCAACTCCGTAGATTTGCCCGTTGCCCAGTCGTAAACGGAAATCGTGCGCTCGTCAGTCTTTTCCGCGCCCTTTTCCTCGGTGGTGTAAAGCAGCCGCTTCCCATCGTGCGAAAGCGCAGGCTGGTAACCGCCTTTGCCGGGGACCGCTCGGGCGGCGGTGCCGCGCTTAACGATGAACCCGCCGGTAGCCTTGATGTAGGCCACGGCGAACGGCGGCTTGAAATGCGTGATGGTAGGAGGGGCGGGCTTGTTTTTTGCGTCGTCATCGTCGTCCGTCGGCTGATTGTTGATCTTGGGGAAAAGCTCCGTGGCGACTCGGGCGCAGCCTTGCGCGGAGCCGATCTGGGCGTGGTCGACCGAGGCAGTGAAGGCAAGTTTGGCGATTGCCGCTGGATCCGTGCAGGACTCTCTCGTTATGTGGACCGAGACAGCAGCCCCGGTCTGAGAGTCCTTGGCATGGTAAGTCCATGAGTCGGTTATGCCTTCCCGCACGACGTCGGAAGGCTCCAAGGGTATCGGGGGGTAGCCGGCTCGGTCGAACCGCTCTGGCCCCTTAAGGCCAATGCGTACGCTCCAAGTCTTGCCGTCGTCCTGAGTGGGTCCTTGGACCAGCAGCAAGATGGGGTAATGGGTGGATTGAGGAGCGGGCGGCCCAGCGGCGGGCTTCTTCCCTTGAGAGGAGGGAGAGGGCGCCTGGCCGGGTGGCTGCGCCGGCGGCTGCTTCAAAGGCTGTTGCTGCTGAGGCTGAGAAGGTTGCTGTGTTCGGCCAGGGGTCGTGCACAAGGAGGCCGAGAATACGACCGCGGACGCACCAAAAGCCAACCGTGCTAGCGGGGACTGTCGCACGCCGTTCCTCCCGAGGAAACAGGATACCCTGCGGCACACAAGCACACAATCTGGACAAGCGGACGGTGAAACCGGCGGGATTTCGTGGGCAAATACCAACGAACAAAAAGCGAATATCGCTTGACATGGCGAACAAAAAGCGAAATACTTGGCCGTGCTTCGAGGTGGGCTATGTCTCCAGTTCTTTCCTCAACGGCTCGGACCTTTGGTATCCGTCGCCGCCACGCAAGACAATCCACGGCAACTCTCTTTCCTGTTAGCCCCTATGCGACAAGCCCAACACCAAGAGCCGGTGATCTGCCTGGCGGAGTCCACAATGCTCATGGCAAGCATGACAAAGTGGAAGCCTCCCGAGAGATGGCCGGTTTAGGCGGCAGCACTTCGGGTTACTCCACGGCGGATTGCCCCCCGCCGACCTCAGAAGAGGCGGCTTCGCGCGGCGCTGAAGGCTGCGCGGATCACCGGACCCAAGAGGCAGCCGCACCGCTGGTGGGCATTGCCCGCCTCGCAGCATCCTCTCCGCCTGCCAAGAGCCACCGCAAGTCCGCCGAGCGCCCCGAGTATTTCTTGCTTCCGGTGAAATCGATCCTCAACAGGTGCGATTCGGCGCGCGTGCCCTTCGACTGGACCATCAATCCCTACCGCGGATGCGAATTTGGCTGCCTCTACTGCTACGCGCGCTACACCCATGAGTACATGGAGCTGGACGGCGGCGAATTCGAGCGCAAAATCTTTGTGAAAAAAGATGCAGCGCCGTTGCTGTCCTACGACGTTAATCACAAATATTCGTATGCTTCGGAGAGTTCCCGCGGAGAAAAGCCCGAACACATTGCCATCGGCACGGCGACGGATCCTTACCAGCCGGCAGAGCGCGAATACGGAGTGACGCGCGCTTGCCTCGAAGAATTGGCAAAGCGCGAGGGCCTCAGCATTTCGGTCATCACCAAATCAAATCAGATTGTTCGCGACATCGACATTTTCAAGAAGATTGCCGAGCGTTCCGAACTCTCTCTGAACATCACCATCACGACGCTTCGCGCAAGACTGGCGCGACTGCTCGAGCCGCGTGCTCCGCGCCCAGATTTGCGAATTGCGGCTGTGAAGCAATTGCGAGAAGCCGGTCTCCGAGTCGGAGTCTCCGCCTCACCGCTCATCCCCGGCATCACCGACCGCGAAGGCGAACTCGAAGCGGTAGCCGAAGCCGCCCATACTGCAGGCGCTCAATGGTTTTTTTCTGGCGTGCTTTTCCTAATGCCATCTTCCGCCAAACAGTTCTTGCCCTTCATACGCGAAAAGTTTCCCCGCCTCACGAAACAATACGAGGAGTGGTACACAAAACAAGCCTACGCGCCCGAGAAATACCGCAAACAGATCGCAGACCGGGTAGCGCGCCTAAAACAAAAATACGGCTTCGATTCGCGCCCCCAACGCGACACTCAGCGCACAACGCCCTGCGCCCAAATGAAGCTAGGCTGGGATGCGGCAGCGGCCAGTGCCACCGGGGAGTTGCAAGGCATGCGATCCTGCGCCGGCGGCTAGGATAGTGGGTAGCCAGACGGTCTCTGCTGCTTAGCTTATAAGCGGGCGGGCGGTTCTCAGGGAGCGGCGGTAGCTGCCGGGCCAGGCGGCAGGTGGGCTTCGAAGTAGCCGAGAATATTGGTGTAGACGTCGATATTGGTGCCCCTGCCTTCGAATATCCCGTGCGTGCGGCCGGGATAGACGCGCATATCGAACCGCTTGCCGAGCGAGATCAATTTGTTGACCAGTAGCTCGAATCCTTGGAAGTGCACGTTGTCATCGCCTGAACCGTGCATCACCAGCAAGTCTCCGTGTAGGCCATTGGTAAAATTGATGGCCGAGCTTTCTTCGTAAGCTTTCGGACTCTCCTGCGGCAATCCCATATACCGCTCTTGATAGATGCTGTCGTAGAGTCTCTGGTCGGGCACCGACGCGACCGAAACGCCAACACTGTAAGTTTCGGGATAGCGGAATATCAGATTGAGCGTCTCTGTCCCTCCGCCGCTCCAACCCCACACTCCGACGCGCTTGGGATCGATATACGAATGGGTTTTCTCGAGCGATTGAAGCGCAGTTGCCTGCTGCTGCGAGGAGAGCGGGCCTACATTTCCGTAAACGACCTTACGCCACTCCCGGCCGCGCGGAGCTGGCGTGCCCTGGTTGTCAAAGCTCGCCACGACGTACCCGGCGCTGGTCATTGTGCGCAGAAATATAGACTGCCAGCGGTCCTCCGTCGTTTGCCCCGCAGGCTCGGAATAGACATACACAATCAGCGAATACTTTTTCGCCGGGTCGAAATTCGGCGGCTTGATCAGCCACGCGTCCACCGTCAAGCCGTTGCCCGCATCCACTTTCAGAAATTCCGCTGGGCCGCCCGAGAGCGTTTTCACGCGTTCGGCCAGCGCGGAATTTTCCGCCGTGTTTCGCATGACGCGGTGATCGGGCAGGTGCACAACTTCAAAGGTGGGCGGCACATTGAACGAAGAGTAGTTGTGGAAAGCCCACTCGCCATTCGGCGAAATGGTGTAGGAGTGCGTGGCGGGCTGATTCGGCGTAATGCGCTCCGGCGCCGAAGAGCCATCCAGCTTCGCGCGATAGAGATAGCGCTGCGTCGCATTGTCCGGAGACGCGATGAAGTAAATCCACTTTTCATCGGGGCTGACCCGCTCGAGGCTCACCACGTCGAAATCCCCGCCCGTAACGAGTTCTGCCTTGGAGGAATCGCGCGCCACACGATACAAATGCCTCCAGCCGTCCCGCTCGCTCAGCACAAGAAATTCGCGCCCCTGATGGATCCACGAGACGGAGTCATTCACGTCCACCCACGCATGGTCCTCGTCCACAAACACCGTTCGCGAGGCGCCGGATGCCGCATCGGCCAGAAGAAATTCGTTTTTATTCTGCATGCGATTCATGTGTTGCAGCAGCACGTGATTGGCGTCAGCCCAGCCCATCCGGGGAATGTAGAAATTGTGCGGATCCCCACCTGTCTCGATCCAGACGGTTTGTCCGCCGGCAGCGCTTACAACCCCCACCCGAACCGCCGAATTCTGCGTTCCGGCGAGCGGATACGGATATTGAAGTATCTGCGGATACACGCCCGTGCCCGGATAGGGAATTCCAGTGACGATCGCGCCGCGCGGTGCGCCGAGATCGTAAATCAACGTGTAGATCCCTACACCGCCAGTATCGAATTGCCAGAAAGCGATGGCGCGGCTGTCGGGACTCCATAGGAAGCCGTCACGAATATCAAATTCTTCCTCGTTCACCCAATCGGAAGTGCCGTTGATGACCGTGGACGAGCCGTCCTGCGTCAGTTGCGTGATTTTTCCGCCGGCCACATCCTCCACGTAGACATTGTTGCCGCGCACGTAGCCGACTTTGGTGTTGTCCGGCGAAAATTTGGCAAACATCAGGCTGGAGGCGGGCGCATCGCCGCCGAGTTTACGCAAAGCGCCGCTCTTCAAATCGAGAAGCCAGTAATCGCCGCGCGTGTTCTGACGCCAGACGGTTTCGGAATTTGTGAAGACGAGAAGTTGGCGTCCATCAGCTGAGAACGCGTAGTCTTCGATCGGCAGAGGCGTTTTCCCGCCCGCGGGAATCAGGCGGCTGGCAGAAACCAGAATGTCACGCGCGCCACTAGCCGTCTGGTAGCGAACGAGGTCAGTGCCGCCCGCGGTGGCGGACGGCTCCAAATCGAGATAGAAATCTCCGCTACCCAGCCATTCTCCTCCGCGAAAAGTCTTCGCGCGAAATTCTGGATTTGCCATTGTGCGCGCTACGAGTTTTGCGGCGGACTCCCGTTCCTGGGCGTGTGCCCGAAGAGGGCCGGTGAACGCGGCTGCAACACCGAGCGCTATGACAAAGGCTTTTCCAAGCGTGCAAATTCTTCTCTGGGTTAGAACCGGCGTGCCGAGCCTGAGGTTTTTTCGAAGCATTCCTGCCCTCCGTGAACCAGCCTCGGAAGAAAACACTATCAGATTCCGGTCCGCGCGTCTGAGAAGGCCGCCCAATCGATCGGAATCGCCGGCGCTTCCGGGCGGGCGGTCGTAAGTGGATTGGATTTGCCGGGACTAATTCGTGCCGCGTGCGAAGACTACCATTCCGTTTGCGGGGATTACGATGTTGGCAGAGGCTTGGAAGCCATGCAATGGACCGCCGGATGCAAAAATTCCTCCGCCATTGCCCGCCACCATCGGATTGACCCAGTTGTCGTAGACATCGCTGTTGAAAACTTCCGTCCAAGGGCCGGGATATGGGAAGCCGACGGCGTAGTCATACCAGGTTGTTTCCGATAGCGTGGCCACTACGATTACGTCGTTTCCCGTTCCCTCGAGCCATCTTTGAAACGCGATGACACGGTTTTGGCCGTGGACGTGGAAGGCGTTCACGTTTTCGCCGCGCAGAGCAGGTTCGTTCCAGCGCAGACGGATCAGGTCTTGCGTGAAGCGCAGATGATCCACCATGGCCTGGTTGCTTCCAGTATTGAGGCCAGTCCACGAAATGAGATGGGCCGAGTCCGCGGGATCGCAGTTCCACTGATTCGGTACCAGGAACTCCTGTCCCATGAAGAGTTGCGGAATGCCTGGAGCGGTCAGCAGCAGCCCGGTGGCAAATCTCGTGCGGCTGCGGGCATACCAGGAGCTGGGGTTCGACCCGTCCGCCAGAGTGGGAATGCGCGGGTCGCGGCCGGCTTGCACCACGTCGTGATTTTCCACGCAGGTTACCGCTTGCCATGCGTGCGGAAGGTCCGGGGGGAAAAGATTGGCGGCGATCGAGTCGAAGTTCACGGAAGCACTCTGGCCTTCTGAAGCTTGCTGAACGGCGGTGCGGAGCGCGATGCGCAATCCATCGTGTTGCAAAACGTCGAAACCGGTCCCGCCGCTGGATGTGGCAGCCACGATTGAGGAACGTGGCTGCGTGTACTCGGAGGGCCAATACTCGGCGTTTTGCAAGAAACGCGGTTTGAGGAAGCGCAACGTACCGGTGAGATTGCCGCAAAAGTTCCAGCCGGAATCTTCATTCATCGAGAGCAACGCGCTGATTTCGTCGTAACGGAATCCGTCGACGTGAAATTCGTTGATGTAGTAGCTGGCGCTGTTGATGATGAACTGGCGAACATCGGCATTCCAGAGCGCGAACGAAAGGCCGCCCGCGATTCCCACGTTGGTGAAGTAGAGGCTCTGGTTGTTATCGGCGGTATTCGCCGCGCGATCCCAAAAATAGAGGCTTTGATCATCGCCCTGGAATCCGCCGGCGTGGTTGTACACCACGTCGAAGGCCACTGCGATGCCGTAGAGATGGCAGAGATCGACCATGGCCTTGAGTTGCGCGGGGCCCGGAGTGATGTCTTGAATCGCCAGTGGAGAAAAGCCTTTTGCCGCTAACAGTCGGTTGATTGTGGCCAGGTATCCGGAAAGCGCTGCCTGTCCCGAGACGATGTACGGGGTGTCAGGAGAGAAGTAGTCCGCGCCGTTGTAGCCCATGGAGGGATCAGTCTCGAGCTCGTCGACGGGCAGCGGTTGGAGCAGGTTGACGCCAAGCGCCGCCAGATATTCGATCTTGCCGATCACATCGAGAAAAGTGGAGGCGAGGCCTGGTGTGCTGGGTAGGTAGGTTCCGACATGCAGCTGATACACGATCATGTTGGAAAAATCCGGCGTGACAAACGCCGAGTCATGCCACGGGTAGGCGGCGGCCGCACGAATCAGGCAGCTGCAGGACGGGAACGGAGCGTCCTCAGCCATTTCATGTGCATACGGATCGCGTTTGTATCCGCTCGAACCGGCGCCGTTAACCCAAAAATGATAGAGATCGCCGTCCCGCGCCCCGGGAAGGAAGCCCGTCCAATATCCATCCGCGTCCTTGGCCATCAGCAAGTCGTCGGTCTGCCCGGTCTTAGCCTGGCCTCCAAAAATGCCGTTGACGTAGACGGCGGTGGCTCGTGGCGCCCACGCACGAAACGTCGCGCCTCCGCTCACCAGGGTTGCGCCCATGGGAGTCGTTGGCAGGATATTCGCCTGAGAAATCATGAGAGCTCTCCTCGGGGTCAGGAGTCGGGGCTGTGGCTTCGCTGCTTCGCGGATCAGGAAGTTAATTCGAGAGTATAGTACCGCGAGCCTAAAACACGATCACGCGCAATTTTCGCCGCGCGCCAATTGGTTTTTCGATTCGGGCCGCCGCACTTCAGCTCGCCCGCGATTGGCACTTCCGAGGCGGCATTTGCTGTGCATCTCGACGGGTTACGGCACGATGATGCGGGATTCTTCGCGCTTAAGTTCCGGCGCGGCGGGAAATTGGCTGCGGAGGAATTCGACGTAGCGGCGCGCGCGCGGCCGGCCGTTCGTGCGCAGTAAACCCATGCGATAGAGAAAAACGAGCAAGGAGAAAACCTCGGAATCCCTGACGGGCGTCGCACTCTGGAAGGCACCTGAGCCGGCGCCTTCTGTAGAGTGCTGCTTGGTTTCGTTCAGGAATTGCGCAAGCGTGGCATACAGCTCGCGTGGCAACGCGGCGTCCGGAGGTTTTTCGTAATAGATGCCGGACCCGAGCGTCTTGTAGGTTTCGGCGAGAGCTTGTAGCGCGGCAAGCAAATCGGGGTCGGTTGTCGCGGGATGCGCGGCGGAGAATTTCGCGGCGGTGAAGGCTATTCCAGAAAGCACATTTTGGTGAGCGTAGATGACGTCCTGCGAAACTTTGACGTCGAGAAGCGGCGTGTCCTCGGGCAGCGAACGCTGGTGTTCATCTTCATAGCGATGCGCGGCAACCAGGTAAGTACAGTCCGGCGGACAGTCGATCGAGACCTCGCGCTCCTTGCCGCAGCAGACGGCGCAAATTTTCTCGCCTTTCGCAGGACAAAATCTTTCGGCTTTTCGTTTTTCACAAATTGGACAGGACACAGCAGCTCCCGGAGACACGAAAGCAAACCAGCAGAGTACCCTGCGGACGGTTAAAAGACAAAGCTGCGGCGCACCATCGTTTGGTCGCCAGTGTGAATCGGCATCGAATCGGCCGGCCGCGTGGGAAAAGTCGCCCCCGGAATAGTGGGAAGCCCGCTCGAGCGATCCACCAAGACGACGGTGACCGGTCCACTCGCTTGCACGCTAAGCAGCAAATCGATGCCTTCGGCCGGAGGATTGGCGTAGTCGAAGGCCCAGTGGCCGGGCTGGCGCCAGCGTGCTTCGGATGGCTTCCCGAGATCCTGCCCATTGACGCTCGCGCTAAGCACTTCCACTTGCCGAATCCCCACGTGGAGCGTGCGCGCGTGACGCGGCGTAGTGATGCGAAGGTGCAGTGTGCGCGTCGCGCCGTCCGAGGAGTCTTCAAGAAGTTCGGCCAGCGGAGGGACTAGCGCGATCGAAGGCGCTTCGTGCTGAAGAAAATCGATGGGGTACCAGTCGGGAATGAAGTCAGGGAGCTTGCCCCGAGAAGCAGACGCGCCCAGGTATTGAGCGGTCCACGCATCCACGCGGCTGGCCGAGCTGGTCCACAGAGCTCTACCCGAGTCGGCGTCCAAGGCGTAGGAGAGCAGGCTGGGTTTCGGATGCGCTGCGGAGTAGCGAGTGATTTTCGCGGCGACAACGCACAAAGCAAGCGCAGCAACCAGCGCGGCAATCGGAAGAAGTTTGCCGGCGGATTCGAGCACTTTGTCCAGAAAGGGGAAAAGCATGAGGAACAGCAAGCCAAACGTGACGCTCAAGAGCGGAGCGCCGATCGTGGTGAAACCGAGCGCGGCGTAAAAGCCTTTCAGAAGCGGAACGAACAGCAGCAGCGCGGGAAGACTCAGCGCGCTAAGAAGGAGAGCGGAAAGAATCGACAAATCTCCGGGGCGAAAAGCGGCGATGGCCGTTGCCAGCAGCCCTGCGAGCAGCGGCCACGCGAACGTGTAACTGCCGCCCGCAAGCCATTTTGAAGTCACTAACACCAGAACAAAGAGCAAAGCCGCGCCGCCGAGAAAAAAAGCAGGCGGGGTAATTCTCTTGCGGAAGAACTTGTAAAGCAGCGCATCCACCGCGAGCAGCAGGGCAAAAAGACCAAGTGTGTAATAAGTGTTTTGATCGAGGCCGCCTTCGGAAAGCGCGTGCAAGTGCAGCCAGCGCACGCCGAACTCAAAGCCGAGGCCAATGAGCAGCAGCACGAGCAGCGCGAGAATGTGCGCGAAGAAGCTGCCAAAAATGGCCAGCACGCTCGTCTGCCACGCGCCGTTGGCATAAAAGATCACGCCGAAGAGCAGAACGCCGCAGACAATCGCGAGCGGCCAGACAAAGCGGCTGGAATAATGCGCGAAGAAATTTCCAGGGATGGAAAAATAAACCGAGTCGCGATCCTGAAGCTGCGTCAGGTCCGTATTGCCGAACCTGCGGGCGAGCGAAAGCGCGTTTTCGCCCTGCTGCTGCAGGCTGCCGCGATCGAGCAGCTGTGGATTGTCGAGCGGCGTGTGATACGCCTCCCAATGTCCAATGAATGCAAAGTTGAGACCAGCCGCGCCCGACTTTCTGAACACTGTCATATCCGTATCGTTCGGCATGCGCTTGTAGATCTCGTAGGTGAGTGAAGAACCCGAGGGATGCGGCGCCGCTCCGGCGAAGATCCGCACCAAGCCGCCGTTCCCCGCGCTGGTTTCAAACATTTGCGATTCGCCGGCGTTGCCGCGAGCCTCGAAGTTGACGACGACACGCACATCCTTGGCTGCCGGATTTTCGGCGACAAACGCGGAAGCCCCGAGCAGCCCGTCTTCTTCGCCGTCAGTAATCACAAAAAGAATGTCGTTGCGCAGCGCAGGCCCGGCGCGCAAAGCGCGAAGCGTCTCGATCAAAGCAGCCACCCCCGCACCGTCGTCTCCGGCGCCGGGGCCGGCGGGAACGGAGTCGTAATGCGCGACGAGCGCAACGGCGTCCGTCGTGCCGCTGGTGCCCTTCAAACGAGCAACTATATTTTCAACCGTGCCGGCGACTTCGTACCGGGGCGTGACACCCGTGGTGCGCTGAACTTCAGGATGGAGTCCAAGACCGGTTAGCTGGGAAACAAGATAGTCGCGCACACGGTCGTGCTCGGGGGAACCAATCGGGTGAGGCGCGCTCGCGAAAGCGTTCAGATAGACGAGGGCGCGCTCTGCGGAGAAAGCTTCTTGCGAGGCGGTAGCGGCCAGCGGATCAGGCGTTCCCTTGTCGGCCGCGCACACGCCCGCGACAATCAAAACAAAAAGAAAGATCACCCAACCAGATAAACGATTCTCCACGAATGATTACCTCGCCTCCCGACTGGAACGCCGATAGTAGTGCGCGACGGTTCAGAAGGGCAAGCCGAGATTCGCGCTAAGCCATGATGACTTTGTTGCGGAAACGCCGGGCAGCGATGACCAGGAGCATGGTACCGATAATGAAAAGAGCCAGGCCGTCGGTCCAAAGATGCTTGATACCGGCCCCGCGGAGGATGATGCCGCGAGTGATGTTGATGAAATAGGTGGCAGGAATCAGGTAGCTGATCGGATAGAAGAGTGCGGGCATGGTTTCGCGCGGGAAGATATACCCCGAAAAGAAAACGCTCGGAAGAATAGGCAGAAAAGCCAGTTGCATAGCCTCGGCTTGCGATTTGGCTTTGCTCGAAATGAGGATTCCCAGCGAGAGAGCCGCGAAGAGATAAGGCATAGAAAGAATGAAAAGAAGCAGAACGCTGCCATGAATGGGAACAAGGAAGACGAAGCGCATGAAGAAGAGAATGAGGCTGAGCTCGAAAAAGCCGATGCCCAGATAAGGCAACAGCTTGCCGAGAAGAAGCCCAAAAGGGCGGACGGGCGTAACGAAGAGCTGCTCCAGCGTGCCACGCTCTTTTTCGCGGACGATCGAGAAGGCCGTCAGGAATGTGGTGACGTTCAGGAGCATGATTGCGGTGAGTCCGGGAAGAAAGAAATTCGCCGAGCGGGAGTCCGGATTAAACAGCAGCTTAGGCCGCATATCGACGGCGAACTCAGCGCGATCTTGCAGGACACGGCGGAGAGATTCATCCAGTCCGATAGCATTGGTGACGTTAATGGCCTGGCCGGCCACCGAAGAGTCCGAGCCGTCGATTAGGACCAGGACCTGCGCGCTCATGTTGTGGATAAGACGATCAGAATAGTCGACGGGAATCTTGATGCCCACGCGCGTTTTGCCGGCGATGATCATATCGTTCAAGTCGTGGTCGTTCTCGACGTAGCGGATAATATGGAATGTATCCGAGTTTTTCAGGCGGTCGAGCAGTTCCCGGCTTTCGCGCCGGCCGTCGGCGTTGTAGACGACGGTATTGATCTGCCGGATGTTCGTGTCGATGCCGAAACCCAGCAGAAACAATTGCAGCAGCGGCATGGTTAGCGAGAAAAACAGCGTTCCCGCGTCTCGCCGGACGTGCAGAACCTCCTTATAGAAAACCGCGCCAAAACCGCGGAATAGGTCAGGCACGCGACGCCTCCAAAATGGCCTGATGCTTATAAGTGAGTTCGACGAAGACGTCTTCCAGGCTTGGAGCGAGCGGCCGAATTTCAGCGACCGCAATGCCGTTTCTTAGAAGCTGTTCCTGAAGATCGTGAAGATCGAGATGATCATCCATAAGCGCATGGATGGACTGGCCAAAAATTGTGGCGCTACGAATGCCAGGGATCTGTCGGGCGAAACGTAGCGCGCGAGTGACTTCGGGAGTCGTAATTTCCACGCGTATGGTCCCCTGCGGCTGAACGTCCGGCAACTCGCGAAGTGTATTTGGCGTGCCATCGGCGATGATCTTGCCGTAATAGATGTAGGCGACGTGGCTGCACCGCTCCGCCTCGTCCATGTAGTGCGTGGTGACGAAGAAAGTGATGCCGTGCCCGGAGAGTTCAAAAAGGAGATCCCAAAGCTGACGCCGCGCTACGGGATCGATTCCAGCTGTAGGCTCGTCAAGAAAAAGAAGCTTGGGCTCATGCAGCATGGCACAGCCAAGAGCCAGCCGTTGTTTCCAGCCGCCGGAGAGCTGGGCGGACAGGCGATTCATATAGGGAGCGAGGCCGTTGAGTTGCACAACTTCTTCAATGCGGCGTTTCAGGCGAGCTGCATCGAGGCTGTAAATGCGCCCGTAGAACTGCAGATTCTCCGCGACCGTTAGGTCGTGATAGAGACTGTAATTTTGCGACATGTACCCGATGCGCTCTCGAACGACTTCGGAATCCACGCGGACGTCCAGCCCCTCCACATAAGCGGAGCCACTGCTGAGCGGCAGCAGGCCGGTAAGCATCTTGATGACGGTGGTTTTGCCGCTGCCGTTGGGTCCGAGAAAGCCGAAAATCTCACCTTTCTCGACGCGGAAACTAACGTCATTCACGGCAGTGACGTGGCCGAATCTCCGGACAAGGTGCTCGGCGGAGATGGCAGTCTCGGCTGGATTTTGCGGAGTGGTAGCCACGACCTAATTTCCCGCTTTCAATTTCACGTCTGCGGCCATGCCAGCGAGGACATGTCCGGCGGGATCGTTGATGCGGATTTTTACGCCGAAGACCTGATGTACGCGCTCCTCGCGAGTTTGGACGTTACGCGGAAGAAATTCGGCCTGTTGATTGATCTGTTCAACGACCCCGTCGAACACGGTTTTCGGAAAAGAGTCGACGCGTACTTCAGCTTTCTGGCCGACCTGCACGCGGCCGAGCTCGGTCTCCGGAATGTAGATGCGCACATAAATCTGATCTTGCTCGAGAAGCGTGGCTACAGGCGTGTTCGGGGCGATGATGTCTCCGGGACGTACGTCGAGGACCTCAACGGTGGCGGCGGAGGGCGCTATCACCTCGCGCTCGCGGAAACGCGCTTCGTCGTAGGAGTAAGCCGCTTTAGCAAGATCGACGTCTTCACGGCGATTGCCGCTTTCAAATTTTTCGAGCGTGGCTTGCGTTTCGCGATAGTGCGCTTCCGCTGAAGCAATTTCTTCGGGACGGTAGCCGCGCTTCAACTCGTCCAGCTTATGCTGGTAATTTTGCTGCTGCGCCAGAGCCATCTTCCAGTTCGCTTCGGCGGTGTCGCGCTGTTGTTTGGACACAAGATCCTTCTGCGCCAGCGCTTCGTAACGCTGAAAATCCAGTCGCGAACGAACTTCATCCGCGGCGGCGCGATCCACGTCGGCCTGCGCCACAGCGATATCTTCCTTTCGATAACCGTTTTTGCGCAGCTCGTAATCGGCTTTGGCTTGCTCTGCGGCTGCACGCGCTTCGGCGATTTCCTCCGGCCGATAGCCGCGTTTTGCCTTCTCCGCCGCGGCGCGGGATTGATCGAGAGAGGCCAGCAATTCCTTATCGTCGAACGCGATCAAGGTCTGGCCAGGCTGTACGCGATCGCCTTCGCGCACCAGAACTTTGTCGATGCGCCCTCCCACCTTCGAGCCCACGCGAATGTCGCGCGCCTCCACGGTTCCGGAACCTTGCAACGCGTTGTCGCTCCGAAACCATGTGGCGTAAACGGTCGTGCCGCCCAGAATGATGGCAACGAGGATTATCAGGAGAATGCGCTTGCGACTCATAAAATCAATCTCCACAAGTAAAAAGCGGAACGCTCACAGGCATTGCTTCGGCCTGAGGGATTTCTGCTGATGCAGCACCCAAATTACGCGGAGCCAGCCCGGACCAAAGCACATTGAACGCCGACTCCATGCGCGGGTGCAAAGTTGCGTCGCCATAAAGCGACCAAAATAAAAGCGTTCCAAAAATAGTCTGACGGAAAACGTGCGCGATTTCGGTCGCCGGAAGATCCTTGCGGATTTCGCCGCGTTCCTGCCCGAGCTCTACAATCTCCGTGTGCAGCGCGTGCACACGTTTTTGTAAATCAAGCATTGCTGCACGCACCGGAGTGGTTGAAAGATATGCTTGCAGCAGCGTGCGGATAACCCCGGGATTGCGGATGGGCTCCTGCGTCATGCGCACACCGAGAGACCGCAGGAACTGAGGCATCGGTTCGCCGGTGCGGCGTGCTTGCTCGACCGCGGCTTGGAGCTTGGCAAGTTGCATTTCCCCAAAAGCCAGAAGGATGTGGTCCTTGCTGGGGAAGTAGTTAAAAAAGGTGCCCTTGCCTAGATCGGCCGCTTCCGTGATGTCCCCCACGGTCGTTTCCATAAACCCTTTTCTGGCAAAGAGATCGAGAGCCGAGCGGAACAGACGTTCACGGGTTTCCGCGCTGCGGCGTTCGCGGCGGCCATGGGAGGGAAGCCCCGGAGCGTGGCGGGCTTTTGAAGGCCTTGATGGAATCTTCTTGACCATTGTTCATAAATGACCTTAGGTCATGTATAGGTCCATGTCAAGTCCAATTTTCGGCCCAATCGCGCCCTTAAAAAGCGATGGCCCCGGCACTCGGCAGTCTGTTATGGGAAGAAGAAGCTACAGGCGAGAGATGCCCGCGCTTTCGCGCGGGCATTCTTTTCATTTTTCTACAATTCTTCAAGGAAGTTGCGTGACAGACTGCACTTGCCGGGGCCTTCGGTACTCCTTAATTTTGCTATTGTTTCGCGCTATTCCTTCAACGAGTTGGGATCGGAAGTGTTCTTCGGAGACTTGCGGTTGAGATAGGCGATCAATTTCTGTCCCGGCGGAGGTACAGCAACCGCGCCCTTGAAAATGATCTCCTCGGCGCTCACCTTTCTTGCGTAGACACGCTCGTTGGCGTCATTGTCGGGCCGAACCGTGGAGCCCTCGAGGGAGATGCCCGCAAAGAGGCCTCGCGAGCGCGAATAGCTCAGCACCTCGGCACGCAGCGTGGCATCTGTCGAGGCATCGGCCGCGCGGCCCTTGGGACCCGCAGCGACGGAAGCGTCCGCTCCGAGCTTCACCTTGCTCTTCAGAATGGAGTGTGCTCCGCGCGGGTTCATCACCAGAAGGACGAAATCGGTGGCCTGCCCGCCGATCTGGAAACCTATGCTCCCGCCTTCCAATGCCATCATCGAAGGTGCGCTCCACGGGCCGGTATAGTGTTCCCCAGTGCGGCAAGTCATTGTGCCCCGGCCGTAGCTGCCTCCAACAACGAAAGCCGCCTTCAAGACCGAAGGATAAATGATCACGCATTCTGCTTTGTCGATGAGATCCTGAGGAATGTCATCGGGAATATCCATAATTTCCTTGATCACCGTGCCGCAGTTGTCGAGCCGGTCGGCTTCTTTATCTTGAGAGAGAAGAGCCGGGGCGATCATCGCCAGCGCCATGAGACAGGAGCTAATTCGCTTGATCAAATTTCACCTCGCTGAAATTTACTGGGCAGATTAATCATAGGTTGCTAAAGGTTTGCGCGCAACCTGCACTTTTTGGGGGGGCCGACTTCGATTCCGTGTGACACAGGAGTAGATGCGGCCTGCCGAGAAAATGTTGCGCGGAGTTTCGACTATACTTTCACTTGCGGCGGTTTCGAGGCAGAGAAAACATGGGCTTAGGAAAAGCGTGTGGATGGCGGTTGCCACGATTGGCTGTGGCTTTGGTTCTATGTTCTGTGGCTGCAACCGGCAATCGTGCTCAAACGACTCCGGGACAAGACCAGGCGTGCTGCGCAACAAAGCACGACGGGAAACGAACCGGTTTCACGCCTGCGCGCGCGGCCGCAGGCAAGCGCTTTGGCGCGCTAGCGGAGACGCTGCTTGCCGCGGGGCCTTCCGGCAAAGGCGACTGGGGACTCCTGATCGTTGATGCACAGACGGGAGAAACGCTCTTCGAGAAAAACGCCGACAGTTATTTTGTTCCGGCTTCGAACATGAAGCTTTTTACCACCGCGCTGGCGCTGGCCAAGCTGACGCCGGATTACAGATTTCACACCACTCTCGAAACCCGCGGCACAATCTCGCCGGAAGGCAAGCTCACCGGCGATGTCGTGCTGGTGGGGCGCGGAGATCCGAATCTCTCAAACCGCAAATTCCCTTACGAGCTGAAGGAGGAGTTCGACGGGCCACCGGAAAAAGCGCTGGCCGAATTGGCCGACGCGCTGGTGGCGCGCGGGGTGAAGGAAATCTCCGGCGATGTAGTTGGCGACGACAGCTACTTTCCGCGCGAGCGCTATCCGAACGGCTGGGAAATTGACGACATGGTCTGGGAATACGGCGCGGCAATTTCCGCGATCGTCGTCGACGACAACACAGTGGCAGTGACGCTTAGGCCAGGCGAAAAAATGGGGGATCCGGTCGAGGCATCGGTTGCTCCGCTGACGCCGGACTTTGCGCTGGAGAACGATGTGACCACGTCCGCAGCGGAAGTGAAATCCGATTTGACGCTGACGCGCGAGCCGGGAGCAAATCTCGTCGTCGTGCGAGGCACGATGCCGGCCAGAAGCGTGCCGCGCAAGCTGGTCCTGGCGATTGAAGAGCCGGCACAGCACGCGGCATCTGTGCTGGCAGGTTTGCTGGCCGAGCGCGGCGTGAAGCTCGATGGAAAAGTGCGGGCCGTTCACGTTGCTGAGATGGATGTAACTCCGCGCACAATTCTTGTGGAACACGTGTCCGTGCCGCTCGGCGATTCCGTGAAGCTCATCAACAAGATTAGCCAGAACCTGCACACGGAAATGCTGCTGCGAACCGCCGCGCGGCAAAACGGTGTGTGGAGCACTCCGGACGAGATGCTGAAAACTCCGCAGGATTTTTATGCCGCCGCGGGAATCGCGCCGGACGACGTGATCCAGACGGATGGCTCGGGACTCTCGCGGCACGATTTGGTCACGCCGCGCGCTGTCGTGACTTTGCTCAAGTATGCACAAGCGCAGACGTGGTTCGCTCCGTACTACGCGTCGCTCCCGGTGGCCGGCGTGGACGGCTCGCTCCAGGACCGCATGAAAAATACGCTGGCTGCCGGGCGAATCCACGCAAAAACCGGATCGGTCGAGCACGTAAGAACGCTATCCGGTTTCGCAGAAACGCCGAGCGGCCAGCGGCTGATTTTTTCTTTCCTGAGCAACAACCAGGGCGATAAAAACCATGGAGCCGCCGATGTGCTGAACGGACTTTGCATTGCGATGATCGAAGAATTTGACGCCGGAGCCGCGACACTCGCGCCTTCCTCTCCGCGCGAGCACAGAAAGCAATAATGAAACACGAACAAAACAATCGGAAGCAGAGACTGTACTAGCGAAAGAGAAAATGGCACGGACGGCGCAGGACGTACTTGAGTTTGACAAGCTGCGGGAATTGTTGCGGCTGAGGACGACGTGTGCGCCGGGGCGGCGGGCTGTGCATGCGTTGGAGTTTGGGGCGGATCGCGCGGCGCTGGAAGCGGCTTTTGCGTTGATTCGCGAGGCACGGGAATGGCTGCGCGGCGGCGGCGAGTTGGGATTTGGCGGGCTGGCCGATCCACAGAGATGGCTCGAGAAAATCGAGGGCCCGGGGATTGTTCTCGAAACGAAGGAATTTCTGGACGCGGCCTCCCTGCTCGAGACGGCCGCGTGGTTGCGTGGGCAATTTCGGGAGGATGCTGCGAAATTTCCGCTGCTAGCTGCGCGCGCCGCTTCGCTCGGAGATTTTCGCGAGGTGCTGACAGCGATCCGGCGATGCGTCTTGCCGAATGGCGAGATCAGTGAGGATGCCACACCGGCGCTGCGGCGCATTCGCGCGAGCATTACCCAGACGCGCGAGTCGATTCAGAAAACGCTCAAGCAAATCCTGCGCTCCCGCAGCGCGGAAGCCGGCGAAGATTACGTCACGCTTCGCAATGAACGATTTGTGATTCCCGTGCGCTCGGAAAATCGGCGCAGCGTTCCGGGAATTGTGCACGGGGCGAGCGGAACAGGGCAGACCGTTTTTCTCGAGCCGCTGGAAACGGTGGAAGCGAACAACGAACTCGTGCAGCTTTCTGAAGAGGAAGCGGCGGAGATTATCCGGATTTTGCGCGGGCTTACGGAGCGGCTGCAGGCCGTTCGCGAAGCGCTGCTCACGGCGGCGGGGACAATCGCAGAGCTCGACAGCGTTTTCGCTCGCGGGCGTTTTGCCCGCGATTTTGATGCCGCGATGCCGGAATTTTCCGACGCGGGCGACTTGAGGTTGCAAGCGGCTCGTCACCCGGTGCTCGAGGACAAGCTGCGCCGTGAAGATCGTGCGGTCGTGCCGATGACGCTCGCGCTCGGCGGCGCGGAAAAAGTTCTGGTCATCAGCGGCCCAAATACTGGCGGCAAGACCGTCGCCCTGAAGACGGTAGGACTCGCGGCGCTGTCGGCGCAATCGGGCATTCCGGTGGCGGCGCAGCGCGCGCTGCTGCCTATTTTCGACCGCGTGCTTGTGGACATCGGCGATGAACAGTCCATCGCGGCCGACCTCTCGACGTTTTCGGCACACATGTTGAATTTGAAGTTCATGCTCGACCTCGCGACGCCGCAGTCATTGGCGCTGGTCGACGAAATGGGCACCGGAACGGCGCCGGAAGAAGGCGCGGCATTGGCAGTGGCTCTGCTGGATGAATTTCGCGCCAAGGATTGCATCGTGCTGGCCACCACGCATCACGACAGGTTGAAGGCCTATGCTTCGACGACGCCCGGTGTGGTGAACGCCGCCGTGGAATTTGACGAAGTAAATTTGCGGCCGACGTACCGGCTGATGGTCGGCGTTCCTGGCGGATCGAGCGGGATCGCCATTGCGCAACGATTGGGCATCGCGACCTGCATTATCGAGCGAGCGCGTTCCTTGCTGACGCCGGAATCGCGCGAAGCCGCCGACTTGATCGCCTATTTGCATCGCAGCCGCGATGAACTCGACCGCATGCAGCAACAAATGGCCGCGGAGCGGCAGGCCCTCGAAGAGGAACGTAAAAAGCTGCGCACGGAGTGGGTCGAGCGCCAGCAAAAACGCATCAAGGAACTTGAAGCGCAGTTCGCCGGGATGCAAAAACGCTTCGATGAAAACGTCGCTCGCGTCATCGAAGCCGTGAAAGAACGGGAATTGCGCGCCTCGCTCGAAAAAACTGCGCGGCGCAAAGGCACAGACATTCGCAGCCAAGCCCGCGAAGAACTCAACGCCGCGCTGGTGCAAACCATTTCCGATTCGCAAACGGATTTAGGCACGGCTTCCTCAGGCCAGGAACCGATTCGCGCAGACACTTTACAGCCCGGCGTGCGGATTCGCGTACGCGGCTTCAGCAAACCAGTCATCTTCCGCCGGCTCGACGGCTCCTCCGCCGAAATCGAGGCCGGTCCGCTGCGCATGAAAGTTGCCGTCGATGAAATCATAGGAGTGGAAGGGGCCGTCGCTGCGTCTAAGCTGGCCTCTGCCGCTTTCAGCGGGTCCAACGTGACCGTCACCGCGCAGCCCAGCGAAGCAACGGCCTCAGGCGAGATAAATGTGATTGGGATGCGCGTAGAAGAAGCGACAGAACGCGTCGATAAATATCTCGACGAGGCCGCGCTAGCCAATCAAACGCGTGTGCGGATCATTCACGGTCACGGAACCGGCGCACTTCGCAAGGGTCTCGGAGAATTCCTTAAGTCGCATCCGCTCGTTCAGCGCACCTCGTTTGAGACCGAGGAACGCGGCGGCAAGGCCATCACCGTTGTCGATTTGCGGCTGTGATCGCCGCGAGTTCGTCGATGCCTGGATCCGCAGGCACCGGATCTAGACATGGGTCTATCTCTACGCGCGTCCGCTGACGGACGCCAAGCTGATTCCTGCCGGGATATATTCCTCACACTAGTTTAGTTACAATCCTCGAGGAAGCCATGGCGGAAGCGGGATCATTCGCGGAGCGGGTGAAGCAGCAGGCGGATATTGTTCGCGTGGTGGGCGAATATGTACGACTGAAAAAGACCGGGAAGGATTTCTCGGGGCTTTGTCCGTTTCATCAGGAAAAAACTCC
Source organism: Verrucomicrobiia bacterium (assembly GCA_035571045.1). GTDB lineage: Bacteria > Acidobacteriota > Terriglobia > Acidiferrales > UBA7541 > Acidiferrum. Next base: position 32,794 of record DATMKS010000079.1, read on the forward strand.
CTCATTTACTGTCTCACCGATCAAACAAATCTTTTACTGCTTCGGGTGTGGCAAAGGCGGAGACGTTTTTAATTTTGTGATGGATATGGAGAAGTCCGCATTTCCGGAAGCTGTGCGGACTGTCGCAGAAAAGTGCGGGATTGCGATTCCTCGGCCCAGGGAGCGGTCGCCCGAGGAGCGGCAGGAGAATCAACAGCGGTCGGCGCTGGTTGAGATGCATCGCGAGGCTCAAGCGTTTTTCACGAAGCAAATTTCCGGGACGCTCGAAGGGAAAGCGGCGCGGGCTTATCTCGAGGACCGCGGGCTCGATAACAAGGCGATTGACCGGTTCGGGATCGGCTATGCGCCGAGCGACGGAGATGCGCTGTTGCGATTTCTGAAACAGAAATATCCGGAGAAGTTGCTGGTTGAGTCCGGATTGATCTCTCGCGGCGAACAGGGCGGCCGAATGTTCGACCGATTCCGCCGGCGCATTACATTTCCCATTGCAAATGACTCGGGGAAAATCGTGGCTTTTGGGGCGCGCGCACTGGGCGATGACCAGCCGAAATATTTGAACTCACCCGAAACGGCGATCTACTCGAAGAGCAACGTGCTCTACCACATGGATCGCGCGAAGGAAGCGCTGCGGCGGTCGGACTTCGCGGTGCTGGTTGAGGGCTACATGGACGCGATTGCCGTGGCGCGCGCGGGAATCAGCAATGTTGTGGCGAGCTGCGGGACGAGCCTTGCGGAGCCGCAAATTAAACTGCTGAGCCGTTTTACGAAGCGCGTGATCATTAATTACGACCCGGACAACGCTGGCCAGTTGGCGGCAGAGCGGTCCGTGTCGCTGTTGCTGGAGCAGGATTTTGAAGTTCGCGTGCTGGCGCTTCCTCCTGTGGGCGACAAGAAAGCCGATCCGGATTTGTTTATCCGCGAACGAGGCGTAGAGGAATACACAAAGCTGCTGAAGGATTCTCCGCCGTATGTAGACTACTTGATCGCGCGCGCACGTAAGATGGATTTGACGACAGGGGAAGGGAAGCGACGCGCGGTAAATTTTCTTTTGCCCTACGTTCAGAAAATTCCCAATACGATTCTCCGTTCGGAATGGGCGACGCGGATCGCGCAGCAGCTTCATCTGGAAGAGCCGGTACTGCGTGCCGCTCTGAGCAAAGCCGCCACGCAGCGGCACAGCGAACTAAAAATTCAGCCGGAGCTGGTGGGACGGTCGGCCAAGCCCGTCGAGCGGCGATTGATTCGCATGCTGGCTGAGGCCGAGGGATTCCGTCGCGAACTGGCGCAACGGCTCGAGGTGGCTCAGCTCTATCTTGGGCTCGAGACCGAGAAAGTGTTCGCAGCTTTGATCGTTCAGAGCCTGGCCGAACAGCCGATGCCGGTAACCGAAGTCGCTACGCATCTCGAAGAGCGCGACCGGCGGATACTCTTCGAGATTCTCTTCGAGGAAGCCAGCGAGCCGACCTGGGAAGAGGCGGTCAGCTGCGTCGAAGCGTTACAGCACCGCCAAGCCGAGCGGGAGCTTGCCGAGGTGCAGCGCAGCATCGAGGCGAACCCGCCCGTGACGGAAATGCGCGGGCTGCTCGAGAAGAAGCAGAATTTGATGCGGCGGCTGGCGGCGGCGAGGTAAGCGCCCGACTGCTCTTTATTTGTCGAGTGGCTCAGTGGGCGGCAAGTTTTTGCCTCGCCAATTCGGCGCGGAAGTCTTGTTCCTTTTGGGTGATAAACCTTTTGTAACCATCCGGATCAACGAACCGCTTTGCGCCGTCCTCTTTGCTCTCAAGGTATTTTTCTTCGAGGCCGAAATAGCTGCCATGGGCACCGAGGAAAATGTCGCATGGCAATGACTTCAGAACGCGCCACATGCGTTCGTAGTCTTCGGCGATCTGCGGATAGGCAGGGTTGTCCACAAGTTTGTAGCCGGGATTGACATTGGGGCTGCCAACGATCACCACATCGTATGTTTTGCCGCCATCGGTAACTTTCATCGTCCACGTGGTGCAACCTTTGGTGTGGCCGGCGGTGAGGTGAGCGACCAGCACCGTGCCACCAAGCTTCACTTCGCCGCCATCGTGAAGTATGCGGCCGACTTTGGCCGGCGGATAAAGAGAACCGGGTGCATTGCCGTACTGAAAATCGGTTTTGCCGCCGGATTCGACCACGGAAACGTCCGCATCCATGACCATGTACTTTGCGCCGGTCATCCGCATGATCATGGCGCTGCCAGCGTCGTGGTCCCAGTGCGCATGGCTAATGAGAAGAATCTTTGTGTCCTTGAAATGGAAACCGAGTTTTTCGATACTCGCGGAGATCATCGGCACATTGGCTTCGAGATCGCTGTTGATCAAGATGTTGCCTTCCGGGGTGGTGATCAGATAGCTCGCAAGGCCCTTGCTCCCTACGTAGTACAGATTGCCCGCGATGCGAAACGGGGGGAAGGATTCCGTCCAGTCAGAATTGGATTGGGCGGACAGTCCTCCGGCGAGGGCAAGAAGGAAAACCAATAAGCAAGCGCGGATCGAGATTTTTCGCCGCATGGGCGGAGTATAGGCCAAAGGAATGGGGTGAAGCGAGTCTCCCTATAGCGGATGGATAGCCAGCCGATCTTCTTCGGTCCGATTGAGGGAGTGCAGGCCGTCACCGAGGAACGACGGAGCAGAGCCCTCTTGCTACCAGACGCGCTTCGGGCTGCCGGACCGGTAAAGCATGCGCCGATGCCAAACGCTGCCGCCGCATGTGAGAAAAACAGATGCCATTTTGAGCGAGTCGTTTTTGGCTGCCGAACATCATACCCATCAGGATCGTTTTTCGGCGGAGCTTGCCCGGTTCCAATACGGCGGTAAGGAGTGTTTCTTGGTTGTGGATTTGGGGTGCCAGAACCGGGGTTAAATAAAAATTCCGAGGACAGATACTATTCCACAGATTTCCACTGATTAAATTGTTGACGAGGGCGGACTTAGACGTGTAGCGTAATAGGGTTTCGCGAGTAACGAATTCGCGTCTAACTGCATCTATATAGATGTACTTAGAGGCGCGGGAACGTACTCTGAGAGCGCACAACGGGCGAAGTGCAGGGCGAACGGCAAGCTAGCGGCGCGGCGTACCATAAAGGAATTCACAAAAAGACGTGTGATCTGGTGGGGGATTCCCCACAGTTCGTTTTGGTGACCGCAGAGGAATTGGCTGCGCAAGCGTGGCATACTGCCTGCGCCTTTGCGAGGAAAAGGTTTTGGCGGCTTTGACCGGCCGCATTTGGATTGCGCTTTAATGGCTGGAGGAATTCGTGGCAGCAGTGGGTCTTGAAGAAAAATACGATGCGGTAAAGCAGCTTATTGCCGTGGGCAAAGAGCGCGGATATTTGCTTTACGACGAAGTGAACGATTCGCTTCCGGCAGAAGTGCACTCCTCGGAAGAGATCGACGACCTTCTCACTACATTTGAACGGAATGGGATCGAGATTTACGAGGACCAGGCGTCGGCGAAGGCTGCGCGAGCAGTGGAAGTGTCCTCGGAGGCGGGGGACCGGGATGCGGTCGTCAAGGACGACGCGCATTCGGATGAAGGCGGCAGCGATCTGGATTTGACGCCGGGGTCGCTCGAGAAAACTAACGATCCGGTGCGCATGTATTTGCGCGAGATGGGGACCGTGCCGCTGCTGACGCGCGAAGGCGAAGTGACCATCGCGAAGCGGATCGAGCGCGGGCAACTGGTGGTGATGAAGTCGATCACGCGGTCGCCGATCGTGATCAAGGAATTGATCGCGGTGGGCGAGGATTTGCGGAAGGGCGCGCGGTCGATCAAAGAGATGGTGCAGTTTGACGACGAAGAGCTGACCGAAGAGAAGATCGCGAACAAGACGAAGCAGACGCTGAAGTACATCGACAAGATCGCGAAGCTGTACGACTTGGCGCTGAAGCAAGCGGAGAAGCTCGATACCACGCCGAAGGCGAAGAAAAAGCCGTACATGAAGGCGAAGTGGGCGCTGTCGCGGACGCGTGTAGAGATTTCGGTGGAAATTCGCGGGATCGATTTCAATCCGTTTGAGAAGAAGCGGCTGATCGACAAGATGCGCGGGACTGTGGAGCGCTTGCAGTCGCTGGAGCGCGAAGCGGGGCGTTTGGAGCGGCGTGTGGACGCCGCGAAAGGCGACGTGGCGGCGGAAGCGCGCAAGGAATTGCGCACGCGGCGGACGGAGCTGAAAGATATTGAAGAGGCGAGCGAGGTCGGGCTTACCGAATTGAAGCGCACGCTGACGTTTATTCACCGCGGCGAAGCGGAAGCTGAACAGGCGAAGAAGGAATTGATCGAGGCCAACCTTCGCTTGGTGGTTTCCATTGCAAAAAAATATACGAACCGCGGGTTGCAGTTTCTGGATTTAATTCAGGAAGGCAACATCGGTTTGATGAAGGCCGTGGACAAGTTCGAGTGGCGGCGC
>DATMKS010000080.1:0-42263 GCA_035571045.1 Verrucomicrobiia bacterium
ATCGAGAGTTCGCGAGTCTGTTTATCGAACGGATCACTGAAATTTTTCAGGTACGTCCGGCTTATCTGAGACTGCTCGCGGCGCCGATTCGGCTACGCCGCGACCCCGCTGCGAAGAGAGTCTTGCGAGCCAACATCGCGAATGCCTTTCGAGCAAAGAACCCATCCCTTTCAGACGAACGAGCAATGCTGGCTGCGAACGTGACTCTCCAGATAGTCAGAGGCTTGATAACGCTCTATGGAGAAGCGGGTGATAAAGCGAAAGACCTAATTGTGGAAGAATTCAAGAAGGTGCTGACCCTATATTTGGGAAGCGTTTTGGGCTCATGAAGTCGCCCATAACAGACGCCTCTCGGAGGCAAACACCAATGAACTGAGGGTGCGAAGAGGAAGCGCGGAACACTTTACTCGTGTTGCGCGACCGGCAACCTGAATAATCGGCCCTCAGACTCTATTAAGATTTACCCGGCAATCGAGCCAACCACTTCTCCGGTAATCCGTGCTTACCAGAAGTTGTCAGCCAGACCACTGCTCACTGAGTGACGGACTCCGTCCTGGCCCGTACCCGGAAGTCCGGTTATCTCGTCATAACATTATAAGTATCATGGGCTGACTTCCCCGTCGCATCGACAGTGGAGTGACGCAGCAAGCCAACGAAGGGAGGATGTGTGGTGATAGTCCTACACGGTCGCCCCTTGCGCAGTCTAACGAAAAGCTTCCGGCTCGTTCTGCTAGGCACGCTCTTCACCTTCGGTTTGCCCATGGCGGACACGCGAGCGCAATCGGCAACTGCGCAAGCTTCTCAGGCTCCTCAAGCCCCACCGGCTGACACATCGCAGAACGCGCCCAAACCGGATGCGAAGGCGCCCAACGACGAAATCGTTTCGCACGATTCTCCGGCCACGTTTCAGGTGCGCGTCAACTTAGTCCTGGTGCGCGTTGTGGTGCGCGACGCCGACGGCAAGGTGATCACGAACCTGAAGAAAGAAGATTTTCAGCTCGCGGACGAGCGCAAACCACAAATTATTTCGAGCTTCTCCGTGGAGACTCCTGCCTCCCACGCGCCTACTGTCGATGCGGGGGAGGCAACTTCGGTAGGAACGCCCGTGAAAGCGGCAGATTTGCCGCAAAGGTTCGTCACGTTATTTTTCGACGATCTGCATCTCTCGATGCAGGACGCCATGTTTTCGCGGCAGGCCACCGCGAAGCTCTTCGCAGCCATGGAGGCTCGGGACCGCTTCTCCATTTTCACCACCTCCGGTGAAGTGGAGCAGGATTTTACGGAGGACCGAGGAAAACTCGAGGCGGCGGTTCAGCGAATCTTGCCGCATTCACTCGCCCAGAACTCTCTCTCGGGCTGTCCGCCGATGACCTTGGACGAAGCATTTATGATCGCAGCCGCCATGGACCCTACTGCGATGCAGGTGGCCATCCAGGACTACATAAATTGCAGCGGGCTGCCGGTGGGTGCAGCCGGGAGCCAGACGGGCGCGAATGTGGCGGCGTCAGCGGCTGTGACGGCCGCGAATATGGTGACGGCAGCGGCCGACGCAGTTTTGAATATCGCGGAAGCGGAGGAACAGCGTACGTATCAAACCCTGCAGGCTCTCATTCGACGGATGAGCGTGCTGCCCGGACAGCGTGTCATCGTGATGATGTCGCCGGGGTTTTACTTGCTTCCATCCATGCATCAGCCGGCAGCGGAGGTCGTCGACCGGGCCACGAAAGAAAATGTCGTGATCAATGCGATTGATGCGCGGGGCCTGTACGTTTCCTCGGTCTATGACGCATCCAACGCTCCCACTACCGCCTCTGTTAGTCCGCTGAAGACGATCTCCACAATGAGGGAAGAAGAAACGCACTTCACGCCGCTTGCGGAGCTGGCCGACGGGACGGGCGGGACTTTCTTTCACGACCGGAATGACATTGATCAAGGGCTGCTACACGCCGCGGGGGAGCCGGAAGTTTCTTATGTACTGGGATTTACCCCGCAAAATTTAAAGCTCGATGGGAAGTATCACAATCTGAAAGTGACGCTAGTGAACAAAGATAAATGGGCGCTGCAGGCTCGCCATGGCTATTTCGCCCCGGGCGGCAAATCCAACCCGGAGGCAGCGGCCAGAGAGGAGATCCAGCAGGCGGTGTTCTCCCAGGAGGAACTGCACGAACTCCCCGTCGAATGCCAGGCGCAATTCTTCAAGGGCACGGACGGAGTCCACCTAACAGTAGTCACTCATGTGGGGATTGGAGAACTCAGATTTCGTAAGGTGGATGAACGCAACCAGGATACTTTGACGATCACTACTGCTATTTTCGACCAGAACGGGAACATGCTCGTGGGCCTGCAGCGAGTCCTCGAAATGCGCTTGAAAGATGTAACTCTGGAGCGCGTGAACAAAACGGGCTTGAACGTGAAACTGAGCTTTGATCTCCAAGCTGGAACTTTTTTGGTTCGCACCGTAGTACGAGATTCCGAAGGGGCCCAAATGGGCGCAGCAAATCGCGGAGTAGAGATCCCGTGATGATCACTGCTTGTCGCAAGGTCCTGATTAACGTGACCGGAAACTGACCCACTATTCGGGATTTCACTACACTGGACTTTCATGAGGGTGGAGGCGCCGTGTTGGGCTTGCTCGGAGGCGTCACCGGGAGGAAACGCAATGATCGAGAATCGCTCTTTGCCTACGGACACCGTTCTGCCGCACGTCGAGTATCAAGATCTTGCCGGCGCGATTGCTTGGTTGAGCAGGGCTTTCGGGTTTCGAGAGCATTATCGCTACGGCGAGCCGCTCAGCGGAGCGCAAGTGCATCTCGGCAAGGCTTGGATCATGTTGAAACAGGCGAAGATGGGTTGCGCCAGCCCGGCGAAGTTGGGATATGGAACGCAGAGCCTGACTGTATTTGTTGAAGAGGTAGAGGCGCATTTTGAAAAAGCGAAAGCGGCGGGGGCAACAATTTTGGAGGAGCCGCATGAGACGGTTTATGGCGAATTTCAGTATGCGGCCGAGGACCTCGATGGGCATCATTGGCTCTTTTCGCGGCACGCGCGGGACTTGAGCCCTGACGCGTGGGGAGCGACGCTGGCGCCCGGGCGGGGAATCTGATCGGGTTCTATCAAGAAGCCACCTAAGTAGGGTCCGAGCGGCGCCCGTCCGAAAGTAGAAAATTTTGGATGCGCGGCTTTGGTGTAGTACGCTCACGGCGCTGCGGGGAGCGCAATGAAAATGAATATGCGAATGAGAGTAAGGGAGATGGCGTGCGCGGCGGTTTTCTTGATGGCGGTTCGCGCGGGTGCAGCGCCCGTGCCACAAGCGGCTAGCGGAAAATTCGAAGTGTCGTTTCCCGCATCGGCGCACGCGGGAGCGATTACCGGACGCGTGTTTGTCGTGGTGAGCACTTCGGATAAGCCGGAGCCGAGATTAAAAGCGGGGAATTGGGGAGATTCGGGCCCGTTCTTTGGGGTGGATGTGAACGCGCTGGCGCCTGGACAGAGTACGGTGATTGATGCCAGCACGTTGGGGTCGCCGGTGCCGAGTTTGCGCGAGATTCCGGCGGGAGATTATTACGTACAGGCGCTCGTGAACATTTATACAGAATTCCATCGCGCCGATGGGCATACGGTTTGGCTGCACATGGATCAATGGGAGGGTCAGCATTTCAACCGGTCGCCGGGAAATTTGTATAGCGAAATGCAGAAGGTGCATTTGGATCCGGCGGCGGGGTATGACATCAAGCTCAGTTTGACGAAGGAAATTCCTCCCGTCGAAGTGCCTCGAGACACGGCTTGGGTGAAGCACATCAAGATTCAGAGCGAGATGCTGACGAAATTCTGGGGACACCCGATGTTTATCGGGGCGATTGTGCTTTTGCCGAAGAACTATGACGGGCATCCCAACGCGCACTATCCGGTGATTTACGAAGAAAACCACTTCAGCCTGCGGCCGCCGCTGAGATTTACAGAGCAGGATCAGCCCATCCCCGCGGAGATGCGAGCGCGGCTGGCGGATTTGAACATCGAGACGGGACGCGAGTTTTTTGAGGCTTGGACTTCGGATAATTTTCCGCGAATGATTGCGGTGACGTTTCAGCATCCCACGCCGTATTACGACGACTCGTATGCGGTGAACTCCGTGAACAACGGGCCGTATGGCGACGCGCTGGTGAAGGAGATGATCCCGTATCTCGAGGCGCATTTCCGGATGATTCCCAAGCCCTACGCGAGAGTGTTGACGGGGGGGTCGACGGGAGGATGGGAATCGCTGGCGGCACAGGTGTTTTATCCGGATTTTTTCGGCGGGACGTGGACGCTGTATCCGGACTCGATTGATTTTCGGCGGTATGGGACGGTGAACGCGTACGAGGATGACAATGCGTTTTTTGAACCGGCGCATACCTGGGTGCAGGTGCCGCGGTACATTATGCGGACTGCCGAGGGTCAGGACGAGATTACGATTCAGCAGTTCAGCCAGATAGAAGATGTCTTAGGCAGCCATAACCGCTCCGGAGAGCAGATTGAGATTTGGGACGCGGCTTACGGGCCGATTGGGGACGATGGGTATCCAAAGCCTTTGTGGGATAAGAAGACCGGGAAGATCGATCATAGCGTGGCGATTTACATGCGCGATCATGGGTACGACTTGAGCTACAACATTCGAACGAATTGGGCGACGCTCGGGCCGAAATTACGCGGGAAGATTCATGTGTATGTGGGGGACATGGACAATTTTTACTTAAACCTGGCGGTTTACAAGCTGGAAGAGGAGATGAAGAAGCTGACGAATCCGGCGTGCGATTGCGATTTTCAGTACGGGCGGCCGATGAAAGGGCATGGATGGCAGCCGACGACGTCGGCGAATATGGTGCGGTGGATGGCGGAGCATGTGGAGAAGAATGCGGGGGCAGAGGATACGAAGCAGTGGCATTACTAATGAAATGAGACAAAAGACGTAAATGAGGTAGAGGAAGTAAAGGAACGGAACAGGGCGCGACAGTGCATACACGTGGTTTGCGCGGTATGCTGGAAGAGTGAGAACTGCGATCGGGGATTTGAGATAGGCCATGTTTGAAAACCTTACAGAGAAGCTGCAACGGACATTCAAGAATTTGCGCGGGCAGGGGAAGCTCACGGATGAGCACCTGGACGTGGCGCTCGGCGAGATTCGCGAGGCGTTGCTCGAAGGCGACGTGAATGTTGGCGTGGCCGACGAGCTTTTGGCCAACATTCGGAAGCAGGCGCTCGGTAGCGAAGTGATGCTGCAATTGTCGCCGGACCAGCAAGTCGTAAAAGTCGTGCGCGACGAGTTGTCGGCGATGCTCGGGAAGCATGCCAAGCCCCTGTTTGCTTCGCGGCCACCTTCGGTGTGGATGATTGTGGGTTTGCAGGGTTCCGGTAAGACGACGACCACTGGAAAATTGGCGAAGTGGCTGGTGCAGCATGGTCACCGGCCACTGGTGGTTTCGACCGACGTGTACCGGCCGGCGGCGCGCGAGCAGTTGGCGCAGGTGGCGAAGGCGGTGGGTACAGCGCTATGGCCAGGGACGGGGACGGATAAGCCGCTGGAGATTGTCAAGGGCGCGATCCGGGAGGCGAAACTTTCGGCCAGCGACGTGATTTTGGTGGATACGGCCGGGCGTCTGCACATTGACGACGACCTGATGAGCGAATTAGGCATGCTGAAGAAGGAGCTCGTGCCCAGCGAAATTCTGTTTATCGCAGACGCCATGATTGGGCAGGACGCCGTGCGGTCGGCGGGGGAGTTTCACAAGCGGTTGGGGCTCACCGGGGTCATCCTGACGAAATTGGACGGCGACGCGCGCGGCGGGGCGGCGCTTTCGATTGGCAAAGTGACCGGAGCGCCGGTGAAGTTTGTGGGACTCGGCGAAAAATATGACGCTCTGGAGGGATTTTATCCCGAACGGATTGTTTCACGGGTGCTGGGCATGGGCGACATCATGTCGCTTATCGAGCGGGCCGAGCAGACGGTTGACAGGAAGGCCGCTGCCGAGCTCGAGCGCAAACTGCGCAAAGATGGGTTCACGCTCGAAGATTTCCGCGATCAGTTGAAGCAGATTCGCAAGATGGGACCGCTCGAGCAGCTTGTCGATATGCTACCGAAGATGGGGCCGCTGCAGAATCTGCCGAAGGATGCGAAGGTCGATGAAGGGAAGCTGAAGCAGGTCGAGGCCATCATCAACTCGATGACGAACCAGGAGCGGCATGATCACAATATTATTGATGGCAAGCGCCGGAAGAGGATCGCGAAGGGCAGCGGCACGACCGTGCAGGATGTGAATCAGGTTTTGAAGCAGTATCTGCAGATGCGCACGATGATGAAGCAGTACGGTGCGATGGCGGCGCGGGCGAAGTTGAAGGGGCTCGGCAAGCTTGCTGGTCTGAACTGAGGCTTGGATTTATTCCTTCGGTCCTAGATTTAAATAAAGGTCTGCGGTTTTCACGGCGAGCGCTTCCGGATCGAGATCGGTGCGATTCGAGAGGACGATGATCGTCAGACCTTCGCCCGTGAAGCGCTCGATGACGGTGCGGAAACCCATGGTGCTTCCGGTATGCCACATGCGCGGTTGCGTTTGATAAGGATCGAGAAACCACCCGAAGCCGTACGAGACGGGCTTGCCGGGATGGAGGTTGTCGTCGTTGGGCGCTGCAGGCCAATAGGTGGGAGAGCCATCGGCCAATTTTGCAGGAACAAGCGCAGGAGCCATTTCTTCGGCGCTGAGCAGGGTGTGGTTTCGCAATCGATCATCCCATTTAGCGAGATCTTCGAGATTGGAATAGACGCCGCCGTCGCCTAGCGTGGCGGAAGTTGAGCTTTGGTCGGTCTCCTTCAGTGTGTCGCCTTCTTTGGAGTGGCCGAAGGCGCGGTTCGTGACTTCATTTTTTCCTTTTTGATAAACGATGGTGTGATCCATGTGCAGCGGCGCGAAGATTCGCGCTTGGAGAAACCCGCCGTAGGATTGTCCTGACGCTCTGGCGACTATGAGACCGAGGACTACGTAACCGGAATTGCTGTACGACCAGCTTGTCCCGGGAGCAAATCTTCCCTTTGCCTCTTTTTCGAGCAGAGCCAGCACTTCGTCGTCCTGGATTTGGTGTTCGGGAGACCAGAGCGGACCTTTGATTTTTTCTTGGGCGTCCATCAAATCTTCGTAATCGGGCAGGCCACCGGTGTGATTGAGTAAATTCCGGACGGTGATTTTCTTGCCGTAAGCGGGGAAATCCGGAAATACTTCCGTGAGAGCCTGGTCGTAACGGAGCTTTCCGTCGTGGACGAGCAGCATGATGGCCATGGCGGTAAACTGTTTAGTGAAAGAGGCGAGGCGGAAGTTGGTTTGAGGATCGATTCTCGCGCCGCCTCGCAAATCGCGGACGCCGTACCCTTTTTCAAGGAGTGTGCGTCCATTTTTACGCACCAGCACCGCCAATCCGGGCGCGTGGTCTTGGGTAACGGCAGAAAAAACGGCGTCGGCTGCTTTCTCCACGGGAGGCGCCGGGGTTTGCGCCTTGAGTTGAATGGCGAGCGGGGAAAATGCCATGGCAAAAACAATGAGCGATAGCCTCATCTGGCCTCCTGGAGACGCCTCGCAGAATAGCATTGCTTCGGCGCGTTCATCTGCCCGTAACACAGCTGCGCTATCACTCTTGGTCCCCTGAGAAAGCATATGACACGCACCGCGCTGGACGATCCGCGCTTCTATCTCAATCGGCATCTGGAATGGCTGGAGTTCAACCGGCGTGTGCTTGAAGAGGCGCGGGATATCGGAAACCCTCTGCTGGAACGCGTGAAGTTTCTGGCGATTACGGCGAACAACCTCGATGAATTTGTCGAGGTGCGGGTGGCAAGTTTTCTGCAACGGATCGAGCACGGATCGCGGGAGATCGGCCCGGACGGTTTGACGGCGGAACAGGAGCTCGAGAAGGTCTCGGCGGCCATGCAGGTGATGGTGCGCGACCAGTATAAATGCTGGAACGAGGAACTGCTTCCGGCGCTGGCGAAGGTGGGGATTCGCGTCTTGCCGGCGAGCCAGCTCGAAGGGAAGGCGGCGCAAGCGGCGAAGACGTTTTTCGAGCGGCGCGTGTCGCCCATGTTGACCCCGGTGACGGTGGACCCTTCGCATCCCTTTCCGCACGTTTTGAACAAGGCGTTGTGCATCGCATTTCTCTTGCGCCGCCGGCGGAGTGGCAACGGGAAGCCATACTTCGGGGTGCTCACCGTGCCGCGAGCAGTGCCGCGGCTGCTGCGGTTGCCTGCGCCGGACGGCGGGATTCACTATGTTGCGCTGCAAGAAATCATCTCCGCGTACGCGGCGAAGCTTTATCGCGGGTACGAAATTCTGGCATCCGCGCCATTCCGGATTACGCGGAACAGCAATCTTTATCTGGAAGAGGAAGAGACGCGGAGCTTGCTCGATGCGGTCGATTCGCAGGTTTCGCAGCGGCGCAAGGGCGATGCTGTGCGTCTGGAAATCGACGCCGAAGCGCATCCGGACATCATCAACCGCCTGGTCTCGACCTTCGAATTGGATGAAGCGCTGGTCTTTCGCGCACAAGGCCCCGTAAATCTGCAGCGGCTGTTTCATCTTTACGAAGAAACGGCGCGGCCCGACCTGAAATATCCGCCGTTCGCGCCGCGGCAAGTGCGAGTGGGGCACGATGCCGATTCAATGTTCGAGGCGATTCGGCGGCAGGCGTATCTGCTACACCATCCTTATGAAAGCTACGACACAGTGGTGAATTTCCTGCGAACAGCGGCGCACGATCCGCGTGTTCTTTCGATCAAACAAACGCTTTACCGGACGAATTCGGATTCGCCGATTGCGGGTGCATTGCTGGACGCGGCCGGGAAGAAGGAAGTGACAGTGGTGGTGGAACTGAAGGCCAGCTTCGATGAGGCCACCAATATTCGCTGGGCTCGCAGCTTCGAGGACGCGGGGGTGCAGGTTTTTCACGGGCTGGTGGGTTTGAAGACGCACGCGAAGCTCATGCTGATCGTGCGGAACGACCCGGACGGAAAGATTCGCCGGTACGCGCATCTTGGCACCGGAAATTACAATCCATCAACCGCGAAGTACTACAGCGATTTGAGCCTGGTTACGAATGACGAGGCGATTACCTCCGCGGTGCATGATGTTTTCAATTTTCTGACGGCCTATGCGGAGAAACCGAATTACAAGCCGCTGCTGCTGGCTCCGCGAGATATGGCCAAGACGTGCATCGCGCTGATCGATCGTGAGGCGCGCCATGCGAGGAGCGGACGTCCTGCGCGGATCATCGCCAAGGTGAATGCGGTCATCGATCCGCCGATCATTCAAGCGTTGTATCGAGCTTCGCGCGCGGGTGCGGAGATTGATTTGATTGTGCGCGGGCAATGCGGGTTAGTGCCGGGGCTTCGCGGCGTCAGCAGCCGCATTCGCGTGCGGAGCATCGTTGGGCGTTTTCTGGAGCACAGCCGGATTTTCTATTTCGAAAACGGTGGGAAGCCGGAAATCTATCTGGGGAGCGCGGACTGGATGCCGAGGAACCTTTACGAGCGCGTGGAAGTGTTATTTCCGTTGAAGGATCCGCACCATTGTGAGCGCGTGTGCAACGAGATTCTTTCTTCGTATCTGGCCGACACGCGCAAGGCGCGATTTCTTGGCTCGGACGGATCGTATTCGCGGGCGCGCGCGGTCCGCAATGGCCACGGATTTTCCGCGCAAGAGCATTTCATGCGGTTGGCGGCGGGCGATGGTGACTCTGCGCATATTCCCGCGCTCCGAAAGCAGAGCGTCGTTTATACTCCCAACACCATGATTACCCCGCCGGTTGGCGCCCCCGAAGAAGAAGGCTCACTGGACAGCTCGAATGCAACCGTATGATCTGATCGTCATTGGCTCCGGACCCGGCGGACAGCGGGCCGCCATCCAAGGAGCGAAGGCCGGGAAGCGCGTCGCGGTGGTCGAAAAGGCGGCGGCGATTGGCGGCGTGTGCATAAATACGGGAACCATTCCCAGCAAGACGATGCGCGAGGCCGTTCTGCATCTTTCCGGTTTCTACTCGAAGAGCTTTTACGGATCGAATTACAATGTCAAAGAGAACGTGACGATGGCGGACCTGAATTTCCGCGTGCAGCGTGTGATCGAGAACGAAGTGGCCGTCACGCAGGATCAACTCAAACGCAATGGCGTGGACGTAATCCACGGCTTCGGCAAATTCATCGATGGGCATCATCTTCGCGTGGAGAATGGAAACGGCTACGCGGAACTGGAAGGGCAGTTTTTTGTAATTGCCACGGGGACGAAACCTGCGATCAATTCGAAAGTCCCCATCAACGGGCGAAACATCATTAACAGCGACCAAATTCTGACCATGCCGCAGATTCCGCGGACACTGATTGTGGTGGGCGGCGGCGTGATCGGAGTGGAGTACGCTTGCATGTTTGCAACGCTTGGCGTGCGCGTGATTATCGTGGAAAAGCGGCCGCGGCTTTTGGAATTTGCCGATACGGAAATGGTGGAGGCGCTCACCTATCACATGCGCGACCACCGCGCCACCCTGAGGCTCAGTGAGGAAGTCGAGAGCGTCGAAGAAACGCCCGAAGGAAAAGTGGCGGCGAACCTTGTCAGCAAAAAGCGCATCAACGGGGATGCTTTGCTCTATGCGGTAGGACGGCAAGGCAACGTGGACAAACTGGAACTTACGGCAGCCGGTGTCGAATGCGATGACCGGGGACGCATCAAAGTGGACGCGGATTACCGGACCAACGAGGCGCACATTTTTGCCGTGGGTGACGTGATTGGTTTCCCGAGTCTGGCTTCGGTCTCGATGGAGCAGGGGCGCATCGCTGCCGCACGGGCGTTTGGGCTACAGGTGCAGACCGATCCTGCGAGTTATCCGTATGGGATTTACACCATTCCGCAGATTTCTTTTATCGGGAAGACCGAAGAGCAGCTCACGGACGCCGATGTGCCGTATGAAGTTGGCGTGGCATATTACCGCGAGATTGCGCGCGGGCAAATTTCCGGCCACACGGATGGGCGTCTCAAACTTCTATTTCACAGGGAGACGCTCGAACTGCTCGGTGTGCATATTTTTGGCGAGGATGCGGCGGAGTTGCTGCATATCGGGCAAGCGGTTTTCAAGCTCAAGGGCAAGATCACGTATTTCATCAATACGGTGTTCAATTATCCGACGCTCGCCGAATGCTATAAGACGGCGGCTTTTAATGGTCTCAACCGCCTGGTTTGACCGGTCATCCCTGGGGATTTTGCAGTTGCTTCCTCTTTCAAGAATAGCCGTTATGGCCAGAGAGCCCGTAGCGTGCTCTTGTCAGGCCCAGCCTTGCCGGTACTCGCGGCGCAAAAAGTCGTTGGCTTGGGCGACATTGGTGACGCGCATGTTGGCGCCGTCGTAGTTGATCTTTTTTCCAGCGCGAAGGGCCACGACGCCGAGGAGCATAACCTCAGTTAGGCGCGCGGCGTATTCGAACGGGCAGGAAGTCTCCGTTTTGCCTTTAGCGGCGTTCACCCAGTTCATTTCGTGGTCTTCGTTTTCAATGCGCGGCAGCTTTTCGGGCGGCTTCGGGTAGGAGTCGTGGAGCGATTTAGGCAGCAGGCGAGGTTTCAGGCCGTAGGTGTCGTGGAGCAGTTTGCCTTTGCTTCCGATGAGTAGTGCGCCGCCGCCTTTGTTCAGGTCTTCGTCGCCGAGCTCTTCGGGCTTGTTGGGCATTAGGCCGCCGTCATACCAAGTCATCTTGACGGCAGGCATGGAGCCGCGGGCGGGAAATTCGTAAAAAGTCTGCGTGGCGTGCGGGTAGGAGACACCGTTGAATGGCGTGGAGACGGTTTCGACCGTAGAAGGCAGGCCAAGGTTGAGCGCCCACATGGAATGGTCGATCAGGTGCGCGCCCATGTCGCCGATGGCCCCCATGCCCCAATCCGACCAGCCGCGCCAGTTGAAGGGGTGGTAGATGGGGTGATACTCGACGTGCGGGCCGACGCCGAGAAAAAGATCCCACGACAGTTTGTCTGGAACCGGGTAATCGCCAGCCATCGCTGCGGCGAGACGCGCGCTGACGCCTTGTCCGTTCCAGCGAAGAGTGTCCGCCGGCTCTTTTAGAGCTTCAGGACGCGGCACGCCTTGCGGCCAGAAGCCGAGCGGGCGGTTGGTCCAGATATGGATTTCGCGGACTTCGCCGATGGCGCCGGCTTGTATATATTCGACTGTCAGGCGAGCGTCGTCGAAGGAATGCCCTTGATTGCCCATCTGGGTGGCGACTTTGGTTTCCTTGGCGCGCTTCGACAGTTGCCGGGCTTCATCAATCGACCAGGTCAGCGGCTTCTGCACGTAAACGTGTTTGCCAACAGCCATGGCCGCAAGAGCGATCGGCGCGTGCATGTGGTCAGAAGTAGCGACGAAGACGGCGTCGATATCCTTCTGGTGCTCGAGCATGTCGCGATAGTCTTGATAGCGCTTGGCTTTCGGCAGATGCTCGTTCTTCAAGCGAATCATTCCGGCAAGGCGGGTTTTAGCTTTGACGCGATCGAATTCGACAGGAGGCTGGCCCGGCGTGGGCTGTGGATCAGGCTGGTCGAGACGCCTTTGCAGATTGGAAATATCGGTGTCGAGGTGGTCAAAACCCTTGTCGGCATAGCCCCAGTCGACGTCGCACAGCGCCACGATGTTTTGGCTTGAAAGATTGATCAGATTGGTGCGGCCCATGCCGCCGATGCCTACTCCGGCGATGTTGAGCATATCGCTTGGAGGGGTGAACCCCCGCCCGAGGACATGCCGGGGGACGATGGCCATCGCGGCGCCGCCGGTGGCGACTTTCGTCAAGAATTTGCGGCGTGACAAATCGTTGTTTTTCCTCATAGCCTGCTCCCCTTTTTGCTGCGGGCATTATCGCGCTGTCACCCGTACATTGCGAATGCAAAGTGCGGGGGGGCAGGTTCTAGCGGGTTTGGGCTTCGGCTGAAACGGCCGAGGGACCAGCGAATGGTCCAGGCAAATCCTTGCCATACTGCGCAAATACCAGGCGAATACCGGAACTTCCCGATACCCCCGACTCTCCGATTGCCGCAAGCTGCCCGGACAGGCTAAGATATCTGTTGGAGGCATCTGTTAGTGCTCACTATTCGTTTATCCAGGATTGGCAAGAAGAAGAAACCCTTCTACCGCGTGGTGGTGATCGAAAGCAGCAAGCCGCGGGACGGGCGTGTTGTGGAACTGGTGGGAACGTACGATCCGCTGAAGAAGCCCGCGGAGATCAAGCTGAACGCCGAACGCATCAAGCATTGGCTCGGAGTCGGTGCGCAACCCAGCGACACCGTTCGAAGCTTTATCGACCAACAGAAGATCGCGTAATCCCTGCGAAGTCCCCATCTCTTGCGCGTCCCCGGCTGGACCGGGGCGCGTTTGCCACGGCCCAGGAGAAGATCGAGGACGTGGAGGTGAAGGATGAAAGACCTGGTTGAAGCCATCGCAAGAGCTCTGGTAGACCACCCCGAAGAAGTCCAGGTCAAGTCTGTCGACGGCTCGCAGGTCACCGTGCTTGAGCTACGGGTGCATCCGGAAGACCTGGGCAAGGTGATTGGGCGCCAGGGGCGCACTGCCAAAGCGGTTCGAACTCTGCTTGGTGCCGCCGGCATGAAATTGAAGAAGCGCTATACGCTGGAGATTCTTGAAGATTGAGCGCGGAGCCCCAACGCTGGGTGGTTGTAGCGCGGATTCTCCGGTCGCGCGGCAACAAAGGCGAAGTAGCTGCTGAACTCCTCACAGATTTTCCCGAACGATTGACACGGTTGAAGGAAGTTTTTCTTGGCGCGAGTGGCGCCGCGGCGGCGGAGCCGCGCCTTATTGCGCTCAAGTCCTGCTGGCTTAGCCAGAATCATAAGGGGCAAGCTGTATTTCATTTTGACGGATGCAATTCGATATCGGACGCGGAGAAGTTTCGCGGACTTGACGTATTGCTTCCGATTGAGCAGCGGGCGACGCTCGCAGCGGGTCAGTATTTTGTGGATGATCTCGTAGGATGTCTCGTGTTTGAAAATTTTGCGGAGCCGGCGGCCGTTTCCTCGTCGCCTTGTTCGCTGGCAAGTGCCCCCTCCTTTCTAGGCGTGGTCAAAGACGTTCAGTTCACCGGCGAAGGGGTGGCGGGCACGCCGCTTCTCGCCGTCGATACTTCCGCTGGCGAACTGCTTGTGCCGTTAGCTGAAGATATTTGCTTGCGCGTCGACACTCGCGCGCGACGCATCGACGTGGCACTCCCCGAGGGTCTTCGCGACCTCAACTCGAAATAGCAGAACGGATGTACGCTTCTACAAAATGTCTCCTGTTTTTCGAACACTGATTTTCACGGTGATCGCGCCGGGTTTCTGGACCGTTGTTTTGCCGTACTGGCTCTTGCCGCGAGGCACGCGGCCGGATGTGCGGGGATCGGGAGCCGCCGGCTGGCTGCTCGTCGCCGCCGGAATCGCACTGTACTTCGCTTGTGCGTTTTGGGGCTTCGCCGTTCGCGGAAAAGGAACGCCGCTGCCGCTCGATCCACCGAAAAAACTCGTCGCAGACGGTCCGTACGCAATTGTACGAAATCCGATGTACTGGAGCGTTTTGTCCGTGATGTTGGGTGAGGCGGCTATCTTTCACTCGGCCGTCGTTGCCGAGTGGGCCGCCGGCTTCTTCGTGGCTGTGAATTTGTTTGTTCTGCTTTATGAAGAGCCCGCCCTCAGGCGGAAGTTCGGCGTCGAATACGAAGAATATTGCCGGCGCGTCCCGCGCTGGATTCCGCGCATGTGGACAAAGCAAGAATAAGAGAGCCGCGTCCCACGTGCGGCAATTCGTGGTCTTAGTGGACGTCGATCGTTGTTACGCTCAGAGCGGGTAGCGAGATCGTCAGGGAAGAGCCACCCACGGCCATCGTCCCGATCGAGACAGGTACGATGGGGTTTTGCCCTTGGGCGGAAGCGGCTGTCATTTGATACAGATAAGCGGTGCCGGAAAGCGGCGCGCCGTTAATGGCCGTCACCTCGACCGAAGCCGAGCGATTGATGGCTACAAATACCGTGCGGCCCGGCGTTGCGCTGTCCGTGCTGGCGTAAACCACGACATTTTGCACGTTGCTCGAAGCGGCCTCGAGCGAGGTGTCGCCGAAGCAGGCGTTAGCGCCATCGAATCCGCGGAAGGCGCGGAACCCTGCGAGAGCGTATGCGTACGTTCCATTCGGAGGCCAGAAGCTGGCCGCGAAGAGCCCCTGAGCGCCGAAAATTCCCAGGTTGTCCGTTTGGGCGATGGTTCCCGCGATGTGGTTCCAGCCGCCGTTTTCGTACTCCGTAATGGATATTTTCATTCCGGGATTTTCGGCATTTATTTTCGCTTGCAGGCGACCGAGCAAGTTAATGGGAGTGTTGCCTAGTTCTTCGTAAATCCAGGGATTGCTGTTGGTGGAGTCGGTGAAGGTTGGATCCCACAAGGCGCGAGGGCTCTGGACGATTAACTGGACTTGCGCGTCGGTGAGCGTCGTGCCTGTTAGATCGAGGGCGCGGGTTCCATTGGGATCGTACTCCTCGACATACCAATGAAAGTCGTACACATCGACGAGCGGTTTTCCGTAAGTCGTCGAAGCAGTGTTCAGAGCCTGGAGGTATTTGTCCGGGAACCAGTTTGTGCCGTTGGGCGTGGCACTCAATTCGCCTTGCCAGTTGTAGATGCCTTGGAAGCCGTAATGTACCGGCCCAAAAATGACGACGCTCGGAAACTGATTCTTTAGAGCTGTCGCGAGGTTGATCGTCTTGGCGATGTAGTTGTCTGAACTGACAGGATTAGGGCCTTGCACTTCGAGGTGCGTAGAGTTCCAGAGCTCCGGTTCGTTGTCGAGACTAATAAAGGTTGGGTGCGTGGGACTGGTTCCAAAGATGCCCATGCCTGTGAACTTCTGGTCGAGAGCCCAGATAAACTCATCCATGTAGACGTTGTTGTCGGTTGCGGCAGGCGGCGGCGTAAGCGTGAACGGAGCGCTCGATGCCGTGCTCTTCATATCAATGACCGGCCGGAAGCGAGACAGGTCGGGCGGATTCGTCACGCTAACAGGGCCGCTCTCGTCGGCGGACACCAGGCCCTGGAGCTGGAAGGTGACCAGACTTGCCAGGTTGTTACCCTGATCGCCGGCAATGAAGCTGCGGACGGCTTCCGCAGGAACGGTGCTCGAGCTGAGGTAATCGTCGTTTTCGTAGAGATAATCGCTGCCGGCGTTGGAAGCGTTGGTAATCCAGTTGTAAGCCGTCCAGCGGTTGCCGCCGTCGCGGTCAAACGTCAGCAGAGGCGGAGCACCCGTGATGCCAGAATAGAAATTGATTCCGTAGATGTACGGAGAGATGGGATGGGTTACGGAGGGATTGACGGTAATGGTCACGTCGGCGGTAGCGGCGACCGGCGTCGCGGAAGCTTGAGTGGAATTGGCGCTTTCGCCCGCGGCATTCAAAGCGGAAACGACGTAGTAGTAGGTCGTGCCGTTGGTCAGGCCCGTGTCGGCGTCGCTTGTTGCGGTGGGGACGGCGACTTGAGTGTACGGACCGCCGCTGGTCGTGCTGCGTTTGACGTGATAGCTCGTTGCGCCCGTGCTGGCCGTCCAGGTAAGGCTCACTTGGGCATTCCCTGCGATGGCTTGGAGCCCGGATGGCGCGGCAGGTGGTGCGGCAGGCGCAGCAGGCGTGGCGCTCACCTGGGAAGAGTTCGCGCTTTCGCCCGCGGCGTTCAGCGCTGAGACCACGTAGTAATAGGTTGTGCCGTTGGTCAGACCGGTGTCGATGTCACTCGCCGAACTAGGCGCGGCAACTTGGGTGTACGGACCGCCACTAATTGTGCTGCGTTTAACGTGATAGCTCGTTGCACCCGTGCTGGCCGTCCAGGTAAGGCTCACTTGGGCATTCCCTGCTGTTGCCTCGAGTCCAGCCGGAGCGGCGGGAGGCGTGGCGGGAGCAGCCGGTGTCGCACTCACCTGAGAAGAATTTGCACTTT
The DNA here is from genome assembly GCA_035571045.1 of Verrucomicrobiia bacterium. Taxonomy (GTDB): domain Bacteria; phylum Acidobacteriota; class Terriglobia; order Acidiferrales; family UBA7541; genus Acidiferrum. The sequence goes on from DATMKS010000080.1 coordinate 17,008, forward strand.
CGCCGGCCGCGTTTAGCGCTGACACGACATAGTAGTAGGTGGCGCCGTTCGCGAGGCCCGTATCGACGAAGTTCGCGGTCACTGGCGCCGAAACTTGTGTGTAGGGACCACCGCTGATGGTCGCCCGTTTGACGTGATAGCTCGTTGCGCCTGTAGTGGCGGACCAAGTGAGGGTCACCTGAGCATTCCCTGCGTTGGCTTCTAACCCGGTTGGCGCAGCGGGAGGAGCTAAGGGAGCAGCGGGTGTGGCGCTTGCCTGGGCGGAATTTGCACTTTGGCCTGCGGAGTTAAACGCCGAGACGACGTAGTAATAAGCGACGCCGTTCGTCAGCCCAGTGTCGGTGTAACTGTTCGCTGAGGGTAAAGCGATTTGCGTGTACGGTCCGCCGCTTGTCGTAGCGCGCTTGACGTAGTAGCCGGTCGCCGCGGTGCTTGCGTTCCACAGAAGACTTATCTGGGCATTTCCTGCGTTCGCCAGCAATCCAGTCGGCGCTGCTGGCGCTGTCGTTCCGCCTCCACTGTTGCCGTTGTAGCCGCCTCCAGGCGCCAATCCGGCGCAGCCCGTCAGGCAGGCCACGAGCAAGCCCATCAGGACGATGCGCAAAGTTTCGCGGATCCGGCCATGGAACGACATCAGGTGACTCCTCAAAAGGGCTGGATTCAAGCGGTGAATTATTTCGTTAAGGTTAAGTGGAGACGAGAGACTGCGCAACCTGTTCCGAGGTACAGAAACCGGTCCTGCCCCCTAGAGGCGCGGGGCGCAAGCTTCGACCACCCATAGAAGGAAAGAGCCAATGGCAGCCGCTTCCGCGTTTGGCTACACTGGCTACTAATGCGCTTTGACCTGATCACGATTTTCCCAGAGTTTTTTGTCGGTCCGCTCGACTACGGGATTTTGCGCCGCGCTCGCGAGACGGGCCTCGTCGCCGTGCACATCGAAGACCTGCGCGTTTTCACCAAGGATCGCCACCGCAGCGTTGATGATCGCCCATTTGGCGGAGGCGAGGGAATGGTGCTGAAGCCCGAGCCTCTTTTTGAGGCGGCGGAAGCACTGCTTGGCCATAGTTTGGGGAGCGCCGAGCAGCCTGCCTCGCCTGACCCGAAAACAGCGATTGTTCTCCTGTCCGCCGCAGGAACACTCTTCCGGCAGCAGACTGCGCGGCGGTATGCGGAACTCGACCGAATCGTGTTTCTTTGCGGACGATATGAGGGAGTTGACGAGCGCGTGGCTGAGCATCTGGCGACGGAAGAGATCTGCGTCGGTGATTACGTGCTTAGCGGCGGGGAGCTTCCGGCGATGCTCATTATTGATGCGGTCACGCGGCTGATTCCCGGGGCGCTCGGAAATGAAGCCTCTACCGAGAATGAATCGTTCAGCCCCAATCCCGCCTCGCCGAGAGACGCTTCTGCCGAATGGGCGCGGCGCGCCGTGCCCCTTCAACCTGACGTCGAATTTCCCGCAGCGCGAGGCGCTGGGTATTCAGGACATACGAATCAGATTCTCTTGGACTTTCCGCATTACACGCGGCCGGCCGATTTTCGTGGCTGGAAGGTGCCTGAGGTTTTGATCGGAGGCAACCACGCGGAAGTGGCAAATTGGCGCCGCGCCGCCGCGCTGGAGAAGACCGAGCGTAACCGTCCGGATTTGTTGTTGCGCTGAAATTGGCTGGCGGTATACTAAATATCCCGTGAAAGAAGCAATCCAGTGCGGTTCCTCGCGCGTTTCGCAGGTGTTTTCGGCCTGCGAGCGGGCCTGTGCGTGTCCATGCTGTGCTTGTATGTGCATCGTCTCAAGCGGCATGGGAAGTCCTTCGGTATAGCGCAAGTCTAAACCCAAAAGGAATCCAGGGCCGCTCGGAATAAGCGGCCCTTTTTTATTGTTAAGGGAATGAGGAGCAACGTGCCATGAGCAAGGCGGCAAGCGGAAACGGCCAGGAACGCGGCGAAGGGAAGCCCATCGCCATCTATTTCGAACAGCAGCATTGGTTCAAACCTCTATTCGAACAGCTCGACGCGCGGGGCGTAAATTGGGTCAAAGTAGACGCGCGGAATCACCAATACGATGTTGCGGCCAAAGAGCGCGAGTATTCGCTGCTCTTCAACCGCATGAGCCCATCCGCATGGCAGCGGGGCATCGGCCACGGGATCTTTTATACGCTCAACTATCTTTCGCATCTGGAAGAAAAAGGCGTTCGCGTGGTGAACGGCTCGCGTGCTTTCACTCACGAAATCTCCAAAGCCTTGCAGTGCAGCGTGCTGGAAGCGCTGGGTTTGCAGTATCCGAAAGCGCGTGTGATCAACCATCCCTCGCAAGCGCTGACGGCCGCGGAGGGAATCGGGTATCCCCTGATCATCAAGCCGAACATAGGCGGCAGCGGGGCTGGGATAAAGAAGTTCAACTCGCCGGACGAATTGCGCGGGGCGGTCGAAGAGAACAGCTTGTCGTTTGGAATCGACAACGTCGCGCTGGTGCAGGAATTTTTCAAGGCGCGCGACGGCGTAATTACGCGCGTCGAGGTTCTCGGCGGCGAATACCTCTACGCGATTCAGATTCACATTACGGGCGATACATTTGATTTGTGCCCGGCAGACATTTGCAAGAACACCAAGGGCGAAGAGTTGACGCGCCTGGCATGCCCCGTTGACGCGCCGAAATCAGGGCTGACTGTCGAAGCCTACGAGCCCCCGCGGCAGGTTATCGACGACGTCGAGCGCATCATGGAAGTTGCTGGCATCGAAGTCGGTGGCATCGAGTACGTTATCGACGACCGCACCGGGCGGTTGCTTTATTACGATATCAACGCGCTCTCGAATTTTGTCTCCGACCCCGAGCGCATGATTGGCTTCAATCCGTATGCGCGCCTGGCGGACTATCTCATCAGTGAAGCCCGGCTTCACGAAGCCAGCCGGGGCGAACGGCTCATCTCGACCGGGAGCATTCGATGAGATACGGCTACTGGCTCCCCGTTTTTGGCGGCTGGCTGCGCAACGTCGCGGACGAAAACATGCCCGCAACCTGGCCCTACGTAAAGAAGCTCGCGCAGCGCAGCGAACAGATCGGCTACGACCTCATGCTGATTGCAGAATTGAATTTGAACGATATTAAAGGTGTAGCAGCGCCGTCGCTCGACGCGTGGTCGACGGCAGCTGCGCTGGCTGCGGTCACGGAACGGCTGGAGCTGATGGTTGCCGTTCGCCCGACGTTTCATCTTCCTGCGCTGCTTGCCAAGCAGGCCGCGAATATCGATCACATCAGCGGCGGTCGGCTCACTCTCAACGTCGTCTCGTCTTGGTGGTCGGACGAAGCGAAAAAGTACGGCGTTGGATTTGAGCAGCATGATGATCGCTACGCGCGCACCAACGAGTGGCTCGACGTGCTGCACGGCGTATGGTCGAAAGATCACTTCTCTTATGCGGGAAAGTATTACCGCGTCGAAGACAACGTTCTCGAACCAAAACCTGTTTCCAAGCCAAACCCGACGATCTATGCGGGAGGCGAATCGCTCGCGGCGAAAGATCTCATCGCGGAAAAGTGTGATGCGTACCTGATGCACGGCGATCCCCCCGAGCGCGTCGGCGAGAAAATCGCGGATTTGCGCGAACGCCGTGCGCGGCACAACCTCCCGCCGCTGAAGTTCGGGGTCGCGGGCTACAGCATCGTGCGCGAAACCGAGCGGGAAGCGCAGGACGAGTTGAAGCGCATCACCGACGTCAATCAATCCGCCGCTGGCAACGCGAATTACCAGCAGTGGCTTGCAGGAACACAACTCGAGCAGCGCGTTTCGCTTGAAGACTACTCCGTTTCGAATCGCGGCTTGCGTTCGGGCTTGGTGGGCACTCCCGAACAGGTTTCAGAGCGCCTGGCAAAATTCGAAGCCGTCGGCGTGGACCTGGTGCTGCTGCAATACAGTCCGCAGCTGGAAGAAATGGAGCGCTTCGCAGACAGCGTCATTCGGCGAAACGTTTCAACACCAGCGCGGGCTTAGACGATCTTCAAATCGCTATTTATTTGTCTTCGGGCGAGTGTTCGGTCTCCTCAGGCACATCGGTGGGACTCTGGAAATCGATTCGGTAGCCGTCGGGATCCGAAAAAGACACGACCCATAGCGCGTTTCCGACGAACGGATTTCTCTTGGCCTTTATTCCGCGTCCTCTAGCTTCGTGAAAGATTGCCAAAGCGTCTTCGCACATGAAGCACACGGATACGCCTTCTCCCACTTTACAGCTCGGTTTCCAGGAATCGTGTCCCTCTTTCCGGAACTCCTGCAGCATCAGAGCGGCATCGCCGATCTCCAACCAGCACCAGCGCAATTTGCCCTCGTCGATCCATTTCCTGGTCATCTCGAAACCAAGGGCATCGACGTAAAATCGCAGCGATTCTTCCATGTTTCGGACGTGGAAAAACGGCACGGCTTGCCTAACATTGGTCTGGGTCTTCTTTTCGGCGCCCATAGGGTGACCTCCTTGCCCTCCGAGGACCTGCAAATGGATAGCTTTAAGGGGCACCCGAAGTCAAACGGAATCACGCCCGCTGCCGGATTGCGCTAGGTAATTTGTGAATATTTGGCTATAATTGGGGTTTGCTTTTGAAGAGCTGGCCCCGCCTGAGTGGGTCTGCAGGGAATACGATCATGAATCTGGTTATAGCAAAACTCCATGAAGCGCAACTGCGCAAAGACCTCCCCGAATTTCGTCCTGGCGACACGGTGCGCGTCAACGTCCGCCTGAAGGAAGGCGAGGGCGAGAAGGAAAAGGAACGCCTGCAGGCGTTCGAAGGGGTAGTGATTTCCAAGAAGGGCCGTGCTTCGGGCGCCACGTTTACTGTGCGCCGCGTGAGCTTCGGCGTCGGCATCGAACGTATTTTCCCGCTGCATTCGCCTTCCATCAGCTCGATTGAGGTGGTCGGCAAGGGTAAAGTCCGCCGGGCCCGCCTGTACTACCTGCGCGATTTGCGTGGCAAGGCCGCCCGCATCAAGCGCGCCGCTCGCGAAGAGGTGGCCGCCGTTGCGACGGCTGGGGCAGAAGCCAAGTCGTAAGCACGACTTCCCGATTCGAACCACCGCGCCTTTTCTCAAGAGAGTCCCGGCAAAACCGGGACTCTCTTTGTTTCGACTCCCTGTTCTCGGCAAAAGCAATCACGGCTGAACGTTCGTCACGCCTTCCTCGCCTGCCTTCAGAAAGTGCTTCTCATACCAGGCGATAGACCGGTCGGTCCAGTCAATCACATGCTTTGTTTCCCGAATACCATGGCCTTCGCGCGGATAGCGCACGAAGACCGCTTCCGTCCCTACGTCTTTTAGCGCAACGAAAAACTGCTCCGCTTCGGCGATGGGCACATCATTGTCGTTTTCGCCGTGAATGAGCATGGTCGGCGTGTGCGCTCCGGCCACGTGTTTCAGCGCCGAGCGCTCCCAAGCCACGTCCATCAAATTGCCCTGATGCAAGAATTGGCCGAATTCCATCTCCTCATATTGATTGTAGTAGGTCATATAGTTGTAGCTGACCAGGTTTGCGATGCCGGCGGTGGGGATCGCCGCTCGGAACTCATTCGTCTGCGTGATCAGCCAATCCGTCAGCTGGCCGCCGTAGCTCACGCCTTCAATGCCCATGCGCTCACGGTCGATCCACAAGTAGCGGCGCACCGCGGCGCTCACGCCGTATAGAACGTCCTGTCCCTCGTTGCCATTCTGATCACCAAAGACAGCGTCGGCAAACTTCTGTCCGTAGCCGGTTGAGCCGCGAAAATTGACGTTGAGCGTCGCCCAGCCATGCGCTGCGTAGACTTGATTCCTGAAATTGAATCCCGGACCGTTCTGCCCGTGCGGGCCGCCATGAATGTTTACGATCAGCGGATGTTTTGAAGTCGCGGTCATCCCAACCGGTTTCGTCAGAAACGCTTCGACTTCGAACTTATTGTCGTTGCTGACAAAGGTAAAAGATTCGACCTCGCCAATTTGCTTGCCCGCGAGAATTTCCGCGTTCAAGTCCGTTAGCTTGCGCGCGGCGGCGCGGCCCGTCTTGACGTAAAGCTGAGCCATGTCGTGGAGCGAGGTAAAGGTATAAGCCAGCGTGCCGTCCTTCCCGATGGAAAACCCGCCGGTGCTGCCAGTCTCTTTCAGCATATATTCCGGCGCACCGCCCGAAATCGGCAATCGCACCAGATGATTGCTTCCGCGCTCCTGCACCGTGAAGTACACCGCGCTGCTGTCGGGCGCCCACTTCGGCGCGCCCTGGCGGTTGTCGATCACCGCTCCGATTTCGAGGCGATTGCTGCCGTCGGAGTTCATGATCCAGACGTGCGTGTCTTCCATTGTCGTTTCGCGGTCGGTCAAGCCGCGCTTGGTGCCGCGGTAGACGATGTGCTTGCCGTCGGGCGACCACAGCGGCTCGTACTCGTTGTATTCCGTAGCCGTCAAGCGGCGAATGCTGCTGTCTGCGACATTCAGCGCGAAAATGTCGTAGTTGAAAAATTCGTCTTGATTCGGCTCGTGGTTTGACGCAAAAAGAATCTCTTTTCCGTCCGGCGACCAGTCAATCGAGTGCTCGTCATAGATTCCTTGCGTCAGCTGGCGCACCTGCTTTGTGGCCACATCCACCACAAAAATGTGCAGCCGCTGATTGTCGTTGAAACGCGTCATGCCTTCGCCGGCGTCAGGCTTGTACAAATAGCGCGTGATGACCATGGGATCGCCGCTGGCTTCGGCGGCTCGTTCGTCCGGGGTGGAGGAAATAAATGCAACCTGCTTGCCGTCGGGCGACCACGTAACATCCTGGCCTTCTCCCGGCAAAGGGCTGTTGGTGCCTTCCATCTTCTCGACGAGAGTCGTGAGCCCGGAACCATCAGGGCGGGCCAGAAGCAATCCATGTTTGTCCCCGACTCTGCCCTGAAACGCCAGCCATTTCCCATCCGGCGACCAGCGAGCATTGGAGGTCACATCTTTCTCGCCCCCGATGCGAATGGACTTTTGCGTGGCGAGTTCCATGATCCAAAGTTGCGGAGCAGGCCGGCCCGGACGGTCGTAGGAGATCACTGGGTAGGCAACCTGACGGCCGTCGGGCGATAGAACCGCGTCGCCAACAGCTCGAAAACGGGATAGATCGCTGCTAGATAAACCCTGCGCTCCGCTGGACGGAGTGAGGACGAGAAGCGCCGCCAAACTCATGAGGCAAAAGCCGGCACGAAGCCAAACGGACTGCTTAGATGAAGGCATGAAATTCTCCCTGAAACGCATTCGCTGCCAAATTTGCCCGGTCATCGTAGGTCCCCCGGCGTGCTGCGGTCAACGAGTCTTGTCAGGATGTCTTGTCAGGAGGCTCTTATCGGCTGGACACCTCGTGCGGCTAAGGCAGGGCCTTCGCGCCGGCCAGGAAACCTTCAGGATTCGCAAAGCAAGTTCTCCGTTCGATCGTCTATACCGAAAGACATACCGAAAGACCACCTGTTGACAATCAACAGGAGCAAGCGTAGCCTCCTGTAGGCCGTCAAAAGGAGAATCGCGATGACAGGACCGCGCGGCGAAGTGCTGCAAGGAACGCTCGACCTGATCGTGCTGAAGACTCTGGAGGCCCTCGGCCCTCTGCACGGGTACGGCATCGCCGTGCGCATTCAGCAGGTCTCCGCCGACCTGCTGAAGCTCAACCAGGGCACGCTTTACCCCGCGCTTCTGCGGCTGGAACAGCGCGGCTGGATCTCGTCGAAGTGGGGCGTCTCCGACAACAACCGCAAAGCCAAGTACTACTCGCTGACACGAAGCGGCCGCAAGCAGCTTTTGGCGGAAACGGAAAGCTGGGAGCGCATGGCCGCGCTCATGACGCGCCTGCTCGGACGCGCCGAAGGGGCTTGACATGAAGTCGCTGCGCATTTTCGCATCGCGCTTACTTGGGATTTTCAAGAAGCGGAAGCTGGACGGCGACCTGGATCGAGAACTGCGCGCGCACATAGACGCGCTCGCTGAAGAAAACATGCGTCGAGGCATGAACGAGCAAGAAGCGCGCCGCGCTGCAAGCCGTGAATTCGGCGGCATCGAGCAAACCAGAGAATCGTATCGTGATCAGCGCGGATTGCCATTCTTCGAGACACTCGCCCAGGATCTACGCTACGCCTCGCGCATGCTCGTGAAGAACCCCGGTTTCACGGCGGTAACAATTCTGACTCTGGCGCTCGGCATCGGCGCGAACACCGGCCTGTTCTCCCTGGTCAATTCCGTCTTGCTCGGCAACCTGCCAGTCCGCCATCCACAAGAGCTCGTCGTCATCAAGTACACGGACGACCGGTCGCAGCAACGAGAAGAGGATTTTTCCTATCCGATGTATCTGGCCATCCGCGACAAAAACACGGTCTTCCTGAACGTTTTGACGCGCTCCGGCGTTAGCTTCAATGCAAGTTACGGTGGACAAAGCGAACGGGCCGCCGGCGAAATGGTTTCCGGGAATTACTTTGAAACGCTTGCCGTAGAGCCGTTTCTTGGCCGCCTGATCGGGCCAGAAGACGACCGCATACCTGGCGCCCATCCCGTCGCGGTCCTCAGCTATGGCTACTGGCAGAGGCGATTTGGGAGCGATCCAGCAATCGTCGGCAAGAACATCATCTTGAACGAAAATCCGATTCGTATCATCGGAATCACGCCGCCGGGATTTTATGGCACGGAACTGTCGAGCAACCCCGATATACGCGTCCCCATGATGATGGCCACGGTCTTTCGTCCAGTGCCCGCGAACCGGCTGCAGAACCCGCGCCACCGCTGGATGACGGTTCTGGCGCGCCGCAAGCCGGAAGTGACCGTTGCGCAAGCAGAGGCCTCGCTCGACATTCTCTATCACCAAATTCTTGCAGCGGAGGTTCAGGAACTCGGAGCGAGCGTCAATGCTCATGACAAAGAGCGGGCTCTCGCGAGCCGCATCCGACTGGAGCCGGGTAACCAGGGCTTCGCCCATCTGCGCACGGAAATGGAGCGCCCGCTTCTTCTCATGTTCAGTGTCACGGGCATTGTGCTGCTGGTTGCGTGCGCGAACCTCGCGAATCTTCTCCTCGCGCGAAACGCAAAGAGAAGGCAGGAAATTTCCGTGCGGCTGGCAATCGGTGCCGGCCGCGGCAGGCTCATTCGCCAGTGGCTAACGGAGAGTCTCTTGCTTTCTGTGCTTGGCGGATCTGCCGGAATCTTAGTCGCTTATTGGGCAAAGACGGCGTTGCTGGGTTTTCTCCCGGCTAACTACAGCGCAAACATTCACGCGCCTATGGATTTCCTAGTCCTGGGTTTCGCATTGCTCGCATCTCTCATTACCGGGCTGCTCTTCGGACTGGCTCCTGCCTTGCAGCTTTCCTCGACTGGCGTGTCCATCGCTTTGCGCGCCGATTCTCCCTCGATCGCCTCCGGCGAGCGCTTCTTCAGCCTGCGCAGCGCGCTTGTTTTTCTACAGGTCGCGCTCTCGCTGCCACTTCTGATCGGCGCGGGCCTGTTTCTCCACAGCCTGCGAAATTTGCGCGGCGTCAACATGGGCTTTGTGAAAGAAAATGTCTTCCTGGCGACGCTCAATCCCTCCTTGAACAGTTATCCCCAGGAAAGAATCAAGTCGCTCTACGAGGATCTCCTCGCACGCGTTCGCACTCTGTCTGGCGTGCGCGCTGCGAGCTTGACCACCAGCTCCCTCATTTCCGGAGGCTGGGACCAAGAGAGCGTCAAGGTGGAAGGCTACCAACCCGGGCCCGACGAAAACATGAGCCCCAATGCCGCCGTCGTTTCTCCGGGTTATTTCGCAACCTTGGGCATTCCGTTTGTCGAAGGCCGCGACTTCACCGAACAGGACGCTGCCTCGCGCCCAAAGGTTGTCATCATCAACGAAACGATGGCGCATTATTTCTTCGGAACCAAAGATCCGCTCGGAAAAAAAATCGGAACCGACGACGATCCGAAAGCGCCGCCGGACCGGGAAATCATCGCCGTCGTGAAAGATGCAAAGTACGTCCACCTATCGGAAGCCCCACGCCGCCATTTTTACGCACCGATGGCACAGGAACCGCGCCTCTTTGACATGACACTCCAGGTGCGCACCTCCGGCGATCCGGAAAAAATCGGCGACCTCGTCCGAGCGCAAGTCCGCGACTTGGACCGAAACCTGCCCCTCTACGCGACCACCACACTGGAAGTGCAGATCGACGATTCGCTTGCCGAGGAGCGGCTGCTCACCTGGCTTTCCAGTTTGTTCGGGTTGCTCGCCACTCTCGTGGCGTCGCTTGGACTTTCCGGCGTTGTGGCCTTTTCGGTGGCGCGGCGCACCCGTGAAATCGGGATTCGCATGGCACTCGGTGCACAACCCGGCGACATTCTTCAGAACGTCGTGAGTCACATGGCGTTCCTCGTGGCCCTAGGCATGGCCGCTGGTTTGGCCGCCGCGTACGGGCTCAGCCGGTTGCTTGGCAGCATGCTGTTCGAAGTGGGAGCTCGGGATCCCTTGGCGTTTGCCGGCGCGTGCTTTCTCCTTGGCGCAGTAGCGGCGCTTGCGGCGTATCTCCCGGCTCGGCGCGCGACCGAAGTCGATCCGGTCGTGGCGCTTCGCTGTGAGTAAGTCTCGTCCGGCCCGCGCACCGTGCTAAAATCTCCGCGCAATGAGCCGACTCTGCTCTTCCCGTTTCGAGCGAGCGGCGCGACAACTTGGCTGGATGCGCATCGCCGGTCTCGATGAAGCCGGCCGCGGCGCGCTCTTCGGCCCCGTGGTCGCCGCCGCGGTCATTCTCAATCCCAAACGCCGTATTGTCGGCCTTGATGATTCGAAAAAACTTCCCGCCGAGCGGCGCACGGAACTTGCCGTCCGCATTCGCGAGCACGCTCTCGCCTGGGCTGTAGCGGAGATCGACGCTCAACGCATCGATGCCTGGAACATCTATCAAGCCAGCCGCCAGGCCATGACCGCTGCCCTCGAACTACTCTCCATCCAGCCTGATTATTTGCTCATCGACGCCATGCAGCTCGATGTTCTCATCGAGCAGAAGTCGCTCATCAAGGGCGACGCGCGCAGCGTATCCATCGCCGCCGCCTCGATCCTCGCCAAAACCCATCGCGATACGTGCATGGCAAAATGGGACATCGTCTACCCGCAATACGGCCTTGCCCGCCACAAGGGTTACGCCACGCCCGATCACCTCGAAGCCCTTCGCCAACACGGTCCCTCGCCGCTTCATCGCTATTCTTTCGCGCCCGTCCGCGACGCGAATTGCTGGGCCGCCGGAGCCACGCAAACTCCGCTACCACTTTCCTAGCGAGTCACATAAAATCTCCGCCGGAAACTCCAGAGGTCAGCCTGATGCATGGGAAATGGGTCACGCGCGGTGCCGCAATTCTCTTTTCGGCGGGTTGCGCCGCTTTTTGCGTCTGGACTCTCACCGCCGAAGGCGCTGCGAATTCGACCAGTGCCGAAGAACCGGCTTTGCTTGCCGCCACGCCGCCGATGGGCTGGAACAGTTGGGACGCTTATGCGGAAACCGTCAGCGAATCCGACATCAAAGCGAATGCAGCGTGGATGGCGGAGCATCTGAAACCCTACGGCTGGGAATACATTGTCGTCGATGAAGGCTGGTACGTAACGAATCATTCCACGGAAACTAGTGGCGGCAAGCCTGAATTCAGCCTCGACGCCAATGGCCGCTACATTCCCGCAACGAACAGCATTCCTTCAGCTGAACAAGGCGCCGGCTTCAAGCCGCTGGCCGATTACATCCACTCGCTCGGCCTCAAATTCGGTATCCACATTTTGCGTGGTATTCCCAAAGAGGCGGTTCAGAAGAACCTCCCGATTGCGGGCACTTCTTATCACGCCAAAGCCGCCGCGGACGTCTCCGATTCGTGTCCCTGGAATACGTACAACTATGGCCTCAAAGCTGGCTCGCCAGCCGCTCAGGCTTATTACAATTCCATCGCGAAGCTTTACGCCGACTGGGGCGTTGATTTTCTAAAAGTTGATTGCATCTCCAGCCATCCCTACAAAAGCAATGAAATTCGCATGCTCAGCGCGGCACTCCGCAAAATTCGCCGTCCCATCGTTCTCAGCCTTTCCCCCGGTCCGGCCCCGCTCGATAAAGCAATCGAACTGCGCCGGTACGCCCAAATGTGGCGTATCTCGGATGACATTTGGGATGTCTGGCTGAGCGACAAGGACTTCCCGCAGGGCGTCGGAAATCAATTTGCCCGCGCCGCAAAATGGGCCGCGTTCTCCGGTCCCGGACATTGGCCGGACGCGGACATGCTTCCGGTCGGCCGCCTGGAACCGGTTGCCGGTTGGGAAAAGCCGCGCACGACTCGTCTAACTCACGATGAGCAGCGCACCCTCCTCACCCTCTGGTCCATCTTCCGTTCGCCGCTCATGATGGGAGGCAATCTTACTTTGTGCGACGACTGGACCCAGTCCGCCCTCACCAATGCGGAGCTGATAGGCGTCGACCAGCATTCCACCGGAAGCCATGCCGTCATCTCGAACGATAAAGCAGCTGTCTGGCTATCTACTCCGGAATCCGGCAACGGCGCATACGTTGCCGTTTTCAATCTCGATCGGACGCCGCAATCGTTTCATTACTCCTGGAAAGAGTTGGGCCTCACGCGCGCGAACTACAATCTCCGCGACCTTTGGGAACACGAAGACTTGGGCTCGAAGGAATTCGTGGATGTCACGCTCCCAGCCCACGGTTCCGCGATCTACTGGGCTGCCGAACACTAGTTCACAACGTCGTTCATCGAAGGCGAAGTCTTTAAAGCCCAAACCCTGGTTAGTAACAGTCCATTTCCTCTACAGTTCTTTTGCGACTTGGCCCGGTCGCCCGCTGGGGGGCTTTCACCCTCTTGGCAATCCTCCTGGCGCACAAATGCCCGAAAAGCGCCTCTCCCCCGCTTCGCCTTGTCTTCGCCATCTAGTTTCCTAGTCCTAACGGGGATAACTGGCTGCTCACACCCACTTCTGGGTTCGTTGACTTGCCTTTTAACTGCCTGCTAGCGTTAGCAAGCACGGCTTCTGTCTGCCCTTCCAACTCTTGGGACGGAGGAGATATCCTCCTGCAGGCGCGGGCCGCGTATTGTCTCTGGAACACGAATGGCCTATACAAAGAGCAAATTTGTCGAATCCGCGCAGAAGCTGCTGAATCAGGGCAAGGTCCCCCAGGCCATCGCCGAGTACCAGCAAATTCTGAAATTTGAGCCGCGCGATCAGGTCACGCTCATGACCATCGGCGAGCTCTACATCCGCCAGGGCGAAACATTTCAAGCCATCGATTATTTCGAGCGCCTCGCGCAGATTTTTGTCGGCGATGGTTTCCTCACCAAAGCCATCGCCGTTTATAAACGCATCGCCAAGCTGGCCCCGGAAGAGATCCGCCCCCTAGAAAAGCTGGCCGACCTTTACGTCCAGCAAGGGGTGATGAGCGAAGCTCGCCCGCTCTTTTTGCAGCTCGCGGAAATCCATCTCAAGAACAACCGCCAGCCCGAAGCGGTCGGCCTTCTGAAGAAACTTCTCCTCGCGGAACCGGACAATCTCCGCATTCAGATTCGCCTGGCCGATCTCTATCAGGCCATGGGCCAGTCGCGTGAAGCCGTCGACACCTACGTATCCGCCGCGCAGCGCGCCCTCGCTCGCGGAGACCAGGCGGAATCCGACAAGCTCGCCGACAAGGCTCTGAAGATCGATGCCAATTGTCTGGCCGCCACCATCGTCAAAGCCCGTTCCTTCTCTTCCCAGGGCAATCTTACGCAAGCGGCGGAGATCCTCGAGCACGTCCCCGATCTGGATAAAGGCGGCGAACAGACCGAGTTGCTCCTCGATCTTTATCTCAAAAACGCAAATTGGGACAAAGCCACGGCTCTCGCTCTCCGCGTTCTCGGAGCCGACAGCAAAAATTTTGGCCCGGCACAAAAAATCGTCGAATCTCTGCTGGAGTCCGGCCAAAGCGACCGCGCCATGGCCATCATTGGCAAGATTCGCGTGCCCATGATTGATGGCGGCGAGCACGAAGTCATCGGCCGCCTGCAAAACGAGTTGGCGGGCCGCATGCCGGGCCGCCTCGAGCCTTTGGAATGGCTCGTCGATTTCTACGGCCGCACCAGCGATTCTTTCCGCCTTCCTGACGCCCTCGCTCATTTGGGTGACGCCCTCGTTGCCGCCAACCAGCCCGAGCGCGCAAAAGCCATCTTTGAACAGCTCGTCGACCGCCAGCCTGACAGCGATTCCGCCAAACGCAAGCTGGACGGCGTCCTACGCAAGTTGGGCTTGCTCGGCGCGGAAGCAGCGCCACCCCCGCCCGAAGAGGATCTCCAGGCAGAAATCCCCAAGGCTCCTGCGCCGAAACTCCGCCCCGATGCGGAGGCCACTTTTGCGCCCGTCGCTGGCGACACGCCCGCGGCCCCATCCGTTCCTGCCGAGCCTCAGCTTGATGAAGAGACCCAGAAGTTCATCGCTCAGTCCCTCACCGACGTCGATCTATTCGCCAGCTACGGTCTCACTCAAAAAGCTATCGGCCTTCTCGAAGCTATTTTGCGCCGCGCACCTCGACACACCCCCACACTCGAAAAGCTTCTCGACTTTGTCCTCGGCGCGGGCGACGACCGCCGCACTGCCGAACTCGCTTCCCAGCTCGAGCAAATCCATGTCGAACGCGCCGACCTGCGCGGTGCCGAGCGCTTCGGCGAGCTCCGGCGCAGATTCCAGCGCGCCGCCGGTCTTACCGACGCGGAATTGGCAGCCAGCACGGCGGCTCAACAGGAACCTCCAGCGGCAACCATCCCCGAAGTCCCGATGATGGAGGTAACCGCCGAGCCGGAGCCTGCTGTCGAAGAGCCGGCGATTGAGTTTGATTCACCCGTGCCTGCCGAACCGGCTCCCCCCGAGACGGTCGAGGCCAACGCCTCCTCCAGCGTTCAGGAGGAGGTCGACCTTTCCGATGAATGGGATTCGATGCTGGAAGATTCTCATCCGGCAGAACCCGCCGTAAAGCCTCCTCCGGCGCGTCCGGCTGCACCAGTTCCTGCGCCTCCCCACGAAGTCGCCGCCGAGCCTGTCGCCGCCGAAGAATTCTCGATTTCCGAAGAGCCCGTCGCCGCAGCACCTTCCGGATCCCACGAAGTCTCGGAATTCGAACTGCCTGTCGAAGAGCCCGCGGCTCTCGAAGAAGCGCCGAATTCCTTTGCCGACATTTCCGCGGAGATTCCTCGAGCCCCGGAAGCGAAAAGCGTCCCCGCGACGGCCAAGGAAAGTCACGAACCCGCTGTTCCGGAAAAGCCGCCCGTTCCTGAAAAGCCAGTCCCTCCCGCGGCGATCGAACCGGAACCCGAATTCGAGCTCGATCAGGATTTCGAGCTGGTTCTCGAGCAGGAACCGCTTGTCCCTGCCTATGACCAGAAGCCTCCCGCGACGCCGATCGTCGTCCGCGAACCCGCGCCGGAACCTGAACCGGCACATAATGCGAAGGATGCCGCCGCCCCGCCCGCCGGGGGTTTTGCTTCCGATCAATTTCTTGCGGACCTTGCCAAAGAGATCGACGACCTTGGCCTCGACGCCCTCACGCCTTCGCACTCGGAAGCTGCCTTGCCGGCCGCTCCGCCGAAAGCCGAAGAAAAGCCCACCGGGCCTGTGGAGCACAGCCCGCTCAAGGAAGTCTTTGACGATTTCCGCGCCGAACTCGGCGAAATGGGCGCCGAAGACGAAGATCTCGAGACCCACTACAATCTTGGCATCGCTTTCCGCGAGATGGGCTTGGTTGATGAAGCCATCAGCGAATTCCAAAAGGTCGCCAAAGCCACTGAGAACGGCAAGCCCTTCCGCTACGTCATGCAGTGCTGCACGCTGCTGGGTCTGGCGTTCACGGAAAAAGGACAGCCGGGAATCGCCGCCATTTGGTACGAGCGCGCTCTGCTGGTGCCGGGCATTGAACCGGAAAGCATTCTCGCGTTGCGGTATGATTTAGGTGTTGCTCAGGAATCGGCGGGTGAGCCGGAAGCAGCGCTGAAGAGTTTTTCCCAGGTCTACGCGATGAACATCGATTATCGAGACGTCGCCGATCGCATCGCTGCTCTCCAGAAGCCCATTCGCTGATACCCGGCAACTATTGATGCTGGCGATTCCTTCTCAACTATGAACCGTGTCTTCCGTGCGCTGCTGGTCGTCGTCTGCTTCGAAATGGGAGCATTGCTTCTCTATCTTCCATGGTCCACCTTTTGGGAACAGAATTTTTTCCTCAACCACTTTCCTTCGCTCATCCATGTGGTGCTCCATCCCTCGTTTCGTGGGGCTGTCAGCGGCCTTGGCGTGCTGGATATCCTTTTGGCTCTAAGCTTCATCGGTTCTCGTCCGAGTCCATCAAGTGTCCCTCCCAAATAGTTCGGCGCTCGATTCCAAGGCCCGCCCGGACGGCAAGCCCATCCTCTGCTACGTTACCGACCGCCGCAGTTTAGAGGTCTCGTCCCATCCAGATTTGATGGAACCGCTTCTCGAGAAGATCGCACTGGCCGCCGCAGCCGGCGTCGATTGGATTCAGCTTCGCGAAAAAGATTTGACGGGGAAGCAATCCGCCTTGCTGGTGAGCGAGGCGCTAAACCGCGTCTCGAAACTACCAATCCAGCCTCAGGCCGCCACTCAAAAGCTTCGGCGCATTCTTGTGAATGACCGTCTCGATGTGGCGCTCGCCTCGCGAGCCGGCGGCCTGCACCTGGGCGAGAACTCCTTGCCTGTGGGAGAGGCAAAACGTCTGCTGCTCTCTTCACCTGCCGCGCAAACTCTCGCGCACGATTTCATCCTCGGCGTTTCTTGCCATTCGCTCGAAGCCGCCCAGTCGGCCGCCTCTTCCGGCGCGAACTACATCTTCTTCGGCCCGGTTTTTGCCACACCGTCAAAAGCTGCCCTCGGTTCACCCCAGGGCGTCGACCGCCTCGCCGCGGTCTGCCGCTCCATAAACATTCCCGTCCTCGCCATTGGCGGAATTACCCTCGCCAACGTCTCCTCATGCCTTTCGGCCGGTGCCTCCGGCATAGCCGCTATCCGCCTGTTTCAGGACTCCGCGGATCCCACAAGCATTGTGCGCGCCATTCAACGGCAGAATTCCTAAACTGCTTCGCGCTTGCCCCGAGCCAGCCCCCTGCGTCAGCGGGTCATCAACCGGCGCAGCAGCCGAATTTGCCCTGCATGATAGACATCGTGCAAAGCCACACCATATATTTGACGAAGGAATCTTGTTCCGCGCGGCGTACCCAGAACTCTCTCTGAAGCCCGCCGCAAAGCGCGGTGCTCTCTGTCGAGCAACTCTTTATCCGCGCGCCAGGCCGCTTCGTTCGCCTTGCCCTTCTCCGGCCGCGGAAAAAAATTGCGTCCCTTCAACGCAAACGATCCTCTTTTTCCGCCTTCGATCCGTCTCCGCACCTCGTATTTCCAATATGCCGCATGCAGCGTTTCTTCCCATATGTTGTGCCGCCCTGCTCCCGGGCGCCACCGAGCCTGCTTTGCGCTCACTCCCCGGATTGCTTGTCCGAGATTCGGGCCATGCCAGGTTTTCTTTTTGTATGCCTCGTCAAGCAGCCTCAATAGCAGTTCCTCGGTCTTCACGGAATCCTCGCTTTGGTGGAGATCACTTGGCAATTCTGTGGCAGCAGTTTGAAAGATTCGCTCTGCGAGTGCATATAATGGGCCGTTTTTCGACTGCCCTCGAGTCTAACTCTTCCGCGCTTCATTCAAAATCTAGGAAAGCGCACCCCTGCTTTCCACACCTCTCCCCGCTCATGGCCGCGCTCCACGTTATTTGATGAATTTGTCCTACCCGACGGTCACATTCCGGCTTTGCACTGTTTTTTTTCGCCGGTACAGTTGCCGGTCCGCGGCTTCGAGCAAATCCTGCGCTGTTCGTCCATCACCGGGATACATCGCCATGCCAATACTCACGCTGATGGAAGGCTCTTCCTTGTCGTCCCGCACTCGAGCTTCGATTCGCTCCGTCACCTGTTCGGCCATTCCCTGGTCCGATTCGATCAACAGAACTGCAAATTCATCGCCGCCGTATCGCGCCGCCAAGTCTGTCGAACGGCATTGCTCTTTTGCGGCCGTGGCCAGACGCTTCAGCGCCCTGTTTCCCGTCAAGTGCCCCAACCGGTCATTGATTCGTTTCAAGTCGTCCAGGTCCAGCAGCAGCACCGTAAACGAATGACGGCCGCGTTCGGCGCGGCGCAGCTCGCGCTCGAGCGTATCCATGAATTCTCGGTAATTCGCCAGTCCCGTCAGTGCGTCGTGCGTCGCCTGGTAGCGGACCAATTCTTCGCTTTTCTTCCGCACCGTGATATCAAGTCCAACTCCGATGCACCCGATGGTTTCTCCCGACGGCGCGCGCAGCGGCTCCAAATGAATCTCCAGAATCCGGTCCTGGCGCTTGTACTCGAAGTGCGCCGACTGTCCCTGCAGAGCCGCGTAGTGGTGCGCCATCGGCGCCTCATTCGTACCATCGCACTTCAGATATTCAGACACCGTCCGCCCTACCAGGTTGCCAGGGTGTAGATCGGAGTGCTGCAAACCCGAACCCCAATTCGAGGTGATCCGCAGGCTCTCGTCCGTTGTCCACAGCAGCACCGGCATCTGCTCGACGAGCAGCCGCAGTTGGGTTTCGGACGGTGTGTCTTCGGTCTTCTGACGCGTCGCCCGCCCAATCTCCAGGATGCCGGTTATCATTCCCCGCTCATCCCGCATGACCTCTCGTCTCACCCCTACGCTCAACTTGGAACCCATCTTGTGGAGCCGCTCAACCGTTTCGCTGCCGGTCATCTTCCCTTCGCGTGCTGCTTCCAGTACCGCCTGCAATGACGGTCCTTCGTAAATTGGCACGAGCGAGGCCAGCCTCTGGCCAGTAACCTCGGCCGCCGTGAATCCGTACAAACGCTCCGCTCCACGGCTCCACAATTCAATCGAGCCATCGAGCGCTATGCCGATGATCGCTTCTTCGGCCGATTCGAGAATGGCCGCGAGCATTTGCTCGTACCGCGGGCTAGGCAGCATCTGAACCTGCTGTTCTTTAGAGAACGGGGAGGGCGTTCAGGTAGTAAAGCTGGGTTTCCCGCAGATGAGAGGAGGGACCTGCGAGTATTTCAGTGGACCAAGAGTCTTTACATCCAACGCGGGTCCAAGTCTATCATTCCGTCCGTTCGACGCAACCTGTCCAAAAGGCGGTGTATCGAATTGCACACTTCACGAGGGAGTGCGCCCGAAGCCGGGAGCGCGCTGCCCCTTCGCCAAAATCTCCGGCAAATTCCGCTACTGTGTCGCCTTCGCGGCATCGTTAAGGATCATCGCCAACCGGACGCCGCCCTCGGCAAGTCGCTTTTCGACGACCGGGGCGGCCTTATCCTGGTACGCCTGGCCGGCTGTGATGTTCTGGCGGAGCAGCCGTTCGCCGATGTTGTTGTCGTCCGAGCAGCTGTGCACGGGAACATTCGGCTCAATGCCGATCTTCGGCGTCAGGTCTCCATAAACCACCTTTTCCGCGAAATCGTAACCTTCCCACACCCATTCATCGACGTGAATCCCCGCTTTCTGCCAACCTTCGATATCCGCCGCGAATTGAGCGTCGAGCGTTTCTGCATACTCCGGCGAATCAGCGCCCTCCGCGTCGCGTTCCGGAATCGCCGTGTCCCACAGGCTGTGCAGGTTTGGCGAATACGAATGATTGTGCTCGTGTACGCTGCGCCGGAAGTATTTTACCGCCACACAATTTCCGCCTTCATCGGCGTTTGTGATGGTGTGCAGTGGCTGGTGCATATCTCCAACGAAGTGGATGACGTAGCGCAAAGCGTCCGCACGCTTGGCAGCATCGGCGTTCTTATCCTTGAGAATCGCAAGCTGCTCGCTCAGCGCTTTCGTAACGCACCCTGCTTCTCCGCAATATTGCTCAAGGGGTCCGCGCTGCGATCCCCTCGGGATGTCGATGTAGTGCCACGGCCCGTTTTTGCGCTCGCCGCGCACATCGTCCGCCCATGTCGCCGCATCGGCCATCGCGTCGCGCGCGGCTGCTCCGCAAAACCGATTCAATTTCGGATCGATTGGATTCTCGCTCAGCAGCTTCAACACCCATTGCCGCGCTTCCGGCGTCAAGTGCTTCTCCGCGATCAAAGCCACCGTTTGGTGCCCCTTACATCCCCATGCCTCGGCTGCCGGCGCCCAGAAAAGCAAAATTAGCGTGCACAAGGAACACAAATGAATCCCAAACCGTTTCATGGAATGCTCCCATTTATGGTTTTCGAATTCTTGAGACAAAGTCTTAATTTTCAAGGTTCTG
This sequence comes from Verrucomicrobiia bacterium, assembly GCA_035571045.1. Taxonomy (GTDB): domain Bacteria; phylum Acidobacteriota; class Terriglobia; order Acidiferrales; family UBA7541; genus Acidiferrum. The sequence continues at coordinate 37,286 of DATMKS010000080.1, forward strand.
TCTCAAGATCAAGAGAAGGTAGCTTAAAGAAGAATTCCCCGACAAGAAAGTCCCAAGCTCAAACGCAGGGAACATCCACTACTCAGTTTTTCACGCGCTCAGCCAGCGCCCGATCGGGCGCCAGGACTCCGTGTGATCGCAAATCACGCGCAAAGCCGCGGTAATGGGAATCGCCAGAATCAATCCCATGCCGCCCCACACCCAGCCCCAAAAAAGCAGCGAAATCGTAATCGCCACGGCATTCAGACGCACGCGCCGCCCAACAAGTTGCGGCGCCACTAAATTCAGCGCCAGCACGTGAATGGTCATCAATCCACCGGCAATCAGCGCAAACTGCCCGAACGTTTTCCATTTGGCTAGTGCGATGATAAATGCAGGCAGCCACGCCAGCACCGCTCCAATGTACGGCACCATATTCAACAAGCCGGACGCAATTCCCGTCAGGACCGGAAAGTCCAGCCCCAGAAACCAGAAGAACGCGCTGCTTGCCGCAATCACCATCAAGGTCAACAGCGACATTCCCGCCAGATAGTCCCGCAGCACTTCCCGCAAGTCTTCTAGCGTTTCCTTCACCTGTGTTCGTTTGGACGCTGGAAATAGCTGAAGCGTTCCGTGCCAAACCTCCCGTTTTCCCGCGAGCATAAAGAACACTAAGAACGGTACAAACGTAATTTCTAGAAACAGCGCATAGAGAGATCCGATTCCACGGAATAACATCGAGCGCAAGGCCGTTGCCTCGGGGCGCTCTCCCCCTTGTTGCTGCGCGGCGGTTCCTGGTTCGGTCGGGGTAACCTGCTTTTCGAGTCCGCTAATTCTGCCTTCCACTGCGCCCGCTGCTTGTCTCAGAAGCGCGCTGTATCTCGGCCAGTTCGCCGCAAAATCTTCCGTTCGCGTTCCCAGTCCGTAGCCAACCGCTACCAGGACCGCGATCAACAACAGCACCATCACCATCGCGCCCACCGTGCGCGGCAAGTGCATTCTCTCCAGCAATTCCACCGCCGGGTCGAGGAAATACGCCAGCAAGATCGAGAGCAACACCGTAATCACCACTCCCGCTGCATAATAGAAAAACAAGAGAACGATCGCCGCGGCAAGCAATCGCAGGCTAAAGGTGGATCCGGCGATTCGAACTGTGGATGTTGGCGTCTCTATCTCGGACACGAGGCACTCCGTTCCCTTCACGTTAGCATACTCGTCGAAGCTCGTGGCCACATCGCTCGCTCGCGTTTCGCATTTCCAATCATCGCGGTCGGCAATGCCCGTTCCTCGTCCCGTTCCGGCTGCCTGTTTACCGAGGCGAACCCCGAGAACCGCCGCTCCGAGCCTCCTCTGAGCGTGTGCTAAACTTTCCTATGGTCGGTCCTTCAGGTTTTGGCCGCTAACCTCTCATGCCCAAAGAACTTTTCGGAACCGATGGTATTCGCGGCGTCCCAGGCACAGCGCCGCTCGACGACGCCACTCTGTTTGCCACCGGCCGCGCTCTGGCCGCCTATCTGCTCCGCCAGCACTCCTCAGCTCACGTACTTATCGGCTTGGACACCCGCGAATCCGGCCCCCACATTGCCGCTCTACTAGCCGCGGGATTGGCGAAAGCTGGCGCGTCCGTAGCCTTTGCAGGCGTTATCACTACGCCCGGCGTCGCTTGTCTTGTTCGCCAAAATGATTTTCAAGCGGGCGTCGTCATTTCCGCCTCGCACAATCCTTACCACGACAATGGCGTAAAGCTTTTCTCTCACGCTGGCATGAAGTTCCCCGATTCCGTCGAAGAAATGCTCGAAGCCGACATTTTCAAACATCGATCCGATCCACCGCCGAAGAATCCCCCTCCGCTCGTTGCCGACGCCTCTCTCGACGCCGAATATCTCGATTTTCTTCGCAGCCGCATCGTCGACGGCGCGAAGCTCTCCGGCTTCCGCATCGTCCTCGACTGCGCCAACGGCGCCGCCTACAAACTCGGCCCCGAACTCTTCCATTCTCTTGGCGCCAAAGTCGTCTCGATGGGCGTTTCGCCGGATGGCCGCAACATCAATGCCGGCTGTGGCTCGCTTCATCTCGATGGCTTGCAAAAACGCATGCTCTCTGAGCGAGCTCAACTCGGCGTGGCTTTCGATGGCGATGCCGATCGCGCGCTCTTCGTCTGCGAAACGGGGAAAATCGTCAACGGCGATGGTGTTCTCCTGGCTGTCGCGCGTCACCTTAAATCCGAGAACAAGCTCAAAGGTGATCGCGTCGTCGCCACGTCCATGTCCAATCTAGGTCTCGAGCGCGTCCTGGCCCGCGAAGGCATCTCTCTCGCCCGGGCTTCGGTCGGCGATCGCTACGTCCTCGAAGAGATGCTTCGCAGCGGCAACGTCATCGGTGGCGAGCAATCCGGCCACGTCATTTTTCTCGAAGACAGCCCCGCTGGCGACGGCCTGCTCACCGCTCTGAAAATCGCCTCGCTCGTCTCCATGCACGGCAAAATCGAATCGCTGGTCGAAGGCCTCAAGGACTACCCGCAAGTCATCGTCAACGTCAAAGTAAAATCCAAGCCGCCGCTTGAAACGCTCCCCGAAGTCTCCCGCGCCCTAGCCGAAGCTCAATCCGCTCTCGGCGAAAACGGCCGCGTCGTTCTCCGGTATTCCGGCACCGAGCAACTCGCCCGCGTCATGGTCGAAGCCGAACACGACGCCGACGTGCAGCGCTTCAGCCAATCGCTCGCCAACGCCCTACGCTCCTCGATCGGCGCCTAGCGTTTTTTTACGAGACACTCTCGCCGCTCTCCTGCCGGCTTTCTGGTGCCAGCACAAAGAAGTGCGGCGGTTTGCCCCAGCTTTTGCCGGTGCAAACCGCCGCGTTCTTCGTTCTTAGTCTTCCGACTTCTGAATCGTCCGCTATGTCTTGGCGGCCTTGACCTCCACGATGCTGCTCTCCGGATACCGGTCGTGGTGCCGCACCCACGACATTCCGTGCGTACCCTCGTCCCGCCCTTTCGGCACGTGGTCCAGAATGGCGTAGATGCCCATGAACTCCTCTAGCCCGCGCCCATACACGGAGAAGGTGTGGAAGATTTCGCCGTTCGCATCCTTGTAGAAAATGCTCATGCCCGGCCGTTCCTCGCTCGGAAACTTCGTCACTGCGTAGTTGTAAGTGCTCTCTTTCCCAGCATCTTCCTTCTTCACCGACACTTCGTAGTCAAAATTGAAGTCGCTCCCAAACGACGAAGCCCACGGCAGCTTCCATCCCATCCGCTTCTTGAACTCCTCGATCTTTGCGAGCGGTGCGTGCGACACCAGCACGAGCCGCACGTCTCGCTGTGCCAGGTGGATCGCCATCGGATTCATCTGGTCCGTAATCAGCGAGCAGCTCGGGCACCCCGCCTCCCAATCCGGCCCCAGCATGAAGTGATAGATCACTAGCTGGTCTTTGCCGCCGAAGAGATCCGCCAGCGGCTTCTTCCCGACGGGCGTATCGAACACATAGTTCTTCTCGACTTTCAGCCACGGAAACTGCAGCCGTTCCTGCGCCAGCGCATCTCTCTGCCGCGTTAGCGATTTCTCTCTGGCCAGCAATTCCTTTCGTGCCGCGATCCATTTGTCTCGTGCCACTACTTTCGGATTTTCAATCGTGCTCTGAGTCATGACTTCTTCTCCTTAAGTATTTTTCTCGGCCACTCGGAAAGTGCTGAAGCCCGCAAGTCCGTACCTCACAGGCTCCCGCACGGCCTTCCATTAAGCCCAGCCGCTAGTTGCTCGCTGCGCGCGACTTGTTTTCCTGCATCGCTTCGTTCATCTGCCCATACACCTTGCGCAATACTTCGACGGATCCCGGATTGCGCTTCTCTCTCCACGCATCCAGCCGCTTGCAATGCTCCTCCAAATTTCCCAGGAACTGTGGGTTCGCAAACATTGCCCTCCACGTCGGCACCAGGTCCTTCACCGCTTCCCACACTCCCCATTGCTCGCCCGAATTCTCAAAAAACAATTCTTCATCCACCAGTCCGCGGTTGGCGATGCTCGCCACCATCTCCCAATAGCCCATCACCATCCGCATGTAGGCGTTTTCCTTGCTTCCTGGAGGCGTCAGCCGCATCGCGTCCTCGGGACTCTTGGGATGAAAATTTACCGACACCCACTCCCGCGCTTCTCGCAGCTTTGCCTCTCTCCTCAACTCATACAAATGCAGCATCAGGTTCACTTGCTCGTGTGTTGCTCCCATGTCTTCTCCTTTTGTTACTTTTGAAAAAGTTTCGTCGCGATCTGTTTCCAGCGAAGCTTGTTCGCCAAAACAGCTGCCACTCCGCCCGTTGAAACTGCCGATGCGATCAGCACTGCCGTTGTCGCTATGCACGCAGGACACATAGGTTTCTCCTGAACGCCGCCCGCCTAGGCCGATCGAGCCTTTTGCGCGAAAAGCGGAGGTTCGTCTGCGCTTGGTCCCCAACTCGCCGGCACGGCCAAGTCGAGCATTCGCAGGTAAACGCTGAATTGCCCGCGGTGTTGGTACCAGTGGCTCAGCATCACGTCGCGCAGAAACTCCGCTCGAGGTTGCGCCAGCATTTCCCGTCCATCGGCAACCATGCGCCAGGTTTCCGTCATCGCCGCGTCATCGAATTTCGGCAATATGCTGCGTACCGTTGCGATGCTCTCGTCCAGCGCCTTGAGAATTTCCGCACGGCTCGTGGGCTGCGGAAAATTAAACGACTCCGGAGCTTGCGCCGGATTGTTCTGCACGAACCGAACGATTCCGCCCGGCACCGACGCGAGATGGTACGCGAGCTGCCCCGCGGTCATGGATTTGCTGTGCGGCTTCCACGTCAACTTTTCTTCGGGCAGCCGCTCCAGAAACTTCCGCGTGACCGGCGCCTGTACTTCAAACTCCGCGAGCATTGCTTGTGCAATCGACATCTCGATTCTCCTTTCGTTCCAAAAGAAATTCCCGATTCGCCGAACGCGCGCCAGAAATCCGATCCGTGCGCGTTACTGCCTCTTCCCGTCTC
>DATMKS010000081.1:0-13434 GCA_035571045.1 Verrucomicrobiia bacterium
AAGATTCAGAACGAATTTTACGAGAAGAGCAAACATCCTCTCGACACGCGGCCGTGATTTGCTGTGAGCGATAAATGAAGGGGAAACGCGAGGAGATGTCGAAAGCAACCCCAAGACCCATGTTCAAAAAACGAACCTGGCGCACCCTACGTGTTGGTTTGATTTGCGAGTGGGCGAAATTAGCGTTCGCGGCGGAGTTGCTCTAGCCAGCGGGCGAGGATGGAATTGGAGGCGGCTTCGATATCGAGGAATTCGAGGCCCATGCCGATACGTGGTTTGACGATGCGAACCATGGCGAGGGCTTCGACGCTTTCGCCTTTTCGTTTTAGGGTGACGCGAGTGCGGGATTTCACGGCGAGGGGCTTGCTGGTACAGACAAAGCAGCCGCCGAGAGAGAGGTCCGAGGTAATGCCATCGCAGCGGGAGCCAGATTCCAAGTCGAGGACTTCCGCGTCGGCTGCAAAGGGAAAGCGAATAGCGTAACGGCGGTCTCGCAGGCTAACTTTGTGCGACACCCCATCGGCGGTTCGTTCGTTCATGGTGATAACGTTGCCCACTGTCAGTTTAAACCGGGGACGAGAGAGTCAGGAGTGACCGTCAGAGCGTTCCCCTTTATCTAATAAGGGTGCCAGAGAAGGCTGAAAATTGGGGAATTGTCAGCGGGAAGTTGGGCGAAAAAGGCAACAGGGGAGCGTAGGACCCAGGCGGAACGATAAGATTCGGAGGGCACGATGGGTCCCGGAAGGCCCGATGTATCGTGCCCCTACAGATTGCGGCGGGATTAGCACGAGATATTAGTTGGTACGACAAAGGGGAGTGATGCGAACGCGGGGGCGGAGGAAGAGGGTGCTAATCTGAAATGGCAGATTTTCCTATGTTAAACGACACAGTGCGAGGCGATGGACTACGGCAGAGCGACCGCGTGAGCTTCCGGATGCCCGTGGAGGCATCGTGGACTGCGGGCGACGGAACACCCGTGAAACACATTGCCGAGACGCTTTTGGTCAGCGGGAATGGCGGCGTTTTGCGCCTGGAAGAAAAACTGGCGGCGGGGCAAGAGATTACGCTGCGTCGGATGGAAGGCGACCTGGTGAAGACCACGCGAGCGCGCGTGATGGCGGAAATCGATCAGGAGCCGGACGGATTTTTGTACGCGATTCAGATTATCGAGCCGAGGGCGGATTTTTGGGATATCGACTTCCCTGCTCCCTACAAGGCGGACGAAGCGCTGGCGCGGCTGTTGATGGAATGCGGATTTTGCCAGCGGCGCGAAGTCGTTTATCTGAATGAATTGGAGTTGAAGTCATTTGAAGTGCGGAAGTGCGTAGCGCGGCTTTGCAAGCATTGCGATACGCCTTCGATTTGGATCGAAGCGCAGTCGGAAATCAAGTCGCAGGAAAAGGGAGCGCACCCTTTGACGGTGGAAGAGCGCGTGATACCGCGGCGGAATCGGACGCGGGTGAAGGCGCGGGTTTTGGCGTGCATTCGGAGGCGCGGATTTCAGGAGGAAGTGGCGGTTTGCGAGGATTTGTCGAAGGGCGGATTGAGTTTCCGGAGCCGGAACGAGTATCCGGAGGGATCGCGCGTCGAGGTGGCGGTGCCATTTACGCCTGGGAGCGGTGCGATTTTTGTGCCTATACGGATTGTGTTTTCCCAAGCGATTCCGGCCGCAGGCTTGTACCGGCATGGAGCGGCTTATATTCGGCCGCCTAGTGATTCGGCGGATTAAAGCGGAGTTTTAATTGTTGTTGGAAGGGTTTGTGAAGTCGTGGCGGTTTCTGTAACGTCCCCAAGAGAAAAACAAAAAACAAAAGCGCCGTGCGCTTAGAACGCGCTGAAGAATAGATCCGCGGCAAAGACGGGCATGGCCCTTCGAAGCTCAGGGTAAACTGCCCCTACCGGATCAATCCATCACGTTGGCGATGTCGCGTTCGTGGCGACGGCGGTGGAGGTAATGCATTGAGATGTTCAGATACGCGTGGCCACAGGGCGTTTCGATGGCGATAACCATGGCTTCGGTGTCGGCACTGCCGGAGAGGCCTTCTTCGTTCATGTGAATCTCGGGTGGGAAAACTTTGAAGCGGAACCCCTGGTCGTTGAGAAGAGTGACCGAGTTACCAATCACCATGTTCGCGAGTTCGCAGACCGTTTCGCGAATTACCTGATCGCTGCTGGGAACTTCTTCGCCGGCGAGATGGCTGGCAACCTTCATCGCGACTTCGGGTGAAAGATCAAGGATGACGCGGCCTTCGATGTCGCCTTTGATGGCGATGAGCGCGGCAACGCCTTTGCGGCGATAGGTGTTTTCGTCCATCGAGAGGTCGAGGATTTTCGTCGGCGCCTGGAGCGATTCGGCGAAGACGGCGTCGGCGGCATTAATGAACGGCTGGATGAGTTCCATTCTCATGCGCGGTGCTCTCCTGCGAAGGCGACGGGCGCGCCTGCGGCGTTAGGATCGTCACTGAGAACATAACGGAGAATTTCGTAAAGGACTTCGGGCTTGACGGGTTTTTGCACGAAGTGTTTCGCGCCCTTCTGGAGCGCGGCCAGGATGTTCTCCTGGTAGCCCACCGAAGAGACCATGACGATGCGCGCTTCGCCATGCTGGCGGACGATGCGCTCGACGGCCTCGATGCCTTCCATCTGCGGCATGGTGATGTCCATGAGCACGATGTCAGGCTTGGTGCGATTGAACTCCGCGATGGCGGTGAGGCCGTCGCCAGCTTCTCCGGCGACTTCGCCGCCGAACATCTCAATCATCTTGATGATGTTCTTGCGAGCGAAGACGGAGTCGTCCACCACCAGGTAGCGAACGGGTTGATTGTCTTTCCGTAACAGAGCGGCAAATTGTTGCATGGCCTTCTCCTTCTCCCGGCACGGTGTCAAGTGCGATGGGAAGAAACGGGTGTCCTTTCCGATTTCTCGTTCTTGTCGTTATTCTCGTTCTTGTCGAATTTTTCTGAGTTGGAGCGATCGCCGCCGTAGTTTTGAATCAAGTATGCGGCGATACCTTCCAGTGGAATCACTTTGTCGGCGTAGCCCTTGGAGATGGCGGCTCGGGGCATGCCGCTGACCACGCAGGTGTCTTCGCTTTGAGCTATGGTCACGCCACCGGCCGCTTTGAGCGCACCCAGACCTTCGGCGCCGTCTTCGCCCATGCCGGTCATCAAGAGACCGACCGCGGTGGGACCAAATTGCTGGGCGACAGAATGAAAGAGGACATCGGCCGATGGACGGTGGCCGTTCACCGGCGTGCCGTCGGATAGGACGGCCATGTCACCACGCGGCATGCGGCGAACCATGATGTGGCGGTTGCCGGGGCAGATCAAAACGCGGCCAGCAATGAGGAGATCGCCGGAACGAGCTTCCTGCACTTCGAGAGCGCAACACTCGTCAAGCCGCTTTGCGAACATTTCCGTAAAGCCTTCGGGCATGTGTTGGACGATGAGGATGCTTGCCGGAAAATCGCCAGGGATCTGCGAGAGAACGTATTGCAGAGCGTTCGGCCCGCCGGTTGAAATGCCGATGGCGACGATGCGATTCGGCGCGATCGCGGAATGCTGTTTCTTTTTCCCCTTTGGGGGATCATCGGAAACGACGGCGGCGGGCAATTTGCGTCCGGCGGCGCGCTTCGCGACTTTAATTTTCTCGATCAGCTGGTCGGCGATGGAATCGAGGTGGCCAGCAGCGGCGTCCTGGGGCTTCTGCACAAAATCGATGGCGCCGAGCGCGAGGGCTTTGAGAGTGGCATATCCGCCCTCTTTTGAATGGGTGCTGAAAAGAACGACCGGCATCGGAGCACGGCGCATGATCAGACGGAGAGTTTCCATGCCGTCCATGCGCGGCATTTCGAGGTCGAGGGTGACGACATCGGGATGCAGCTCTTCGATTTTTTTCAGAGCGAAAGCGCCGTCCATGGCGGTGCCGACGACCTCGATGGAAGGGTCGCGGGCGAGGACCGCGGGAATGAGTTTCCGCATGAGGGCGGAATCGTCGACGACGAGGACTCGGATGCGGGCGCTCATGCGATGGCTCCGAGCGGAACGGCCCGAGAGAGACGCGAAAGGACGGCGGGCACGTTCAGTATGAGGACGACGGTGCCGTCGCCAAGAATGGAAGCCCCGCTGACGAGATCGCTGGTGACAATGTCGGTCGGTAAAGCTTTGATGACCAACTCTTCCTCTCCAACCATACTATCAACGACGAGGCCAAAGCGTTTTTCAACGGCACCGATAACGATGACAAAGTGCTTCTTTTTAGCAGGCTCGGGGTCTATCGAATGAAGCCGGCTGAGGTGCTCGAGGCGGACGAGAGTGAGAATTTGATCGCGGAGGCGAAGCACCTCACGCTGGTCGATGCGATGAACTTCCTGCTCGTGGATTCGAGAGATCTCGACGACAGAGGAGAGCGGCACGGCAAAAAGGCGGCCACCGACGCGGAAGAGCAGCGCCTGAATGCTGGCGAGGGTCAGCGGGGCGCGGAGCTGAAACGTAGTACCGCGCATCTTTTGCGTGGAGATATGGACTGTACCTTTTAGCTTGTCCAAAACGCTGCGGACGACATCCATGCCCACGCCTCGGCCGGAGACTTCCGTGACTTCGGCGGCGGTGCTGAAACCAGATTCAAAAATAAGGTTGAGCGCTTCCTGGTCGGTGAGGCGCGCGGCTTCCTCCGCTTTGACGATTCCCTGCTTGACAGCTTGTTGGCGGACGTGTGCAGGATCGATGCCGCGGCCATCGTCGCGAACTTCGATGACAACCTGAGTGCCTTGATGATAGGCGTTGAGAAAGACGGTGCCGCGCGCGGGCTTTCCTGCGGTGAGGCGTTCATCGGCGGGTTCAATGCCGTGGTCGACGGCATTGCGCACAAGATGCATCAGTGGCTCCCCGAGGGCGTCGAGAATGCTTTTGTCCAGATCGGTATGCTGCCCAGAGATGTCCAGCGCCACGTCCTTGCCACATTGCTTGGCGACGTCGCGAACAACGCGCGGAAAACGGCGGAAGAGTTGCTCGACGGGCACCATTCGAATTTTAAGAACGCACTTGTGGAGTTCGTCAAGAACGCGGGACTGAAATCCGAGCGCTTCCGAGAGCTTCGCGCGAACGGGATCGCGTGCGTGGCGCTGATCGAATTCGGCGAGTGCGCGGTGAAGCATGGACTTGCCAATGATCAACTCGCCGACGAGATTCATGACGGCATCGATGCGATTGGCTTCCACGCGCAGAGTACTTTCTGCGACGGTAGCTACGGCCGATGCGGCTTTGGCAGTGTCGGCGGCGTCGGCATGATCGGCGGAATTGGCCACCACTTGTGCAGCCTGGGCGTCGAGCAGATCGCCAAGGAGTTCGTGATCAGGTGTTTGGGCGCTTGTGGCGCGTTCGACCCGCACGTCAGAAACGATGCTCGGAATGCGGCAGCGCTTTTTGATGGTGTCTTCGGGCTGAACGCTGGCAAGCGCGGCCTCGACAATTTCGACCGTTGCGGCGGTCAGGCTGTCTTCCGGACGAAGCGCGATCAAGGTGCCACAGCCGTGAAGGACGTTTCGAATGAGTTGAAAGGCAGCGGCGCGCATGAGGCTGTCAGGATCGATGCGCAGGGCCACGTTGTAGACCTTTTCTCCGCGGTGAACGGCTTCGGAGATCATGAGCTGCTCGTATTCGGTCCAAGCGAAACTCGCTGGCACAGCCGCGGGAGCTTGGGGAGTTCCGGCAGCTGGAACCGGAGCCGCCGTATCGACCAGGAGGCCGCGGATCAAGCCATGGAGCTTTTCAAGAGACGGAAGCTTTTTGCCGCGCTGGTAGGAGGACAGCATGGCTTCAAAGGAATCGGCAGCAGCAAGGACGACCTCGGCGAAACGAGCACCGTGTTTCTGAGCGACTTGGGGCGTAAGAATGTCTTCGAGTTCGTGCGCAAGCTCGCCTAGTTTGTGAAAGCCGCACGCGGCCGAGTCGCCCTTGAGCGTGTGAACAGCGCGGCGGACGCGGCGAATGACTTCTTCGTCCGCGGGATGGGCCTCGAGCTCGAGCCCAGCCTCGTTGAGCGATTGCAGCAGCTCATTCGCGCTCTCAAAAAAGATAGCGCGAAGCTCAGGGTTGCGATCTTCGGGAGACTTGCTCAAGAATTCGCCTCTACGCGTTGGTATGCGGTGCCATTGTTTTCATGAACCATGCGGAACTTTTGAGTCAGGCCGAAGAGACTTTCGGCGTGGCCCACAAAAAGGTAGCCGCCGGGATTCAAGCAATGCCAGAACTTTTCGATCAAACGCTTTTGTTCGGCCTCGTCGAAATAGATCATCACGTTGCGGCAAAGAATGATGTCGTTGCGGCGCGGCAAAAATTCAGTCTTGAGATTGTGGAAATCGAACTGGACAAGCTGCTTTAGCTGCGGCTTGATGGCGTATTTGTCGCCGGATTTTTCAAAGTAGCGCAGGCGGCAGGTGTAATCCACTGGCTCCATTTGCTGCTCTGTGTAGACGCCTTCCTGGCCCACGCGCAGGCTGGCGTAGCTGATGTCCGAAGCAACGATTTCCAGCTTCCAGGGTGGAGGAATTAAAGGCTTGGGAGACGGCATGTCGAAAGGAAGCGGGTTGCGCAAGTAGTAGTAGGCGAGCGCGTCGCAAATCAAAATTGCAACAGAGTAAGGCTCCTGGCCAGCGGAACAGCCGGCGCTCCATACGCGAAGATTCCAGTCGCGGCGTTCCTGCTTCTTGCGAAGCAAATCTTCCAGGACAGTTTTTTGCAAAAGGTCGAGTTGCGGCTTGTTGCGGAAAAAGCTGGTTTCGTTGACGGTGAGGTTTTCGAGAAGCAGGGCGAGCTCGGCGCGGCCTTCGCGGCTGGTGAGCAAGCGATAGTAGCTGTAAAAAGAATCGAGCTGGCACACCTTTAGACGGCGCTGCAGCCGGTCTTTCAGGAAGTGCGAGCGGCGCTCGTCAAAGAACATGCCGCATTCCTGATAGACAAGCGTCTGCAATAGCTTCAGTTCAGCTTCCGTAAGTTGGATCTGAGCGGTTAGCGTTCCCATGAAATAAGCGGCGATCCGGCATTTCGGCGGCCCCCGATTCGATCGGGGGTAGCGCTACTTTGCAGTGGCGACGGTTTCCGCGGCCTCCTCGAGTCGTTTGAGCTCCGGCCGATGCAAAAGCTTGGAAATATCCAGCAAGATGATGAGGCGGCCCTTTAGTTTGCCGACTCCGGTGACATATCCGGACTCACCGTCGGCAAAGACGGAGCCGGGGGCTTCAATTTCAGATGGCGGAATCTTCAACACTTCGGAAGCGGAATTGACGATGAGACCGAGCAATTTGTTGTCGAGCTCCACGACCAGAATGCGATTTTTCTTGTCCGAGGAGATCTCCGTGTGGCCAAACCTTTTGCGAAGATCCATTACCGGGATGATTTTCCCGCGCAGATTGATGACGCCTTCGACGGTATCGGGCGCACTCGGGACTGCCGTGATTTCCGGGACGCGGACAATCTCCCGTACGGCGCCGATACGCACGCCGTACGTTTCATTTCCGATGCGGAAACCGACGATTTGTAAGTCCTTTTCCATTAAGCGATTCTCCGGCTCCTCAGGAACGTACGAGCTCGGCGTATTCCGACTCGTGTTCACGGTTGGAACTCTGATGCCCGCGGCGCGGAGCGGCTTGGTCTGAGTGGCGGCCGCGGCTTTGGCCTTGCGCGGAACGGTCGAGGACAAAACGGTCCATGCTGTCGAGCAAATTGCGGGAAAGTTTGAGCATCTGCTCGGCAGCGGCGGAGAGCTCGGTCGAGCTAGATGCGGACTGCTGCACGAGCTCGCGCATCTTATCCATGGCGCGAACGACGGCTTGCGCGCCGGAAGCTTGTTCTTCGACCGCTGAGTTGATTTCCTGTGTGATTTCCGTGAGGCGGCTGGTGGCCTTGGCGATTTGCGAGGAGCCGACGGACTGTTCGTTGGTGGCGGCGCCGATTTCCTGAGAGAACTTGTAAACCTCGGTGACCACGTTGGAAATTTTGTGCAACGCTGTGCCGAGCTCGTTGCCGAGGCTCAGGCCTTCTTCCACGATGCGCGTGCTACGCTCCATATTTTCGACGGCCTGGCGCGCTTCGCGCTGAATGCTCTGGATAAGGTCGGCGATTTCCTTTGTGGATTGCGTGGATTTTTCGGCCAGTTTGCGGACTTCGTCGGCGACGACAGCGAAACCCAAGCCGTGCTCGCCGGCGCGGGCCGCTTCGATGGCAGCGTTCAACGCGAGTAGGTTGGTTTGCTCGGCGAGGTCATCAATCACTTCGATGATTTTGCCGATGTCATCGGCGCGGTGGCCAAGAATGTTGATGATTTCCGCGGAGGATTGAATGGCCTTGTTGGTGCGATTGAGGCCGTCCGTGGCCTTTTCCATGGTCTGGATGCCGGTGACAACTTCTTCGCGCGAACGATTGGCGATGTCGAGAAGGACTTTTGCGGTGTCTGCTACACGCTGAATGGAGGTGACCATCTGATCGATGGAGGCGGAAGTTTCCGCAACGCTGGAGGCTTGCACTTGTGTGTTCTTGACGACGTTTTGCACGTTGATGCTCATCTCGTGCATCGTGCTGGTGACTTCTTCAATGGCCGAGGAGGCCTGGACGCTCACTTTCGCCGATTCGTCGGCGGCGCCAGCGACCTGATTGGAGCCAGCGGAAACTTGCCCGGCGGAATCGCGCGTGGTGCGAACTAGTTCCTGAAGGCCGTGGGACATGCGAAGAAATGCATTGCCAAGAGTGTCGCGCTTGGAGCGAGGCACGACTTCGACGGTGAGGTCGCCTTCAGCGACGGACATGGAAACATTAGCCATTTCTTTCAAGTAGGCGACCATATTATTGAAGGTCGTGGCGAGGGCGCCTATTTCGTCGTTGCGATGAATGTCGATGTTTTGATCGAGATCGCCGGAATCGCCAATTTCGCGCGCGACGGTGATGAGGTGAGTGAGCGGCTCGCTGATGGACTTGGCAGTCTTGATAGCCGCGAAGATGCCGACAACACAGGCGAGGAGCGTGCCTAAGGTAGTGAAGCCAAAACTAACATAACTGGCACGTTTGGCCGACTCCGAGGATTCGTCCGACGACTTTTTGATGTCCGAGCTGGTTTGATCCAGGACGGCCGAGGATTTTGTAAGCCAGGATGCAGGATCTTTCTGGAGATAGAAAATTTGAAGGTCGGAGACGGTGGCGTCACCGGAATCGACCTGGTGGCGCTTGGCGAGGAGAGGCTTGGCAAAATTGTCGCCCCAGCTTGCTTCGGTGCCTTCGACTTGGATGAGGGCAGTCTTGACGCTTTCGTTGGTGGTTTGCGCCTGACCGCGTTTGATCAAGTCGTTGATGTCGTTGAAGCCTTTGTTGACCTTTTCTTCGTCGCGGGGATCGCCGCTCAGGAGGAAATTGTCCATGTTGTGGCGGTTCAACATGATCTGGTACCGGACCGCCTCGATGGTGCGAACATTTTCGACCGCGGCCGAGGCCTCGTTGCGGGCAGTCTGTTCCCTAAAGCCAGCGACAATGTTGACGATGAACAGCAGACCCAGAATGATCAGAATTGCGCCAAAACCTAAGTAAAGCCTTTTCCCAATCGTCATTGCAAAATGCCTCCACTCACCCCGGCGACGCGGCTTGCTTTAAACCGCTCCTGCCGTTTTCTGCGATTCCCTTAATTCGCCCCGGCGCTGAACTCAAATTCGACGATCTGTGTGGTTTCTTCAGGCGCAGCCGCAAATTTCCATTCCTTCACGGCATCCTGGCAGGCCTGGACCAGCAGCGGATGACCGCCGATCACACGAGTGCTTTTGACGCGTCCGTCTGGCGTAATTACGACTTCGATCTTCACCTTGCCGGAGACGCTCATGCGCCTGGCAAGCTCCGGATATGCGGGAGAGACCTTGGACTTGACCTTGCGCTTTCCTTCGTCTGTGGAACCTGTCTGCGCCAACGTGCCGGTTCCCAAACAAAGACCGATGGCAGCCGTGGCGGCTCCACGCACAAACCTTTTCCATGCGAATCTCATCGACACCACCCCTCCTAAGAATGGGGAAACCCCACGGTAGAGAAGGCACGTCGGGTGCCACCGCGGATAGCTCTCGCTCGCTTGATAGCGCGAGAGCGGAAAGGGCGGCAAGTGGCGTAGAATGAGGGGTTAGTGCTGTTTCTCGATGCGAGGAGCTGCGCGCCAAAACAGCGAGCGCGTCTCAGCTAGCGTGATCTGTTTGTGGTGAGGTCTCATGCTGAGACGATGTTGACGAGGAAGCGGCAGAGAGAGTGGACGATTCGGCAACGCAGCCGAGAACGTCGATTGACTCAGAATGAGATGAGTCGCTAGGGTGGTAGGGAACGGCAGAACTCAAATTGAGACACGCGTCCACCCCCAACCCCTGATGCCCGAAACGAAACCTATCCGGACTTCGCATTTAACCACTCGGTTAAATAAGACTGCGCCTCCGTCTTCAAAACAAGCGGAAGAATTGATGGAGTTGGCGGTTGACGCGGCACAGTCGCGGCAGCTACCGGAGTTTCTGGAGCGGTTTGCGGGGCGCGCGGCGCGCATGCTGGATGCGGCGTGGGGCGGAGTGGCGGTATTTCGCGGGCGAGAAACGGATCTGTATTCGACGGGTGAGAACGAAAAGGTTGTGAGCAACGCGCTTAAGAGCTGGATCATCTCCTCGGCTCGAGAAAGCCGGGTTGCCTCGGTTGTCCGTGCATTGCCCGCTGGAGCGGCCGGGCTGGCGGAAGGAAGCGCAGCGGGGAGGCGCGCGGTCTTCGTGCCCATTTGCGCGAGCGATGGAGAGCGACTGGGGATGCTGTGCCTCTTGCGGAGGCGAAAAAGTCTGGATGCCAAGGAAAAGAAGCTGCTGCACGCCTTGGCTAGCCACGCGGCTTTGTCTTTGGAAAATTTCAGGCGGTTTTCGCAGCTCGAAAAATCGAAGCGGCAGTGGGTCGAAGATATAGACGCGATCAGCGACTACATCGTAGTGCACGATCGTGCCTGGAAGATTTTGCGCACAAACCGCTCGCTGGCATCGCACCTCGGCGTGCCGCCGGTTGCGCTGGTGGGCGAAGCGATGAGTGGGCTGCGGCAAATTGCGGAAACGGGGAGCGATCTTCCCTGCCCTTTCTGCCGAGATACCCAGCGGCCGCGCGAGGAGTATGTGGCGGCGTCAGCGGAGCGCATTTTCTTGGTGTCGACATCGCGCGCCCCGGGCGTGGTGGAGGACGATACGCGAACGATTCACGTCCTGAAGGACATTACGGATCGGCGGGAGGCGGAGCGGAAGTACCGGGAGCTGTTCGACAGTATTCAAGAAGGGCTTTTCTTTGCCACGCCAGACGGCCGATTTTTGGATGTGAACGACGCCATGGTGCGCATGCTGGGCTACGCTTCGCGCGAGGAGATGCTGCGCTCGGATGTGAGCCCGCATCTTTATCCCGCGCCGGCGGCACGCGAACGTTTCTTGCAGGCGCTAGCCGATCGCGGCGTTTTGCGGAACTATGAAGAGACGCTCAGGCGAAAAGACGGCGCGCTGCTTCACACTCTGCAAAACATTACTGCGGTGCGCGACGCGCAGGGGCGCATCGCGCAGATACGCGGATTGATGCTGGATGTGACGGAGCAAAAGTCGTTTCAATCCCAGTTGCAGCGCGAGCGCGATTTCAACCAGAAGATTCTCAATACCACGCAGAGCATGATCCTTGTGCTGGATACGGCGGGCCTGATCAGCTACGCCAACCGGCGGTGTTACGAAGCGGGGTACCGGGAAAATGAGTTGATCGGGCATCGTCTTGTAGATTGGGTGGAACCGTCGCACCAGAACGATTTCGAAGCGGCGCTGGAGACCACGGCGAACGGACAACAGGTGGAGAACCTCGAATTACAGGTGAGACGGAGCGATGGATCGATGGGGCATTTTTCCATCAGCCTTAGCCCGATGCGCGATGAGCAGAGTGCCGTCAACAATTTGGTCGTGGTGATGACCGACATTACCGATGCGGTGCTGCTGCAGGCGAAGCTGGCGCACTCGGAAAGAATGGCCACGATTGGGCGACTGGTTTCCGGCGTGGCGCACGAGGTGAACAATCCCCTGGCGGCGATTCTAGGGTTTACGGACTTGTTACTGGAGAATCCGGATGTGCCGGCCTCGGCGCGTGAAGATTTGCAGATTATTTTGCAGGAAACGCAGAGAACGAAGGATATTGTGCAGGATTTGCTGAGTTTTGCGCGGCAGCGGCCGGTGCAGCGCGAGCCCGTGCAGGTAAATACCGTTTTGCGCCAGACGATCAAGCTGCGCAGCTACGATTTTGCAAGCCATGGCGTTGAGGTGACCGAGGAGTTCGACGAAACGCTGGAACCGGCTCTGGGGGACGCACAGCAGCTTCAGCAGGTGTTCCTGAATATTCTGAACAATGCTTACGACGCGGTGCAAGAAACGGGGCGGCGCGGACACATTTCTATACGCACAGAGCGGGCCAAGAGCAGCGTGCAAGTGGTGGTCACGGACAACGGGACGGGGATCGCCGATCCGCAACATATATTTGACCCGTTTTACACGACGAAACAACCAGGCAAGGGTACGGGGCTGGGACTGAGCATCTGCTATGGGATTGTGCGCGCGCACGGCGGCGAGATTCAGTGTTGGAACAACGCGGAAAGCGGCGGGAGCACGTTTGTGGTGCGAATTCCCCTTGCGGCACAGATGCCCGCGATGGCTGCGAAAGAGGCTAGCAGATGACGTTGCAAACGGCGGTTGGGCAGGCTGCGCCGATTCTGTTGATAGAGGACGAACCGTCGGTCATTGCATTTCTGAAGGCCGCGCTCGAACGAAAAGGCTACACCGTCGTGAACGCGTCCTCTGGAGCTGAGGGTTTGAAGCAACTCACAGGCGGTCAGTATAGCGGCGTCATTTCGGACATTCGAATGCCGGGAGCGGTAAATGGAGCGGAAGTGCATGATTGGATCCAGAAAAACCGGCCGGAACTGGGCTCGAAGATTATTTTGATCAGCGGGGATACCGCCAACAGCGAGACGCAGGCGCTGCTGGCGCGCAGCGGGACGCCTTGCATCGAGAAGCCGTTCCGTGTACACCAATTAATATCCATTGTGGAGAAAACGTTTGGGAAACCATGAGTGACGAATTAAAAATACGATTGCTGGTGGTGGATGACGAGCAGAGCATTCGCAAGCTGTGCATGACTATTGGCAATACCTTGGGGTATTCGTGCACGGAAGCGGAAAGCGCTGAAGCAGCGCTGGCAAAACTAGACGCCGATGCTCCGGACCTCATCCTGACGGACCTAAAACTTCCGACGCTTTCCGGTGTGGAACTCTTGAAGCAAGCGAAAATGATTCTGCCGCGAGCGGAAATCGCGATTATGACCGGGCATGGGTCGATCGAATCCGCAGTCGATGCGATGAAGTTGGGCGCCTACGACT
>DATMKS010000082.1:0-19158 GCA_035571045.1 Verrucomicrobiia bacterium
CGCCCATGATGAGCATCATGTCGGTGTTCTTCATATCCACCCAGCCGTTCGTCATTGCGCCCCGGCCAAACGTTGGTCCCAAACTTGAGACCGTGGGGCCGTGTCAAACCCTGGCCTGATTTTCTATATGCACGACCCCCAAGGCGCGCATCGCTTTAACGACCAGAAAATTGAACTCATTCGTGTCCGTGCAGCCGCCTATCCACGAAATCGATTCCAGCCGGTTAACCGTGACTCCTTTCGCGTCCTTCTCGATGAAGCTGTCGTCCCGCGTCTTCTTGATCCGCGCTGCAATTTCGTTCAGTGCGTCATCCCAGGAAATATCTTCCCATTGCGTACCGCCCGGCCTGCGCACTTGCGGCTTCAAAAGCCTGCGATCATTGAGGATATCTTGCTCGAGCGACGCGCCCTTGGGGCACAACGTTCCGCGGTTCGTCGGATGGTCCGGATCTCCCTCCACGTGCACCACTTGCGGCGTGACGTTCTTCGCGCGGTCTCCGATGGTATAAATAATCGTTCCGCAACCCACTGCGCAATAAGGACATGTCGAGCGTGTCTCGTTCGCGCGGGCGATTTTCAGTACCCGGAGTTGGGCTAAGGCGGGTTTAAGGTCGAATCCGAAAATGGCGGCAGCCGCTCCGCCAATCGTTGTGAACTTCAGAAAGTCTCTGCGCGTAGCCTGCACGGTGCCCCCTGGATAGAGACAACAGAACTGCGCTCGGCCCTTCCTAAATACTGCCAATCCATAGCGAAGTCAAGTATTCGACGCATGCTCAAGATGGAAAGATGCATAAATTCATCTGGTTGTCCGAATATCGCCGCCCGGTGACGCATGGGAACGGACGCCCCTTGTGCACACCCATCGTTTCGGCTGCTTCAACGAAGGGGAGAGCCTTCCACGAGAAGCGCACAACGAACAACAAGAATTTGTTTAGGAGAGGTTGCGCGGCGGGGGGAGCTGGCTATGCAGAAACCGATTGGCTGGCGGGGGCGGCGTCAGTGTCCGTAGTAGCGCGAGCTCCGGCGGCGCGGTAGCGCACGATGAGCATTGTAAGGTCGTCAGCCTGGCTTGCGCCGCGCGCGAAATTCTCAACCGCCTCAAGCACGCATTTCTGAAGCTGGTCCAGTGGGCACTCGGTCTGCCCGGTAAGAATTTCGCGAAGGCGAGGGACGCCGAACATCTGCTCGTCGGGATCCATGGCCTCGGTTACACCGTCGCTGAAGAGCACGAGCGTGTCGCCAGGTTCGAGCTTCAATCGAGCCGTCGTGTATTCAGCTTCAGGGACGAGCCCTACGGGGTACGACCCCTCGCTGAAAGGCTCTTCCGCCACGCCATGTCGAATCAAGAACGGCGAAGGATGCCCAGCGTTGATGAATTCCAGATGCCCGTCGTCATCGAGAATCCCGAAGAACATCGTTGCATACCGGCCCACCTCGGCGTGATCGCACAGAAAGCGATTGACGTGATTGAAAACACGCGCGGGGTCGGTGCCCAAAGACATCGCGGATAGCGCGCCCTGCAGCATGGTGGTCAAGAGTGCCGCGCCGAGGCCCTTCCCGGAAACGTCGGCAATGAGAAACGCCGTGCGATTGTTATCGAGCGGGAAAACGTCGAAGTAGTCGCCTCCCACCGACAGGCACGGGTAATTGCAGCCGGCCACGGCAAGGTGCGGGTGATCCGGGAAATTGCGCGGCAGCAGCGCTTGCTGAATATCCCGCGCAATGTTGATTTGCTCTTCCATGCGCTGGCGCTCGCGTTCGCGGACGACCAGCCGGGCATTGTCCAAAATGCTGGCAGCATCAGCGGCCAGCGCATCAAGAATCTGCCGGTCGAGCTTCGAGAAAGCCGCCGGCCGCCGCGAATCGAGATACAGCACTCCGAGGGGATGGCCATAGGCAGGAGCCGAGCTGCTCGAATCGGGAGAGCTGGCCCGGTGCACTGCAAAGAGCGGAATCACCACGACAGCCCGCAGCCGCTGCGCAATAATGCTCTGCGCGGATTGCAAATCCATCTCGGCACGCTCGATGTCTTCGGTGACCACCGGAGAATGCTGCCGCAACGCCAGCTGAATCGCGGTCTGGCTGGGAGTGATGCTTTCCGGCGGAAGTCGCAGCCCGCCCGTCCGCCGGGCGAGGCGCACTTTGAGCGCGCCCGTCGGGTCGGCTTCAAGAAGCATCCCGCGGTCGGCATCCGTCACCGACACCGCATGATCGAGCATCGTGCCGAGCACAGAATCAAGGGGAAGCTGCGAGTGCAGCAAAGTCGTCGCTTCGAGCAGCAAGTTGAGCTTGCGCAGGCCGCCGCCGACCGGTTCGGAGCTCGTGATGTGCTCGATGCGCGTGAGCAGATTCGGAAGTGACTCCTCGCCGCTGGCTGTTCCCGACCGGAATACGATTTCATAGGAATCTTCGAGCCCAAAGGTGATCGAGTCGCCGTCATTCAGCAGCCGGCTCTCGACTTTTTCCCCGTTGACGAAAAGCCCGCGCCGCTGCCCGCGGTCCTCGATGTACAGCCGCCCCGCTTCCGTCACGAGCGCCGCGCAATTGCGCGAAATGCGCCGGTCGGAAAGCTGCAAATGATTCCCGGTTTCCGCGCCGCGGCCGATCAGAAAAGGCGTCTGCGTCACGCGCACGTACCGGCGCGCGCCGTCCGGAGAGACGACCTCGAGAACTGCACCACCCAGAGAAATGGAAGCGGTATCAGGCATGGGATGTTCGTGACCGGATTGTAGCACGCAGCCGTGAAAAAGCCCCTCGCGCCGTCTGGGCAAAGGCGCCCGATGGTTCGTCGCGCCGATTGCCGGTGCGACTGTGATAATTTCTTGCTTCGTAAAATGGCGCAGAGGGAGCGGTAACCCGGCTTCTCCGCGAATCTCAGCCTAAGGCGCTTGCCCTGCCTCGGTTGGGGCGTCTCTCGGGTTATCTTTGCTCTCTTCCTTCTTTTCTGTTTCGTCTATTCTCGCAAATCTACTCGTGCCGCAGCGCCTCCAGCGGATCGAGTCTTGCTGCGCGGAGCGCCGGAATGTAACTCGCCGCCAGCGCGATCACGGCGAGGATAAGCGTTGCCATAATCAGCGTTGCGGCATCATGTGCCTTCAGTCCAAAGAGCAGGGAAGCCGCCGCACTGGACGCGGCAAACGCAAGCGCAATTCCGAGCGTCAACCCAATCGCCAGCAGCAACAGGGATTCTCGCAGCACCAAAGCAATAATCGATCGCCGGTCCGCCCCAAGCGACATCCGAATCCCAATCTCATTCCGACGCCGCGCCACCATATAAGAAACCACGCCGTACAACCCGATCACTGCGAGCAAGACCGCGAGTATCCCAAAAAATCCGGAAAGCCGCGCCATCAAGCGGTCCCGCAACAGTCCATCCTCGATTCTTTCTTTCATCACGTAAAAGCTGACGTCCAGATTCCCATTCGTCCCGCTCACCGTTGCCTTCACCGCGGAAATCAATCCGGCCAGAGGCATCTTCGACCGAATCAGGATTTGCGTGTCTGCGTCAGGATGGTCCGCTTGCGCAATCGGCGTGTACACGATGTCCTCCGGTTTTTCGCGCAGGTCCACGTACTTCGTGTCTTTGACCAGCCCGACAATCTCAAACGGCCCCAACATCGAGCCCATTCGTCTCACTCGAAACGTCATTCCCACCGGATTCTCGCTCTTCGCCATCTTCCGGGCGAACGTTTCATTGACGATTGCCACCAGCGGCGCTCCGGCGACGTCGTGCTCGTCGAAGTCCCTGCCCGCAAGAATGGGTGTCGCCAATGTCGCAAAAAATCCCGGACTCACGATATTGAAAGCCGAGGACTTATCTTCGTCCGCCGGCGCGCTCGACGCTCCCATCAACACGTCGTGGAAAGAAGCGTTGCCGCTCAAGGGCGCATATTCCACAATCGCGGCGCCATCGGTTCCCGGAATCGCTTTAACCCGCTTCAACAACTCGCTGCCAAACGCCACGCGCTGTTCGTTCGTCAAATTCAGCGACGCGTAGTCCATGTCCGTAACCAGAATTCCGTCACGCTGGAAACCTGCATCCAGTCTTGCCAGATTGCCCAGACTTCTCCCAAACAGCAGCGCTCCCACCAGCAACGTTAGAGACAGCGCGATTTGCGAAACCACCAGAACCCGTCGCAGCCCAAATCGTGCCCGTCCATCTGTCGTGCCTCTTCCGCCCTCCTTCAAAACAATCCCGGGTGACACACTGGTCGCCTGTATCGCCGGTGCGAGTCCGAAAAAAATGCACGTCAGCACCGCCAGGCCAGTTGTAAACCCGAGCACGCGCCAATCCGTTCCCAGGTTGACGAAAAGCGGATCCTGTTGTTTGTTCATCGAAGCGACGAGCACCTGACTCAGGCTGTGCGCCAGAAACGCTCCCAGTGCCGCGCCCGCAATCGCCAGTAGCAAGCTCTCCGCCAGCAACTGCCGGATCAGCCGTCCCCGGCTGGCTCCCACCGCCATCCGCATGCCCATCTCTTTTTCTCTAGCACTCGCCCGCGCCAGCAGAAGATTCGCCAGGTTTGCCGAAGCGATCACCAGCACCACCGCTGCCAGCCCGAGCAGCAACCATAGCGGGCTTTCGTATTCTTCTCGCAGATCAGAAACGCCTGAACCCGCAGGAAAAGCGCCGAGCTTATTCTTTACGAAGCGCTTGGCGCTGCTCGGGTTATAGGCGGCGGGAAGTGTCGCTTCAAAAATCCCAGGAGAAACCGCGCGCAATTGCGCCCCGGCGCGCTCCACGGTCCAGCCCGGCTTGAGCCTTCCCATCGACGCCAGCCACCACGCCGAGCGGCGGGGCAGCATGGCGTATTCCGCTCCGTCCACCACTGGCTCCGCGCATATCGGCAGCGCCAAGTCGAAGTAGCGCCCCACTTCCACGCCGAAAAAGTCCGGTGGGGTCACGCCGATAATCGGGAAGGGGTGTCGGTTGATCGAAATATTCCGCCCCAGTGCGGAACGGTCCCCGCCATACTCTCGCTGCCAAAAGGAATAGCTGATCACCACTCCCGACCCGCACCCCGCATGGTCATCCGTCGGCGCAAGCAGTCTGCCAAGCACGGGCGCCACACCCAGCGTTTCGAAGAACTCTCCACTTACCCACAGCCCCTGCACGCTGTGAACTTCTCCGGCCGGCGAAATATTAAAAGTCGCCGAGCTCCAAGCGAACAGGCTCGAGAATCCCTGCTGCTGCGTGCGAATCTCTTCCCATATAGCGTTCGTGAAATCGGAGAATCGCCCGTTGAAGTCTCCGCTCAAGCCCTTTCGCTGCTCGATGGAGATTCGAGCAAGCTCTTGTGGATTCTTGACGGGCAGTGTGCGCAGGCGGACCGCGTCGAGCAATTGAAAGATAGCCGTGTTCGCCCCGATTCCGAGCGCTAACGAAAGAATCGCCGTCCCCGCAAAAACAGGATTGAAGCGCAACAGCCGCGCGCCAAACCGCAAATCGCCCCAAAGCGTTTCTATGTGCGTTTCCCAACTAACCGAACGCACATTTTCTTTCACCGCCTCTACCCCGCCCATCTCCATTCGCGCCGCACGATGCGCTTCTTCGCGAGTCATCCCGCCGCGCATTCTCTCGACGGCGGATTTCTCCAGAAAATCGCGCAGTTCCTCGTTCAGTTCTTGCTCTGCCCGGCGTTTGCCGAACAAGCTGCGCAGCCCAGCGGATAGATTTGTCCAGAGTCCCATGGATCCTCCCGTCGCAGTATCGACGCTATGAAGCCGTCTGCAAAATTCTCGCGATGGCCGCGACTTGCCGCTCCCACTCTTTCGTTTCACTTTTGAGCTTTTGTCGCCCGGCTTTTGTGAGTGAGTAGTATTTGGCCCGCCGGTTATTTTCCGAAGTCCGCCATTCGCATTCGAGAAGCCCCGCCCGCTCCAGCCGCCGGAACGCCGGAAAAAGGGACCCAGGGTTCACCTCAAACACGCCGTGGCTCAACTGCTGAATCCTCTGCGAAATTCCCCAGCCATGCAGCGGCTCCAACGCCAGGGTCTTCAGAATTAGCATGTCCAAAGTCCCCTGCACCAGCGTGGCGGAAGCGTCAGTCATCGCTTGTCCTTTTGATGGTGTTGGCGTGTCCTTCAAGAGCAGTAGCCCATCTGCTTCTCCTCTGGGCAATCGAGAGGAGTGTACCGCTCTTCTCTGGATTGTCAAGAGAAGCCTCTCGTATCTCTCGAGGCGCGGGGCTTGCCCCGCCCGGTTTATTGGATTGTCGTCCAGGATTAGTGCGAAGCCGCTGCAAGCCGGCGCGTTACGTAGTCCGAAACGTAAGCGTCAAAAAGATCGTTAAGCTGGTGCGTGACGGGACCAGGCGCCGTCAGAATCTTCTGCCCGTTGATCTCCCCCACTCCGATGAGATTCCGGTTCGTCGAAGTTATAAAAACTTCGTCCGCTGTATAAAGATCTTCAGGCCGAAGCGTCTGCTGCACGACGGCAACTCCCGCCTCCGGCGCAATCTCAAAAAGAATTCCGCGCGTAACACCCTCAAGACAGCCCGAATTCAAAGGCGGTGTAAGAACTTTTCCATTCTTCACCGCAAAAACATTTGCCGCCGTGCATTCCGCAATTTCTCCCCGCTCGTTGAGAAGTACGACCTCGTCGAAACCTTCTTTCTGCGCTTCCGCAACTGACCAAACATTTTGCAGCCACGAAGTTGTTTTCACTCCCGCCAGGGGCGAAGCCGCGTGCCGCCCCTGTTCGCGAAGCGCGAGCCGCACTGGTTCGCGATACTGCGGCAGCGGCGCCGTGTAAATGATCAAATCCACGTCCGGATGTTTTTCATCGCTTTGCCAGAATCCCACCTGGTTGTACACCAGATATATTCTTGCAGCCCCTTCGGTAACCTGGTTCGCGCGAATCACTTCATGCAAATTCAGCCGCACCTTCGCCGAACTGTACGGCATCGGCAGATGGATAATCGCCGCATCTTTTTCGAGCCGCCGCCAGTGCCGTTCATACGCAAAAGCTTCGCCACGAAAAATACGCAGCGTGGTGAAGAGACCCCACCCGCAGATTAGGCCGGCTTGGCCCGGCGAAAGCCGCACCTTTTCGATGGGCAGCAGGCTTTCGTTATGAAAGACATTCCGATGGATCACGCGAAGTCCTTTAGAAACCGCACCATTTTTCATTGTATCTGAAAAGTTCCAGAGTGCACATTTGGAGCACTGCTGAGTTGTAGGAAGATGGACTCTTCGCTTTTCAAAGAGCTTTGAAGAAAACAAAAAAGGGCGCCCGCCTGAGCGAACGCCCTTTTTGGAATCGTGTTAAAAGCCTAATCAGAAGATTAGTTTAAGGGCGAATTGAATCTCCCGGGCAGAACCGAAATCGCCCGCCGGGAAACGCGTGGAGGTGATCAACCCAAACGAACTGGCGGTAACTGTGTTTCCGGGGTTGCCAAAGTTCGGATGGTTGAAGATGTCGAAAAACTCCGACCGGAACTGCAGGTTGAACCTCTCCTTGATCTTCGTGTTCTTGACGACCGAGAAATCCGTATTCACGAAATCCGGCCCCTGCAATGCATCTCGCTGCATGTCGCCGGGTGTGCAGCTGCCTGGAATGACCGCATAGAAAGGAGCACCAGTAGCCGGGACTGTTGCAACGCTGTTGAATGTGCACGGGATAGCGAATGCAGCATTCGGCGTTGTCGCGCAGCTTGGAGTAGTAATAGGTGCCCCTGTGGGCGTGCCGTTGTAATTCTCGCAGAGAACCGTGTTGTTGTAGAACTGATGCGGATTTCCCGTCGGTGTAACGCGCTGGAGCTGATTAGGCCGCACGGTCAACGTCGTTCCAGTCCCTGTATTGATCGTCAGCAGCGGCGTAATAGGGCTGCCGCTCTGCGCCTGCGAAACAATTCCCAACTGCCAGCCGGATACAAGCCGGTTCGCTTTGAATGGCAACTCATAGAACCCGCTAAGCACGAAGCGGTTTCGCACGTCGTATTCCGACAACCCATAGTCACCGTGGGGGTTATATGCGTTCTGCAAAGGAACCGCGTCGCCCGAACTAACAGAGCTGTCGTCAAGCGCCTTCGAGTAGGTATAGGAAGCCAGGAACTCGAAGCCACGCGAGAAGTGCTTGTTCAGGGTAGCCCACAGCGCGTTGTAATTCGACGTTCCGGGGCTGGCTATCTCGGGGATGTTGCCAAATGTGCAAGTCAGATTTGGTGGGGCGCATTGCGCCGGAAGGATGGGACTCGAAAGCGGAAGCGTCAAGAACGGCCGCGCGGTTCCATAGAAGCCATCGGTGACTAATGGCTGATTCACGTTTTCAGAGATTTGAAGGTGAGTGCCTTTGACACCCACGTAGGCTAGGCTGAGCCCCAGGCTGGAAGTCAGCTGGCGCTCGATGGTCAGGTTCCAATCTTGCGCGTACATATTCTTGAAGTTCGGATCAATCGCGCTGGGTCCCAGGCTGACTCTGGTGATAGCTGCGGCCGGGTTCTCAAGCGTGATGCCTACGGCAGCCACGTTAATCGGCAGAGCGAAGGGCGGATTCCCGCTTAAGCCGCTGACGATGTTAGTCGTAGGATCCTGCGTCATAATCGCGTAAGAGGCGCGCACGGAGGTTTTGCCATTCTTAAACGGGTCCCAGGCAAAGCCGATACGCGGCTCGAAGTTTTTGTTATTCGTGCCGTAGGGTTGTCCCGCCGCAACCAGAGTTCCGGTCGTGGTATCGAAGTTCGTAAATCGGTTCTGGGATTCCGACGGCGTCGAATTCCATTCATATCTCAAACCGATATTGAAAGTGAAATTGGGCTTCCACTTGAAACTGTCCTGGGCAAAGGCGGCGTACGAAGGCTGAAGGATTTTGTCGTTTCCCGCTCCGAGCAGAACAGTGAAGTTAGTGGCGCTATCCGCAAGGAAGCTGGCAAGGGTTGGAAACGTGAAACTCCCAACGTTCTCCGCAATGTTGTCGTTGTAAGCCCGCCGGATTTCTCCGCCAAACGCAAACGAATGGCGGCCCTTCAACCAGCTCAGAGTGTCATTCAGAACGACGGTGGTGTCGCCGCGACCCTGAGGTTCCCCCGTCGGGCCTCCAAAGGACATGGCGCCGGAAACGACGATGTTGGGCAAGCCCACGTCTACAGGTGATCCGGCAGGCAAAGTCATATCGAAATCCGTCGGATCGAGAGCCGTCGGGGTAAAAATGAGGTGAATGCGGTTGTAACCCAGGCGCACTGTATTTGTAAGCGACGGGCTGAAAACGTGGTCCTCGTTGACAGTCACCAGATCCCGCAACCCGGAGCGCACATCGCCAAAACCCGGAAGGTTAGCGCCCTGAGTTGGTTCCTGGCGGTGGTCCTTTTGGATCACGAAGTAGCCGTGGATCCGATCCTTGTCAGAGAGATCGTAGTCCAGATCTGCAGAGCCTTGGTTCAAGGACACGTTGGCTGCCGTCGAACCGCTGAACAAATTGAAGGTGCTGGGCACGCCAGGCGTCCCGGTCCCAGTGAGGTTGGCGGCGGGGACCAATTTGAGCAGATCTATCACAGCCGTTGAGGTCACTGTTGCAATCTGCGCCGGACTAGGCACGGTGCTCGAAAGGGCCAGCCCCTGTCGTTGTCGCAATCCTTCGTAAGCGAGGAAGAAAAACAATTTGTTCTTCTTGATCGGCCCGCCGAAGTCGCCGCCGAAGTCATTGCGCTTGAATGGATTCTGCGCCAGCGGCACTCCCAGGGAGCTGACCGCCGGATTGAAAAAGTTTCGCGCATCTAGGTCATTGTTGCGGAAAAATTCAAAAGCCTCGCCGTGGAAATCGTTCGAACCGGAACGCGTGGCCAGGTTCACAATCGCCCCCGAGTCGCGGCCATACTGCGCCGGAAAGGACGAGTTGTCGATCTTGTATTCGGCAAGCGTATCAATCGGCGGCTGGAACGTGACTTGATTCTGCGAAGGATCATTCAAGTTGATCCCGTTGATCAGCCAGTTCGTGGTGTCTTCGCGCTGTCCCGCTGTATTGATCGCAAAGGATCCCTGTCCGCGCAATGGAGCTGTAAGGAAGCCATTTTGGGGAGGCGTCACTGTCCCCGGAGTCAAAAGGCTGATGTCCACGAAGTGGCGTCCGTTCAAGGGAATTTCTTGAACGGTCTTTTCATCGATCACTTGTCCGATACTGGTTGTGGCAGTTTCGACCAGAGCCGGTTCCGCGGTGATCGTGACATGCTCGGTGACTTCACCTACTTTCAGCTGGATATTCTGCGTGGCGGCAGTCGCTACATCGAGTCGCAAGTCGGTGATGACAGCCGTCTGGAAGCCAGAACCCGTGACCTCAATGCGGTAAATTCCAATGGGGAGGGAAGGGAACAGATAAGCGCCGGCGCTGTCGGTTTGCGTGGAGGACTCGACGTCTGTCGCTTGATTTTTCGCGACTACTCTAGCGTTCGGAACTGCCGCTCCAGCAGGGTCCGTGACGGTGCCGTTCAGCGCGGCGGTGGACTGGGCGTGCGCCATGTCGCACAGCGCGAACGAAAACAAAAGGACGGCCAAAATAAGGCAAGCGCTTCGGACCGAAAAAGAACCTCTAAAACCAACTTCCATCTTGTTTGTCCTCCTGGAGAAGTATTGTTTCAAGTACCTCAAATACCGAATCTCGTTCTCTCGACAAATCTTCGAAGCTTCCCCCACTCGAGGGACCCAAAAAGATGCTTTCTCTTGTGGGCATTGGACCCCGGACGACCATTCCAGTATCCGGCTGCCAACGCTTATGTAAGTCGGTAATTCCCAGTAACGCAATCGTGTGACCACAAGAAAGGGGCCATTGGGACTAGATAACTTGTTTTTTATCAGTTGGTTGGGCTGGAGTTAAACCTTTTGCTACAAGGCCAAAGCGTCATGGGATATGAAATATAGAAGGATACTCTACTAATTTGTAGTGATTTACATACGGTTTAGAGTATCTCAGAGACGCAAAGGCAAAATTCACCGGGCGCAGGAAACGAGTAAAGGGGATTTGATCCTGACTAAGGCCGGCAGCTCGCGGGGATGACAAGTTCCTGGTTTTGGTAGATGCGGTTGGGGTTCGTGAGAGACGGGTTGGCGGTTGCGAGGCAGGGCCAGGCGGAGGAACGGCCCAGATTGGACTTTGCCAAGGCCCAGAGCGTGTCGTCCTTGCGGACTTTAATTGTTGTAACGGCTTTGGTCTTGGCGCCGAGGCTCACTACCGGAGATACGGCGATGTTGGGAAGGTTAAGCCGAGCGCCGGCGCGGATCTGATTGGGGTTGGCGATGCTCGGGTTAAGGGCAAGAAGTTCGCGCCAGCGATTGCCGCGGCCAAGATTTTGTTGCGCCAACTTCCAGAGCGAGTCGCCGGGCCGGACGCTGATTGTGAGTTGCGTGGCGATCACCGCCGAGGAAGCGCGCGTCGGTTGCGCCGGCTGAACCGCGACGGCGGGAGCGGCCGGTCGAACCGGCGCTACAATTTCGGACGGTTCTGACGGACGAATTGTTGAGACGGCGGCCGGCGCGAGCGGTTGCATCGGTTGGACGAGAATACTCGGTGTCGCGAAGTGCGAAGAAATTTTCGGTTGCGCGGGAGAAATCGGCCGCCCGTGAGCGCGAAGTGTTGGACGGACATCTTTACTAAAGTCCAGACGCATATTTGGATGGATGATCGGGCGAAGAGCTTCAGGAACTTTGTGATTAGTGCCGCTGCTCACTTCGGGGTGAATCGCACGAACATTTTCGCGAACGCTCGGACGAATTTCTGAGCGGCCAGCTTCTGGTCTGCGAACTTCAGGGCGAACCGGAACGGCGGCGAACGGATCGCGGCGAAAAACATTCGGCGGAGTTTTGGGGGAGGAAGATTTCGGATAGAGAGCTGGTTGAGCCGGAGGACGAACCGCAGGACGCTCCGGCAAAACCGGAGAGGCCAGCGCAGGAGTCCCGAATGGAAGATGGAACGGTTGCGTCTGTTTCGGTTTCAGCGCTCGCAATTCTTTTTGCTTCTGAAGCTGGCGAGCGACATCGCCGAGCGGAATTTGCGGAGTCTGTGAATTTGCGTCAAGGCTCGACGGAGAGTTTTGCGGAGCAGCGGGCGAGCAATTATTCTTTTGCGCGCATTCGGTTCGCTTGGCTTCGATTTGCGCGCGGTCTTCGGGAGTCAGAATATGCGGGTGCTTGAGATCTTCTTCGGTGTAAACGTGCTTGGCGCTTTTTTGTGCTTCCTGTTTGCGGGCGCGTTCCTGGCGGGCAGCTTCGGCGACCGATTGATCTTGCTGATCCTGCGCGCGAGAAATGGTGGCGCCGAAAGTCGCTAAACTCAAAAATAGGATTGCAGGCACGGCGAACTGGACGGCACGCAGGATTCTCCCTGCGCCTGTGCTGCGCGGCTGGAGGAACAGTGGGCCGTTTAGGTCAGTAAGCTTCATGGCAAACCGACTACGGGGGGACTCCGCGTAAGAAGAAGTGTATCTGGAAAAGGGAGGCACGGGAAAAGTTTTTCTCGTCCAGTTGCCTGCCCGTGAACCCACCGGGATTCGCGATTTTGAGGGGACGGAAAGGGGTGTTTGGCGTACTATCTCTGCTCTTTGAGGGAAAGACAGAGGGCGGGGAATAGAAAATGAAAAAAGAGACGACGAAGAAGACAGTAACGGTTGGCCTGAGCGCGACGAATTCCGGGGAGGGCGCGTGCGGGAAGCAAGAGACGGAGACTCCCGGGAGGCGCAGGTTCTTGCAGGCGAGCTTGTTCGGTGGAGCTGTTGCGGCGGCTGGCCCGGTTTTGCAGCCCGTGTTCGGATCGTCGCGAGAGAATTCATCTGCGGCTGCAGATGTTCCGGCATTTGAACTGGACGAGATAACGATTGGTGAGCTGCAGGACGGAATGAAGTCCGGCAAGTTCAGCGCGCGTGCGATTGCGGAGAAATATTTGGCACGCATCGCGGCGATCGACAAGAGCGGGCCGACGGTGAATAGCGTCATCGAAACGAATCCCGATGCGCTGGAGATCGCGGAGGCGCTGGACAAAGAGCGGAAAGAAAAAGGGGCGCGTGGGCCGCTGCACGGCATTCCTGTTTTGATCAAAGACAACATTGCGACGGCGGACCGCATGCAGACAACAGCGGGGTCGCTGGCTATGGTGGGATCGAAGCCACCGCGCGATGCGTTCCTCGCGCAAAAGTTGCGCGAAGCCGGCGCGGTGATTTTGGGAAAAACAAATTTGAGCGAGTGGGCGAACATCCGGTCGAATCATTCCATTAGCGGATGGAGCGGGCGCGGCGGGCAGACGAAAAATCCGTATGCGCTGGACAGAAACCCTTGCGGGTCGAGTTCCGGAACGGGCGCGGGAATCTCGGCAAATCTTGCGGCGATCGGAATCGGAACGGAGACGGATGGATCGATCGTGTGCCCCTCTTCGGCAAACGGCCTTGCGGGGATCAAGCCGACGATTGGGCTCGTGAGCCGCAGCAGAGTTATTCCAATTTCGCATACGCAGGATACGGCTGGACCGATGTGCCGCACGGTGCGGGATGCGGCGATCTTGCTGGGGGCGTTGACGGGGGTGGATCCCGACGACAAAGCGACGGCCGCGAGTGCCGGAAAGTCGTTCACGGACTACACCAAATTCCTCGACGCCGGCGGATTGAAGGGCGCGCGCATCGGCGTCCTGCGAAAAGCGTTTGGGTTCAATCCCGCGGTGGACAAACTGATGGAAGACGCGCTCGACGCGATGAAGAAACAAGGAGCGATGCTGGTGGACCCAGTGGAGATAGAAACGTATGGGAAGTTCGGGGAGACGGAATTTCTCGGTTTCATGTACGAGCTGAAAGCGGACTTGAATGCGTACCTCGCGTGGCTGGGGCCAAACGCGCCGGTGAAAACGCTGAAAGAAATTATCGAGTTCAACGAGAAGAATGCGGCGAAGGAGATGCCGTATTTTGGACAGGAAAATTTCTTGAAGGCCGAGGAGAAAGGTCCGCTGACGACCCAGGAATATGTGGATGCGATCAAAAAGAACCATGAGCTGGCGGGGAAGGAAGGGATCGACGCGGCGATGGACAAGCACAAGCTGGATGCCATTGTGGCGCCGACGGGCGGACCGGCGTGGCTGACGGACATTGTGAATGGCGACTCGTTTGGCGGAGGAAGCTCGGAGTTTGCGGCGGTGGCCGGGTATCCCAACATTAACGTTGTTGCGGGATTCAGTTATGGCTTGCCGGTGGGGATTTCGTTTTTTGGGCGGGCTTGGAGCGAGCCGGTTTTGATCAGGCTGGGATACGCCTATGAGCAAGCAACGAAGTTCCGGAAGGCGCCGAAGTTTCTGGCTCATGTGGAAGGGTAAGGCGCGGGCGTGGCCCTTGGGTTCGGGCGATACGTTGCCGGCCCGCGCCGAAGCTCTTCTCTCGATCAAGCCCGGTCAGTTGGTCGAGGTTGGACCGTTCTAGCCGCGTGTACAGATTGCTTTAGGGATTAAAACCACTGTAATCATGGCGTTTTTAGCGCGGCGGAAGCCGTGCCCCCCAAAAAGCAGATTTGAAAGCAGCGCGCTTAGAACCCAAGAGGGCGGGTTTCTGTTAGCGGGGGCGGGTAGTGAGGCTGGCTTGTTTCCAGAATTTTTCCCATTGCCAGATGTGGGGAGTTTTGTCGAGGACGCGGTAGCCGAGTTGGCGGGCGAGCATGAGAATTTGGCCGCGATGGTGGGCTTCGTGGGCGAACATGTAGGCGAACATGGTGCCGCCGGCGGGCCAAGTGGGCATCCAACTGTCGCGGAAGAATTTCGTGACGCGGCGATGCGGAGCGGCGGAGAGAGCATCCGTCAACATGCAGAGGCACTGCGCGGCGCTTTTCTTGTGCGCGGCGGCAGCTTGCTTTTGGGTGCAGCGGTGGGGATCGAGCGGCGGGGGGCACTTCAGATGCGGCGCGGAGCCTTTCAGCCACTTTCGGCGGCAGTTGTGGAGATGCGCGAAGATGGACGCGATGGTGCGGCCGCCGGCTTTTTCTCCAGGCGGCTGGGCGCGCCAGGCACGAGGGTCGAGCTGCGAGAGGATGAGCTGGTTCATAGCGTCGTTGCTCGCGTAGGTTTCGAGCAGGGTGTCGCGAATCTCGGCCAGCGCGGCCTGCGATGGGAGCGCCATGGAAGCTCTGCCCATTTGCTTAATTCTTCCCCTGTTTGGCTCCCGCATGTTTCCTCAACTTCCACCGAAGTCTGAATCTGAAATTGAAGTTCCGATTCACGCGCCCATCGCACAAATGATTCTCGGCGCGCGATGAGCTATGGAATTACAAGCTGGGGATGAACCACCGGGCGACGGCCTTTAGACCAGCTTGTACCAGATCGCCTCGGGCCGCGTCCTCCCACCACTCGGTATCGTCCGGCTTAAATAAGGCGGATGTTCTGTCCTTTGCCAGGGCGAGCTGCAAGGGTAGCGTCGGATCGACCGGGCGCGGCTCGGCGGCTTCCTTGAGCTGCGCGAGCATCTGTTGCTGCTGCTTCATATCTAGCATCGAGATGACGGAATGGCAGTAGGGGCAAGCAGAGTTGGTTTGCAGGTCGATCGATGCGCCGCAATTGCAGCAGTTGACGGTTTGTACATTTTGTTTCAACTGCTGGATCTCTTGCGGGGAGAGCGCGTGGATAAAATTCTTCTCTTTCAGGAAGTCGAAAAAACCGATGAAGTGGCCGTGGCCACTTGCACATGCCCAATAGTTGAAGCGCATGTTGCGGACCATATCGTGCGCGAGCGACAGCGGGCCTGCGCAACGGGGACATTTGAGAACGTCGGAAAGCTTCGGCTTGACCGTGGACGAGTGTTCGCCAATAAACTTCATGAGCTTGAGCGTCGAGCCGGGAGAGAGCTGCAGGCTTTTGTGCTCATCGAACCAGAACGACTGGCAAGCCGTGCAGACGTCGACGATGACCTGGGTGCCCAAGCGGCCGTCCAGGGTCCAGTCCGTCATATCCTTTCCGCAATTGGGGCAAGTCATTTCGGGCGATTCTAGATGATTGGCCTGATGAATGCCATCGGCTGGGAGGAGAACTTCCGGCGCCGCGCGAGTGCATGGGGATGGCGGGGGCACGGCGTGTTCTTTCGTATTGACAGTCTATACGTAGGCGCCTAGTATCCCTATAGAAAGCCGATAGGAGGCACGCGTTGGGCGCTGAACAGACGAGCCTTTTGCAGGGGACTTTGGACTTGCTGATCCTGAAATCGCTGGTATCCGGCGAGATGCACGGACTGGGAATTTCGCGGAGAATCCAGCAAATCACGGGTGGGACTTTTGTCGTCAAGCCCGGGTCGCTCTTTCCGGCGCTGCACCGCATGGACGAAGAGGGCTGGATCTCTTCGTTTTGGGGAGACTCGGAAAACAACCGGCGCGCGAAATACTACCGCTTGACGAAAGCGGGAACGAAACAGCTGGAAGCCGAAACCAAGCGATGGGGACGCATTTCCTGGGCTATCGCTCAAGCCCTGGAAGCTTCGTAAAAAGGAGTCCCTGTGCCGCTCTTTGTGAAAGCGCGAAGCTTGCTGCGAAATCTCTTTTTATCTCGCGGTGTGGAAGCAGAGCTCGACCAGGAAGTTCATTCGCACCTCGCACTGCTGATAGCGGAGAACATTCGCGCGGGCATGACGCCGAGAGAGGCGGAGCGCGCGGCGCGGGTGGAACTTGGAGGAATCGAACAAGTGAAAGAAGACGTCCGTGAACAACAGACGGGTAACTGGCTGCGTTCTGTGTTTTCTGATTGCAGATACGGTCTCCGGCAGCTCCGCAAGAACGCGGGCGCAACCGCGGTGATGGTTTTTACGCTGGCGCTGGCCATCGGCGCAACCACGGCGATTTTCAGCGTGGTGTATGGCGTGTTGCTGCGGCCGCTTCCGTATCCCGATGCAAGCCGGATCATGGCGGTCTTTGAGGTTACCTCCGAGGGCAGACCGTCGCGCCTTGCGGACCCGAACTTCGACGACTTTCGCGATCAAAACCGCAGCTTCCAGGCGATGGCGAAGTACGCTGACGGCGTTGTGTCTGTTTCGGGAGCCTCGCAGCCCACACGCACGACGGTTGCGGCCGTAACTCCGGGTTTTCTGAATGTCTTCGGGATACAGCCGATCCTCGGACGGGATTTCAGCGCCGGCGACGCGAAAAAAGGCGCCGGGGGCACGGTTCTGGTTGGCTATGGTTATTGGAGGCAGCATCTCGGATCTACGCAGGACCTCTCGCAGTCGCACCTGAAGATTGATGGCGCGATTTACTCAGTCATTGGTGTGCTGCCGGCGGGATTTCGTTTCCCGGCGGACGTGGAGCTTTGGATGCCGGCGGATTTGGACGGAGAAAATCCAAGCAGGACTTCGCATAACTACAGCGCGGTAGGCC
The DNA here is from genome assembly GCA_035571045.1 of Verrucomicrobiia bacterium. Taxonomy (GTDB): domain Bacteria; phylum Acidobacteriota; class Terriglobia; order Acidiferrales; family UBA7541; genus Acidiferrum. The sequence continues at coordinate 17,308 of DATMKS010000082.1, forward strand.
GCCTGCGCGATGGCGTGACGGCCCAGCAAGCGAATTTGGATATCAGCGCGATAGCCCGGCGGATTCACGATACCTCGAGCGAGCAAGGCGATTACCTGCTGAAGGATGGAATGGTCCTCCCGCTGCAGGATTCGATTACGGGGAAGGCTCGTTCGGCGCTGCTTGTCTTGCTTGGCGCTGTGGGATTTCTTTTGCTGGTAGCGTGCGCGAACGTGGCAAATTTGTTGCTGGCGCAGGCGTCGGTGAGAGAGCGGGAACTCGCGATTCGCAGCGCGCTCGGTGCGGCTCGTGGACGGCTGATCCGGCAGTTCCTTACCGAGGCCTTGCTGCTTTCCTTGGCTGGCGGTGGGCTGGGCGTACTCGGAGCGCTCGGGGGCGTGGCGGGATTGGTTGCGCTGGCGCCGGAAAATTTACCGCGGCTGGAGAGCGTTTCGATCACTATTCCGGTCCTGGTGTTCGCGCTTTTGCTTTCCACAGTGGTCGCGGCGGGGCTGGGGGCGTTCACCGCGGCACGCGCGACTTCTGGGGATCTGCGCAAGGGCCTCGAGGAAGGCGGACGCGGGCAAGCGGGTTCACAAGGCAGCCAGCGCGTTGGACGGGTGATCGTGGCGGCGCAGATCGCGATCACTTTGGTGCTGGTGGTCGGGGCGGGGTTGTTCGGCCGCAGCTTGATGAAAGTGCTTGAAGTGAATCCTGGTTTTCGAGTGGACAAGATTGTCACGATGGACGTCTCGCTGCCGTGGGTGGAGGATCCCAAAGCAAAGGCGGGTCAGGCGATTTTCTTCACAACCTTGATTGACCGGCTGAAGCAAATCCCGGGTGTACGCCAGGCTGGCGCAACGAGCGGCCTGCCGATGGATGGCGGGCTTCCCGACGGAATGTTTCTACTGATGAAGCAAGAAGAGGTGCCAAAAAACCCGGATGATTTTGGCACGCTCTTAAAGCAAAAAGAGCGCATCGGCAATGCGGATTTCTGTGTGGCGACGGACGGATACTTCCAGGTTCTCGGAATTCCGCTCGTTCGAGGGCGACTCTTCGACGAGCGCGACGGCGCGAATACACCGCACGTTGCCGTGATCAGCGAATCGCTGGTGCGCGACCGCTGGCCAAACCAGGATCCGATCGGACACACGATTGAGTTTGGAAACATGGACGGCGACCTGCGCTTGCTGACGATCGTGGGGATCGTGGGCGACACGCACGAATATGGGCTCGATCTGCCGCCGCGTCCGACCGTTTACGTGAATCTGTTCCAGCGGCCGCGCCCGGCGATCACTCTGACGATGCTTAGCGATGCCGACACAGGGTCGGTGTCTTCGGCAGCGAGAGGGATCTTACAGGATCTGGATCCGGAGATTCCCACGAGGTTCCGAACGTTTTCGCAGGTCTATTCCGCTTCGCTGGGCTCGCGGAGATTCAACGTCATTCTCATCGGATTCTTCGGACTCACCGCGCTGCTGCTGGCAACGGCGGGGGTGTTTGGCGTAATGGCGTATTCGGTGAGCCGGCGGACGCGAGAGATTGGCGTGCGTGTCGCGCTCGGGGCGGATTCCGGCGACGTTCTGAGAATGATTCTGGGACAGGGATTACGAACGATCTTCCTTGGCGTGGCGGTCGGGATTATTGGATCGTTGGCATTGACGCGTACCGTGGAGTCGCTGCTCTTTGGCGTGACGGCCACCGATCCGCTGACATTCGTCGGAGTGACCGTGCTGCTCGTCGCCGTAGCGCTGCTGGCTTGCTACATTCCGGCGCGGCGGGCGACGAAAGTGGACCCGCTGGTTGCCTTGCGCTACGAATAGAAATTGGTTTCTGTGCGTGTCGAGCGTTTGGTTAAGGCCCTTAGCGTCT
>DATMKS010000083.1:0-13293 GCA_035571045.1 Verrucomicrobiia bacterium
GCGCACGGTACGGTGAATCAAACACGGCGACACGCCGTGAGCTCGCAGTCTTTCAGTCTCACATGGTCTGGTTGATCACCTCGGCCAGACCGGTCTTGTAAGTTTATCTAACTCGAATAGGAGCCACTCGCACGATGAAAAGCCTTAGCAAGCTGCTGTTTGTTATTTCCGCACTTTTGCTCGTCGTTCCTGCGGTCGTCGTCACTTCTGCTCAGCCGCAGCCTCCGAGAGAGCATCCAGCGTATCTTCACGCACTGACGGATCTCCGCCACGCTCGCGCTCATTTGCAGCGCCCCGACGGCGGTGAATTGCGTGACCAGGAAAAGCATGCCATCCACGAAATCGATGAGGCCATCAACGAAATTAAGAAAGCCTCCATCGACGACGGCAAGGACATCAACGATCATCCTGCGGTTGACGCAGGTCTCGATTGGCGCGGCCGCCTCCACCGGGCTCTCGAACTCGTCAACAAAGCCCACAACGATGTCGCCCAGGAAGAAGACAATTCCTTCGCCCAAGGTCTCCAGCAGCGCGCTCTCGAACACATCGACAAGGCGCACCACCACATCGAGGAAGCCATTCACATCGTCGAGTAATCTCCAGAAGTTTGTTTTGCTTCTCTGGACGCCGCGGCAGATTTCAACCGCGGCGTCCTTTTTTTTCTCGGCACTACTGCCTTGCGAAGGCGCTACTGCAGTTTTTCGTAGATCGCTTTCGCTTCCGCAAGGCGCTTCAGGACATACTCCTTTTCGGCAGGAGAATTCCAGTCGGGATAATGGGCAGTCACATCGATCGTCCGTGCAATCCACGCCGAAAAATACTTCGCGTCCTCGGGCGAACGCGGCGCCTTGCCGCCGACCGTCACGTAAACTGGACTCGTCGTCGCGTATACATAATTGTCCAGCACTGGATACTCCGCGCCGTCGCTCGAGGCCCGCAGCACGCACCAGCCGCTTTCCCTCACCGGCAACGAACCTGCGGCGTCCGCGGAATCACGCCCTCCTGGAAGCTCCAACGTCTGAACCACTTTTCCACTGCAAATCACTTCAAAATGATCCACCGGAACAATCGACCGCAGCTTCGCCGTAAACGGCACCGCCGCCTGCGCTCCATCAAACTTCAACTCATCGCCAACGGGCCGTCCTCCCAGCGTAAATTCAATCAAAGGCCCGTTCGTCGCAAACGTCCGTCCAGCTTTCAAATTGTCTTTCCACGAATCCACCGTTCTCGATCTTTCTGACACGTGCACATATACGCGGTCCATGCCCACGTGTCCTCGTATAGGCGCAGCGTAATCCGCCGTCGCATCCGTGCCGGCTCCTGCGGGCAGATGAAATCCCAGATTCAGCAACCGGTACCAAACCGCCGCCGTCGAGCGATGATCGCTGAATCCCACAATCTCCATGTAATCCAATTTTCCCAGCGCCACATCCACAGGAAGTTCGTCCGTAATTTTCTCGGGCGGGTTCGCAAACGGATTTGGTTCCGCATCAAACGGATGCACCGCTCCCACAAGTGCTCCCTGCGCATGAGCCATGTCGTACACGTCCGCGTTCATTGGATATAAGCTCGCTGCGGCGGTATTAGGATATCCCGCGTAGCCCGGCAAAATAAGCGAACCTGGCAGCGCAACAAGTCCGCGATGCCCCCAATAGCTCGTGTGAAATTCCTGCCCGCCTATGACCACCACGTTTCCGGATGCGAAGTCTTCCTGGTTCTCCCCGACGCTCCCGATGTCCGGAAAGCGCTGTTCCTTGTTCACGATCAGGTTGTTCACGATACGCAGGTTTTCCGCTCTTGCCTGCTCGGCTAAACGCGCTGAAAAATCCTGGTAGGCTCCGCCGTAGTTCATATGGACGTGCAAGTCGGCGCTGATCCAGTTTTGCCCATCGCTCAATGCATTTTTCAAAGGCTCCAGTTTTATCTCGACTTGTTTTTGATCCCCAGGTTGCACCTCCACGATTTTTGTGATTGGTGCATACTCGAATCCCTTCACCGCATCAATTTTGAGTTTTCCGGCGGGCACTACCAGGTTGGCCAACTCGCTCAAATGAAAGTAATGCGCTTCAAAGGGACGCTCTCTTCGGTCAAATCCATCATCGGCATGAATCCAAACAGAGTCCGGCGCCACAAATCTTCCATTCTCATCGGTTATGGAAACGCGCGCCGGCAAGGTATTCCCGCTGTGGTCCACCACGCGGAGTTCTATGGTTCCCCGCCGGTTCAAATAATTCCGCTCGGCAATCGCCAGCTCACCGAGTGATCCGCCCGGAACATCGCGAAATTCAATCTTGGTGGTTGCCGCCCCGCCGTAGTTTGTGATGAACGCGAGCTGCTTTCCGTCGGGTGACCATCTCACGTTTGTGCAATCCCAGCCGTTGTAGGTCAGGGGAAACGCATCGCCGCCGTTCGCTGGCATTAGCCACAATTGATGCCACTGTCCGCCGAGATAGGAGCTGTACACTATGCGCGAGTCATCGGGCGAAAAATCGGGGCGCGCTTTCCAGTTCGTTTCTTCGTAGTGAATCTCGCGGGCTTCTGCTCCTGGCTCCGCGCGCATGCGCCAGAAGCCGCCGCTTCCGTGAATGTGTCCGCGATTCGAGATGAAAAGAATCTCCTTGCCGTCGCGCGTCCACGCCGGGCTGATCTCCGTGTCAAATGCGCTGTAGTAATAGCGCGGCAAATCGCTCCTTGTTTCTCCCGTCAGTCGCACAATATTTTCAAGTTTTCCGGCCTTAACATCCGCACGAAAAATGTGAAAGCGCTTGTTGTACGAAGTCGAAACGAAAGCAATCTGTTTTCCGTCCGGCGACCACCGCGGTTCAACATTTACCGCGTCCCCTTTTGTCAGTTGCTGCGATTGTCCGGAAGCCAAATCCAGTAGCCACAATTCCATGGCATCTTTTTGATAAGAAACGTAAACGACGCTTTTTCCATCAGGCGACCAATCCGGCTGATAGTCGTATCCCGGACCATCGGTGAGCTGCTGCGTTGTTTGCGAGTCGATCTTCTGGCGCCACAGCGAGCCTGCCATTGAGTACACCACTTCCTTCGAGTCTGGCGACCACGCCACGCTGCTCGGGCCGCTGGTCAGCTGGGGCAAATACATTTCACGGAAATAATAAGGATGCGGGAGATCGATTTGCGGAAGAACGGGTTTGCGCTGTGCGTGCGCGGGAAGGGCAACTGCCAACAGCGCAGCAAGATAAAGCAAACCCCGTTTGAGCACGTTAGGCCAGGCCAGCTTTGGAGAGCGGCAGTTCGCGGATACGTTTGCCGGTCGCGGTAAATATCGCATTGCACAGCGCTGGCGCAAAAGCAGGCAAACCCGGCTCGCCGACGCCGCCTGGAGGCGCGTCGCTCGGAATAATGTGCACGTGCACTTCGCGCGGCGCGGTATTCATGCGCGCCATCGGGTAATCATCGAAGTTGGATTGGTCGATCACGCCATTCGTAGCCGTAATCGATCCATAAAACGCGATGCTCGTGCCCATCACCGCGGCGCCTTCAAACTGATTCGTGACCATTGCTGGGTTCACAACCGTGCCCGCATCGAGAGCCGAGTCCACTCGATCGACGTGCACGCGCCCCGCATCATCGACGTGCATTTGCACGACCGTTGCAACATACGTCAGGAAGCTGCGATGTAACGCTATTCCGATTCCTGCGCCGTTCCCAGGTTTGATTTTTCCCCAGCCTGATTTTTCAGCGGCTGTCTCCACAACGCGCTTAAATCTGGCTGTGTCAATCGGATATTGCTCGTAGCTTCCGCCGTAGTTGGAATAGTCTTTCGGCAACTCGCTCTTGGGAATGATGCGGTCGGGACCTAAGAGTTGGAGGGCGTACTCGACCGGATCCTTCCCAGCCGCGTGCGCACATTCGTCCGTGAAGCACTGCAGACCGAACGCATGATAGATGTTCGCGACGGAACGGAACCATCCGATTCGCACGTGAGCCGCCGCCGGCCCGTTTTCGGAACGCTGATTCGGAATGGCATAGGGCAAGTCGCTGAAGCCCAGCCCAAGTTCATCGCCATCCGAATACGTTTCGCCCGCTTTGAACGTCGAGCCGATAGGCGGAAACACGGTGCGCTGCAGCCACGCGGCTGGTTTTCCGTCGCCGCCAAGCGCCGCCTTCATATACATCGCGCAGACCGAGTGATACGAATCAAACTTGATGTCGTCTTCGCGGCTCCAGACCACTTTTACCGGCTTGCCCGTTTTTCTCGAGAGCACCGCTGCCTCGACCGCAAAATCAGGAAACGACTTGCGGCCAAACGCTCCGCCTAAAAGCGTCACATTCACTGTCACGTCTTCTTTTTTCGCTCCGACGGCAGCCGCAATGGCGTCACGCGCGCCAACTGGGCTTTGCGAGGGCGCCCATACTTCTACTTTTCCGTCTTTGTAAACGGCGAGCGCTGCGGGAGGCTCCATCGAAGCGTGCGCGAGCAGCGGTGCGTAATACTCGGCCTCAATAATTTCTCCGCCTTTGGCGAACGCCGCGTCCACATCACCAATTTCGCGCACCACTTTTCCAGGTTTCCGCGCTGTTTCCTGCAACTCTTTCTTGTAGGGCTCCGAGGTAAATGTGCCGTGAGAACCGTTCTCCCATTCGATCTTGAGTTTTTTCTTACCTTGAAAGGCCGCCCACGTATTATCCGCAAGCACGGCCACACCACCGAGCGCTTGATAGAGCACCGGCGGCTTGAACGTATCGAGAGTTACGGTCCGCTTCACGCCGGCGACGGCCAGCGCCGCCGAATCATCCAGCGATTTCACGGTGCCGCCCATGACCGGCGGATGCACGACGCTCGCATAGAGCATTCCAGCCATGTGCGTGTCCTGCCCGTACTTGGCTTTGCCTGTGCACAAATCTTTCAGGTCATAGCTCGCCGCGGGCTTTCCGATGTAGCGCCATTCGCTGCGGGGCTTCAGCTTCAGTTCTTCTTTCTTTGGCACGTCCAGTTTCGAAGCCGCTGTCGCCAACTCGCCGTAGCCAAGTTTCTTTCCCGAGGCCTTGTGGATGACGTGATGCAGCTCCGTTGAGCATTCCGTTTCCGGCACGCCCCACTGCTGCGCCGCCGCGCGCACCAGCATCAACCGCGCTGTCGCTCCAGCCTCGCGCAACGGCACAAAAAAGCTGACCACAGAGTGCGATCCGTCCGTATCCTGGTCGCCGTATTTTTCCGCGCCGATGGCTTGCACGACTTTCACGCGTGCCCAGTCCGCATCCAATTCCTCGGCTACTATGCGCGGCAACGATGTGCGAACTCCGTTTCCCATCTCCGAGCGGTGCGCTACGACGTACGCCGTTCCGTCCGTGCCAATCGCCAAATAGACGCCGGGTTGCAGCGGCGCTTTCTCCGACGGAGGAAAGGGATCGCCTGACTCGCCGGCCGTGGTGGCCGCTAAAATCTGATCCGGCATCAGGGAAACGCCGAGTACAAATGCGCCAGCTCCCAACAATCCCTTCAAAAAGTCGCGCCGGCCAGTGGCGGTTTCCGGTTCGTTTTTCGACATATTTTCGACTCGAATCATATTGTTTCCGCTTTGCATCCGTACCCTCCGCCGGTGCCACTCTCACGAAACATCCTACCGCCAATTCGGATACTTGCAAGCACGCGTCACCGCTCGATTCGCTCCCGCCACGCGCAAAGCGTTAGTTCTCCGGCCAAGCGCCTAGAGCGCGGCGCAAGTCCACGAGCTGGCCGAGGTGATAGGCGTTGTGATCCGCGAGAACCAACGCTTCCCGTAAAACAGATTGGCCTTGGCCATGGGGGATTTTTGCGAAGAGATCGGTTTTCGGGTTTTGCACCAAGTGGACCATGTCTTGCAAATCGCGCTGGAATGCGGCGACGCTTTCCTGCCAGTCTTTCTCGTCGGCGGGCATCGGCGTTTTGGGCCAGTATCCCGCTGGAAAAGCCGGCGAGACGTGCTTGGGATTTCTGCTGAACTCCAGGATGTCCCACTGCGCGAGCCGGGTATGTTCGAGCAATTGCCAGCCCGTGTGGGGGAGAGCGTTCGCGAAGGTTCCATATTTCCCCGAAGGGAAGTCGTCCAGCGCATCCATGAAGTGGACGTGCGCGCCTCCGCCTTTGAGCAAGTAAACGACTTGCTCGCGCAGTTCGCGGTCCGTGCTAGGGGACAGCTTTGACGCAGTTTTCTTTCTTTTTGGTTTTGCAGTTTTTTTGGGTGTCTTTTTCTTTTTCATTCGGGCTTCCCGGAAATAAGAACTTGCTGAGGCATTCCCGTCACAGGGTGCAAAGTGGTTTTCGCAAACCCAGCATTGGCGAACATTTTGCCGTACTCCGAAAAAGTATAGGCGTCACCAGCGTCGGTTCCAACCAGCATATTCAAGCTGAAGGCGGCCGCGGTGGGCGGAGTCACGCGATCTTCATTGGGCACAAACTCGAGTGTGACGGCCTTGCCGCCCGGCTTGAGAGCGGCATAAACGCGGCGCATTAATTTTTCGCAAGTTGGCATATCGAAATGGTGGAAAATATTTGTCAGTAGAACAAAGTCGTATCCGCTGCCAAGATCCGTTTCAAAGGCGCTTCCGGGGCGCGTCGTGTAGCGAGCGGAAACACCGGCGGCTTGCGCGTTTTCCTGTGCGACGGCCAGGACGGCCGGCCAATCGACGGCGACGATTTTCGCGTTGGGATTCTTCTTCGCTATGGTAATGCCGTAATTCCCGTGCCCAGCGGCGATATCCAGGACATTCGAGGGTTTGCCTTCCGCCGCGCCAATGAATTCGGCGATGAAGTTAGCCGCGGGGATCGTCAGCTTGGCCATGGATTGCGCGAACGATACCCACACCGCATCCTGGGGTCTGGAATTGTCGCCTTGCGTTCCAACCGTTCCACCGCGGCGGACGGCTTCTGTAAGGGCCTCGACATTTTTCTTGTGCCACGGGCCGGCAAGAAAACCGGTAACGGCGTGGAGAGAGGCGGGCGAGCGCTTGTCGAGAAAAAGTGCGGACTCGTCGGTGAGCGCGTAACGCCCATTTTCTTTCGCGAGGAGGCCCATAATTGTTAAGTAGTCACAGAGGATTCGCAATCCACGCTCCGAAGCGCCAATCCTTGCCGCGAGAAGTTGCGAAGTGTTCGCGCCTTCGCCGATGGATGTGAAGACATCTAACTCAATTCCTGTTTTCAGCGCTTCGGTGTTCTGGAACGCGTTTATCAGAGCAAAGATGCGCTCCGGTGTCGGGCGGTTCGTTGTGGAAGGCGTAGCCATTCAAGTTGTCTCCGTCTGCCGAGTTTTGTTAGGTCAAATATACACCTAGCCCGGCGTTCGGCTTGCAGTTCAATTCCATTGCCCACGTCTGGTCTTGGCTGGCATACTTTCTCTCCCCGCGCGGCATTGCGAGGGACACACTATGAAACGCGAATATCACCGCTGGTACTCTCCGCGGCTGGGGATCGAAATGGGCGTGATTGTGCACGGCCACTGGGGGCAGCCGATTCTCGGCTTCCCGACCAGCGCCGGCGACGAGACGGAACTCGAAGGGCAGAGCATGATCGGCGCGCTGGCCGATTTTATCGATGGGGGAAAGATAAAGGTTTTCAGCATCAATTCCATCAACGGGTTGAGCTTTTATAACAAGGGTGCGCATCCCCTTCACCGCAGTTACGTGCAGACAGTATTCGATTCTTATCTTCGCGATGAAGTCGTTCCTTTCATTTGGAACAATTGTCAAAGTCAGGGGATTGCCATTTCCACGATGGGCGCATCGTTTGGCGCGTATCACGCGGCGAACAGCTTGTTTAAGCATCCCGACGTGATCAAGCGGTGCTTTGCGATGTCGGGCGTTTACGACGTGCGGAATTTTATGGACGGGATGTACGACGACAATTTTTATTTCAACAATCCAGTGGACTACCTCGCTAACTTGAACGATCCATGGGTCTTGGGACAGCTGGCCTCCTGCGACATTCACATTTCGACCGGTACCGGGCAGTGGGAGAACAGCGGGCCCACGTATCGCTTGTCCGAGATCCTTTCGAGCAAAGGGATTCGCCACTCGCTCGACAATTGGGGCCCGGAAGGCGGGCATGACTGGCCTTATTGGAAGCATCAAATGCGCGAGTATGTAGCGCGGCTGTTTTGAATGCGTGACGGAAGAGCTGGATGGCAGGGCACACAACCCTTGATGTATCCCGAGAACCGTTAAATAAATATATGAAAATAATGGGGTTGCAGGCGCTGGTGTGCGCGCGAAGGAGAGCGGCTGTGGAAAAAGAGGGAAGGAACTGGGTTGCAGCGGGGCTGGGCGCACACCTATCTCTTGTTGGGGTGAGCGGTTCTGCAGCAGAAGCGAGTCCTGCAGGTGCAAAAGTTTTTCGAACAGGCTCTAAGCTTGGCGTCGAAGAATGTGGACCTAAACGCAACATTTGCGGGTTCGGAAGAATTCAGGCGAGACCGAGGTGGTCCAGCTGGTAGTGGCCTTTGGAGATGACTTGGTCGTCGTCGATCCAAACGTCGCAGTTGCGGGTGAGGACGTCGACATGGGTTTTGGATTTCCAGTCGGCGTGGGTTTGGCTGCCGTAGGGGTCGCCGAAGGCGATGTGGACGCCGGGGAATTTCTCGTCCTGCAGAAGGATGCCGATCATGGAGGAGAGGCCGAGGTTAGTGCCGAAGGCTAGTTCGCCTACGCGGTCGCTGTTTTCGTCAGTGTGACAGTATTGCCAGAATTCAGCTTCGAGGTCTTTGCGGGCGCAGTCGACGCCGGTTAGGCGGGCGCCTTCGATCGTGAGCACGAGTGGCGTGGTTTGCAGGTCACCGTATTTTCCATTGAAATGATCGCCAGCGGTGGCATCGCAGACAAAGGTGCCGTCGACCGTGGCGGGAGTGGTGAAGACTTCGCCCGCTGGGAGATTCGACCAGTAGCGCGGACTGATTAGACCGCTGGTTTTGACCCAGTCGAGGCCGCGATCGAAATGCGCGGCGAAGCTCGTGCCGGCTTCGGTTTTTACCGTGAGCGTTTGGGCGCGGAGCATACGTTCGCGGAGCTTGTCGCTTAGGCGATCGACCATGCGATAGTCGGCGCGCATGCCTTGCTGCATGATTTCGGGAGTGACGCCGACCATGTGGGCGTAGCGGATTTGGCGGCGTTCGACGACGCGGACGATGGCCATGCGGGCGCCGAGTTCGCCGGGTTGCGGGGTCATACACATGGCGCCAACGTCGGAGGTTTCGAGAGCTTCTAGGACGTCGGCGGGGGCAGCGCTCATGGGGCGCGGACCGAAATCTTCGAGAAGCAAACCGGTGTAGTGTGCGCCGCGGTCTTCGATGGCAGCGGCGATGCTGGCGGCTACGGAACGGCTGGCTTCGTCAGCGATAAGCGCGACATGCTCGCCGGGGTGGACACCGAGGCAAGTTTCCACGGCGTTCTTGGCGCCGGGCATCAACTCCGGGTCTGGGTGGCCAAAGTACATCTCTCAATTTTACAAGAATTGGTGGAAATTTGAAGAGTTGTTCATCAAGTTGACGGGATTTATGGAAACAGACCAATCGCCAATCATTGAGGCTTACCAAATAGATAGTTGTGCAAGTGTCATACAAAGGCGGCAGCAGAGCTGCCGCAGTCCGAAGATTAAGAGGGGCGCGGGCGGGGGGAGACGCGGAAGGCAGGGACCTGGCCGCCGCCGCTGGTGACGTTGGCTAGGCCGGTGGCGCTCAGGCGGGTGAGGAAGCCGGAGACTTTTCCGCGAAAGAGATAGGGGGCGAAATCGACGAGCATGTCGCGATAATCGACTTTGCCGATGTTGGAAATGTAGGGGAAGACTTCGCGCCGGATGGGGATGCGTTCCTGAACGATCCAGGCGCCATTTTTGGCGGAAAGGGCGCGCCCGATGGCGGCGTCCCAACTAGATTCGTTGGTTTCCCAGCCGAGGGTTACGCCTGAGCCGCCGTATTCATCGCTGGGCTTGAGGACGAGATTTTCGCGCTCTTTGCCCATGAAGGCGAGGAGCTCGACCGGCTGGCCATAGTGGGACGTTTTTACGTCGGCGACGACGCGGGTCCAGGGAATGTGGCGGCGAATGAGTTCGCGCTCGTCGTGGGAGAAGAGGGCGCCGTTTTGTTCGTCGGTGAGGACGGCGAAGAAGGCTTTAACGTGGGGAATTTTGCAGCGGAAGGTGTTGGCGACGCAGACGGCGTTGGCGGTATAGGCTCTTACGAGAGCAGAGCATTCGGCGGGCTTGGCGACGATGTCGTTGATCAGAACGCGACGATAGACGAGATCGATTTTCTTTTCGTGGGCGGTGAGTTTGTTGCCGTCGAATTCGAGTTCGCGCGGATCGGCGATCACGGTGGGGACGCCCATTTTTTCGAAGCGGGATTGCAGAATTTCGAACTCGCTGTAGGTGGGAACGTCTTCCCAATCGACAATGGCGATTTGCGGAGGACTGGCGGAGCCGCCCCAATCGACGTAGCTCATGATGAGAGCATCAAGAAGCTTAGTGCTGAGAGGGTAACTATGGATCGAATAATTCTGCGTGAACTTCCCCATGACGGGGAGTTCGCGAAAAATCTCTGCGAGAGTTTCCGCGTAGCCCGCGCCGGCTGGGGATTCGCCGTTGTATTCGGCAAACTTCAGCGAGTCGGGCAGGAGGAAGGCATCGAGACGCGAGGCGGTGCTGGCGCGGCCATAGGCGGCGGGAAGGCGCGCGAGGCGTTCTTCTTCCGGGCGCAGATGAAGTTGGGCGAAAAGATGTTTATCCTCGAGCGCGGCGGTAACGACACGTTCGCCGAGATCGGCGATCGTCTCGGCGACAGAGCGGACGCGCTCTTCATCTTCGGGCGATAGAAAAAAAGGGCGGAGAAAAGGGCAATGGACGCGGTCGCCAAAGGTGAGTTTCGCGCGGCGCAGGCGTTTAAACAGATCTTCGGGGAGCATGGGGACGCGGAGGAGCGTGGCCTTCAGAATGTCGTTCCACTCTTTGGCGGGATCATGAGGAGTGAGCGAAGGTGTGGGGGCGGTTGTCATTTTGTCTTGAGGCCTAGAGGTCCGGCAGAAGGACTGGCGGAAGTGCCGGGGGCCGAGGATTGACTTGCGGCGGCGCTTCTGGGCGCACCAGTGAAGCCGCTGGCGGCGCCGATGCCGAGCATCTCTTCCCATCGCGGCCAAGAGGAGGAGGCCACGCCGTGAAGCGCACGGTCAATGACGAGCCGCGCCATTTTATCGACGACATGTTCGAAATAAAATTCGGTGATGCGGTCGCGCTCCATGTCGGGTGCAGGATTCAGAAAATCGATCGCATAAGGGATTCCGTCTTGCACGGCAAACTCGATGGTGTTCATTTCGTAGCCGAGGGCTTCGTTAATGGTTTGCGCGTCTTTGACGATGCGAGAGCCGAGCTCGGATGATAGATAGTTGTGATCGACGAGGTATTTGCGGTCTTTCGGATCGTAATGAACGGGAGTGATATCGGATTTTCCGAAGGTGAAGCAGCGGACGTATTTGTCGAAGTTGATGAATTCCTGAAGAGTCATGCAATAAGGCGAGGTTTTGTCGTAAGCGGCGAGGAGCTCTTCTTTGTTGTGAACCTTGTAGACGTGCTTCCAGCCCCCGCCTGAAAAAGGTTTGAGGATGGCGGGGCGGCCGACGTGGTCGAGAAGAGCGTCCCAGTCGACAGGATAGGTAAGGTTGTGGAGCGATTCGGCAGTGATGTCGACGTCGCCGGGATAACCTTTTTGGGGCAGCAGAATTGTTTTCGGGATGGCGATGCCGAGTTTTGAAGCGACGGCGTAGTTGAAAAACTTGTCGTCGGCGGTCCACCAAAAGGGATTGTTGATGACGTAAGCCCCTTCGAGGACGGCGTGTTTAAGGTAGCCGCGATAATATTCGACTTCGTGGGAGATCCGGTCGACGATGACGCGGTATCCGGAGGGCTCGCCCATGCGTGTGCCGCCGAGTTTTGCGAATTCGGCGGCAACGCCGTCTTTTTTTCCGAGTTCATTGACGCGCACGATGAAGGCCGGAGGAAAGCTGTATTCACGCCCGCAGAGAAGGCCAACCTTTTTCATGTTTTCACTCCTGACAGGTGAACCCAAGACCTGACGCTTTGCTAGTTGATTGCGTGAGCCGAAGAAGCTCGAGGCTCGGTGACGCCGCGCGTTTCCGAGACGAGGTGTTTTACGACGGCTTTCAAGTCGCCAGTTTGTTGATAAACGCGCAATTGGCGCTCCGCGCTGGTGCCATCCTTGAGAATCGTATGGATGTATTCGACGGCGCTCCGGCTGCCAAGGTCGTCCACGACGTCATCCACGAATTCGAGCAGTTCGAGGGCGAGTTCGCGCATGGGTACTTCGGCCTCTTTGCCGAAATCGATGAGCTTGCCTTCGATGCCGTAGCGGGCGGCGCGCCATTTATTTTCTTCGATCAAGGCGCGGCGGTAAAGACGGTAGCTCTGATTGCGCTCGTAGAGACGATGGAGTTTTACGACGATGGCTTGCGTCAGCGCGGCGATGGATACGGCTTCTTCGACTTTGGTGGTCACATCGAACATGCGGAATTCGAGAGTACCAAACATAGGGTGAGGGCGGACATCCCACCAGATTTTTTTTCCATTGTCGATGCAGTTGAGTTTCATCAGAAGGTTGACGAAATTTTCGTAGGCGCTCCAGGATTCGAACTGCTCGGGGATGCCTGTGCGCGGGAAGCGGCGGAAGACGGTGGTGCGGAAAGATTTCAGTCCAGTGTTGCGGCCCATCCAGAAGGGCGAACTGGTGGAGAGCGCGAGGAGGTGCGGGAGAAAATAGCGCACCATGTTCATCATGTCGATGGTGGTCTGTTTGTCGGGCATCGCAACATGAACGTGCATGCCGAAAATCAAGAGGGAGCGGGCGAGTTGCTGGAGTTCCTCGACGATGTGTTCGTAGCGTTCACCGGGGGAGATGACTTGGTCAATCCAACTGGAAAAGGGATGCGTGCCGGCGGCGGCGACTTGCAATCCAGCGCGCTCGGCCGCGGCTACCAGTTCACCGCGCGTGCGATGCATTTCGATGCGCAGCTCGCCGACGTTTTCGCAGATTTTGGTGCCGGTTTCGACTATGGACTGATGCATTTCGTGTTTCACTTGCTCGACGATATCCGGCGAAGCGGCGGAAACAAGTTGCATGACGTGAGAACGCAACGCGCAGGTTGCAGGGTCAATGATCTGGAACTCTTCTTCAACACCGATAGTGAAGCGGTGAGCCATGGTGTGGCCCTCCGGATGGCCTTGGTCTCGCTGGGGACTTCTCGGGCGGTATCATACTCCGCAGGCGGGGAAAATACACGCATGGCAAA
>DATMKS010000084.1:0-99104 GCA_035571045.1 Verrucomicrobiia bacterium
CGGCAGCGCCATCGGATTAGGTCTCGCCTACGCCGCCTTGCGCGCCCTCGTCGCCATCGCTCCCGATGGCCTCCCGCGTATCAACGAAATCGGCATCGACGGCCCCGTCCTGCTCTTCACATTCATCATCTCCATTCTCGCCAGCGTCCTCTTCGGCTGCATTCCGATTTTCAAATACGCCGGCGTCCGCCTCAGCACCGGCATTCGCGAAGGTGGCCGCGCCAACAGCGGCAGCCGCGAACAGCACCGTGCGCGCAGCACTCTTGTGGTTGTGCAAGTTGCCCTTGCTCTTGTTCTACTGATCTGCTCGGGACTCATGATTCGCACGTTCCGCGCGCTCACTCACGTCAATCCCGGCTTCTCGCAACCCGCTCAATTGCAAACCTTCCGCATCGGCATTCCCGATAATCAGGTTAAAGAAGACGAGGCCGTCGTCCGCACCTTTGACGCGATGCGCAGCAAAATCGCCGCCATTCCCGGCGTTTCTGCCGTCACCATCTCCACCTCCTTCCCCATGGACGGAGATGCCAGCAACGATCTCGTCTACGCACAGGACCACGCTTACGCGGAAGGACAGATTCCTCCCGTTCGCCGCTTCGCTCATATCATTCCCGGATTCTTCGCAACCGAAGGCACTCCCCTCGTCGCCGGCCGCGAATTCAATTGGACGGACATCTATCAGAAGGTTCCGGTCGCCATCATTTCGGAAAATTTTGCCCGCGAATATTGGCAATCTCCGGCCAACGCCATCGGCAAACGCATCCGCGTCGCCGCCACCGACGACTGGCGCGAAATCGTCGGCGTCGCCGCCAACGTCTATGGCGACGGCGTCAGCAAAACTCCTCCTTCCATGGTCTATTGGCCCATCATGCGGGCCAATTTCGAGGGTCGGGCGCACGTCGTCGAGAACTACGTGGGTTTCAGCATTCGCAGCCCCCGCGCTGGCTCGGAAGCGTTCCTGAAAGAAGTCCGCGAAGCGGTCTGGTCTGTGAATCCCAATCTTCCCGTTGCGCGAATTCACACCCTCGAGTATTACCACTCGCGTTCCATGGCTCGCACTTCGTTCACGCTGATCATGCTCGCCGTCGCCGGCGGCATGGCTCTTCTTCTCGGCGTTGTGGGCATCTACGGCGTCATCTCTTGTGCCGTCTCCCAGCGCGTCCGCGAAATCGGCATCCGCATGGCCCTCGGCGCGCAACAGCAATCCGTCACCGGCATGTTCATTCGCCATGGACTCATCCTCACCGGCATCGGCGCCGCCTTCGGCCTCGTCGCCGCCGTCATCGTCATGCGCCTCATGTCCTCGCTCCTCTTCCACGTAAATCCCGTCGACCCCCTCACTTACGGCGCCGTAACCCTGGGCCTGGTGGCCACCGCCTTCGTCGCCAGCTATCTCCCCTCGCGCCGCGCCGCCACCGTCGACCCCGTCGAGGCCCTCCGCGCCGAGTAACTCGCCACTGGATCTCAATCTCGTGCGTCCCAAGGACTAAAAGTAGCGCACCCGGATCCTGTGAAATCTCCCGGATCGCGTGTCACAGCGGAACCGAGTCTTCCCTCTTTGGGCACTCCTCCTGCCGCCCTCGTGCCGCCACCGGCCCGCTGAGCTTCAATAAGAAGACCGAGGTCGCCATCCTTTGAACACCATGGCATTTCGTCACCCGCTCGCCATTCTTCTCTGCCTTCCCCTTGTCCCCTGCGCCCGCGCGCAAAAAGCAAAACCCATCGAAAAAGAGGAAATCGCCGAGTGGACCAATCGAATGGAAGAGTGCCCCGTTGATCAACCACCGTATTTCTTGAAACTGGACTATTACGATTTCAAGGGAGACGGCACGCAGCAGGCCATCGTGATCGCCTCAACCTGTATGACCGGGACCGCGGGTCCCGACATCCATTCCGTGCTTTCACGGAACTCCGACGGTGAGCTGGAAGAAATGAAAATCGCCGAGGTCCCCCCGGAGACCTACGAAGGTCTGTTTGGCAACCGCAATTACACGCTCTCTGTCGAAAAGGGCCTCCTCGTCGCCGCCTTCTCCGACGGCGAGAACACTGTCACCATCAAGTACAAATGGAACGGCGAGGAATTCGCCGTCGCCACCATCGAGAAGCCCGGGATCTATCCGACCAGCTACGATTGCACCAAGAGCCTCACCGAGGTCGAAAACCTGATCTGCCACGTCGATTCTCTTGCCGCCCTCGACTTGCAACTCAATAGTCTCTATAAATCGGTTCTGGCGAAACTCACCGGCCCTGAACGCGAAGCCCTCCGCCAAGAACAACGGCAATGGCTCTCCGCCCGCGAAAAGACTTGTTCCATATACAAAGGCTGGCTCGGCTGCCTCTCCGACTACTACCAAAAACGCATCGACGCACTCAAAAAGCGAAGCGAAACTCCTGCTCGAGCGAAGGCCTCCAACCCGGCCTGAATCCCTTTCTTCGGTTGCGTCACTTCCGGGACCACCGCCAAAAACCTCGGCCAGTTTTCGCGCCCCGAAAGTCGTTAACCTGACGCGGCGGAGCGTAAAAACTGCGAAGCCATCGACAAAGGACAAGAATCGTCGAGGGCCTTCCCTTTTGTGGAGTGCGGTAGCTTTGCTGCTGCTTTTCTCTTTTGGCTGGCACCGCTCCACCTCGGCATGCTCACGATTGCCGAATGTTGCATGGCCTCGCGACCTGCCGCGGTGCCTGCCATGCAGCCTTCCACGCCCTGGCCTGCGCTATGCAGATCACGTGCAACATCATGAAGAGCGGAACAAAAAAGTGGGAATCAAAGCAGCGATGGTTTATGGCACTAAAGTCCACATTTCCCATTTCGGGGTTACTCAGGGAAGCGAAAGCACCGCCAGAGAACGGACCACGGAACTCATCTCCATCGATCTCCACGCCCCTTCACATAATTCGCCAGAACATAGGGCCAAGGAATACAGACAAGATCCAGAACCACCCCGATAAGCATGGCACGCGTGAGGTCCGTTGACCGGACCACGGACCACATCGGCAGGGCCACTGCTAACAACCACACCGCTTTGTAGAACAGTTGCAAGAGAAGCAAAGGCAACATCCTCAGCGGATATCGAAGCCCCAAACCCGACAAAGCCGACAACGCTGCCCAAAAGCTGAAGGCCACGCCATGCAAAGGGTCCCACGTTCCTTTGTGGCTGATAATTGCGGGCCATACGTCAAATCCAAGCAACACAAAATTAAGCAGGTAAAGCAATCTCATTAAATACAAACGGAAGGTTGATACCTCGTTAGACATTGTTCGACCCCTCTCGCTAAGAGGTTGTGCGCAAGGAGAACGTCCGGTGGCCCGCATTATCACTTATCTGCGGACGGAAAGCCCCTGCTGACTTTCTCCTCGAAGTTTAGTCCACGCTCCCGATGTCCAGGAAGTTCACAGATCGCTACCAATTCGTTCGGTGGTGCCGTCGAGTCCCGGTGATGCCGAATATCGCTAAAATCTTCCAAGGTTCTCAACAATGTGATGCGCGATTACCAACCCATTTGACGCATCCGCTCTAGGATGAGTCCGCTATAGTGATTCATGTGATCGGGCCGGCGCTTCAGGGGCAACGGCAGAATTGCGGCGAGTTGGGCCGCTCGTTGCCGGTCGATACTCCGGGCTGAGGTCCGGTAGTAGTAACGGCACGCCGACTCCGCACCATAGACACCAGGGCCCCATTCGACCACGTTGAGGTAGAGTTCCAGAATGCGGCGCTTGCCGAGGACCAATTCGGCCACCGGGACAAGTGTGAATTCGGCCCCCTTGCGCAGGATGGAGCGGCCGGTTCCGAAGAACAGGTTTTTTACCAGTTGCTGGGTAAGGGTGGACCCACCGTGAATGCGGCCGCCTTCCATATCGTCTTCAGCAGCAATCTGCATCGCGTGCCAATCGAATCCATGATGCTGGTAGAAGCGCGCGTCTTCCGCGGCGATGACAGCATGCTGGAAATCGGGCGAGATTTGGCTCAGAGGAACGAATTCGTATCGTTCGTGATACGGCGTGTGGTGAATCCAGGCCTGCAAGCGGCGCTCCATGTGCACTGCGGTGGTCGGTGGGTCGATCCACCGGGCAGCCACAAGGATCAGCACAGCAACCGACCAAAGAAGCGCCACTCCGATGAGAAACCATCGAACGAAGGAGCGGAGGGAGCCTTTCCGATGCGGGGTCTTCGGGAGTGTGTCTGGATTTTCAGTCACACTTCAGAATAATCGTTTGGGCTGGATTGACATAGCCCATCTGATAAATGGATAGATGGTGTTGCATCGACCAGTTGACCTGGCACCCATAATCGGGCTTTTGGATCGATTTCATCGGTCCGGTAGCGGCCATGGCCGAGGCCAACAAGCAAATTGAAGTTACTCTGCTAGACTGCCCGAAGAGGACCGACGGGCAGATACATCTAGGAGCAACATGGAGCGCAGAAAATTTCTGGCGTTGCTGGCAGCACCGGCTTGCGCCGAGTTGGCGCGGCGGATTGGTTGGCAAGCTGAGCCGGATCATTCCGCGGGCTCCAAGGCTGACGTGACGATTCGCATCGCGCCCGTCGAGATGGAAGTCGCACCTCGGAAAATCATCAAGACGACAGGATACAACGGCACGGCGCCGGGCCCGGTCTTGCGGCTGCGCGAGGGCCAGCCTGTCACGGTGAACGTATTCAACGAAACCAAGATTCCAGAGTTGATTCATTGGCACGGCTTGTTCGTTCCTTCCGAAGTGGATGGTTCGGAGGAAGAAGGGACACCCGTGGTGCCGCCGGGCGGAGTCCGTCGGTATTCGTTCGTTCCGCGTCCGCCGGGGACACGCTGGTATCACAGCCACGGTCACGCCGGCCGGGATATGAAACGCGCCACCTATACGGGACAATTCGGATTCCTTTACATCCAGCCGAAAGAAGAACCGGGGCAGTACGACGCGGAGGTCTTTCTGGCTCTACACGGCTGGGATCCCGCGCTGAGCAGCCAAGGCGATGAAGGTACGTTGGAAGTCACCTATCGCGTCTACTCAATGAACAGCCATGCGCTTGGTTCGGGCGAACCGGTCCGCGTGAAAGAGGGTCAGAGGGTGCTTTTTCGCTTCTTGAACGCCAGCGCCACCGACCAACATCGGATCGCATTGCCCGGACACAAGTTCAGAGTCGTCAGTCTCGACGGGAACGCTGTGCCAATGCCGCGCGAGGTAGACACGATCGAAATGGGGCCCGCGGAACGCGTCGACGCTGTCGTGACAATGAACCAGCCTGGAGTGTGGATTCTCGGCGAGACGGATGATCAAGCACGGAATGCCGGACTGGGCGTCGTGGTGGAATATGCGAACCGCAGCGAAGCGTCGCAGTGGATCGCGCCGGCGAAGACTCCCTGGGACTACACGATTTTTGGCCGCAAAGCGGAGACTCCCGAGCCGGCGGGGGGAGTCGTGCCGCTCGTCTTCCGCAAGAAATTCGCCGGTCACAACTGGGTGGATAACTGGACCATCAATGGGAAATCCTTCCCGAAGACTGATCCCATTCGAGTCCGCGCCAATGATCGGTACCGCCTGCGCTTCGACAATCAGAGTGATGAAGCGCACCCCGTCCACCTGCACCGGCACAGCTTCGAGTTGACCAAGTTCGCCGGCAAAGCGACCTCGGGGGTGATGAAAGATGTGGTCGTCGTGCCCGCCAAAGCGCAAGTCGAGGTGGATTTTACCGCGGACAGCCCCGGTCCCACTCTTTTTCATTGCCACCAGCAATTGCACATGGACTACGGCTTCATGACGATGTTGCAATACGAAGCCTGAGAATCCGCACTTGCAGAAAATTCTGGGAGAGGGTACGGGTTCGCTTCGCATCTCCGATCTCTCCACCTCTCGTCTTTAGGTCGCTCATAGTATGCTGGGACCTGCCCCATGAACCGCGTCTATCTCGATTACAACGCCACCACCCCCGTCGAACCCCAGGTCCTCGACGCCATGCTTCCCTATTTCTCCGCCGACTTCGCCAACGCCTCCTCGATCCATGGCCCCGGCCAGCGCGCCCGCGCCGCCGTAGAGACCGCCCGCGAACAGGTCGCCGCCCTCATCGGCTCCAAACCCCGGGAAATCGTCTTCACCAGCGGGGGCACCGAATCCGACAACCACGCCATCTTCGGAGCTGTGAATGCGCTCATCTCTCGGCCCATTCAATATCCTCCGAGTTCTACCGAAGCTCAGGAAAGCCGCTCGCTCATCTCGCACAACAAACACATTATTACGACGAAGGTCGAGCATGAAGCGGTCCTCAACACGTGCCAGGAACTCGAAATGCTCGGAGTGCAGGTAACGTATCTGTCTGTCGATCGGGATGGTCTCATTGACCCCGATTCCGTCCGTAAAGCAATACAAAGCGGGCGAGCAAATCCCAACAAGCCGCTGGAACCTGTTCTGCCCGCGACAACGCTCATCACCATCATGCAAGCCAACAACGAGCTCGGCACCGTCCAGCCGCTCGAAGAAATCGGCCGCATCGCCAAAGAACGCAAAATCTACTTCCACACGGACGCCGTTCAATCCGCCGGCAAGATTCCCATCGACGTCAATGCTCTAAACGTCGATCTACTCTCTCTCTCCGGCCACAAACTTTACGCACCGAAAGGCGTGGGCGCTCTCTACATCCGCAGCGGCACTCGAGTGCGCCAGCTTCTCTACGGCGGTCACCATCAACGAGGTGCGCGTCCCGGCACAGAAAACGTCGCCGGAATCGTAGGCTTGGGCAAAGCCGCAGAAATTGCACGTAATTCCCTGGCGAACGACGCGCGGCGAGTCTCGGCACTGCGCGACCAACTCGAACGCGGTTTGATCGAGCGAATCCCACACGTGCGCGTAAACGGCGGTTCCGCCCCGCGCACGCCAAGCACAACCAACATCCTGTTTGCGGGAATTGAAGGCGAAGCCCTGGTCATTGCGCTCGACCTGAAAGGCCTGGCCTGCTCCGCCGGCGCAGCCTGTTCCTCTGGCGCCGTCGAACCCTCCCACGTCCTGACCGCCATCGGCCTTTCTCAAGAAGAAGCCAAATCCAGCCTGCGCTTCAGTCTCGGCCGCCACACCACCGAATCAGAAATCCATTTCGCACTGGAAGCAATCCCCGCCGCAGTTGCCCAACTCCGTGCGCTATCTCCGACCTATCAGAAGGCTGTGTCGCATGTCTGACTCCTCGTCATTACTGTGCGAAACACCTGCGTCTCTCCGTTATCTTTTCTCTTTCCGGGCGTCCTCCTCCCGATGCACCGCAGCGTCGAATCCGCTACACTGAGATGGTCATGATGAACGCCACAACCGAATTCGACACACTGCCGGCCCGCGAGGAAACGCAACTCGGCCTGGTCGCCATCGCCATGTCCGGCGGAGTGGACTCCTCGACGGTGGCCGCCGTTCTCCAGGAACAAGGCCGCCCCATCGTCGGCCTAACGATGCAACTATGGAACCAGCGCCGCCTCCCCGAACTCCAAGGCGGCGGCCTCAAGCAACACCGCTGCTGTTCGCTCGATGACGTCTACGACGCCAAGCGCGTCGCGCAACACCTCAATTTCCCGCATTACGTCGTAAATTTCGAGGAGCAGTTCGAGAAGCGCGTTGTGCGTCCTTTCGTCGATCAATATCTCGCTGGACGAACGCCCATCGCCTGCACCAACTGCAACACCGACGTAAAGTTCGAGCCGCTTCTTCGCATGGCGCGCCAAATCGGAGCCGAACGCCTGGCCACGGGCCACTACGCCCGCATCCGACGGAACGAACAGTCCGGCCGATGGGAACTTCTCCGGGCCCGTGATGAATCTAAAGACCAATCCTACTTTCTCTGGGGCCTCTCGCAAGAGCAGTTATCTCGCAGCGATTTTCCGCTCGGCGAACTGACTAAAGAAGAAGTGCGTGCCCTCGCGCGCCGAACGAACCTCCCCGTCGCCGAAAAGCCCGAAAGCATGGAACTCTGTTTCGTTCCCACTGGCAATTACGTTCAATTCATCCAGGCCTATTCGAAGGATGCCGGCATTTCGTTGTCGCAAGCCGAGGGCGAAATTGTCACCGAAGATGGCGTCGTAGTTGGGTATCACAACGGCGTCCACAATTTCACCATCGGCCAGCGCAAAGGCCTCGGCTTTGCCGCTGGCAAAGCGCTGTACGTTCTCTCTATCGATACGCAGAACAATCGCGTGGTAGTTGGCGATGACGATGCCCTGCGAACAACGTCTTTTGAAGTCAATGGTGTGAATTGGGTTTCGATCGAACGGCCCATCGCACCCATTCGCGCGACGGTAAAAATCCGCCACAAGCATGAGCCGGCTCCAGCAATGGTCGAAGCTCTCGAGGAAGCCCGCGCGCGCATTATTTTCGACACGCCGCAGCGCGCCATAACGCCAGGCCAAGGTGCCATCTTCTACGACGGCGACCGCGTCCTCGGCGGCTCCTGGATTCGCTAACGGAGATTCTGTTCACGGAAGAAGGATATTTCAGAAGGCTCGCGACGTAGAAAGTTCAGATAAAAAGCTCTTCTTCCTGTTCGAGTGGTTCGTCGGGGCGGCGACGCTCGCGCCGTGATCGCAACAGATCGATTCCCACCTTGATTCCCTGAAGAAGCGCAGAAGCTTTCTGCATCGGCCGCCAAACGGTGCTCCGGAATTGCGAACCGGCGTCTTCGACCGCTTCCAGCGCCCCAGTCAGAATCCTGTCCGCGTGATTCAGCTGCCCGCGCAGGCGATCCGTCGCGTCGGTTAGCACGCGGTCCATTTTTTGAGCCTGGCCCCGCGTCAAATAAACGATGTGCGCCGCATCCGCGACCATGTTCGATATTTTCGGCTGCGTATCATCGAGAAGGATTTGTGCGCGCGTCAAAATCGGTCCCACGCGCGTCTGCAAATCCGTTACGAGCCCGTTGACTTTCCTGTTCGTCTGACGAGCTTCGAAGAACAACGCAATCAGCATCGCGCCCTGAACAATCAGAGTTATCGACGCCACGATGCTGAATATCATCAGCCAGGTTTGCATACACGCCCCACGCGTCCTCTCAGGAGAACGAGATCATGCCGTGCCAGCCTTCACCGCAAAAGCACTTCGAAGCCTCAGG
Organism: Verrucomicrobiia bacterium; assembly: GCA_035571045.1. Lineage (GTDB taxonomy): Bacteria > Acidobacteriota > Terriglobia > Acidiferrales > UBA7541 > Acidiferrum. The sequence goes on from DATMKS010000084.1 coordinate 9,072, forward strand.
GCTTGCCGGCTTCAAGACTTTGAAGCTTCGCGACGGTAGGCCTCGCGCGCACCTTCGACCGCCGCAGAGATCGAATCCTTGCCGCGTCCCGCAACGTCCTTGCTGCGCTCGATCAAATCGTCAGCTCGCTCGCGAAGTTCTTTCGCCTTGCGCTGCGCGAAGTCACGGCCCTCATCGGCTTTTTTGGAAAGAAAATCTCGCGTCTCTTCGCCAGATTTCGGCGCAAACAGAATGCCGACGAGTGCGCCCACTCCGAGACCTACGAGGAAGTATGTGACCTTGGAACCAACATTGTCCGCCATGAGAACCTCCACAAAAACCGTAACATAGAGGCACGGGGTGCGCAATACGAGCTAACCGGTATGTGTTAGTCAGTCTGGTTATCGGCGCGAACGTCATCCGAACCCAGTGCGCCGAGCTGTTCGAACAGTTTTTCGGCAGTTTTTCGTGGAATGAATTCGCTGATTTTTTCGAGCCCGGCTCGGCGGACGTTCGATACGCTGCCAAATTCGCGCAGCAGCTTTTGCGCGGTGCGCGGGCCGATGCCGGGGATGCCATCGAGGGCAGATTTTGTCTGGCGTTTGGCGCGCCGTTCACGGTGGAAGGTGACGGCAAAGCGGTGCGTCTCGTCGCGGATTTGCTGAATGAGGTGCAGTACCGGCGAGTGATGTTCGAGGACGATGGGTTCATCTTCCTGGCCAAAGACGTAAAGGATCTCTTCTTTTTTGGCGATGCTCGCTAGCGGTTGATTGATGATTTGCAGAGAGTCGAGCGCACGCGCGGCCGCGTGAAGCTGGCCGATTCCGCCGTCAATTAAAATCAGGCTTGGGAGCGGTCTTTTTTCTTCATGCAGGCGGCGATAGCGGCGGCTCACCGCTTCGCGCATGCTGGCGAAGTCGTCGTTTTTGGAATACGGAGCAGCACTGCTTGGCTGGCCGCCGCGGCTTACTTCTTCTCGGCGCTCGTCTCCGCGCCCCTCATCGCCGCGAATGATGAATTTTCTGTAGTCGGATTTTTTCATGTGGCCGTTTTCCCAGACGACCATGGAGGCGACGGTGTCGGTGCCTTGGATGTGGGAAATGTCGAAACTCTCTATGCGTCGCGGCTCTTCGGGAAGATTGAGAGCGTTTTGCAGGGCTTCCCCGATGGCCTTCGAGCTTGGTTTCATTACACGGAAGCGTTGTTCGAACGAGTGCTTCGCGTTGCTTTCTACAAGGTCCAGGAAAGAGCGTTTATTGCCGCGCTGGGGTGTGAAGATTTCGACCTTGTGTCCGGCGCGCTCGGCGAGCGTTTCTTCGAGCAGTTCGCGGTCTTCGAAATCGATGGGCACGTGAATCGCTTTGGGCAGATATTCGGCTTCCAGGTAGAGTTGCTTAAGGAGCGACGGGACGAATTCCTGCGGATCGAACTCGTCGAGATCTTCCCAATAAAACTCGCGGCGGTCGACGACGCGTCCGCCGCGCAGGTGAAATAGATTGGCGGCGACGAGGGGCGGTTCAGCGTAATGGGCGAGAACGTCGGTGTCGTCACCTTGTGCGGCGGCGATGCGCTGGCGCTGTTCGATGTCTTCGAGAGTGCGAAGAAGGTCGCGATAGGCGGCGGCTTGTTCGAATTGTTCTTTTTCGGCGGCGGCCGTCATGCGGGCTTCGAGGCTTTTCATCAGGTCGTGGCGGCGGCCTTCGAGAAACAGGCGGACATCGCGGGCGGCTTCGGCGTAGCGCTCGTCCGTGGTGAGCCCGGTGACGCAAGGACCGAGGCAGCGATGAATGTAATACTGCAAACAGGGGCGCGGATGGCTGCGCGTGAGATCGACAGTACAGCTCGGCACAAGAAACCGTTTGTGAACGAAATGGAGTATGCGGCGCGCGAGGCCTGCCGGGAAATAGGGGCCGAAATAGAGCGAGCCGTCCTTTTTGATGCGGCGCGTGAAATAGACGCGAGGATATTTTTCGGCAGCGGTGAACTTGATGTACGGGTAGGTTTTGTCGTCCCGAAGCATGACGTTGAACTTGGGGCGGTATTGCTTGATGAGATTGTGCTCGAGGGCGAGGGCTTCGCGCTCGTTGCCGACGAGGATGGTTTCGAGGTCGGCAATTTCGCGGGCGAGCGAACCGGTTTTGGCGTTGACCCAGCTTGATTCGAGAAAATAAGAACGCACCCGGCTGCGGAGAGAAGCAGCCTTGCCAACATAGAGGACGTTGCCGGCAGCGTCCTTAAACAGATAGACGCCGGGGCTTTCGGGAAGGAGCGCGGCTATTTCTTCGGGTTCCATGGGACGTCAGCGCGGAATTTATGCTTAAGCGCCAACTTACATCATACTAGAATTGTTAAGAGCCTCTGGTGAGGGGTGATCCGTGGCCCGCGTTCGGTGACCCATGAGGAGCTCGCGGCGGGGTCGATAGAGGGAGTTTGCAACATGCGGAGTGAAAGCGAGCATCCAAAGGACGGTATGGGAAGAGGCTTACAGGAAACGCTCCGGCTTGCGTTGATCGGAATTGCGCTACTCACTTCGGCGGCGCGTAATTTCGCGCAGGATCCGCCGCCACCTCCACCGGACAAGCCCGCGGCCCCCACGGATAAGCCAAAGCCTCCCAGGCCGAATACAGATAACGCGACCCAGAATGCGCCAGACCAGCCGAAGTGGGACCCGCTGCGGGCGGAAAAAGACATGCAGGTGGGCGAGTATTACATGCACAAAGGCGATCTGGACGCAGCGATCGACCGGTTTGAAGACGCCACACTCGCAAAACCAGGGTACGCAGTTCCCTTCCGGTTTTTAGGTGAGGCGCAGGAGAAAAAGGGGCTGAAGAAACAGGCAATCAAATCCTATCAGCGCTACCTGGATTTGTATCCGAAGGCGGAGGACAAGGACAAGGTCCAGAAAAGGATCGACAAACTCTATAAGGATGTGGAGAAGGAAAAGAAATCGTTGACCGACTAATCTGGCGGGCAACCTCGAGCGGAACAGAAATCCTGTCAGTCTTTCTGCTCTTCCAGTTCATAAACATCCGTCAAGCCCTGTACCGACGCTTTCTCTTCGTTAAGCCCCTCGCTGATCAACGGCGACGCCGATGGGTCTGGATGGACATACCATTTGCCGTCCTTGTCCTTGATGACCAAGGTCCGATTCATTCCGCGCCCACCATTTTGAAGGTACACGCCAATATCAACGAACATGATGTCCTCGAAACCGAAAGCCGAGCCATAGGAAACTGGGCCGGATTTGCTGGGATGCCTGGCGGCGAAGACCTTCCCAATGCTTTTCGGCCCGCCCGGTGATGGCTCGGTCTTTGTTGCCTCTGCCTTGATGCCCTCAACGGTCGCTGGCAGGAACTTCGAGTATGCTTCCCGCCCACTTCCACCTCCATACGGCCTGATCGATGTCGTCAAGAAAAGCTTTCACCTCGATTGATGAACGACCGCGCCAAATCGCAGGCCACCCTCTCAGGAGTATCGTGGCCGCTTGGAAGTCCATCGGCTGCGACTCTCAACTTTGGTTTAGTGGTCTGCTTTCCGGCTGCAGCTGTGGACAGCGAGAGAATGCTGCAAATCACAAGAGTCATCAGCGGTGACCAAACGTGAGATCTTCTTTCTTTCACCGAATTGGGCCTCGATTCTCTTTACAGGGAATTTCAGATTTAGTATTCACTGAAAACTGGAAGGCGTGCAGCGAGCATGTTACCTCGGTGCGGCGAATAGACCGGCCCTCGTCGCGCGGGGAGAAGAACAAAGAGGTGTCGTCCGATGTCAGTGGGTAAGGACAAGGCTGGCGTAGGGATAAAACTCGACTCCGTCAAAGTCAGACGCCTCTGCTGCGTGTTAATCTGACTGGACTACATTTCAGCTGCGCAGCAGGCGAGGAGAAGAAGGAATGAAAGCGCTGATGGCGATTGCCGTGGCTGTTGTTGTCTTGTTTCCGAATTGCATGCGGGCTGCTCCTCAAAAGTCAGCTTTGGAGGTTGTGGTTCTGGGTTCTGGCGGACCTCGGGCGTTCGGCAGGGGCGGGTCAAGCTTCATCGTGCTTGTCGGAGGAATACCGCGGATTCTGGTGGATGCCGGTCCGGGTGCGTTCTTGCGGATCGGAGAATTAGAACTGGACATGGAAAAGGTAGATACGGTTTTGCTGACACATCTGCATATCGATCACACCGGCGACCTGGCGGCTTTCTTCAATGAGCGGGCGCTTACCAGTGACGGACCAATCGTCTACCGGATTTTTGGACCTGACGGGGCGGGGCTCTTCCCCAAAACATCGCGATTTGTAGATTTGCTGGTTGGAAAGAACGGCGCGTATGCGTATCAGAAGACGTTTGGCGCGGACGAAACGTTTACGGTTCGCGATCTGGCCATTGGCTTGGATTCTCCGCGCACGAAGATTGTGGATGAGAGTGGTTTGGTCGTGGACGAAATTGCGACGCATCACGGCGACTGTCCGTCAGTGGCTTACCGTATTTCCTATAAAGGCGTGGTAGTGGTTTTCTCCGGGGACATGGATGCGTCCGCGCTGCCGAATCTGGTGCAATTAGCGAAGAATGCGGATTTGCTGATCTTCAACTGTGCTGTGCTCGACCCTCCGGCTTCGCCTTCGCAACTCTACGATTTGCATACGCCGCCCAAGAAGATTGGCGAAGCCGCGCGCGAGAGTGGGGTGAAAAGTTTGCTGCTGAGCCATCTAGCGCCAGACGTGGAAGGGGCGGAAGCTGCGGTGCAGAAATCGATTCGTGCGTCTTATGCGGGTCCGGTTGCGTTCGCGAGCGATAAGCTGCACGTACCGGTTGGGAAGTGAAGGGGAAGTTCCGGCGGCAGGGGGCTTCGTGCGAGTTTGGTTGTTACCTGCTTGGCGGTAACTGGACCTCGGAGTTCGCTCTGTGGCCGGAAATTGTTGTTTGAACTGCGGCAAAGAAGGCTGGCCGCGATCGTACACCTAGGTTCTGACTTCAGATTTGCTTGTTGGCCATCAGGCCGCATGCCCGAGCCTGTTCATCAAGTTATTTAAACGCCGGCTGTCCTGATCGCTCACGGCTGTGAATTTCAATCCCGATCCAAAACCGGGCTCTACGCCTAACTAGTAAGCTGCTTTTTCGTCAAAGGCGATAAGAAACTGGGAACAAGCGGCGGGCAAGGAACGTAACCCCGATTGGGTTTCCTCGAGCGGTGATCGACGTAGCCGGAGGATACATGTGGCAAGACGTACGCTTTGCGATTCGCATGCTGCTGAAACAGCCGGGGTTCAGTCTGATTGCGGTTATGACGCTGGCGCTCGGTATTGGTGCGACCTCGGCGGTTTTCAGCTTGATTCAAGGCGTGTTGCTGACGCCGCCGCCGTACCGGCACCCGCAGCAGTTAGTCCTGATTCCGACCGCGCGAACGGACGGCCAAAAGCAGGAAAGCCCACGAGGCTGGCCCGCTCAGCAATGGTTGGAATGGCAAAAGGAAGCGAAGTCCCTGCAAGGAATCGCCGCTTACGACTGGACTTTCAATTTCCTGATCCGCAACGAGGGTAGCGAATCGATCGAAGGCATGGCGGTGACGAAGGACTATTTCCAGGTTACAGGATTGCAGCCGGTCATGGGGCGGAGTTTTGAGGAATCCGATATCGGGCAAGGACCCGTGAAGGTGATTTTGCTTGGGTACGAATTCTGGAAGCGCACATTCAACGGCGATCGAAACATTATCGGCAAGACGGTGCATATCAGCCGGTGGGAGGTGCCGCCGACGGTGATCGGCGTGATGCAGCCGGGAGTACGCTTTCTTCCCTCGCCGGGCGCGTCGAAGGAGCCGAATTACAACGTTAATGCGTTGGTGGACTTCTGGATTCCCGCGTCACCGGACCCGAAATACCTGAAAGATCCGTTTTGGAATATCGTAGCGCGATTGCGCGATGGGGCGGGGCTGCTGCAAGCGCAAGGAGAGCTAACAGTTCTTGCCGCGAGAGAGGCACAGTCGGAGCACGCCTTTGAGGGGATTACTCCGCAACTGGAATCGTTGACGAGCGAAATGAATCTCGACGGGCGAAGGATCCTGTTTCCGCTGCTGGGCGCGGCGGCATTGGTCCTGCTGATCGGTTGCGGCAACGCTGCCGCGCTGCTGCTCGTGCGTGGATTGCAGCGCCAGCAGGAATACGCGGTGCGGAGCGCGATGGGCATGGGGCGCATAGCTCTTTTGCGGCAGGTATCGACGGAGAGTTTGTTACTGGCGCTGCTGGGTGGCGCATTCGGAGTGGGGCTGGCGTTTGGAGTCGTGAGACTGTTCAGGTTGATGGCGGGACATGCGATTCCGCGACTGGATGGCGTGACGGCCGGGTGGGCGGTGCTGGCGTGGGGAATGGGTGCGGGGGTGCTGGCTGCGCTTTTCGCCGGAGCTTTTCCAGCGTTGCGAGCCTTTCGATTGGATCCGATGGAGGTGCTGAAGAACGCCGGACCTAAAGGGACTGCTGGACTCGGCGAACGGCGCCTTCTGCGTGGGGTCACTATCGTGCAAACCGCGCTGACTCTGGCGCTGCTTGTTGGAGCCGGCCTACTGATTCGAACAATGATCAATATTGCGAAAGTCCCATCGGGCTACAACACCAGCCGCATTTTGACGATGAGTGTTACCGAGGTGCGTAGCTATTCAGAGTGGGCCAATTTTCACCGGCACGCCTTGGAACGGGTCTCCGCTATTCCCGGCGTGCAGTACGCCGCTTTCGCTTGGGGAGTGCCGCTTACCGGCAACAATTGGCCGGCGACTCTAGAAATTGAAGGCCAGCCTCCAGCGATCAAAGAGAGCGACAAGACGGCGCTGCCGCTGCGCGCCGTTACGGAGGACTACTTCAAATTGATGGGCGTGACCATGATCGAGGGACGGGAGTTTCGCTCGGGTGATGAGGGCCAGACGCTAAACGTAGCGATCGTCAACCAGGCATTCGCCGATCGTTACTTTCCGCAAGGCGATGCCATCGGGCGGAAGATTTGGCTGAACGGGCGAGACAAGCCAGGTATGGAAATCGTCGGTGAGGTCTCGAATGGCCGAACCGAGGATTTGACGCACGAAGCCTCACCCGAGATTTATCTGTCGTTGTGGGAGGCGTCGGCGTTTTCAAAACATCTCGTGATCCGCACGACGGGAGACCCGCGCGCGGTTCTAGTGGCAGTGGAGCGCGAGCTGCACGCCGTCGATCCAACCGCTGCCGTCGAAAATCCGAAGACTCTGGAACAGATTCGCGATGATTCGCTGGCATCCCGAACTTTTGCGATGCAACTGCTGATCGGATTTTCGGCTGTGGGGAGTGTGCTGACGCTGGTCGGAATTTACGGGGTCATTTCGCTTTCGGTGGCCTCGCGGCGGCGCGAGCTGGCGATTCGGAGCGCGGTTGGCGCTGAACAAAAAGACATCCGGAACCTGATCTTCGGGGAAGGATTCCGATTGATTGCGAGTGGCGTGCTCGCGGGTGTGGCGCTCGCGATCGTTTTGTCGCGTGTGCTGAGGACTTTCCTGTTTGAGGTGCGGACCAGCGATCCCGCGACGCTGCTCGTCGTGGGCGCGTTGTTCGTGGGAGTAGCACTGCTGGCATGCTGGGCTCCGGTACGTCGCGCCACGAAGGTTGATCCCCTGGAAGCGTTACGCTACGAATGAAATGCGGAGCGCAGGAGTCAGCGGGCGAGGTGGTCGAGGATGCGGCGGGCGCGAACGAAATCGGTGAAGAGTTTTTCTTCGGCGCGGAACTCGGGGGAGTGGGAGACGAGGCTGCAACCAGAGCGGCGCGTGGGATGCTTCACGTGGAGCATTTCGTGGTAGAGGACGTATTCGACGGCGACTTGCGGGACGGCGGGGTGATCCATGCGGCGGTTTAGCAGGATCTGATTGGGGCCCGGGTCGTAGCAGCCGAATTGACGGCGCCAGCTTCTGGTACTCCAGCCGATGTGGGGGCGCTGCAAACTTCCAGAGAAGTATTTTTCGTTTAGCAGCTCAAACATTTTTTCGAGGTCGAAATGTCGCCCCTGCGGCCCATTCGAAGCAAGCCGCACGCGGCCGCGGCGCATGCGCCTGATGCGGCTGCGAGTACGATTTGAGCGGGCGTAGTTCAAGTAGGGCGCGACCAACAGGCGCGGAGCTTTTCGGCGGTAGACGCGGGAGAGCAGGAGGGCGGCAGCGCCTTCGAGAACCGGAAGTGGAGCGCGTTGCAGAAGGTCCGAAAAGCGCACGTAGATCGCGTCTTCGCGGCGGCGGATGGTGAGGACCAGGCTGGCGTAGGGGTAAAACTCGACGCGGAAGCGCGGAGGACGGCCATCACAGCCGAGGCGCGTGAAAACGCGTTGGAAAAGCGCGGCGCCTCCGGGGACCGCTGAACTGGCACCGCGCGACGACTTCCGTTTCTTCGGGCTCTTTAAGGTGGATTTTTGGACGGGGGAGATTTCGATCGGTGGCGCAAGATCCATCGCCAGGCTCATCTGCTGCGCTGGGCCAGATTGTTTCGCTGCATGCATCTCTTTCGCCGGATTCATTTCTTGCGGCGGACGGGCGGCGGGGCGACGTTTTTCTTCGCAGCGTCGGCTTCCTTGGAAGCGTCCTGCGTGCCTTCGATGGCGTCGTCGAGATTTTCCTTATAGAGCTCCGCATCGGAGGCGTCTGTCGGAATTTTCTGCAAAACGGCAAGGAAGTCTTTCGTGCGCGAGGCCATCAGGTCGACGCCTTTGCGAATGTTCTGTTGTTTCTCGATGCCGAGCTGAATGATGTCGGCGGCATCATCGACGCAGCCGACGTAGGCGTTTAACAGAGAATTGATCATCTCCGCGTGGTTGGTCTGCGCGGGGTGTTCCAGTTCGTACTGAAGTTTCTTGAGGCGATCGTCCGCGAAGCTCAGAAAGAGCGTTATGCGCTCGTTGGGAGTTTCGGCTTCGCGGATTTTGTCGGCTTCGACAGCTGAAAGATAGTCTTTCTGCGTCTGAGACGCTGCGCGAACCGCCGTGGCGCCGTGAAAGATTATTGCGGACAGAAACAAAATGCAGAAGTGTAGTTTCATGGTTGCACTCCCGGATCAGGTGGAGTTGCCGGCGCAGCTGCCGGAGCAGGCGGCTTGTTCTCGTGTCTTCTCGGGAAAAGAGACCTGAGCAGCTCGTCGTCGAAGGTTACGAGATCTTTTCGTACCAGCTCGAGGGGAGGCTTGAATTCCAAGGGCGCGATGAGAAGGAGTTCATCAATTTGGCGCAAGCCTTTTTGAACATGCATTTCAAGCTGCTTGTAACCGTTGGGGTGCCGCTCGCCATCCGGATTTTCCTTTTCGAGCGCGTCGGAGGCGGCGCGGACGTTGTCCCGGTATTTTTCCATGAGCAGGTCGACGGTGCTGTAGTCGCCGGATTTCTCGGCGCGGCCGGCCTCCTCGAATTCAGCATCGCCGAGCCTTTGCAGCATTTTTGCTTTATGCACTCCATTCATTTCGGTGTCAAAGCGCGCCTGCAGTTCGCTGAGCTTGTCAGCCGCCGCAGCGCCGCTGCCGCAGCATAGCGCAGCCAACAAAACGGGAGATGCTACGCGTCGCGCCACGCGCGGGTCCATGCGGTTACCTTTTCTGATCCAGCATGCGGCGCAAAACCTTGCTGCGCTGCTGTGCTTGCCAGACCTGGTCTGGGTTCTTGTCCTGGTCGAGCTCGAGAAATTTCTCGTAGGCTTCGAGCGCCGGCTTGGGCTGCCTAAGATTATCGTAGCAGAGAGCCCGGATAAACCACTCGCCTGCGCCCGGAGTTTCGGCCTTGGCGAGCAAGTCCTGTGCGGCCAGGGTGGCGCTCCAGTTTCCAGCAAGATAGTACGTGGTTCTCAGGTCCTTCCAGTAGATCAGATTATTCTTGTCGAGCTGCAGCGCGGCTTTTATCTCTTTTTCGGCGTTTGGGAAATCCCGTTTTTGCAGGTAAACGCGGCCGAGGCCTCCGTGGAGCTGCGCGTCGTTGGGAGCGAGAGCGATGGCTTTGTGAAGAGTGACGATGGAATCGTCCCATTTCTTCTGAGCGATCTGGATGTCGGCGCGGGAACGGAGCGAATCAAGCGCGGGTGGCTTGCCGGCATCGGCGCGGTCGAGTTCGGCGAGGGCGGCGTCGTACTGTTTTTGTTCCAGGAGCAGATGGATTGTACGAGATTCTGCGCCTGGCGTGTCCGGCTGAACGGCTAGATAGTCGCGATATGCGGCGGCAGCTTCGGGCTTTTTTTGCGCGTCGAGAGTTTGCGCCAGGCCAAGCAAAGCTTGCGGGGATTTCGGCTGGAGTTCGAGTGCGGCGCGGAATTTTGTTTCCGCGTCGGAATAGCGTTTTAGGCCGACGTACAGATTGCCGAGATGGACCTCGGCTTCGACGTCGCTGGGGTCGAGATGCAGCGCAGCTTCGTAGGATTCGACGGCGCCAGGAATGTCGCCGGCGCGCTCTAGCGCGTGGCCAAGCAAGAAGCGCGGGCGGCTTTGCGCGGGGAGAAGATCGACGGAGCGGCGCAGGGGCGCGACGGCGGCGGCGGGATCTTTTTCGCTGAGGAGGATGCCTAGATTCAGAAAGGCTTCGGACATTTTGGGGTCAAGCGCGGTGGCGCGTTCGTATTCGGCGCGTGCTTCGTCGGGGCGCTTCAGGGCGGTGTAGGCGTAGGCGAGTTGGAAGTGGGCCCAGGCGATGTCGGGTTTTTCTGCTAGAAATTTTTGGAGAGGCGAAAGGGCGGCTTCGAATTGGTTGGTGTCGATATCGTGTTGGGCTTCCTCGAGCAGGTCATTCAGGGGATTGGCCAGTTTTTGCGTGCGGGTTTGAGATTGGGTGGATTTTTGTGGAAAGGCCTGAGCGTTCGGAGTGGAGGCTTTGCCGAACTGGGGCGCAGCGTGCTGCGCCCCTGCGAGAATTACGGCGGCCGCTGCGACGCGGCCAAGCAAACTGTTGGGCCTCATTGTTCGGGCGGAGGGTTTCCTGCGCCATTCGGGATTGTACCTGATGGCGCTACGGACTTGGATGCGCCGTTGGCGGGGCGCTTTGCCTGGCCGTTCGCGTTGAGGATGCGGGACAGGAAGCGGCCAGTGTGGGAGTTTTGATTGCGGGCGACTTGTTCTGGCGTGCCCGTGGCGATGATTTTGCCGCCTCGGTCGCCGCCTTCCGGGCCGAGGTCGATAAGCCAGTCCGCGGATTTGATGACGTCGAGATTATGCTCAATGACAAGCAGCGAGGCGCCGGATTCGAGGAGCTTGCGGAAAGCGGAGAGGAGTTTGGCGATGTCGTCGAAGTGGAGGCCGGTCGTGGGCTCGTCGAGTATATAGAGGATGCCCTGGTTTTCCGTGCGCGCAAGATGCGCCGCAAGTTTCAGACGCTGCGCTTCGCCTCCGGAGAGCGTGGTGGCGGATTGGCCGAGGCGGAGATAGCCGAGGCCGATTTCATTCAAGATGCGGAGCTTGGAGACAACTTTGGGGACGCCCGTAAAAAACGCCAACGCTTCGCGGGCGGTAAGTTGTAGAACTTCGTGAACATTTTTGCCGCGATACCGGACATCGAGAACGCTGGTCTTAAAGCGTGTGCCGCGGCACTCTTCGCAGACTAGCTCGACGTCGGCGAGGAATTGCATTTCCACCGTCACGGTGCCGTCTCCCTGGCAGGTTTCGCAGCGGCCGCCGGGGACGTTGAAGGAGAAATGGCCGGCAGTGAAGCCGCGGCGCTTGGCGTCGGGAGTGGCGGCGAAAACTTCGCGGATGGCGTCGAAGGCTTTGAGATAAGTGGCAGGATTCGAGCGCGGTGTGCGGCCGATGGGCGATTGATCGACGATGACGACTTCGCGAATGTTTGCGTCGCCTTCGAGGCGGTCGCAGAATTCTTTGACGCTTCCGCCAGTGCGTTTTGCGGCCAGGGCGCGGTAGAGCACATCGTGGATTAGCGTGGATTTTCCGGAGCCGCTGACGCCGGTAACTACCGTGAGAGTCCCGAGCGGGATCATCAGGTCGATATTCTGGAGATTGTGGAGGGTAGCGCCGAAGAGGCGGAGAAATTTACCATTGGGCTTGTGGCGATTGTTGGGAATGGGAATGGAGAGCTCCCCGCTGAGGTAGCGGCCAGTGAGGGACTTGTGGTCGGCGAGCATGCCTTCGTAGTTTCCGGCGAAGAGGAGTTTGCCGCCGAGCTCGCCCGCGCCGGGGCCGAGGTCGATGACATGATCGGCGGCTCGGATAGTGTCGGGATCGTGTTCTACGACCAGGACGGTGTTCCCGAGGTCACGAAGGGATTTGAGGATATCGATGAGCCGCTGGGTGTCGCGCGGATGCAGGCCGATGGAAGGCTCGTCGAGAACGTAGAGTGCTCCGACAAGATGCGAGCCGAGCGAAGTAGCGAGTTGAATGCGTTGGGATTCGCCGCCGGAAAGAGTGGAGGTGAGGCGATCGAGGGTCAGATAGTCGAGGCCGACTTCATCGAGGAATTGCAGGCGAGTGCGAATTTCCTCGAGGATTTTTTCCGCGACTTTTGCTTGCAGCTCGGAAAGCACCAGTGTCGAAAAGAAAACGCGCGCTTCTTTCACGGTGAGCTTGCATAGCTCGGTGATGGAGCGGCCAGCTACGCGGACGGCGCGGGCTTCGGGGCGGAGGCGCGTGCCGCTGCAATCGGGGCATGTCGCGTAACCGCGGTAGCGGCTCAGAAAAACGCGAACGTGCAGCCTATATTTCTTGCGCTCGAGCCAGTTGAAGAAACCTTTTACGCCTTCGAAATCGTTTTCTGGATCGCCCTCGAGCACCAGGCGCCGTTGCTCGGGGCTCAGCTGGCGCCACGGCACGGTGAGCGGGATGCCGCGGTTGCGGGCCCATTTCTTTACATCCTGGAGAAGGGCGCGGTAGCGCGGTTTCGTCCACGGTTCGATGGCACCTTCGTCTAGCGACTTGCTCGAATCGGGGACGACGAGATTGAGATCGAAATCGATAGTATTGCCGAAGCCCTGGCAGCGCGGGCAGGCGCCGTAAGGATTGTTGAAGGAGAAAAGGCGCGGCTCGGGCTCCTGATAGAGCGTGCCGTCATTTTTGCATTCGAAGCGCTCGTTGAAAGTAAGGCGCTCGGTGCGATTGCCGGCGGTGTCGGCAATAAATTCGAGGATGGCTTCACCACCGCCTTCGCGATAGCAGATTTCGATGGAGTCTGTGAGGCGGCTGCGCGATTCGGGATTGACCGAGAGGCGATCGACGAGAACGTAGGCGGGCTTCGAGAAATCAACGTCGAGAAGAGTCTCCGGCGAGGAAAATTCGTGGACGCGGCCGTCTTGATAGAGGCGGTTGAAACCGCGTTTTTGAATGTCGCCGAGAGCCTGCTTGAGCAACTCTTCGGGAGGCGCAGGAGATTTTTTCTTGGGAACGCGGCGCGCGGGGCCCGTGGCGCCTTGAGGCTGGGCAGCGATGCGAAGGGGATACATGACGTAAAAACGGCGGCCTGCCGCAAGCGATAGAACGCGCATGGCGATTTCGTCGGGGCTGTCGCGGCGGACTTCGGCGCCGCACTTGACGCAGAAGGTCTGCCCGCATCTGGCGAAGAGGAGGCGGAGGTAGTCGTAGATTTCTGTGGAAGTGGCGACCGTCGAGCGCGGGTTGCGCGTGGAATTTTTCTGGCGAATGGCGACGGCGGGAGCGATGCCGGAGATTTCGTCGACGTCGGGCTTTTCCATGCGCTCGAGGAACTGGCGCGCGTATGAGGAGAGGGATTCGACATAGCGCCGCTGGCCTTCTGCATAGACGGTGTCAAAGGCGAGCGAGGACTTGCCAGAACCGCTGACTCCTGTCACCACGGTGATGGCGTTGTGGGGAATTTCGACGGTGATGTTGCGAAGATTGTGAACGCGTGCGCCGCGGACACGGATCGCTTCTTGTTCGGTAAGCGCGGACGTGAGTTCTTTGGTGGCCAAGGGGAAGCTCAGACAGCGCGCTCCGAGCGTGCTGCCTAAACTCTCAATTATACGGCCACGGGAAAACAGGAGCAAACACGGCTTCTGTCAGGTCTTTGTCTCGACCTGCGCGAGCGCTCTTGCAGGCCTCTTTGCGGCAACTACGGCTCTTGTGTCAGGGTGATGGTGCCGACGCCGCCTTCGACTTTGAGGTGGATGGTCACCGGCGATTTTCCATAAAGATCGTTGGTGTATTCGTCGCCGTCGTGCTTGAGGCCATGCGCACTGATCGTGCCGATGCCGCCGCTGGCGTTGACGATGACGCCGACGTTTTTCGGAAGCCGTATATTGGCTTGTCCGACCCCGCCTTCGATGTCGGCGGTGAGATCGGATTTGCGGTCGCCGGTGAGATCGACGTCGACCTGGCCGGCGCCCATGTCCAGATTGAGACGCGTCACGTCGATGTCGCGCAGGCGCAGGTTGCCGCGGCCGGCGCCCATGTCGATCTTGATTTCGAGAGGAATGTCGTTGGCGAAGTGGAGAGTCCAGTGATTGTCGGTCGTCGTTCGAATGTGGCTGTCCGAATCGTCCTGAGAAATGCGCAGTTCTCCCGTGGTTCCGGAGACGGAGTAATCCACTTTGGGTGTGCCGGATGAAGAGCGATAGTCGAAATCGGATTCGAGAAGATGGCTCGATCCACCGCTCAAGTTAAGGTCACCTGCACCCATTTCCAAAGTGGCGCGCACGGACTTGGCATTCAAACGGTCGACGGTGTGCGACTGATGCTGCATGGCGTAGACGGTGCCGCCGCGCCAGTGGTTGAATCTTCGTCCATGCCAGAGCAGCGCGACCAGAACAATCACGAAGGCGATCGCGCCGAGGCTCGCGCCCATTGCGGAACCGCTGGTTCGGGAATCGGAATTCTGGCGGCGCTGCCAGCTGTCCCAGATTTTTCCGACGCCAACGAAAATCAGGATGAGCGGCCAGTAGGTCCAGAGAATGGGCCAGGGATCAAAGGAAGGGCGCCAGTTGCTGTAAAGCACAATCGCGCCGACCGCGATGAGGAGGATCGGAAATACCAGAGAAGCGCGCCGGGGAGCACCGTTTTCAGCCATCACACACCTCTTCACTGTGTACTACGCGTAAGGTAAGAAAAAAGTTCAGCGGACAACACATAAACCTTTAGTTTTGGAGAATACCGGCCCTTTCCGTGGTGGTCAACGCCCCTGTGGGGAAGGCCCTCAGCGGCTGGGCGGGGCCGCGTTTGTGCTACAGTGCGGCGAAAGCCAGAAAGTACAAGAGATTGGCAAAGATGAGGTTCGGCCATGCCGAGATTTGAACGGGTCATCTGGATTGTGTTGGACAGCGTGGGCATCGGCGAATTGCCCGACGCAGCGGACTATGGCGACGTCGGCAGAACTACTTTGGGCCACATCGCCGAATCGCGTTCGCTGGCGCTGCCGAATCTGCTGCGACTGGGGCTCGCGAATATCGCCCCACTTGCGCATTTGCACTCTGCGGCATCGCCGATCGGGGCTTATGGCAAGGGCGCAACGCACTCTCCGGGCAAAGATACGACGACCGGACATTGGGAAATGGCGGGGGTTTGGCTGGATCAGGCCTTCCCGACCTATCCCCACGGTTTCCCGCGAGAATTGATCGCGGAGTTTGAAAAACAGATTGGGCGCGAAACTATTGGGAATAAGCCGGCATCCGGCACGGAAATCATCAAGGAACTCGGCGAAGAACACGTGCGGACGCGCAAACCCATCGTGTACACGTCCGGCGACAGCGTTTTTCAAATTGCCACGCATGAGGACGTGATCCCGATCGCGGAACTTTATCGCATTTGCGAGATTGCGAGGAAATTACTGGACGGACCGAACCGCGTGGGACGTGTGATTGCGCGGCCGTTTAGAGGAACGCCGGGACACTTTGCCCGTACCACGCGGCGGCATGATTATGCCGTCGATCCTCCAAAGCCGATGTTGCTGGATGTGCTGGCTGAACGCGGCGTGCCGGTTTTTGGGATTGGCAAGATTCATGACATCTACAACGGGCGCGGCGTGGAAAACTACGTCACGACCACGGGAAATGCCGATGGAATGGCGAAGCTTGCTGCCGCATTAGAAGAACAAAGAAGCGGTTTGATTTTCTGCAACCTCGTGGATTTCGACATGCTTTACGGGCATCGCAAAGATGTCGAAGGGTTTGCGGAGTCGCTCGAGGAGTTTGACCGGATGTTAGGGGCATTCTTGAAGCTGCTGAGCGGTTCGGATTTGCTCGTGATTACGGCCGACCATGGATGCGACCCCGATCCCCGTTGGGCGACGACAGATCATTCACGCGAGTATGTGCCCATTCTGGCGTATTCGCCCGGGAGCGGTGCGGGAGTGAATTTGGGAGTCCGGTCAACCTTGGCGGACATGGGCCAGACCGTCGCCGAGAATTCCGGCGGGAAAATTCCGCACGGCCAAAGCTTCCTGAGCGAGATCAGCTGAAGATTGTTTCAGCAGGCGGCGGCATAGGCCCCGTGTTTTAGAAATCGCTTCGCCCCGCAAAATCCTGAGGGGCTCGAAACCTGTCTATTTTCTGCCGGTTAGCGCATCATGACTTCCTTACGTGGCAGATGCCAAACTAGAAGCGCATAGTCGAAGTGGTCTTTCAGGGAGAGAGAGGGAGCAACAGAATGGACATGTTTAGAAAAGGCGGACGGGACGACGCCGAATTCGAAATGAAAAGAGCGGCTCCATTTTTGAAGCTTGGCATCATTGCCATTGGAGTGCTGCTCGTCGTGTTGGTGCTGGGGCTGTTTTTGATTCGCGTGACGCGGATCGAGCCGGGGCACGTAGGCGTGCAGATCAATCTGGCGGGGAATCAGCGCGGGGCGTCCGAGATACCCGTGCGCACGGGGTGGGTGGTCTATTCGCCGCTGAGCACGGAAATCATTGAGTTCCCTACGTACGTGCAGACGGTGAAATGGACAAAAGATGTGAATGAGGGCCATCCCATCAATGAAGAGATGGGCTTCAATTCGAAGGAAGGCATGGAAATTTTCGTGGACGTTTCGCTGTCGTACGCCATCGAAGCGGCGAAAGTGCCGGACTTCTATGTGAAGTATCGCGTATCGGACATGGATACGTTCACGCACGGCATACTGCGCGATGTGGTGCGCAATTCACTGAACGAGGTTGCATCCACCTACACAGTAGAAGACATCTACGGAGAGAAAAAAGCGGAGTTTCTGCGGAAGGTGCAGTCGCAGATCGAGCAGAAAATGGCGCCCGTGGGTGTGAGCGTGCAGCAGTTCGGGTTTATAGGAGCGCCGCGCGTGCCGGCGGTGATTGCGGCGGCGATCACTGCAAAGGCGCAGGCCATTCAAAAGTCGGAACAGGCCAGAAACGAACTCGCGACGACGCAAGCCGAAGCCGCAAAGAAAATCGCGGAGGCCGAAGGTGACGCCAAATCCTTGGTGACTCGCGCCCAAGGCGAAGCCGATGCCAACCGCATTCGTCAAAACTCGCTGACGCCGCAGCTCCTCGAATTGCGCCGCATCGAAAACAGCCGCGCATTGATCGATAAATGGAACGGTCAGTTGCCCACAGTTGAGACAGGACAAGGAAACGGCATGATCTTGCAGCTTCCCAAGCCGCAGTAGTGAGATTCGGGGATTCGCAAGTCTTCAGGCGCTCGCCCGTTTAAGGGCAGGTAGCTGTCTCAGCTGGCCATGCTTAGACAGACCTCGGGGGCGTGGAGCACGCAGGTTTCCCCGGCTTCATGGGCGTCGCGACGCACTGACTTTAGTTTCAGCAGGCCGCCCGATCTCAGCGCTTTGGCCATGAGCGGCTCCAGCACGGGATCGCGCAGGTTGCCGCCGGAAAAAATGGCGACGGGCGAAACCATCTCGGCGGAGTAACCGCTGCCATTGCGGACGATTTTGGTCATAATGCCCTGCCCTAGCGCTGGATTTATGGCCATGGTAAACGGCACCACGAGTTGGCCACCATCTTGCAAACGGTCCAGCCAAATATTTTGCGGATGCGTCACGCCGCAGTTCACAAGGATCCGATCGCAGGGCCCGGGATCAAAGCTCGCGCCGTCGCCGGCGTGCACCGTTACGTTTGCATAAGCCGCGAGATTTTCTTTCGCGCGCGCGGCAAGGTCTGTCTGTAGCTCGAGGCCAACTACGCTGCCGCTTGTCCCAACTATTTCCGCAATGATGGCAGTGTAGTAGCCAACGCCGCATCCCAGATGAAAGGCACGATCGCCAGGTTTTAGCGCAAGCGCGTCAATCCAACGAGCGAGAGAGCCGGGTTGCCCGTTATTCAGATCTTTCGAGCGGTCGATCGAAACCACGACGTTATGATAAAGATCGCGCGGATCTTCGACGGTCAAGTACGACATCTGCCCCATGCCCGTCGCGGACAGCGCGCGAGTTTCCGCCGAACCGATATACCAAGGCGCCCTCCCCAGAAAATTCTCGCGCAGGACGCGAGCGAAGGCCTCGACCAAGCCTGGTGTGGCGACGTTCACAGCAAAGCGAATTTCTTCAGCGTAGAACGCTCGACAGTCTTCAAGGGTCATCATGGCTGGCTCCTGCTGTGGCAGCGAGTGGCATTGCAGACGGACGTCCAGTCTACGTCGGAATTGGTCTCTTTCGGAGTCAATGTAATGGAAAGCATGTGCGCGATAAGGGCGATTTCACTTCTCACCGGATGTGCTGCCTGCAGAATCGCCGCGGTACTTCACACACCCACATCGTCCGCCGCTGATCGCAACAGTTGGGGTCAAACCACTCTAAACTTCCTCAGGTTTGTGGCTTCAATTTGTCTGTCGTGAAAGCAACGGCATATCCGCGGACCGCGCTGCCGCTGTCATCTCGGACGTCTTGCGCCAATCCACGTCGTTGACGTCCACGCCGCCTTTGCGGCCTTGCGCGTCCACGAACATCAGCAAGTCGCCGTCTCTCTGGTATTTAGTCACTTCATAGGTCACGTCCGACTTCAGCGCGAGGATCGTAACCCTTTCCATTGCTCGCGCTTCACCGGGTTGCGGAGCAACGATCTGGATGATTCCGGCGTTCCCGGTCGCGGCCTTTGTCTGGTTCGCCGGTGTTTCGCTGCGGGTGATCGTACTCGTCTCTGCCGCCACCTGCATCGTGTTCTCTTGCGGCATTACGTTGTGCGAGCTTTGCCGCGACGACGCATAAGGCGGACGGTCGGGATGCAAAAGGCTTTGCGGCAGGACGATATCGTCCATCAGGCGCAGTTCGAGGGGCTCTTCGCCCTTCAACGTCGGCCTGGGACCGCGCAATGGCAGAGTGATGATTTTCCACGGCCACAGCGGAGGAAGCATCCACTCGACGACGTCACGTGTGGCGTGACCGTTGCCGTCGATGGCGCCTTGTTTGTCCACTTTATAGCCGCGGGCCTGAATCACTTTTGCCGGCACCGGCAGGTCCCCGTTCGGCAGAATCACCCGGTCAAACGTGATTTTTATGTAGCCTTTGCCAACGAAATGCCCCGGGTCTTTCTCGGCTTCCAAGTGCCCCCCCAGCATACTGCCTCTCGGAAACAGCGGCCTGCCGAACTCCTGTGTGGTTCTTAGGTGGCAGAGCACTGGGTCCCCTACTGCAGCTGTGGCCGAAGAGAAATTCGGCTCGTCCAAAGTGCATTGCAGCAGCGTACCGGCCGGAACGAGCTGATCCTGAGCACGGATCCCCGTTGCCGACATCAGTAGCGCCGTCGCACTCACCAATATGCCGATGAGTCGTTGTTTCATGGTCATCCTCCACGTTGTGGTCTTCTAGCAGCGGCTAGGAGAGCTAGTCGCTTCCGCCGGCAGGAATGCCCGAAAGTTTATAAGCAGAGACACACCCAGGCATCGCCCCCGGTTGTCGGACCCAAACCCAAAGGCTCCTAGAAAGTCGCTGACAGCAAGCTATATTTCTTAGGCAAACAGACTCTTCCGCACGGCTCCTTGGTAACCGACAGGAATCGCTGTGTCCCGGGCCGCGCAAGGGTCTCGCTATCGATCCCTGTGGAAAACACTCGACGAACCAGTGGATAACCTATCCCCATAAGGATAAAAGAGTTATGTCGCATGGGTGCGGCATTGCCGGGTCTTTTTGCTCTTAGTTTGCCAGAGGGGGATTGGACACCTGACTTCCCAAGAGGTAGGATACCCAGGTCCCTCTATTTCTCCCAACCCTAAGGAGTGTCATGAAACGCTTAGTTCCAATACCTAGCAGTTTTGTCGATCACCTGAAGCGAGCGGGAGAGACCGGCATAGGCTATCAGGTGGTATCGGTGGAACTCCGGGACGGCCGATCCTTCGATCAAGTCGTCACCAGCGAAGGCTGCGTTATCGAGGTCCGAGGGTTCAAGGAAATTCCCTTTTCCCCTGAGGAAGTGGCGTCTGTGAACGTCAACCACAAGCGCTGGAATTTCCGTGGCGGGTCGGAAGTGCGCAGCAAAGCTCGCGCAGCGACCGCTTGAATTTGCAGTCACGCTGTTAGCTTCTAATCCAGAACCTTCTGCGCTAACATCGCTGCGTTTTGCAAAACCATAATCAGATTCAAGGACGGCATCGTGTCTAATCGTGTGCCGAGGCATTGTTTTGGCGGCGTAGTCTTGCTGGCATTTCTGCTGCAGCCTGTAAAAGGCGGCGCGGGGCCCGGTCAGCAAGAAGCGAGCGCGGTCCTTCCGCCGGTACACCTCACCGCAGAACAAGATCACCAGCGAACCATGGATTTGCTGCACATCACTTCGCTGCGGCGTGGCGCAGACGGCGGCCGGAACTCGCCAAATGCAGCGAATTATGATGAGGAGAAGGCGAAACCCGATCCGAAGCTACCTGACCCGTTGACGTTGAACAACGGAAAGAAGGTGACCACTAGGAAAGTATGGTGGAAGACACGGCGGCCGGAGATCGTCGAGGATTTTGACCGCGAAGTTTATGGCCGAGCACCGAAGCTGACGCCGAAAGTAACTTGGGAAGTGACGAGCACGCTCCGAGAGATGAATGGCGATGTGCCTGTCATCACGAAGAACCTGCTTGGACGCGTCGACAATTCCTCATATCCGGCAATCCATGTGGATATTCAGCTTACTTTGAGCACGCCTGCAAATGCTCTTGGCCCGGTGCCCGTGATCATGGAATTGAGCTTTAGCCCCGAATTCATGGCCGCTATCGCGAAACGGATTCCAGAAATGACAGCCGCGGCCAGCAAAGGGCCGACTTGGCAGCAGCAGGTTTTGGCAAAAGGCTGGGGCTATGCCGTCTACATGCCCACGAGCGTGCAAGCAGATAATGGCGATGGGCTGACAGAAGGGATCATCGGTCTGGTGAACAAAGGGCAGCCGCGCAAGTTGGAGGATTGGGGCTCGCTGCGCGCCTGGGCTTGGGGCGCGAGCCGTGCGATGGATTATTTCGAGACCGACAAATCCGTGGACGCGCGCCAGATCGGACTCGAAGGCCATTCTCGTTTCGGCAAAGCGACGCTGGTCGCGATGGCGTACGATCCGCGCTTTGCGGTTGCTTACGTTAGTTCTTCCGGAGCTGGCGGAGCTGCCCTCTACCGGCGCAACTTCGGCGAACAGATTGGCAACGTTGCGGCCAGCCGCGAATATCACTGGATGGCGGGAAATTTCTTGAAGTATGCCGGGCCGCTGACTCCGAACGATTTGCCCGTGGACTCCCATGAACTTATAGCGCTCTCCGCACCACGTCCTGTATTCATCGGAGGTGGCGCGACGCAGGGGGATGGCTGGCAGGACGCACGAGGAATGTTCATGGCAACCGTCGCTGCGGGGCCAGTCTACCGGCTTCTCGGGAAAAAAGATTTGGGCACTGAGGAATTCCCTCCAATGGAAACTCCGCTGATCGACGGCGAGCTTGCCTTCCGGCAGCACAGCGACGGCCACGCTCCCGGACCCAATTGGCCCACCTTTCTGACATTTGCCGGGCGCTACATCAAAGGCCCAGGAGTCTCGGCGAGCACAAAGCCAAATTCCACGCGACCGCGCGCCGAAGTGCCCTAAACAAGCCGCGTCCCCATCCGGTATCGTCTTGCCGGACCCTTCGGGCCGGTCGCGGCGAGGAGTGCGCAAGACCGATGAGCTGACTGGCCAAATCTACAACTATGCCCATGAGCACACTCTCCCGATATGTCCGTTGTTTCCCGGTGGAAAACCTTCCAAGATGAAATCAGTTGCACGACCTCGAGATTGAGTCCTTTTTGTCCGGAGGCCCTCAGCCATGACATTTTCTCATCGGCGGATCCGAACCTAATGCGCCGCGGCATCCTTCTGGGAGTACTCGTTATCCTCGCTGCGTGGGGCGGCTGGACTTTGTTTCACCAATACCAGGAGCGCGCCGCAAATGCCGTTGAACTGGAACGCGACACCTTTTGGAATCCCACTTTCCAGCAGGCCCAAGCGGCCATGTACGCAAACAGGTGCGACGAGGCTGAGCCCGTACTCCAGTCCATGCTCCCGAAGGCCGAAGAATGGTGGCCAAACGGTTCTCGTCTTGAAGCCGTTTTGATCATGCTTGGCAGATGCTATCGCGCGGATCACAGGTACGAACTGGCCGAGCCTCTCCTCATGCGAGCTCTGAACTTTAACGACACTTCCGACCCGATCCGCGTCGCGCGTATCAAGATCAATCTGGCCATCATTTACCGCGACCAGGGACGCTACGATCAAGCCGAGAGATACTTCACAGAAGCGCTAGCCGTGGACGAAAAGAATACCAAGGCGGCGCAAGCAGATGACGCTCTCGCCATGCTCAATTTGGGATTCCTGCGCGAAATGCACGGCAGCTACGAGGAAGCCCGATCGTTTTATACCCGCGCCGTCGCCGTCTACGAGGCGGACTTAGGCTCGAAACCCTTCAGCGATCTCGCTAGTGCCTATTTCGACCTCGCGCAGTCCTACGAACGGCAGAATCGCTACGCGGACGCCGCCACTCAATATCAGAATTCAGCCGTTATGTATGAAGAGCTCGGCGAACAAAATCGCCTGGACACCGTGCACGCGCTGGACGGCCTTGCGAGCATGGAATACAGCCTTGGCCAAACCGCGCTGTCCCGCGAGACCTCCCAACGCTCCCAGGACATCCTAAAGGAACTGGCTTCCGGCAACTCCCCCGCGGATTGTCGCACTCTCTTTACGCTTGCCTCCGATGCCCATAGCCACGGAAAACTCAAAGAGGCGGAGTCGTTTTATAAACGATCCATTGAGGTCTGCGAACAATTTCTTGGCCCTAACAGCCCGGACCTGGCGCGGCCACTCGGAGCCCTCGGGGTACTCTATCGCGATAACGATATCTTCGATAGGAAACTTGCCGGACCTCTTTTCCAGCGCGCCCTGAACATAAGTGAGAAAGCCCTCGGACCAGACAGCCCTTTCACTGCCGAAGCCCTTAGCGACCTCGCTCTCTTCTATTTTTTCGAAAAGGAACCCGTTGCCGGGGAACGATCCGCCCTGCGCGCCCTCGCCATCCAGGAAAAACAACTGGGACCCGATACTCTAACTGTCTCTACCACCCTCAACCGGCTCGGCCTCTGCCAGCGGGACTTGCGCAAGTTTCCAGAGTCCGAACGTAGTTTGAAGCGCGCTCTCGCCATTCGCGAACAGCTTCTCCCCCCGAACAGCCCGGGGATCGTAATCAGCCTCGAAAACCTTGCTTCCGTTTACGAAGTTCAAGAGCAGCCAGAAAAAGCGAATCTCCTTATTGCGCGGGCGCGCGCCATCCAGTCGCAGTCCGGCCCGCCTCAGCCTTAGCAGTGGATCGAAAATATACCTGGAGTTCAGTTTCCCGATGCGGAGGCAGGAGCGCCCGGCGCGTAGTAGCCGTTGCGCGTGCGGGCCACAAGCTTGCCGCGGCCGCGCGGCGGAACCACCTGCACGCTAACCGCGCGAAACGTCCCATCTTTTTTGGTGTTGGAGGGATAGTAGGCCAGAGTGTACTGATTGCGGATATCGTGAGCGACTTGCTCGCAGATGGTGTGCACGTCGTCGACGCTCTCCGGAAAAAAGGCGAGCCCTCCCGAGGCTTCCGCGATATGTCTTAATGCCTTCATGGCGGTATTTTTCTCTTTCCTTTTTTCATCGCCGAGCAGTCCGATGGTGTAAATCACCGTGTCCGTCTTCTGGATTTCCCTGATCGTTTTTTCAAGTGAATTGTGGCTGGCGTTATCCTCGCCGTCGGTCACCACAAGCAGCACGCGTTTGTCCTTGGCGGCTTTCTTAAGATGATCGAGCGAACCGATAATGGCGTCATAGAGCGCCGTACTGCCGCGCGAATCGATCCTCTCAAGAGCTTCTTTCAGCTCCGGAACGTTGCTGGTGAAGTCCTTATCGAGGTCGAGATAAAAATCGTCGTTGAAGTTGACGACGAAGGCTTCGTCCTGCGGGTTGCTGGACTCGACGAAGGTGAGGGCAGCTTCGTTCACACGAGGCCGCTTGTCGCGCATGCTGCCGCTATTGTCGATCACCAGGCCCATGCTTACAGGAACATCCTCGCGCTTGAAAGTCGCAAGCTTTTGTTCAACCTTATCTTCGTAAATGTGGAAATTTTCGGAGTTCAGGCCGTCTGCGAACTTCCCGCGATCGTCAAGCACGCTGGTGTGCAGCACAACGAGACCGACGTCGACCTTGATGGTTGAGCCCTGTTTTCCGGCATTCGGATCTTGCCCGGGAGGCAGCGGCTGTGCGCTGGGAATCGGAATTTGCGCAAAGGACGGTGAGACGAACAGAGCCATCGCACAGAGGTAGAGGAGAAGGCGAGCGAAGGAAGAGCAGCGCAAGGACGCGAACTCAGTGGCTGGGCGCGTAATAACCCGTCTTTGAGAAAACATTGAGCGGCGGCAGTCCCTTCGGAGCTCGAAGCCTGATTTTGATTTTTCGCCAGCGTGCATCGTGGGCCTTGTTGCTCGGCCGATATCCCAGGACATATTGATTTCGCAGCTCCATGCCAATTTTTGAGGCGATATCCGGAAGGTCTTCCAGCTTCTCGACGGAAAATACCCGGCCTCCCGTCATCTCCGTGATTTCCGACAGCAACGACGGACCGTTTAATTCTTCCGGCGTGCGGTTGCGATAGCCAAGCGCATCAAAGATGCCGACTGCATAGAGCTGGGTGTCTGCTTCCTTCACCAAACGCTTGATATCCGTTTCGTTGTAACGACTATGATTATCTCCTCCATCCGATAGGATGAGCAAGGCACGTTTGCCGTTGTGTGCACCCCTCATCTGGCTCAGCCCGAGGTAGATCGCATCCAGCAACGCCGTGCGGCCCTTCGCGGAGGTCAGCATGAGGCTGCTCTGGAGGTCTTCCACGCTGTTCGTGAAGGCGCTGGTCAGCTCCGCGCGTTCGTTGAAGCTCACCAGAAAAAATTCATCCTGCGGATTGGCGGTCTTGAAGAATTGCACGGCGGCCTCGCGCGCTTTGCCGACCTTGTTAGCCATGCTGCCGCTGAAGTCGAAAATTACGCCAATCGAGATAGGCACATCTTCGGCGGAAAAGGTCACCACTTCCTGCTCGACGTTGTCTTCAAACACGCGAAAGTTTTCCATCTCGAGGCCGGTGACGAGTCGATTGTAAGGATCGGTGACGGTGACGTTGACCAGCGCGAGGTCCACGTCCATTTTCAGTGTTCGTCCGGGCTTGAGCACTTGCCCGGGCGTATCTTTTTTTACGTCGTCCTGGGGCTTCTTTTCGTTTTGCTTGGGATCTTCGGCAGGAGCTTGCGTCTGGGGCGCAGCAAGAATCGCCGTCCGGGACACGGCAAGGCAGGCGAGTAACAGCACCACAACGGAAAAAATAAAAACGCGAAATCCATGTCCATCGCGTTTCACGGCACCCCCATCGTTCCGGTCACCCGAAACGGCCGCGCGGCTCGGTCTATTTGCGATTCTACCACTCGCTCAAGCGAAGACAAGGCAAATCCAGTAGCTGAACCAAGTAGGCCACTGGCATCGTTCGAGCCAGTTCAGTCCCGGCGGTCGCGCTATCTTAGGACCGTAGCGTTGCTATGGTACTGTGCAACTAGACAGGTCTGCCTATCGGTAAGAGACTGTAGAGGGTGCCCAAATATTCCCAAATGTGGGAGACTCAATCGCATGAGCCAGGCCAATCCACACATTGTCATCGTCATTCCCGCGCGTTACGGAGCTACGCGTCTGCCGGGCAAGCCCCTCGTTTCCTTGGCCGGCCAGCCCATGATCCAGCGCGTCTATGAACGCGCCAAGCTCGCCACTCGCGCCCACCGCGTCATTGTCGCCACCGACGATGAACGCATCCTCAAGGCCGTCGAGAGCTTCGGCGGGACCGCCCGCATGACCCGCCCCGACCACCGCACCGGCACCGAGCGCGTAGCGGAAGTCGCCGCTCACGAAAAAGGTGACGTCTTCGTAAACGTCCAAGGAGATGAGCCCCTGCTCGATCCCGCGGCCGTCGATACCGCGATCGATGCCCTTCTCGAAGAGCCCGCCGCCGCCATCGCCACCGTAGCCACCCCGATCAAGACGCCCGCCGACATCATGGACCCCAACGTCGTAAAAACCGTCCTCGATTTCGACAACAATGGCCTCTATTTCTCGCGCGCGCCGATTCCCTGGGTCCGCGACACCGCCGGCAAAATTCAGGTGCGCCACCTGAAACACCTGGGCCTCTACGTTTTCCACCGCGACGCCCTCCTCGAATATCCCACCCTGCCGCAAGGCGAACTCGAGCGCATCGAACAGCTCGAGCAGCTCCGCTGGCTCGAAAATGGCTGGAAGATTCGCGTAGCTGAGGTCGAGCACGACGCCGTGAGCGTGGACGTGCCGGAAGACGTCGCCCGCGTCGAAAAACTCCTGCAAAAATAAAACCGCCCGGCCAGCTTCGGCCGGGCGGCGTCCTAGGTTATTGGATAGTGCTTTATGGCGTTTGCGCAGTTAACACGCCGGCGGCGATTCGAGCATTACTCTGCCCGGTCATGAGCAGGATCGTGGTCGGGTTGGCGATGTAAGCGAAGTAGTTGATGGTGGTCGAAGGCGTGCCGTTGATGGTGGCGACGAATGTGCTGTGCGTGCCTGTGCTGCCAGTTCCGTCACCGCCTACCGTAATGACGCCGCCGAGCGCAACATCCAGGAACACTGTCTGGCTCGCGCTACCGGGCTCGTTGAAGTCAACATGCCCGTTGGGACTCGCGGTGGCGGGCGCGAACTGGCCTACGAAATCCTCCTCACTCGAGCTGACACCGCTCGAACTAAACGCGTAGTTAGTCGCCAGGCTACTGGAAGAAAATGGAGCGCCCGTTTGCGCCAGGAGCGTGCCGTCCGCGACTTCGTCAGGTATCGTGGATCCTTGGAATTGGACAAGACTGACGTCCTGAATCACGCCCTGCGTCGCCGAACTCAGATAGAAAACGAAGGTGAACGTATTCGAGGCGTTCTCTGTAAAGCTGAATGTCCCGCGGCCAGAGCCGTCACCATCGAGTGTGACAGTTCCGTTGCCAATAACGCCTGTCGCCGGTATGGAGGTCACTACGCCGTCATTATTGTCGTCCAAGAGGATGGCGGAAAGAGCTCCGCCGGTCGCGGTCAGTCGTACTCCGCGTGTGTGCGGCGCCCCATTGGTGGTGCTAGAGCCGCCCACGACGAAAACAAAGCTGCTGTTGCTGAAGGAGCTGGTTAGCGTTGGAGTGCCTGCCTGTTGGGCGACAGCTTCGCCGATGTTCGTCCCCGGGGCCACGCCCTCCGCGTCCGGGTCTATATCCATCAGTTGTACGTGCTGGCTGTCGATCACATAGTAGACATAGTCCAAATTGTTGGCGAACGTCGCAAAGCCTCTTCCCGTCCCAGGATTTGTGTTGTCCGTCGCATAGGTTCCACCGGACAAGATAGCCTTGGTAGTAAGAGTTCCCCCGTCGTTGATATCCACAAAGCTACCAGGGGAAAAGCTTCCGGCGCCCGCGGCGCTGGCGACAAAGTCGCCAACAAGGGAAGTGGGGTTGCCCGATCCGGGATCTAACCCCGAAAAATCGAAAATGTATGTGCCCGCGGCAATCGTTGTAGCTGTTTGCAGTTGAAAGCTTCCGCTCGCCGTCTCGCTGTCAGTAGCAGTAGTCCCACCGGCCATATCCACCATGTAGCCGCTGCTCGAGGAGGTCAGCGCAATGCTGTACTGCACCGTGCCGCCGGAGTTTATAAGGCTTAGTGTTCCCCGCCCATCGGAATTGATTACATAGCTTCCGCCGTTTATGGCAAACGTATTGTTCGACCCGAACTGGTGTTGGTCTTCAAGCCCGCCGGTCGTCTGAATGTTGCCCCCGCCATCGGCGATGAATACTCCGACGCGAGAAAAGCTGCTGGTCCCGAAGTTTGGATCGGCGGTTGTGCCCGTCATCGAGAAAACGTAAGTGCCCTTCAAGCTGCCGTTCGTGAACCCTACCGGCGGCGGGGGAGTGATCTTAGTAGAACCACCGCCGCTGCAACCCGCGACCCAAACCACAGCCAACACCGCGACTGCCATCAAGAGCCGCTTCATCGCGCACCTCTCGGAGCATGCACGGCAGGCATTTGCAGCAACTGCCCTTTCGTGTTGCGCAGGGTCACGGACTGCGATCCATTTTCAATAATGCGCGCAGCAAACGTGCTGACTTGGCCAAAGTAGATCACTTCGCCCGTGACATGTACGGAGTCTCCCGCCGCGAGCGTCATGTGGTTTTGCTCGAGTAGCTTGGCGCTGCCCAGATGCACGTCGACAGGGCCATAAACGGTCTGAATGCTCACATGCGCCCCGACCGGCGGCGCGCTCGATTCCGCCGTGTACGAAATCACCTTCCCGGCTAGCGTGGTTTCACGGCTCATATCATAAGTAGTTAGATTGGCTTGCGCAGCTGGAGTTTGCTGCTGTGCGCCTGCAAAGGATACCGAGAGTAGAGCGCCTGCAAATAAAGCACTGCCCAAGCACATTCGCATATTCAATATCATGACCCCTTCCCACGTTCGAGAGACTCAGGAAGAATCCCTCAGGATTGCGTCGCCGCCTTCATTTCGCGGCTCTACGCAGATGTATCACTGCTTGGATGATTACAACACTCTAAACGGTTTCCACGGCTAAACATTTTGTTCAAATCGATAACACGTTCGTTCGCCGCCTGAATACGCAGAAACTGCCCCCACCAGATGCAAACCCGCTTCCGCCAGAAAAGTTTCGCGGCGCGCATAATTCTTCCACTTCGTTCCGCACTCCTTTTCTATTAGTTCCCGAATTTGAATTTCGAAGTTCCCAAAATAAATTCTTCGATTTGACAGCCGTGCGCATTCCGATGATAATTATCCGTACGTCACTCCTGTGGAGGGCTGATAAGCTCGCGCACTGGGAAATCCCAAACGCGGGCTGCATGGATGGCGCCAAAATATATTTTTGTTACCGGCGGTGTGGTTTCCTCACTTGGAAAGGGAGTTGCAGCTTCCTCCATCGGTTGTCTCCTCGAAAGTCGCGGTTTCAAAGTCACCCTACAGAAATGCGATCCGTACCTGAACGTCGATCCCGGTACGATGAGCCCATTTCAGCACGGTGAAGTCTTTGTCACCGAAGACGGCGCGGAGACGGACCTCGACCTTGGCCATTACGAGCGTTTCACGCACGCCAAGCTTTCCCGCGACAACAACTGGACCACCGGCCGCATCTACGAAACGATTTTGACGAAGGAACGCCGCGGCGATTACCTCGGCAAAACCGTCCAGGTCATTCCGCACGTCACCGACGAGATCAAAGCCACCATCAAAAAAGTTTCCGAGGAAGTGGACGTAGTCATCGTCGAGATTGGCGGCACGGTCGGCGACATCGAATCGCTTCCCTTCCTCGAAGCCATTCGCCAGATGCGCCTCGAACTAGGCGCGGAAAACACGCTCTTCGTTCACGTAACGCTGGTTCCCTTCATCGCCGCCGCTGGCGAACTGAAAACCAAGCCCACGCAGCACAGCGTCAAGGAAATGCTTGGCATCGGTATCCAGCCCGACATTTTGCTCTGCCGCAGCGACCGCCACATTCCCGCCGACCTCAAGAAAAAAATCGCACTCTTCTGCAATGTGGCCGAAGCCTGCGTCGTTTCCATGGAAGACGTGGACACGATTTATGCCGTCCCGGTTGAACTGAGCCGCGAAGGCCTCGACGCACAGATTCTTCGTCAACTAAAGCTCGAAGACCGGCCTTCGGACATGCGCCCCTGGCTCGACCTCGTCTACCGCATGCACAATCCCGCCGGCGAGATTCGCATCGCCGTCGTCGGCAAATACGTTCAACTCGAAGACGCTTACAAAAGCCTCCGCGAAGCCCTCCTCCATGGCGGCCTCGCTCACGATCAAAAAACCGTTCTCGAATGGATCGAAGCCGAAGAAATCGATTCCCCGGAAACCGCCGCCGCGCGACTACGTGGCTTCGATGGCATCCTCGTCCCCGGCGGCTTCGGCAAACGCGGCATCCAGGGCATGATCAACACTATTCAATTCGCCCGCGAAAGCAAGATGCCCTATTTCGGCATCTGTCTCGGGATGCAGTGCGCGACGGTCGAATATGCCCGCGACGTAGCCGGATTGAAGCAAGCCGATACCACGGAGTGCGATCCGCAAGCCCCGCACCGCGTCATCTACAAGTTGCGCGAGCTCCTCGGCGTCGACGAAATGGGCGGCACGATGCGCCTCGGCGCGTGGTCCTGCAAGCTCGAACCCGGCTCCTTCGCCGCCAAAGCCTACGGCAAAACCGAAATCAGCGAGCGCCACCGCCATCGCTACGAATTCAATCGTGACTACGAGAAAACTCTAACCAACGCCGGCCTCCGCATCACCGGCCGCACCCCCGACGAAAACTACGTCGAGATTATCGAAGCGCCCGAACACCCGTGGTTCCTCGGCTGCCAGTTCCACCCCGAATTCAAATCCAAACCGCTAGAGCCGCATCCCTTGTTCGCCGCCTTCATCGGCGCCGCCCTGGAACACAAAAAGCAGCGCTCGCGCGTGGTCGCGGAAGCACCGCGAGTCCAAGCCGCCGCCATAGCCCCCCAGGCCAACGCGTAGCCAGAGCCTAGCCAGAGACTTTGTGGCGGCGCAACCTGCTGAGCCGCGTTTGTAGCACCGCGCCCTCTGCGAGCCTGTCGCTTCCGTATTCCGTCATTCCGGCGTGCGATCCCAGCGATCGGAGTAGTGAGTTTTTATTGCGAGCAGCGCTGAGAGAGCGGGCGACGTGCATCGCCGTGGCGGCCCCTGCTGGCACGTAGCAAGGAATGGCGGTCCGACCAGTACGACGGTAGACGACGGAGAAACGAGCCGCCAGGCGCTATTGCTGGCGACCTCTGCGCAGAATCTAAAACGTTGCCAGCCCCAGAACGCGGGGCTGACAGTCGCCGAGAGCTCTTCCAAAAAAAGCTGCTTGACACGCACCTACGCGAGAGGTGTAGCTTAACACTGTCTTTCCTAGCAGCGGGTTCCCCGGACGTAAACAAACTATGTATTAAACTTTCAAATTGTCGTTAACGTACACGATAAGGCGTTTAGGGCCGTCGTGTTCCTAAAGGAGAATCACAATGTTCCGGTCCTTTCGGAATTTGTCACCAGTTGCATTCGCAAATCGAATCGTTCGCATCGGTTTTCTGATTGCTCTTTTCGCGCTGCTGTCTGTCAGAAGTGCGGGCGCGCAAACGGTTGTGACTTACAGCTTTGAAGATGCAACGGCCGATGGCTGGACATCCTTCAACGGCGCCAGCACACCGGTGGCAACAAACGCCGCGTCGTATTCCGGATCGTACAGTTTGCTTACGTCGACGAACTCAAGCGGCGCCGGTGGGCCGTCGGTTTCGCTGAATGGCGTGCTGCAGGCGGGAGCAACGTACACGATCACGGGATACGTCATGCTCACCAGTAGCGAAACGGCAACGAACGCGAACTTCACGATAAGGCGTAGTGATCCGAGCTGTTCCGGGGGGACGTGCTACGACACCGTGGGGACTTACCAAGTGCCGGTGTCGAGCTCCGGATGGGTGCAAATCGGTGGAAGCTACACGGTCAGCACAACGGAAACGGGACTGCTGCTCTACGCGCAGTTGGTGGGAGCGACCACAACACAATCGTTCTACTTGGACGAGGTGGTGATTACGGAGACGGCACCGCCGCCGGGCGGAACGCCAATAGCCTCGTATACGTTCGCGGATGGCGGCCTGGATGGCTGGACGCCGTTTGGTTCCGCTTCGCTGGCGAACAGTGTTCCGCCGATCGTCGACCCGAATGGCGATGCGCGCAGCCTTCTGGTTGCGAACCGCACAGGGGGTTACATGGGGCCAAGCCTGAACCTGCTGAGCGTGAACAACGTCGTTGCAGGCGCGACGTATCAGATTACCGCTTACGTGTTGCTGGCGGCGCCCGATAGCAGTAATCCAACGGCGACCCTTTCGACCAAGACGACGAACTGCGCGAACACCTCGGGTTCGTACAGCAATCTGGCGACGTCCGGGCCGCTTTCGAGCACCGCTTGGACAAAGGTTCAGGGCACGCTCAGCTTCAGCAATTTGCCTGGTCCGCCTTCAGGCCTGATTCTTTACATACAGTCCAGCAGCGCGACGGACTCTTTCTACATCGATGACGTGACCATCGGCCAGCTCTCGCCAGCACCGCCAAGTCCGAGCCAGCAGGACAACAGCGGGATCACCACGACCTTCGAGGATGGCAGTTTGGACGGATGGAGTTCTCGGACTGGCAGTTCTACGCTGACCAATACGACCGCGGAGGCGCATAGCGGCACGCACAGCCTGCTGGTCACGGGGCGAACCGCGAACTACGACGGGCCGCAAATCAATGTCAGCGACAAGATGTACAACGGGTCGGTTTATAACACCAGCGTGTGGGTGATGCTCGTGCCGACCGACGGCTCGAACCACATCCTGAACATGAGCTTGCAGACTACGCTCGATGGCAACCCCAGCTATCCGAGCGTGACGGCTTACCCCGGCGTGACCATTCCTGCAGATGGGAACTGGCACCAGATCAGCGTGATGCGGTACAACATGTCCAATAACTACGATCCGGGCGCTGCGTATTTGTATTTGCAGACCGTTCCGGCATCCGGCAACGATCTGGTGTCGTTCTATGTTGACGACTTCCAGCTTACCTACGTTCCGCCGCCGACTATTCAGCCTAACCTTGCTTCGATTTTCCAGACGCTCGCGCCATTCTTCCGCGTGGGTGCCGAGGTGGACTTGACGGATCTTTCGGGACCGCACGCCCAGCTTTTGACAAAGCACTTCGACAGCATCACTTCAGGAAACGATATGAAGTGGAGTTCGGTGGAAGCCGCCCAAGGCACGTACACGTACGAAAACGCCGACAGCGAAGTGGGCCTGGCGGTATGCAACGAAATGCGCGTGCGAGGGCACAACCTGGTGTGGTCAACTGGCGAGCAGACCCCGGCTTATGCCACGGGAGACGGCACGAATTCCGCCGCCAACCAGGCTGCAGTGACCGCGAACATCCAGGAGCACATACAAAACGAGGTGCAGCACTTCGGCACAGCGGTGTATGCCTGGGACGTGGTGAACGAACCGATCGATCCCACGCAGCCCGATTGTCTCTATCACGGGCCGTTCTACCAGGTTCTCGGCAAGGGGTACATCGATGTGGCGCTCCTGGCGGCCCGAGAGTACGCGCCTGCGGGAACGAAGCTGTTCATCAACGAATACAGCACGACCGATGCGGACCGGCTGGCCTGTCTTGTTCGGGTCGTTCGCGATCTTCGCCAGCGCGGCATTCCACTCGATGGAGTCGGCCACGAGATGCATAACGATATCAACTATCCGTCTGCAGACGCTGTGGTTCAGGCGATCGACACGATTCACGAGAATTTCCGGGACATCGATCAACAAATTACCGAGATGGACGTCAGCGTTTACAACGCCGGCGACAACACATCGAACTTCGCGCCAACCGTCCCGCCATCGCTGATTGCGGAGCAGGGCTGGCTTTACAAGCAATACTTTGATGCGCTACGGCGGTTGCGGGGGAAGATAAGCGCCGTCACCTTCTGGGGCTTTGCGGACGACGACACCTGGCTCGATAGTTTCCCGATCGACCGGTTGGATGCGCCGCTGCCTTTCGATACAGAGTTGCAAGCCAAGCCCGCTTACTGGGGAATTGTCGACCCGACACAGTTACCGGGATACGGGCTGTCGTTTTCCGTTTCCGATGACAGAGGCAAGCAGCACGATACGCGCGTGTTCACTGTGACCGCAACGAACGGCGACGTAGGCGTCGCTTACGCCACGCAGATCAACGGCTTTACGCTGCAGCAGTTCGGGGGTGAGCGTTGCAGGCCGGTGGTCACGCCGCCGAGCGGTTACCCCATTTTGCTGGGCGATCTCGCGGCGGGAGGCACTGCCAGCGCGACGTTTACGGTCAGCTTTGACGGTTGCGGCGACTTCGCGGATTTTGTGCTGAGCGTGCCGTGGACTTCCGCAACCTATGACACCGGGACATTCGTGTCCGTTATCCACCATCGCAGGGACCACGGAAATTTTTAGCGAAGCGGTTTGCTTTCGGAGTGTGAGCGAACACCGAAGCGTAATCCACTGATTGACGGATCGCGCGACCGCATGTCGCGCAGCTACGCTCCAGGGATTTCTTCCCAAGCGCAAAGAAACTCGGTAGTGGGCCGAAACTGATGACCCGCTACCGGCAATCGAGCAATTCTCCAAATCGAAGCCGCGTGTATGCTATCTTCGTTAACTTCGATGATCTCCGCTCACGACATTTCTCTCGGCTCGATGCGTCTCGGAATCGGCAACCCGCTCTTTCTAATCGCCGGCCCATGCGTCATTGAAAACGAAACTCACGCGCGAAAAATGGCGGAAAAAGTTGCCAAAATTGCCTCCGACTGCGGCGTCCCCTACATTTTCAAAGCCTCCTACGACAAGGCCAACCGGTCCTCCGTCAAAGCCTTCCGCGGACCGGGCCTTGCCGAAGGCCTGCGCATCCTCGGCAAAATCAAATCCGATTTGAAGCTCCCGATCCTGACCGACATTCACGAACCGTCCCATGCTCAGCCCGCCGCCGAAGTTTGCGACGTGCTGCAAATTCCAGCGTTCCTTGCGCGCCAAACCGACCTCCTCCTTTCCGCCGCCAAAACCGGCCGCATCATCAACGTAAAAAAGCCCCAATTCGTCTCCCCCTGGGACATGGCCAACGTCGTCGAAAAAATCTCCAGCACCGGCAACAAAGACATCATCCTCACCGAACGCGGTGCGACGTTCGGCTACCAAAACCTAGTCGTCGACATGCGCTCTTTCCCCATCCTGCAAAAGTTAGGCTACCCAGTCGTCTTCGACGTGACTCATTCCGTCCAGCTCCCCGGCGGCCAAGGCCACGCCAGCGGCGGACAACCTGAATTCATCGAGCCCTTGGCCCGCGCCGGCGTAGCCGCAGGCGTCGACGGCATCTTCCTCGAAACCCACGACAACCCCGCCGAAGCCCTCTCCGACGGCCCCAATTCTCTCCCCCTCTCGCAACTCCCCGCCCTGCTCAAACGTTTAAAGGAACTCTCCACAGTCGTCCGGCGCTGGAGCGTCCAATGAACGCTGCCCCCCCGCGACACAATAGGCCCGCCACAGTGAACTTAACCCCTTTAGAACCAAGACTTACGAGATTCGCCACAACCATTCGAAATAAAGAACTTACAACAACCGCAAATCCTTTAAATGCAATGTTTATAAAATGCCGAGGGGGTGCCTGTTGAGTCTGGACACCGCCCGCCGGGTCCTCAAAATCGAAGCCCAGGCCATCCTGGACGCCTACGCACGCCTCGACTCCTCATTTGAAAAAGCCGTCGACATCCTCTTCGCCTGCAAAGGTCGCGTCGTCGTTACCGGCATGGGCAAGTCCGGCCTCGTCGGCAGAAAAATCTCTGCCACACTCTCGAGCACTGGTTGCCCCTCTTTTTTCCTGCATCCTGCGGATGCATTGCACGGCGATCTAGGCATGCTGACTCGCGGCGACTCCGTCCTAGCTGTCTCCTACGGTGGCGAAACCGACGAAATCATTCACCTCCTCGAAGCCCTGAAGCGCCTGGAAGCCCCGCTAGTCACGCTCACTGGGAAAATTGGTTCGACACTCGCCAAAGCCAGCGACGTAACCATCGACGTCAGCGTCCGTGAAGAAGCCTGCTCCCTGAATCTCGCGCCCACCGCCAGCACCACCGTGGCCATGGCGGTCGGCGATGCCCTGGCCGTCTCCCTACTGGAACGCCGCGGCTTCCAATCCCAGGATTTCGCCAACCTCCATCCCGCCGGCCGCCTGGGCACAAAACTTCTCCGCGTCGAACACATGATGCATTCAGGCGATGTGCTCCCGCACGTTGCGACAACCACGCCCATGCCCGAAGTCATCCACGAGATGAGTAGCAAAGGCCTCGGTATGACAACGGTTCTGGAGCCCGACGGCCGCCTGGCAGGCATTGTCACCGACGGCGACTTGCGCCGCTTGATGGAAAAGCACCGCGGCGCAACGCTGGAAATGACGGCTGGGGCGGCCATGACCCGCAGTCCCCAAACGATCGGCCCGCGCGTCCTCGCCAGCGAAGCCCTCAATCAAATGGAAAAACGTAAAATCACCAGCGTAGTCGTCGTCGACGAATCAAAAAAAGTTTTGGGCGTAGTCCATCTCCACGACCTTTGGACGCTTGAGCTCATGTAGAGTGAATTTTGCACCCGCGATTTCTTGTATTCGCGGATTTTCGGGTCCGCAAGTTTTAGTTTTTTTATCGGGAGCGCAGCTTGGCAAAAGGCATGATCAAAATCTCCGCGAGCCTCAAAAAACGTGCAAAGCAGATCCAAGTTCTCCTCATGGACGTCGACGGCACAATGACCGACGGTTCGGTCATACTCCTTTCGCAACCCGACGGCACTGCCCTTGAAATCAAAAACTTCGATGCGCACGACGGTCAAGGCCTGACCCTGGCTCACACCGCCGGCCTCCGCAGCGGCGTCATCACCGGCCGCGAAAGCCCTGCCCTCGTTCGCCGCGCCAACGAAATGAAAATGGAATTCATCTACCAAAAGCAGCCGACAAAAATTCCCGCTCTTGAAGAAATCCTGAAGAAAACCGGCGTCCCGGAATCCGCAGTCGCATACGTCGGCGACGACCTCCCGGACTTGCCAGTCATGCGCCGCGTTGGCCTTGCCGTCGCTGTCGGCGACGCCGTCGTCGAAGTAAAATTGGCAGCGCACTACGTCACAAAGGCTGTCGCCGGAAGAGGCGCCATCCGCGAAGCTGTCGAGCTCATTCTGAAATCCAAAGGCATCTGGGACGAAATGATTGAGAAGGCACGAGCCTAGCGCCGCATCGCGCTTGTATCGCAACGGCGCTCGTTGTATGGTCCAGCCTCCAACTGGAGGCATCGATGGCCCAGCCCGCGCGTTCTCGCGTTCAGGTCCTCACTTATCTCGCGATCGTATTTGCGTTCAGCTCGTTCTTCTATTTTCTCGTTCTTCACTCCGGCAGCCTGAGATACGGCCGCGGCTTGTACGTCCTCGGTCTGATGTGGTGCCCCGCCCTTGCGGGCATGCTCACCCTGCGCTTGAATGGCCGCAGTATCTCTGAACTTGGCTGGAAATGGGGCGAAACAAAATACCAGGTCCGCAGTTGGTATATTCCTTTGCTATACGCCTCGGTTGCGTACGCGATCGTTTGGATTTTTCACCTCGGCGCGTTTGGCAATCCCGACTATTACAATTCACTGACGAAGTCGATGCACCAGGGCGGACCGCCTTGGGTTTCCATCGTGCTGGGAATCGTGCTGATAGGCACGTACGGTCTGATCGGCAGCGTTTCCAGCGCCCTCGGCGAAGAGATCGGCTGGCGCGGCTTTTTGGTTCCCGAACTGTCGAAGACAACGTCATTCACGGCAACAGCACTCATCAGCGGAATCGTCTGGTCGCTCTGGCACTATCCCTTGCTCATTTTTTCCGATTACAACGCTGGCACTCCCACTTGGTACGGCCTCACGTGCTTCACGGTGATGGTCGTTGCCATGAGCTTCATCTTTGCGTGGATGCGGCTGAAATCCGGCAGCCTTTGGACGGGCGCGATCCTCCACGCCAGCCACAACCTCTATATTCAGGGAATTTTCACTCCCATAACACGCGACACCGGCAAGACCAAGTGGTTCATCGACGAATTCGGCTGCGTCCTGCCGCTGGTCGCCATCGCTTTCGCGATCTATTTCTGGACCAAGCGCAGCGAACTGCCGACCGCGTAGAGAGAGGGCAGGGCCCTTCGAGGCTCATGGTGGGACAGGCATTCCTGCCTGTCTCCCTCCGGGCAAACTTAGGTCGAATTCACGATCTACGCAGAACCTGATAAGCAACCCCTGACTACTTACCTTTTTGGAGAGCAGCCGCTTTCCGGAGATAATGGATTGAAGCAATCCATAGAGCCCTTAACGAAGGATGTGCGCTGATGCTCCATGCTTGGCATGACGTTTCACCAGGAGACGAACTGCCCCGCGATTTTCAAGCGGTGATCGAGATTCCGCTTGGCTCCAATGTGAAGTACGAGTTGGACAAGCCCAGCGGCCTGCTGAAGGTGGATCGCATCATCCATTCGGCCGTCTTTTATCCGGCGAACTACGGTTTCATTCCTCAAACCTACGCTGAGGACAACGATCCTCTCGATGTGCTGGTTCTCTGTCAGGAGCCGGTACAGCCGCTCGCGCTCATTAAGGCCCGAGCCATTGGACTGATGTCGATGATCGATTCCGGCGCCAGCGATGACAAGATCATCGCCGTGGCCACCGGGGACCCCGAATTCAGCAGCTATCTAGAGGCGCGCGACCTCCCTCCCCACCGTTTGCTGGTTCTTCGCCGTTTTTTTCAGGATTACAAGCTGCTCGAGGGCAAAAAAGTGGAGGTAGAGGAGATCCGCCCCGCTTATGCCGCGCTCACCGTAATCGAGCGCTCCTTGGCCCGCTACAAGGCCGAACGCGAACACCTGCTAGCAAAGGATGCTCGTAAATAGCCGCACCGCGCTTTCACTAATGCAAAAATACTATTCATCGGCAGCAGCTGGGATGTTACGTTTCAACACCATCGGTAATCTCCATCGGGACAGATAGTTGAAAAGGTAGAAGTTCTTAATCTGGAGCAATGCCGTACATGTGTTTGCACCCAGGCGGGGACGACTAACAATGACTCTCTTCTGGAAATGGGCTATCGCCGTCTTCCTGGTCGTTCTGCTGGCCGCGTTTCTCGCTCTCTGCAAGATGGCCGGCAGTCCTAAGGACGCCTACGGAATGGTGCGCTATGCCCTGCCGCACATGCATCGCGGAAACCTCAAGGTCGGCGATGACGCTCCGGACGCCCGGCTGCTGGCTCTGGATGGTACCGATCACTTTCACATCCGCGAACGGACCGGAAGCCGGCCTCTCGTCGTTATCTTCGGCAGCTACACTTGACCGCCCTTCCGCCGCCACGTCGGTGACGTGGTCGAGATTTACAACGATTACAAAGACCACGCCGATTTCCTTACGGTCTATGTCCGCGAAGCGCATCCAACGGACGAATGGCAAATGAAATCCAACGTGAAGGACGACGTGTGTTACGCCCAGCCGAAAAATCTAGCCCAGCGTGTGGCTATCGCCAACGATTTCATCAAACGCTTCAACTACCCCATCGCGTTCGGCATCGACGACATCAATAATGCCGCCGAGGCTGCCTATTCCGCCTGGCCGGAACGCCTCTACGTTATAGATGAATCCGGTCGCATCGCGTATCGAGGCGGCATGGGCCCGTTCCACTATGACCCAGCGGAAGTACGCGCCTGGCTAGCGGCACGTTATGGCGCCGTCGCCCATCCGGCCACAGCGCCAACTCCCGCGAATCCGACAGCGACGCCTCCGTCAACTCCAGCGGCTTCAGCGACGAAATAAGCCAGCCTTGATCTGAATGTATTCCACGGCAACACTTGTGGGTATTTAGAATAGAAATTTTCGCGATGACACCTATTGCCCATCGTGCTACAAAGAAGGCAGCTCAAGCGAAATGCGGAGAACTGACCTAACGGAGATCTCCATTCCTGAATAGAATTGAGTTAGAGCAACCCTCTGCAACTGGCCTCGCGCGCGCTATCTCGAAACTGGGTTTCTGCTCGCGTACCCATGCCTCGCAACTCATTCGCGACGGCAAGGTTCGCCTCAACGGCGTTCTCCGCCGCGATCCCGAGACTCCCGTCCATCTCACGAAGGACCGCATCGAAGTCGACGGGCATCAACTCAAAGCCGCCGCCAAAGTCTACCTGGTGATGAACAAACCGCGCGGCATCGTCACCACAGCGTCTGACGAAAAAGGGCGCGACACGGTGTACTCGCTGCTTACGGCGGATATTCCTTGGATCGCTCCGGTTGGGCGGCTCGACAAGGCGAGCGAGGGCTTGCTGCTGCTCACCAACGATTCAGAGTGGGGTGCTCGCGTCACGGCGCCGGAGACGCATTTGGACAAGACCTATCACGCACAGATCGGAAGAATCGCCGATCGAGAGTTGCTCGAAGCTCTCAAGAATGGGGTTCGCACGAAGGACGGAGACACGCTTCGTTTAAAAGCCGCTGCCCTGCTCCGTCAAGGGCAACGGAATTCGTGGGTGGAGATTATTCTCGAGGAAGGAAAGAACCGGCATATTCGACGCATGCTCG
The DNA here is from genome assembly GCA_035571045.1 of Verrucomicrobiia bacterium. Classification (GTDB taxonomy): domain Bacteria; phylum Acidobacteriota; class Terriglobia; order Acidiferrales; family UBA7541; genus Acidiferrum. The sequence continues at coordinate 49,632 of DATMKS010000084.1, forward strand.
AGACACTGGGTATTGAAGTTCTGCGACTGATTCGAGTAGCAATCGGCCCGCTCGGGCTGGGCGAGCTAGCCAAAGGCGCCGTCCGTGAACTGGCCGCCGAGGAAAAGCTGACGCTGGATCGCGCCATGTCACAAAAACGCTAGACCTATTTCGCCGCGGTTCCTGGGCCGGATCTCTGAGGCTCGTCGCTGCGCTCGCCGTCAGAAAGCCACAGGCCGTTGCCGAGGGTGGCTCCGATGGCGTCCGCGCGCGCTTACTTCTTTTTCGGCCGGGCTTCCGGCTTCGGCTCGACGGCGGGTTTCATGTCTTCCGCAGCCTTTTGCAAGCCGGTGACCACGACTGGATCCAATTGATAAAGCGCCGGTTCACCGTCGCGCTTCGCAACATAGTGGTCGCCATCTTTCGCGATTAAAACTTTTTCGACAGTCTTACCGCCATTAGACGTGGCCGTCAGTTCGACCGCAACCGCGCCGAAACCAGAGTCGACAAATTTGCTTGCAGCCAGGTCGCGTACCTTTTCAACAAACGCCTCGGCTCCAATGGCGTCCACTTTCTTGCCGTCGCCCGAAAACCAATCTGAGCCGCCTTTGGTCAAGAAATGGGTTTTGGGTCCGTCTTGGAGTTCGATCTTTTCAGGCTCGGCGAAACCCAAATCGAAGAGCTTCTTGTTGCGAAAATCGTCGACCGTTTTGTCGAGCGCTGTTCCCAAATCGCTTCCGACTTTGAACACCCCCTCTACCGCGCTCGATTTCGCGAAGTAATCGTCCTTATTTTTCCGGACTTGCAGCTCTTCCGTGCCGGAAGCGTCGGTCACTTTGGCTGTCGCAACGGCTGTCCCGGAATTAAACGATGCTGTTGCCTTCTTCTGATCGTCATCGGAAACGTTCAAGTCCATTTTCGCGTCGCCGAGCTTGCGGATCAGGTCCCCTACTTTGGAATCGTCGGCGCGGAACGGCCCCGGCTTCACGATTTGCCACTCATCTTTGTTACGGCCAAATTCGATATCCTGTTTCTTGGCGCTCAATTCCACGCGGCTGACTTTGTCTTGCTCGAAGATCAGCAAGCGTTTGTCGCGCAGATCCTTGCCGCTCTTGTCGAGGCTTGTCTTGGCGTAGTTCGCCAGCGTGAACACGCGCGGATCACCCGCGAGCGCAACGTAGACTGCGTTTCCCGACGGAGCGCTGTCCCCGATTAGCAACTTCTGTGTCTTGTTGTCTTTCTCGGTGACGGCGACTTGGGTCGCCGGTTGCGCCAAACCATAGTCCGCCAGGTTGCCGGCTTTTTCTTCGATCAACCGCTCGGAGCTCAGCGAGGACAACGTGGAAAGCAAGTTCGACACTTCATTTTGATCGGCGCGCAGGGGCTTCGCGCCGACGAGCTGCCATTTGCCGGCGTCATCCTTCTGAAGCTCTACGACGTCTCCGCCCTTTTTCTTGATGTCGACTTTTGTGATGTCGTCTTGTGCCAGCGTAAGAATTTTTGGAGGCGTATCCGCGGAGACTTTCACCGCGTTCTCCACGGGCTTTCGGTGATTAGACCAATACAGAACTCCGGAAAGCGCCGCCAAAATAATCGCGGCAACCAGCAGACTGTTCATTTTCATTGGAGTTGCCCCAGCATTGTGTGAACTACTCTTCGCCGATCTGGCGGCTGCTTACCTTCTGCGCCACCAGACCGATATTCCCGTGCCAATCACGATGAGCGGGATCAAAAGCAGGCTGGTGATTCCAACCCATCGCACCTGAGCTTTCGTCATCGTGAGCTTGCGGTCTTCGGGCTCCTTCGGGCGGATAGAAATAAGGTCTTCGTCCGACGACAGCCAGTTAAGCGTGTTTAACGCCAGATCGCGATTGCCGTTGAAAGCTAGAAAGTTGTTGGCGACCCATTGCGAACTGCCCACGACTACAAACCGGCCCTGCGAATTATCCTTGCCCGTCTTGTACGTCCCAGCGGCGGCGATGGTCAGAGGTCCTTTTTTGTTTTTCGGGTCGCTGGGATCGATTCTGTCCGAATCCAATTTCGTCGTGGCGAGGCTGCTCTCCGAACTATCAAACAACTTGTCGACCGAAGTTTTGTCGCCGCTCTTTGTGTCCAGGGAACGCGACATGGGGAAACCCGTGGCCGTGCCCTTCATTTCGTTGACGATAGCGTGGGATTCGTAGTGGGTGACCAGGGGCACTTGCGGGCCCAGGCCAACCATCTGGCCGACGGGGTTAAAATCGAGTATCAGGTCTTTGTTCGGCGTAACGCCCCAGCTTGCCAGCACATTCCCGAGGGCATCGTTGTCGCCAACCTCTTCGCGGCCCACTTTCAGCGGAGGATCGAGGAGAAACAGCGCGCGTCCGCCGTCTTCGACGTACTTTTTCAGGGCATCCACCTCCGGCTGAAGATAATCGCCGCGCGGCCCTCCCACGACGACCACGGTGCAGTCACTCGGGACTTCGGCCTTTTGCAGGAGATCGATCGACTTTCCCTGGTAATCGTCTTTGGCGATCAATTCCTTCAGCCGCGAAAAGCCAGTGCGGCCCGAATCTTCGATCTGATGTTCGCCGCTCCCGGTGACAAAGCATACCGTCCGCGTCGTGTTCTTTAAATCGCGGATGATCGCGCCAGTGAGATCTTCTTCGCTGATGCTTTTTGCTTCATTCTTGTTCGCGCCGATTTGCACGATGGCGGTGTTTAAATTCTTGAATCCCGCCTGCGTTGCCACGAGAGGTTTTTTGTCCGGGTCCACGTAGACTACGTGGAGTTTCGGAGAAAGATTCGCGTACATGTCGAGCTTATCTTTGGCTTGGCTGAACTGCGAGTCCTGGGCAAAGTAGGTGATCGTAGCGTCTTGCTTCAGCCCTTTGACCACCTTGATGGTTTGCTCCGAGAGGCTGTATTTCTTGTTGGCTGTCGCGTCGTAGGATTTGTCGTAGCGGTCGGCGAGCACATTCGCCACGGTTACAACTGCCAGAGCCACGACGATGTAAAGCGTCACGTAGGCCACGTACTTGGTTTGTCGTGCCTTCAACAACTCGGTATTCAATTACGACCTCCAGCGCAGCGATTCCATCGAGCGCGCCGTAAGAAAAAGTCCAACAAAAATCACGGTGACGTAATAAATCGCGTCCTTAAAGTCCAGCGTTCCCCGCGTGAACGACTCCATGTGCGTGGACACAGATATGTAGGCCAGAACTCGCGCCCACGTGTCGCTGTTATATTCGCCGACCCATCCGCATACGAACATCAGCAGGCAGGCGCAAAATGTCGCAGCTCCCGCGATGATTTGATTTTTCGTGAGCGTCGAGATGAACGTCCCGATGGCCAGCAACGCCGCAGCTTGCAAGAGTAGCCCAAGATAGCTAACGAGGATGGGTTTCCAGTCCGGATGGCTGTAGAAGAATAGAAAAGCGACATTGATCACGCTCAGAAGCAGAAGGCAGCAGTACAGCGTGGTGGCGGCGAGCCATTTTCCGAGAATGACTTCACCGTCGTGGATGGGCGAGGTGGTAAGGAGCTCGATGGTGCCTGTACGCTTCTCCTCGGCGAACAAACGCATAGTGATCAACGGAATAATAAAGAGCCCGGTTACGGGAATGTTCCCAAACAGCCGGCGGGTAATCTCTTCCGGCATATTCATCGGAAACATTTCGCCGCGCATTTGCGCTTCCATGCTGAACTGAAGGTAGGCCTGCAACAGGCTCCAGAAGAAAAATCCAAAAATCAGGGCGCACATCAGCAGCAATATGTAGGCGATCGGCGAAACAAAATAACTGCGCATCTCCTTGCGCCAGATGAGCCAAACATTTCTCATTGGCCTGCTCCCGTGACCACGATTTCTTCTTTCGGACCAGCGTCTTGGGTCCCGGTCAGCTGCAGGAATATCTCTTCGAGGCTAACTGAGGCAGACCGCATTTCGTTCAAGTCCCAGCCCGCCTCGACGATGGCGCGCGCAAGATCTCCGCGAACAAAGTGGTCCTTTTGTGTCTCGATCTCGAAGGTGGAGTGCGTCGGCTGCTTTTGCTTCACCACGATGCGGTTAACTCCGGAAACTTTTCCGATCTGAGCCTGTACTGCGGACGCATCCAGCGCTCCCTTGCGCCCGGCAACCTCTACGAGAACCGATTCGGCGCCACGAGAGCGGCTTTGGAGATTGTCAACCGTGTCCGTGGCCACCAGCTTGCCTTTGCTGATGATGATGACCTGCTGGCAGATCTGCTCGACTTCCGGGAGGATGTGCGTGCTCAACACAATCGTATGGTCGCCAGCGAGGCCTTTGATCAAGTCGCGCGTTTCGTTGATTTGTTTGGGATCCAGACCTGCGGTCGGCTCGTCCAAAATCAGCACTTCCGGATTGTGAATGATGGCCTGAGCAAGGCCGACGCGCTGGCGGTAACCTTTCGAGAGTTTGCCGAGCTGCTTGTTGCGCACGTCGGCAACCGCGCAGCGCTCGCTGACGTAATCGATCCGCTGCTTTAGTTCAGCGCCGCGCAGTCCCTTGAGGCTTCCGACGAAAGATAGGTATTCGCCGGTCATCATCTCGGGATAAAGCGGCGGGGTTTCGGGCAAATAGCCGATGCGCTTTTTTACCTCCATGGGCTCTTCGAGCACGTCAAAACCGGCGACGATGGCGCTGCCCGCGGTGGGCGGCAGGAAACACGTCAGCATGCGCATGGTTGTGGTTTTGCCGGCACCGTTGGGCCCGAGGAAGCCGACAATTTGGCCCTTCTGGATATCGAAGGAGATGTGGTCGACGGCGGTGTTGCGCGCGTACCTCTTCGTAAGCTCTTTAACTGTGATCATGTATTTTTGTTTCTTGCCGCGAGATGCACAACGTTTTGAACCGCCCCAAGAAGTCTCGAATATTCACCCGTGAAGCCTCATGTTATGAACTCGGACGGGCTTGTGTCAACCCTTCCTTCAAAAAACAAGAAAAAGCCCATGATTGACCTTGCGACATTCTTACTCAAACTGTTTTCGGAACTCGGCAAACTGCGCCTTCAGATCGGCAACCTCTTTTTGTAAGCCAGAAATTTCAGCTTGCAGCTGGGCGATCCGCTCGTTTTCTCCAGGGGTTCTGGATGGCGCGGCTTCTTTCACCAGCGGCGCTTCGCGGATTTCCACGTCTCCAGACAATAGATGCACGTAACGGGCTTCTTTGTTGCCCGCTTGCCGGGGCAGCACTTTCACGAGCGGCGGCTCGCGGTCCATCAAGTGCTTTAACGTTGACTGCACCATGCTCAAATCTTCAAACGGGTGCATGCGTTCGGCGCGGCTCCGCAATTCTCCTGGTGTTTGCGGCCCGCGCAACAGCAACTCGCAGACAACCGCGGTCTCTGGCCGCGTAAAATTGAAGGTATCCGCCAGGCGATGCTCGTATTTCGCGACGCGGCTATCGCCGCTGGCCGACCTGGCTAGCATCTGGTCGCCTAGCGCGCGCAAAGCATGGCGGACGGCGTCTTCATCCACATTCATCAGTGGATCACGATTGGATTTCTGGTTGCACGCATGGAGCAAGGCATTTAAGGAAAGCGGATAGTATTCCGGCGTGGTGATTTCCTTCTCCACCAGGCAGCCCAGCACTCGCGCTTCGATCTCACTCAGGGCAACGTTCACGGAATAAAATCATACCGAAAGGCAGACGAGTTCCCAAATCCGGCGGGGCACGCCCAGCCGCGGCAATTTTGATGTACCATCCTCCCTTCCCTGGGGCCAGGAAGTTTCGAACCTCGCGGCAAAACGACGGGAGATGAGGAGAAAGCGCGATGAAGAGCCGGTGCGTGAGGTTTTTTGTGTTGGCCATGCTGATTGCACTTGGCGCGAGTTTTTCCGCAATGGTCTCCGCGCAAGATGAGGGCGACGCGTGGGGTAAGAAAAAATCTTCGTGGCTTCTGCTCACGCCCGCCGAGCGTGCGCAGGTTCAGGATTTTTCCGAGGCCTACAAGGACTATCTGAACATAGCAAGGTCGGCGATGGGCTCGACGCGAGAAGTGATCCGACGGGCGCGCGCCGCCGGGTTTACCGAATTCAGCAAACCCGATCAAGTGAGGCCGGGCGCGCGGTTGATCATTCCGAATCGCGATCGGGGCTTGATTCTTGCCGTGATTGGATCCGATCCGATTGTGGATGGGTCGCGGGTCGTCGGCACGCATCAAGATAGCCCGCATATCGAATTGAAACCGCGTCCGATCTATCCGGCGGGGGGCTTCGCCCTTTTTAAAACAAAGTATTATGGAGGCATTAAGAAATATCAGTGGTCGAACCTCCCACTCGCGTTGATCGGCCGCATCGACACCAGCGACGGGCGCACCGTTGAGCTATCCCTCGGCTTGAATCCCGGCGAGCCCGTTTTTGTGATTCCTGATGATGCGCCGCACTCGGATGCAGACTTGCGGACGCGCACGTACACAAACGTGTTGCAAGGGGAAGAGCTCGATCCCGTCATGGCCAGCATCCCCGGCGAAAAAGAATCCGTTGCGGTCGAAGTAACGCAACTTTTGACCTCCACCTACAAGATCAAGGAGGAAGATTTGGTCAGCGCGGAGCTTTCTCTGGTCCCCGCGACGCATCCCGCGGACGTCGGTTTTGACCGCGGATTGATCGGCTCGTATGGGCAGGACGATCGCGTTTCCACCTACTGCGCGGCGCGCGCCATCGTCGATATGAAGGGCACGCCGAAATTCACAGCGTTGGCGTATCTTTCCAACTTTGAGGAAGTCGGCTCCGTGAATAACACCGGCGCCGGCTCGCAGTTTTTGAACTCGACGTTCGCGCGGCTTATTGGTGCGCAGCGCGGGTCAGGGTATAACGATTTGGATTTGCGCCGCGCTTTGCACAACTCTCAGGTGATCTCCGCCGACGCCACCGACAGTCTGAACCCCATCTTCCCATCCAGTTCGGAGCCCACGAACGCGGCGCGGCTCGGCTACGGCGTAGCTATCAAGCTGTACGGAGAAGGGTTCGATCCTCCTTCCGAATTCACGGCCAAGATCCGAGCGCTGCTGGACCGCAACGGCATACCCTGGCAGACGCACATGTATAAGGTGGATGTCGGCGGCGGCGGCACCATCGGCGGATTCATGTCTCGAGAAGACATGGAGGTGATTGATTTTGGCGTACCGCTGCTTTCGATGCATTCTCCTTATGAGATGTCCTCGAAAGTGGATGTGTGGAATTTTTATCGAACCATGAGCGTGTTCTACATACAGCCGTAGCGAAGGATCTCAGGGAACACTTACGTGAACTTCTTCTCAACAGGCTCCTCGCGATGAACGCCAATCTCGCCAAAGCCACTGCGGTTGGCGCCCTGGGCGGCTTGTTGTTTGGCTTTGATACCGCCGTCATCTCTGGCACCACTCATTCCCTGACCCTTGCCTATGGGTTGTCGCCTAAGGCTCTGGGAGTCACGGTGGCCATGGCGCTTGTCGGCACCGTCATCGGTGCAATGACCGCTGGTATCCCCGGCCAAAGGTGGGGAGGCCGCGAAACTTTGCGGGTACTGGCTGTCTTTTATGTGATTTCGGCGTTGGGTTGCGCCTTCGCGTGGAACTGGGAAGTGCTTCTCGTGGCTCGCTTTATCGGAGGCCTCGGCATCGGCGGCTCTTCGGTGCTCGGTCCGGTATACATCGCGGAGCTGGCGCCCGCGAAAACTCGCGGCCGGCTCGTCGGCACGTTCCAAATAAATATCGTGATTGGCATCCTGCTCGCTTATCTCTCGAACTACCTCATCGGCCGCATCGGACTTGGCGCCACGGAATGGCGCTGGCAGCTGGGCATTGCCGCGGTTCCGGCGTTTCTATTCCTTGTGCTGCTTTTTGGCATTCCGCCGAGCTCGCGATGGCTGGTGACGCAAAAACGTGTCGAAGAAGCGCGTTCCGTGCTGCAAATGATGGGCGCGGAAAATGCTGACGGTGAGCTGAAAGAAATCGTCGATTCGATCCATCTCGAGCGGTTGCAAACCTCCGAGCCGCTTTTTTCCCGGAAGTACCGTGTCCCCTTGTTTCTTGCCATCACCATTGGCATGTTCAATCAGCTCTCGGGCATCAATGCCATTCTTTATTACCTGAATGACATTTTTGCCGCCGCCGGCTACAGCAAGATGTCGGGCGATTTGCAGGCGGTGGCTGTCGGCGGGATGAATCTGGCGGCGACGCTGCTGGGCATGTCGGTGATCGACAAGCTGGGGCGCAAGACACTTTTATTGATCGGCTCCGTCGGAACGGCGGCATGCCTTTTCGGTGTTTCGTGGGTGTTTTTTGCGAACAGCCATCAGAGTTACCTTCTCGTGTTCCTCGTCGTTTACATTGCCTTCTTCGCAATTTCACAAGGTGCGGTGATTTGGGTGTACATCAGCGAAGTATTTCCCAATCGCGTGCGCGCAAAAGGGCAAAGCGTCGGCAGCTCTTCGCATTGGATCATGAACGCCGTCATTGCTTATACATTCCCCCAGCTTGCGAAGTTTTCCGGAGCGTATCCATTTGTGTTTTTTGGAGCGATGATGGTAGTGCAATTCTTCGTTGTCCTGTTCTTCTATCCGGAGACGAAAGGTTACACGCTGGAGAAAATGCAGCAGCGTTTGGGGATCGAGTGATTCGCCTTGCAAAAGCTTAGGACCTGACCTTGGACGCAACTCCGACAATTGCGCTAGGTGTGGACATCGGCGGAACGAAAGTGGCCGCCGGCCTCGTGGATGCCCAGGGCAACATACTTTTTCAGACGCGTGTGGCGATGGCCGCGCGTGGCAGCGCTGCCGAGGGGGTCAGTGCCGTGCAATCTGCCATCGAACTCGCTTTTTCGGCGCGTCCGGAGGCGCGGTCCGGTTTGACGGGAATTGGCATTTGCGCGCCGGGGCCACTCGATCCTGTCACCGGAGTGATCCTCAATCCACCGAACGTGCCTTGCTGGCGGAATTTTCCGCTTGCGGCCGAAGTGCAGCGCGTCACGGGAATCTCCGCGCGCCTGGACAACGATGGAAATGCCGCGGCCCTGGCCGAAGCCCTCTGGGGTGCGGGCGTTGGTTATCGAAACGTTTTTTACGCCACACTTGGCACCGGCATCGGAGCAGGGATCATTTTCGATGGCCGGATTTACCACGGCCGCACCGGGAGCGCCGCCGAAGGCGGTCATATGACGATCGATTACAACGGACCGCGATGCGGCTGCGGGAAGCACGGATGCATCGAGGCGTTGTGCTCCGGTCCGGCGATTGCGAGGAGGGCCCGGGAGCGACTTGTGGCTGTGCATCGGGCCGGATCAACTCCACTTGAGTCTTGTCATAGCCAATCGAAAATGCTTGCTCTAGCCGGCGGAAATCTTGATGCCGTGAATGCCGAAATTGTTGCGGAAGCGTTTCGTCAAGGTGACCAGCTTGCGGCCGACATCCTGCAGGAAACGGCGGATTTCCTGGCGATTTGGGCCGGAAACGTCATCGACCTGCTGGAGCCGGACGTTTTCATCTTTGGTGGAGGCCTCGCGCCGCTCATGAGCGAGTTTTTAGGGCGCATGCGGATGCAGTTGCCGAAGTGGTGTGAAAACCAGCGATGTATGGAAATGCCGATGGTCCTAGCCAAATATGGAGCGGATGCTGGGATCGCCGGGGCCGCCGCCCTCTGCCGCGCCTAGCCGATCCATCCATTCCCCCTTTTTCCACAGCCAGTAAGCCTGGCGCGCACAGGAATGCACGCAAGCTCAATCCTCTCATCGGTTTACTTCACGGTTTTCTGGATACCCTGGGTGCGGTTCGGCCTCCCTCGACCTGTGTTTCCGCTATCCCCGAGCTCGTCCCTTCCTGGCATTTTCGTTTCTATTTTCATGACGCGCGCATCCAAAGAGCGTGCGGACCAAATCCGAAGAGAAACCGATGGGGGGTAAGACCATGAGCGACAAAACGGAAGCGAAAGACAGTAAAGGACATTTTGTCAAGGATTTGCCGGCGGCCAAAAGCGGATCGTTCCGGATTGGCGGCGACCTGCCAGTCTGGCGGCTGGGATTTGGAGCGATGCGGATAACCGGCAAAGGAGTCTGGGGCCCCCCAAGGGACCACGACGAGGCGATTCGCGTGCTTCGGCGGGCGGTCGAACTCGGAATCAATTTTATCGACACGGCCGATTCCTATGGGCCGCACGTGAGCGAAGAGCTGATTGCCGAAGCGCTCGATCCTTATCCTGCGGGATTGGTGATTGCCACCAAAGCTGGATTTGACCGTTCGGGGCCGGATAAGTGGACGATGAATGGGCGGCCGGAACATTTGCGAAAAGCTTGCGAAGGAAGTTTAGAGAGATTGAAGCTGGAACGGATTGATTTGTATCAACTGCACCGAATAGATCCAGCGTATCCGGCGGAAGATCAGCTCGGAACGTTGAAGGAATTGCAGACCCAGGGCAAAATCAGACACATCGGGCTCTCGGAGGTCACGGTGGCACAGATCAAGCATGCGAGAACCATCGTGCCGATCGTCTCCGTGCAGAACCGTTACAGCCTGGCAGACAGGGCTGCCGAAGACGTTTTGGAGTATTGCGAACGCGAGGGCATTGGATTTATTCCCTGGTTTCCGCTTGGAGCTGGCGAGTTGGCGGCTCCGGGCGGCAAGCTTGCGAGGACAGCAGCTGAGATGAAGATTTCAACTTCGCAGCTGGCGCTGGCGTGGCTCTTGTGGCGCTCACCGGTAATGCTGCCAATTCCGGGAACCTCGCGCGTGAATCACCTGGAAGAAAACGTGGCGACGGCGGCGATTAGAGTGGACGACGGCAAAATGCGCGAGTTGGGCAAACTGGCGAAATCGGCGTAGCTCGAGGCTCGACCGGCTGCGAGCATCCTGGGGGCGCTCGCAGCCGGCGAGGGCTTCTTGTGTTTGAACGCTGGATTAATTCCAGGACTTTATGTGCAGGCCTACGGATTCGCCCGAAAGGTACATGCACATTTCCTGTTTGGCGTCAGGAGCGACGGCACACCATGCCTTGACCTTGGCGCCGGTGAGTTCCTCCGCTTGATCATCCTGGCGGATGGACCAATTCGAAGGCTCCAAGACTTGGAGGCGCGCGATCAGATCGCGAAATCTCGTGTCGGCGGCGGAAGCGGAAGCTTCCAGCCAATAACAGACGTACTGTCCGCCAAGCTCATTGGAAGGAAACTTTGGCGCTATGTTGACGGCGCACTCCGCGGCCCCCGCTAGTTTGACGCTGGCATCCGACATTCCGCCGGTGGCGGTGCCAGCACGGAGCTGTTCAAAGGCGTTCGTGCGGGCTTCAAAGACCCTCTTGAGCCCTTGGCACAAATCGTCGCAACCGCCGGCGATGGGGGCCGGGCCCGCCTTCGAAGGAGGATCGGGAGGGCGATTGACCAGGTAGGGCGATGAGAGCGAACTCATCCAAAAATAGACTTTTCCCGTTCCGTCGGGTTGTTTTGTGATTTGCAGATGCAGCGGACAATGACCTAGGTACGGTCCCTCGGTGGCCGGAACTTCGCAATCCGGAGGGCCCGCATCAACAAAATGGTCGGCAACGGGCGAGTCAATTTTAAAGTGCCAGGTTGGCTGGAGAATTCGCAGGGATTCGAGCATGTTGGCATACCAAGTTTCCGCACTCATAAAAGAAATTTGAGCGTAACAAATGTACATCGGCACATTGTTTGCCCATGCCGTCATTTGACAGGGGATTTTCGTTCCGACGACAGAGAGGTCGGGCGCTAGCGCTGCGTTAGTACGAAATTCTCGGAAGTCGGTGACCGCGGCGAAAAGGAGGCTTTGAAGGTTCTGGCAGAGATGATCTTTGCACTGAGCAAGTGCAGGGACTGGAACATTAAGACTGAAACACAAGAGAGAAAAGAAGAGGAGAATTTTCTTGTTCATAGTCATCCGCCAGCTAGAAATTGGATATGCATCCAACGCGGGCTAGGGAGTCGAGGGATTGGCTCAGCAATTAAATCGTGCCTTCTGAGGAGGGCTGAGTCAACCCGTATTCTTGCTTTTATTTTGCCGAGCCGGATTGGGAGCTGAGAGGAATCGCACGGACTGAACGTTCGCATTGCAGAGTGCGAAAGAAACGCGTCCAAAACTCAACGCGCAAGGGGCATGCGGATGACTTCCGAATGTTTAACCGGTTCGACGGCGACACCGTCGCGAAATGCGGCAAGCCTTCCGGAATTGGCGGCGATGCGTTCGCCTGGAACGATAATGCCAACCAGATTTAGCGGGTCGGCGGCGGAGATGGTGACGAGTTCACCGGTGAGTTGCTGATTGCGCTGGGCGCGCAAGGAATCGACGGCCATGCTGAGAGCAAATTGCTCTCCGAGGAAGCCGCTTACGAAACGACCGCCACGGACTTCGCCGCGATCTTCGAGGCGGCGGAGTGTGATGAGCAGCTCTCGCCATTTGGGGAGATTGGTTTCGCGCGTAAGAAGTTCACGGAAAACGATGCCATAACGGCGCAGAAGCATCCAGCATGTGGATTCAAGAGCGCGCATGCGGTCTTGGGCTTCGCCGGAAAAGAGCAAGGACCAGCGTCCAGCGCTGTGACGAGGGCGGGAGGCGCGCCCGGTGCCCTGCCCTGAGCGGCGCTTGGGATCGATGAGCGCACGGAGATTATCAAATCCGTCCGCGGTGAGAAGGCCTGCGGCTACGAGTTCCCACAGTGCGTTTTCCATTTCGGATTTCAATTTTCCGGTGCCGCGCACGATGTCCGCGAAGAATGAGGCACCTCGCTGTCGCAAGAATTGAAGGACCGCCGTGGCATCGGCGCTGAGGCCAGTGACTTCGGCCTCGCCGGTTTCGCGGCGCGGCATCATCCATTCGGAATCCTCGCGGACAAAGAAAGTGATGGGAGCCACGCTTGTGGGAATGACGCGGCGTTTCGTGTCCGTGGATTGGAGACCTTCCAGTGTGGCGGGATGCGGAGAAAGACGCCCCCAGCCTACGGCCCCCGCGAGGCAGAGCTGATCGAGAATCGCCGGGTCGAAATCGGCGATGCGGCCTTTCAGGATTTGCCGTTCCCAGGAATTCGCGGGAGCTTCGAAGCCTTGAAGCTGACGAATGGCTTCGAGCGTGCCGCGCTCGCCGAGAAGTTGAGTGCTTGGAGCGACATGCTGCCAGCGGAGCAGCCAATTCATGAATTGCGCACCCGTGACGGACTGGATTTGCTTACGAAGCTGGCCGAGCGTGAGCCGGTGAATTCGGGCGAGCAAGCGGCGTTCGCACCATTCCGTCTCGACTGCGGCGGGATCCGTGAACTTGCCGCGCAGAATGACGCCACTGGATTCGAGACGCAGCAGAGCTTTTTCGATGTCCGAAGCGCGGAGACCGAAAAGCACCGAAAGTTGATCGACAGTGACGGGGCCGGAGTGCGCGATCCAGCCGGTGACAAGGGAAAGAAGAGCGTCCTCGCGCGAAGAAGCTGTGGATTTGAAATCCGGCAACTGCGATCCGAAATTGGCTGCAGGATAGATTTGGGCGAACATGCTCATGCGTTCGGCGGCAACCCAATGAGTTTCGCTGCCAACTTGGGCGAGGGAGACTCGACGGGTGCGAACCAACGGATCTACAAAAACATTCCATGCGCTGAGAGATTCCCGCAACTTGACGCTCAGGGGATTGCTAGAGAGGGCGTCTGCCTGCGACGGCGCTGGGAGTGCGATCAGAGTGAGCAGAGCGTCATGAAGTTCTTCCGCGTCGCGGACATCGGGCCAGGCGTCGGCGCAGACCTCGGAGATGGCAGCCGGGTCGAGGCGCCCGATCTCTCCGAGGACGGCGTCGGGAAGGACACGGCGCATCTCGACGGCGCGGGCGCGGCGCTCCTCGAGTGGAGCATCATCCAGATAGGCGTAGGGATTGGCGTTTAGAATTTCGTGGGAAAACTGCGATGGCTGGGGCGTATCCACCGCGAGACACGTGATACGTCCTTCGACGATGCCGACGAGAACGCGATCGAGGCCTTCGATGTCCATCGCTTCGGTGAGGACATCTTTCATCACTTCGCGAATGAGCGGATGACTGGAAATGGTGATGTCGCCCTCGATGTTTTCTTGGCAAGCCTGCGCTTCGGGAAAGACGGCGGCAAGCAAATCATCCGCACGCATGCGCTGGATCGGCGGCGGAACTTTTTTGCCGCCGCGAAAACGTAGGAGCGCTAGAGCGCGGCCAGCGTCCCAGCGCCAGCGCGTGGTGAAGAGCGGCGAAGTGAGCACAGCTTGTTCGAGGACGGATCGCAAGGAATTCGGGTGAAGGAAATGAAAGACATCAGCGAGAGGGAAACTGTGCTGCTCGCTTAGGGAAATATTCAGACCGTTATCGGTGGCGGCGGCTTGCAGCTCGAAATTAAAGGAGCGGCAGAAACGCTTGCGAAGGGCGAGACCCCATGCTTTGTTGATGCGGCCGCCAAACGGGGCGTGGATGACGAGTTGCATGCCGCCACTTTCATCAAAGAATCGCTCGGCAATGATTGTGGTTTGTGTGGGAACGGCCCCCAGCAGCGCGCGGCCGGCCAAGATGTATTCGACAGCCTGTTCGGCGCCGGAATCATCGAGTCCGCACGCGAGTTTTAGCCAATTCACGGCATCTGCGGCGCCATTGGCAGTTTGCGGGCTGCCGTTCTGCGATGTGGCCGGCGACAGAAAGCCGCTGATTTTTTCACGCAAATCGGCGACTTGTGCGGAAAGTTCGTCGGTTCGTGCTGGTGCTTCGCCGCGCCAGAATGGCACGTTCGGAGACGCTCCTTGGGCGTCTTCCACCAATACGCTTCCCGCTTGCACGCGACGAATACGCCACGAAGTATTGCCGAGGAGCATGATATCGCCGGCAAGACTCTCGACGGCGAAGTCTTCGTCGACGGTGCCGACCACGATGGCTTCGGGCTGCGCTACCACGGTGTAAAGTGAGTTTTCTGGAATTGCGCCGCCGCTGGTGATGGCAGCCAGGCGACTACCGCGGCGCGCACGAAGCATCCCATTGATGCGGTCGCGATGGAGATAGGCCGCGTAACGTCCGCGGGCAGAGGCGATGCCTTCGGAGAGCATTTCAACGATCTCGTCGAAAACCGAGCGGGAAAGATTGCGATAAGGATAAGCGCCACGCACGGAGTGGAATAATTCGTCTTCCTTCCAATCTTCCGCCGCACACATAGCAACAATTTGTTGCGCGAGGATATCCAGAGGTTCCTCGGGAATGGCGATGCTGTCCAAGTCGCCTTGACGAATCGCGCGAACCAGGGCGGCGCATTCGAGGAGATCGTCGCGTGTCGTGGCGAAGAGGCGGCCCTTCGGTATTGCTCCCCGCCAATGCCCTGCCCGGCCGATTCGTTGCAAGCCCACCGAAATAGAACGGGGAGAACCAATCTGGCAGACCAGATCGACGCTGCCGATATCGATTCCCAGCTCGAGGGATGCCGTCGCCACCAGCGCGCGAATTTCGCCTGCTTTCAGTTTTCTTTCAGCTGCGAGCCGCAGCTTGCGGGACAAGCTTCCGTGATGCGTGGCGACGGCCTCTTGCCCCAGGCGCTCGCCAAGATGATGCGTCATGCGCTCGGCAAGGCGGCGCGTGTTGACAAAAATGAGTGTGGAGCGGTGCTGCGTGGCAAGCGCCGCGAGGCGATCGTAGATTTCGTCCCACATTTCGTTGGACGCGACGCCGCTGAGCTCGCTTTCCGGAACTTCGATGGCCAAGTCGAGTTCCCGCCGATGGCCAACTTGTGCAATGACAGGATCAGGCCGAACCGGGCCGCCGAGGAAATGGGCGACGAGTTCGATGGGCTTTTGCGTGGCGGAGAGACCAATGCGCGTGAGAGGTTTGCCAGCTAAATGATCGAGTCGTTCGAGGGAAAGCGCCAAGTGCGCGCCGCGCTTGTCGTCGGCAACCGCGTGGATTTCGTCGACGATTACGGTTTCCAAGGTCTTCAGGACTTCGCGGCTTTTTGCAGCGGTTAGGAGGATGTACAGGGACTCGGGAGTCGTCACCAGAATGTGCGGCGGACGCACCAGCATCGCGCGGCGTTCGTGGGCCAGAGTGTCTCCCGTGCGAACGGCGGTGCGTATATCTGGCATGAGGATGCCGCGCTGGCCAGCAAGCTGCAAAATTTCCCCGAGCGGAACTTCGAGGTTTTTCTGGATGTCGTTGCTCAGCGCTTTGAGCGGCGATACATACAGAACTTCAGTTTCGTCGGTCAATTCCCCACTGAGCGCTTTGCGGACGAGCCGATCAATGCAGATAAGAAATGCGGCGAGCGTCTTTCCCGAGCCCGTGGGAGCTGAGATCAGCGTGGTCTCTCGAGACAAGATACTGGGCCAGCCTAGTAGTTGTGGCTCGGTCGGCGTGCCAAAGCGTCCGACGAACCAATCGCGGACGAGCGGGTGAGCCCATTCCAAGCCGGAGAGCGTCGTTTCTGAAATCTCGGCGTCCATTGTCTAGGCCTAAATTATAACGCAAACGTTTCTCGGTCGCCGACCACGAGAGCCTTGTCCGCTCGCTGATCGTTGCCGTATGCTTTCGGAATGATTTTCAAACCTCGCCCGAAATCTGAAGCTGAAGCAGGCAACGTCATCCACACGCAAACGGGCAAACGAACGATTTGCCTTGGAGACGAAGGATGAACAGAACCCGGAGAGCCTTGGCTGTTCTTTTTCTGGTTGCTGGTGGTTCGGTACCCGCAGGAGCGCAGCCGCAGAGTGCCACCGGAAACGAAAGCGGACAAAAGTCCACGGGCAAGCACCACGTCCTCCCCGCAAACAAAGATACTGTGCAGTGGGGCTGGCTTGATCCCGCGGAGAAACCGAAAGTCGTGATCGACTCTGGAGACACGGTGTCGATTGAGACGCTGAGCCACGCGATGGATGAGATCAAGCCGGGAGCTACGATGGAGGAGATCGTGAAGCTGCGCCTGGCGAATCCGGGCGGCGGGCCTCATTCGGTAACCGGACCAATCTACGTGAATGATGCGGAACCGGGCGACACGATGGAAATCCGCATCGTGAGAATCGTAATGAAGGAATCCGGCTTCATCTTCCCGGCAAGCAGTTCCCAACCGTCGGTTTGCTGGGGCCGGAGTTTCCCGACGGGCACGTGCAGTACTTCCAGCTCGACTCGGGAACCATGACCACGGAATTCAAGCCGGGGATTATGCTCAGCTTGAAGCCCTTTCCAGGCACGATTGCGGTTGGACCGGATCCCAACGAACCGAAGGAGAAAGCGGGGCCTCCCGTCCACGACGCCAAAGGCCGCACCAGCACGCTGCGGCCGTGGAAAAACGGATCAAACATGGACGTGAACGAGCTGCAAGTAGGATCGACCCTCTATCTCCCGGTGTTTCAGAAAGGCGGGCTGATCTGGACGGGAGATTCGCACTGCCTGCAAGGGAACGGCGAAGTGAATCTGACCGCACTAGAATGCTCGTACAAGGAGATCGAAATCCAGCCGATCGTGCGGAAGGATTTGCACATCGAATGGCCGCGCGCGGAGACTTCCACACACTGGATTTTTATGGGATTTGATGAAGACTTGAACGAAGCGATGAAGATTGCGGTACGAGAGACCGTGAATTTTCTGGCGGAACAGAGGGTGGTTCCAATGTCACGGGAAGAAGCCTACTCGCTGACTTCAATCGTAGGCGATTGCCGGGTTTCTCAAGTCGTGGATATCCGCAAGGGAGTGCATTGCCTGATTCCCAAGGCGATCTTCACGAAAAGATAGAAATCTCTCCCAGTGCGAGCTATGTGCGCGAAAGTCCGAGAATGGCGCGCAGAGCTTTCTGGTCGGCGCCGGAGCTGGCAAAATCGTCGAACGAAGTCTTCGCCGCTTCAATGATATGACGTTTGATAAAAGGCGCGCCTTCCCTGGCGCCCTGCTCGTTGCTCTTGATACAGCATTCCCATTCGAGAACCGCCCATCCCGGGAAATCATATTGCGTCAGTTTTGAGAAGATAGTTTGGAAATCTACCTGGCCGTCTCCGAGCGAACGAAAGCGTCCTGCGCGCTGCAACCATGGCTGGTAACCGCCGTAAACGCCTTGCTTGCCCGAGGGGCGGAACTCCGCATCCTTCACGTGAAACATTTTGATACGAGGATGATAGAGGTCGATGAATTGAAGGTAGTCAAGTTGTTGCAGCACGAAGTGACTGGGATCGTAGAGTACGTTGCAGCGGGAGTGCTGTTTCACGCGGTCCAAGAACATCTCAAACGTGGCGCCATCGTGTAGATCCTCGCCGGGGTGAATTTCAAAACAGAGATCGACTCCAGCTTTGTCGAAGGCATCGAGAATCGGAAGCCAACGTTTGGCGAGTTCGTCGAAAGCGGCTTCGATCAGTCCTGCGGGGCGCTGAGGCCAGGGATAAAGGAAGGGCCACGCGAGTGCGCCCGAAAACGTGACATGCGCTTTCATGCCAAAGTGCGCGGAAGCGCGTGCTGCGAAATGCAGCTGCTCGACGGCCCAGGCCTGCCTAGCACTGGGATTGCCGTGGAGACTCGGCGGAGCAAATCCGTCGAACATCGCGTCGTAGGCAGGGTGGCAGGCAACGAGTTGTCCTTGCAAATGGGTGGAGAGATCGGAAATGACGAGACTGTGGCGCGCGGCGATGGCGGCGATTTCCTCACAGTACGTTTTGCTCTCGGCGGCGCGCTTAAGATCGAACAACCGGACGTCCCATGACGGGATCTGCACCGCCGCATAGCCCAGACTCTTCGCCCAAGCGCAGATCGTGTCGAAGGAGTTGAAGGGCGCGTTATCCGAGGCGAACTGTGCGAGAAAGATGCCCGGGCCCTGAATCGTTTTCATGTAAGAGCTCCCATTGCATTCTGGCCTAGTCAGTTGTTGCCAAAATCAGTCAAGGAGTTCTACCAGCTTCCGGGCTTGGATTCCATCGTTATGAACGTCTATTCTGGATTTCTTTCGTAAGCGCAAGCTGGGCGGGCAATGCGTTGTGGAAAGCGCGGGAAATGGAGCGGGCGATGGGAATCGAACCCAACTCCGAATGCGGCCAAGTTGCTGAATCCATTAGTTGACTGTGAGCGGCCGGCGTCCAATGACGTCCCGACGTGCCCGTCAATCTCAAGCCACGAGTCGTCTATGGTTTGATGTCCGGTATATTCGTATCTGGAGCTGACTTCACAGATACTGCGCTGGGAGCTTCTGTCGATGCATTGTCTCCTTCGCGGGTGAGATAGAGGACAAAGGGGGTGAGTTCAAAGGGCGTCACCTCGTCCCCAGCTACCGTGCCTGCTGGCTTGGACTTTAACAACTGCAGCTGATTGTTCCATGGTTCAACCTTGATGCGTCCGCCGAGCGGCAGCGCAGCGATGACGTTGCCGCCTGCTTTTGCTGCCGACGTCTGCGCGGTGTGCGCGCCGGAATTGCCGGGTAGGCCTGTCGCGACCCTGTTGCCCAGGTGCGGACTGACCAGATTGGGAATCTCCTTCGAACGTTCATTCAATGCTTGCAGGAAGAGTTGCGCGTTCCCAAGATGATCCTTGTACGGCGATTTCTTCAGTAATTCGATCCCCTCCTGGGTCGCCGCCTGTTCCTCTTCGGGTGTGTGAGCAAAGCCGAAGTGATGGAACGCCTCCTTTTCGTCGAATCGCAGGCGATTGGTGAACGCAAATTGCGTGCCCACGTGATGTCCTAGGACGATATGACCGAGTTCATGCGCGAGGATGGCCGCGAGGCTGGCCTCGTCCGGAAGCACATCCACCAAGCCGCGGCTCAGGACAATGGTGTGGCCCATCGTGAAGGACTCCATCGTTGAGGTCATCAGAATGCGGCAGCGGACCGCCGGCTGGATATCGAGGTTATTTGTGACCTCGAGGTTGTTGATCACCGTCTCTAGCACCTTATCGACTTCTCCATAGGGTGCCATCAAGCCCAGCTGCTCCATCTTGGCTGCGACATTGTCTTCGGCCTGGTGTCCCCAGGCGCGTTTCGCCTCTAGGGGCGAGTAGTCGTTTGCGACTTCACTCTGATCCTTGACAGGTCTCGGGGTTTCCACCAGCACCGTGCTAAGCTCTTGCTCTTCCCGAGCGTGGCTTGGGGCATAGCTCCAAAGGCGTGTCTGTGCCCGGAATGACTGTACCGCCCCGTTGTCAACCTCTTCGCTGTAGATGAAAGCCGGGAGCCATTCGTTCTTGCCGGCGTTCGTTCGCCAACTGTCGAAGTTCAAGTAGTAACTGGTCTTGGACCGGCTGTTGTAGCCTCCGTTGAAGCGCACGATGTGGTAATCCTGATCCTCCACCCAGATGCGGCCGACGAAACGCCCCCTATCAGCCTTTGATGTTGGATCGACGTCGAATACCAGACAGCGAACTTCACCTAAGAACTCGCGGCCGACATAGTCAAACTTGTAATGCTGGCGGTCGAAGCCGTTTGTGTCCAGATAGATCATTTGCAGAAAGCCGTTCGGGAGAAACTCCATCGAGAACAGGTTTCCCAAGCCGCTGAACATGTTGCGTTTAGTACGAGTGCCACTGATCAGTGGATCGATCTCCACATTCTTCGCGAGCTCAGCACGGCCGAGAAAATACTTATCGCCGTTCGGCACCACGCCTAGATTCTTGTCAGGACGGAGAATCTGGATGTACGTTTCCACGACGGGTGAGTATTGCCGAAGCGACTGCACCTCTGCCTGCTCTTGCGCTACGATCTTGTCCACGACCTGCGTCAGGGCCGACTGTTGCTGGGGAGCTGCAGTCAGGGGGGTCGCACCCAGCACTACAGCCATCGGCAAAATTCTAAACGCACGCATAACGCCTCCTAAACTGTAGGTGACGGATAAGGCTGGTACTTGGCAGGCTAGGCTCCAGAAAGCACCTTGCCACCTGTCCAAAGGGTTAGTTTAAGGACAGGAGTACTTACTGATTGGCGCCCTGGACGAAAGCTGGGTGAGGTGAGTGAAAATTCAGAGCACGCCGGCCCAGTCGTGTAATGCGCGGATAATAGATCTTCATCCCCGAAAGCACGCTAGTTCACTTTTTGGGGCTCGCTGTGGCCGTAACTATTTGCATTTGTTTGTGTAATCGGCTAACTGGACATCAGTTTTAAAAGTCAAAAGATCATCAGAAATTCTGCCCAACGCGACGTGGTCGCGAAGACGCTGCGGCTCACCGTCATCGGAGTGGCACTTGGAATGTCGGCCCCCTTCGTGGTTGCGAGGTGGACCGCATCGCTCCTGTTTGGAAGAATTGTAGTGAAATGAGAAAAGCGATGCTCCGAAAACCGGAGCACCGCTTTCATCTGCTTATAGCTTCTTGTTTCGTAACAGACTGCGCTAGGCCCGGGCCTTCCAAACGGCATTTAGCCGGATGAGGCTAGGCGGTTGCGTGCCTTGCAGATACGGCGGGCAGTGATTTGACCTCTATTTTTTTCGGAAGCGCTGCCGCAGAAATGGGAGCTGTGATTTCCAGCAACCCATTGCGATAGTCGGCGGAAATTCTGTCTTTGTCTACGCCTTCAGGAAGCACGAGACTGCGCTGAAACGAGCCGTAGGTGAACTCGCGGCGGATGAAATCCTTCCCATCCTTGTCGAGAGAATCGCTGTGCTCGCCGCTGATCATCAGCATGTTACCAAGCACCTGGATGTTGACGTCCTTTGGGTCTACGCCGGGCAGGAGAATCTGGCAGTGAAGTTTCTTGTCTTGGTTGTCGATATAGGACTGAACCGGGGGTGTGAATCTCGCGGTGAGTGGGTGTCCTTCGTGAGCCGAGGGCCAGCTCAAGAAGCGGTTGAATATCTGATCGAATTCCCTGCGGAAATCGGACAGATCTTGGACGAAGTTTTCACGCGCTACTAAATTAGTCATAGAGTCCTCCTGAGGTTTTTTCTGGGTGGGGGCGAAACCAACAGGGGCTGGGAGCTGAGGGAACATCGTCTCCAGCCTAAGAGTCCGTTTTACGCACGCGTGGTATCCGTGTCAAGAGGCAATTGTCAAAAAAACTCGGCGCACCTTTTGAGAAAACGGTGCGTCCCGCCGCTCGCTTGTACCCATGCGCAGACAGTGGCAAGCACCCGGGCCTTCCAGCTCCATCCCAGGCCCGACGTCGAGAGCGAACAATTTGCCGCTTGCCGTTGAGGGACTCGAGGGCCTCTGCGCCGAATGGGAATGCGCGGCAGTCTGCCCTCCAGACGCTGACCACTGTAGAATCTGCTTCCTTTTCAGAATTGAGGATTGATAAGAGTGATTAGGGTCCGGCCTTTTTGGAAAAAGACGGGCCGGGAATGGGAACCTTGCGCCCCCCCGAGTTGGCAGGTACAGGTGTCTTCCACGAAGGTTTCCCACTCCCAGTCGCCGGAGGAGCGCAACTAGCCTGCCAATGGTAAGACTTTCTCGAAGACTATGAGGAATAGGGACTTGCTAAACGCGTTGTGGGTAAGCGCCACTGAATTAATCGTACTAGCTCTGGAAATTCTTTCATTCTCGCATACGAATCTGAGGCCGGGCTGAGGGATGGCCTTCCCGGCCCCGACCATCTCCCCACCAGTCTCGCCCTGTGGGTGTGGCCATTTGAAATGAGCAAGCAACCCATCGGCTTGATATACGCTACTTTCTGACGCATCGGCTTGCGAAGCAATTCGTTTGGTCGTCTTCATGGACACTGCATCCGCCTTCTTGCGCCAAGTTGACGGTGAGTAAGTTGCTTCTCGGCAACGGCAGCCAAAACCGTTTTATCAGGATCGAGTCCGTGGCCACGCTGGCTCGTCCAGAAGTTGAGGAACTTATCGTTGCGGCCATCGCGCAGGCGGAAAGGCCGTTGCCTGAAAGCGGCATAGGCAAGCTGGTCATTCGATCCATCTCGAAAAAACAGAAGCGACGCCGTAAAGCCGCGGATTAGGAAGTTTCTGGGCGAGTCGTCGGCATCTAATCGCCAAAGTCTGATTAATGCTGCGATCGGAATGGAGGCTAGCATAGGCCGAGCTTGCACCCCAATCCTTACTAAGTCCTGGCACGCTACGTATCCCGCACAACTTAACAGGCAAGTCGAATCTAACTGACCTTATGCGGCGCGTCAGGCTATTGCTTTTTCACTTCAAGCAACACGGGGCGCGCCACCGACCGGACGTCTGGATCGTAATATTCATAGACACGCGACTCGAACGTTCGCGTCCGAATGGGGTACTTCGCGCGCAACCGGAATTTCAATTGCACGGTCTCTCCGGCCGCGAACGCGTTGAAATATAGAATTGACTGCGTCGCCGTCTGGTTGAATTTTTCCAGCCGGCCGCTTTTCAGCTTGGACGATTTTTCCTGATACTCCTGCAAATCCTCGCTTAGCAAATCGAACCCGGGTGGAATTCCCAAATCCACCATCACCATGTTCGCGGATTTTGGCAGATTGTTTCGCATCGTGGCTGTCGCGGTCACAATGTCGTCCTGCGCCAGCTTCGTGCGGTCGTAATTCACGGAGATCGAGAGCGGCTCCTTCTCGCCTTCCTGGTCCCAGGGAATGAAGTATTGGCCGGCGATCTGATAGGCAAGTGTTCCTTTGCCGTCGTAGCGAATCTCCACGAGACTGGACCCGCTGCTCTCAATCTCCTTGAAGACAAACTGATGCAGCAGGTCATTATTCTCCGGAGTCAAGACCAGCCTTTCGGCACTCTTTCCATTGACTGCGATCTCCACCGTTCCGCGCAAATCGGCCGACCCTTTTTCGCTCGCCAGCAGCACCGCGCGTAGCGCCATGATCGTTGCTTGCGTGCTGCCCCAGGCGCCGGTCGCGTCTTTTTTCGACGTGATATAAGCCAGAGCTTTGCGCGTCGTTCCTGCCGCTCGCCCCCATTTCAGCAGACCTTGCACGGCCAACCCCGTAGTTTCCACGCTCGCGCTCGTTCCCGTCGAGTAGACGCCCGTTTCTTCCGAGCTCCACCAGGCCTGTTCATCTTTTTCCGTGCGGGCGTCCAGGAGCATTTGCATCGCCTGCCGGGTGAATTCGCGGTCCTTTCCGGAATCCACCGCGAAATTGGCCAGCACTGCCAGCGTGTAGGGATCGGACTTCTCAGAGAGATTCTTCTGAATGTATTCGCTAGCTTTTCCAAGCGCGGGCCCTTGGTATCCGGTATTGCCAAGCGACCAGGCAATGTACGCCGTAATGCGCAGCACATCCTTGTTATACCGGTTCGTCGCTCCTTCATTGATGAACTGCGTATCCGGTTTCCAACTGCCATCTGCCTGTTGCTGCGATACGAGCCACTGCTGGGTGCGCTGAATCACGCGTACATCCACGTCATACACCTTCGACATGTCGTAGAACTCCATCAGGCCATACGAAGTCAAAATCTTGTTCGCCGGCGCCTGGCCGAACCAGGAAAATCCGCCGCTTTGGACCTCAAACGTCAGCAGCCGTTGATACCCGTTGGCGATGTATACTTCCGCCTTGGCATGCACCTCGGGCGTCAACTTTTTCGTCCGCTTCATGTAATCCAGG
This sequence comes from Verrucomicrobiia bacterium, assembly GCA_035571045.1. GTDB lineage: Bacteria > Acidobacteriota > Terriglobia > Acidiferrales > UBA7541 > Acidiferrum. The sequence continues at coordinate 74,000 of DATMKS010000084.1, forward strand.
GCCAGCACGTTCGGATAAGTGCTTGACGAGGTTTGCTCGAAACATCCGCCCGGCATGCGCAAAATCGAATCCATTCCTTCGATGATCTGGCTCAGGGGCCCCGGGTACAGGCGCACAAAAATCTTGCTTGCGCCGTCAATCGCCATCGCGGGAAATTCCACGGTGTGACTCGCCTTCGCCTCCAGTTGTCCATTGAATACGATGTTCTGCTCCCGTCCGTTCGGTACCACTTCGATTTCACGTACCACCACGTCGGCACGCTTCGTGTTTCCTCTCATCTGCGCGGTAAGTGTCAACTTGAACTTCCCGATTCGCTTCGCTTCCAGAGTAAATTGTGATCCGTCGACATGCTGCGAATCCACATCCACAGACTTCTCCCCGGAATCATCCACCAATGCAAACCAATCCTCGTCCTTCAGCTTTAGCCGCACCTCGCCTTTCGCATCCGTGTAGTTGTAGATGGCAACCGGCAGCGACACTTGATCTCCCTGCGTCAAGACGACCGGCAAGTCCAGATCCACAAAGAAATCCTGAAACACTTTCAGGCTCGAAGTTGCCGTACCGAGCGTCCCGCGTTCGGTCGAAGCAATTAGGGACATCCGCCACGTCGTGATGTTGTCGGCCAATGGAACGGAAATCTCCGCCATTCCGTTGCGGTCCGTGATGATCTCGGGATTGATGTACAGTGTCTCTGGAAAATACGATCGCACGTGCACGTCGGCCGTTTCCTTTTCGTCAGCGTCCATAGTGGCTATGTTCTCGAAGTTGCGGCCCTTCATTGGCAGCTCCATGGCCATCATAGGCATTGGTTTTTCCAGCCGCCCAGCAGCCCATTCTTGCCGGGCAATGACTCCACCGATCACGCCTCCCATGGCCCCACCGGGAACTCCGCCGCCAAATCCACTGCCTTCTCCGAATCCAGTTGCCTCCGTGCTGAGGATCACTACGGAACTCCCGGAAATCTCGACCGTTTGCGTAGCCGATCCGACTTCCAATCGTGCCGTGATTTCTGCGTGGTCCCGCCCCTCCAGTTGAAATGTATCCTCTGCTTGCCGAAAGCCAGGACTGCTCACAACCACTTTGTAAACGCCTGGACGCAGTGCCGATGCGTGAAACTCGCCTGACGCGTTCGTGTGCGCGACCTGCGCGCTGGAAATCGTCATATTTGTGATCGCTATGATTGCATCCGGAATGACCGCGCCGCTCGGATCGATTGCCAACCCCGAGATTTCCACGCGATTGTTATTCGGGCCGCGGTCGTGCTCGATCTTCACACTCAATTTGGCGCCGCCGGCAGCCGCCGTTGTAACGATCGGGCTTCGCCGGAAGTAGATCACCGCACGCAAGTCGTCTGCGGTATCGAAACTCTTGTCTGGTCCAGCACCGTGAAGCGTGAACATCGTTCTAGCGTTATCCCAGGGCGTGCGCTCGACTTTCAGTTTCGTTCCCCAAGCATCGCGAAAGTCCGGCTTCCCGGAATCCGCCAACTTCTTGAACGCTTTCTCCAGGTCATTTTCATTTGGATCCTTTGCAATCGCATGCCGCAGCTCTGCGGCGATCCTTTTGGCATCCTCCTGGAACTGTGCCTGGTACCGGTTCCAGAATTCGTAATATTTTGTCCGGGGAATTTCACGTCCGGCCTCGCCATCGAATCGGTTCTGCCTCACGATTTCTGTAGCCGAAAAGAGCGCACGTGCAGCAATATCGCGCTGCGCCTCTTTGTCATCGGAGACCGGCTCGACGATCTCCGGCAGGCCGACGGAGTGAATCTCGTACCGCGGCTTCATCACTTCCTGTTCGAGGTAAAAGAACACTTTCGCAAAGCCAGGCTTCTTTTCAGCAAGCGCGAATACTGCTTCGTCCACAATCTGCAGCCCCAGTGCGGCGCGCACCCCTTCTCCGTTCTTGTCCGTCACGTGAAAACGGATGCGTGAGTCGTCACCCGGCTTGTAGACGGGACGATCCGCCATGGTCTCCACTTTCAGCTCATCTGCCGGCTGTACGAACACCAGCCGATGATCCGCGACGGGTTGCGCATTGGCTCCGAACATGTAGGCGCTTACGTCCACTGTGCCCGCCAGCTCGGGGCTGGCCGCGAGCGTTAACTCCGCTTCCCCTTCTGCAATGTCTAAGTCCCTAGTCAGAATCGTCTGCCCGTCTTTCACGACGTCGACGTAAACCGTGCCACGCTTCTTGGTCGTCAAAATCCTCAGCCGAATCGAATCCCCCGCGCGATAGACAGCCTTCTCCGCTCGCAACAGCACCTGGTCATCGCCCGCGCGAGCCTCGAGCGGCACCGGCGCGGAAACTTTTTCTCCCTCCTTGTCTGTCGCATCAATCTGCAAGACCTCGTCCCTCTGCGGCTTCTTCAAGATAAGCAACGCGAGGCCACCCGCATTGGTCGAAACGTCTTGTTCGTCGCCAGACCTTGACCGCACCTTAAGGTTCGCTTCCACTGGCGTTCCATCCGGATAGGAAGCCACCAAGAACACCTGATTTTCCAGGCCGGGAACCAGCGTTCCGCCCTCCGGAATCGCCGTCAGCAAAAAAGGCGACTCACTGACCGTAATAGGCTCGCCGCGGCTCTCGGAGTGTCCTGCCGTGTCTTTTACCATCGCTTCGATCAACACTTTCGCTGCGCCGCTGTCGAGTGGCTTCCCCGCTAGGTATCCAGGAAGCCGCAAATCAAAGTGATAGGCCCCGTCGTGATCGGTTTTTCCTTCAACCGAAGCAGCTGTGAAGGTCGTGACATCCATTCCTTCGGCTTTCACGGAAACTTCGGCGGCATCCAACGATTTTCCAAAGAAATAGTTTGCTTGCACCGTGCCGCTCACGTGATCTCCAGGCCGGTAGCCGTGTTTCTTCTTCCCTTCGGGTGACACGAAATTCAGCTCGACCTTGAATTTCGGCAGCACGTATTTCTCCACGTCCAACGCAATCTCCGCGGTGTTCGTTGAGTCCGTGCCGGCCTCTCCCAGGGTCGCGCGCAGGTGATACGTTCCCAGATTTACCTCGCTCGCCAGGCCAAAGTCCGCGAACCCGATGCCAAACTCATCCGTCGACGTGGCTTTCTTGAAGACCTTGTTCCCGTGGGAGTCCTCCACTTCGAGGAGCAGGTTCCGTTTTCCTACTGCGCGGTGGTCCGCACGATTCAGCGCGAGCGCCCTTACATGAATCATCTGTCCCGGCTGATAGATCGTTTTGTCAGTCGTCAGGAGAATTCCAACTTTGTCCTGCAACTGGATTGTCTGTGTGTATTCCGTCGTTCCCAGAGGAGTATCCACCGTGTAATGCAAGTTGCAGTTACCGGTAACGCCTTCCGGAAACTGAAACTGCGCCTCGGTCGTGCCGCGATGATTCAGGGGCCCCCTAAAGAGTGTCCGCTGTTCTTTTCCGTCGGCCTCCAATGCAATCCGCGCCGCGCCGCGCCCGGGAATTACATCTCCTTTCGAATCGCTCACAATCAGCCGCACGGCTGCTTTGCTGCCCGCCAGATAGCTTCGCTGCCCCAGCACGCGTAGCACGGGGAGCCTCAGAATGTTGGAGATGGACTCCACGCCCTCCAGCGTTTCGACCTTTGTGTCGTCATAGCGAAACTCGTATCGCACCCGATGCCAAACGAGTTCATCCAGCGGCACCGCCTTATCGAGCTTCATTTCCGCCCTGAACCGCGACGCGCCCTTTACCACTTCGACGGTCTTCTCCGTCCGCCCAATGACGCGATTCTCCGGATCCAGGACTTCTGCGGTCAGCCGCCCCGCACCCGCTTGGGCCGCACGGTAAGGGATCACTACGCGAAGCACTCCGTGAGAATAAGTGGCCCACTCTCCCGTCTTCTCCGCCTCCGCAAAGGTCTTCACCAACGCAGTCGCCATCAGCACTACAAGCAGACAAACGACACCCACAACAATTATTTCCGGCGATGTTTTTCGGAAGTTAGACCACATCGGTTCCTCCCTACGGTGCTGGCGCGATCTCGGGCCAAACTCCTGGGTATTCCCGGCGCCTAGCCTTGGAACGACAATGATTTCAGTTCTTGCACGGACTCTTCGGGGGGTCCGGGAACCTACCCACTTCTCATGGACACCGCGCCATGAGATTCAGTTCCCCTCTTTTTGTCCTTTCAGATGTTGACTTGGACTACGTAGTTGCCCTTCACTCTATCCACAGCCAACGGGCAGCCTGATCGCTCTGGTTACCGGAGAGGCCGGTTCCAGTACGAAGATGTCCGGTGACGCGTGCAGGCGTTTGCTGTCGATATGACTGCTCACAACGGGGGTTTGAGCCGCGTGTATTACGGTCGGCTTCAGGGGTTTCGCCACACTTGGCATGATCTCAGCAGAAGCGCAAGCGTTACCGTGCAGTCGGTAATTCTAATCGCCACAGGGTTCTGACGTGCGGATGGCAGCCCTCGCCTACTTCCGGCATTTGACAACACCTCATTCGTAACCCCGCCGCGGTGAGATGATCAGAATCGTCAGTGTGGCGGCACGAATTAATTGCGCAAGCGCAACCGTTGATCCCCGAACAGTACGCCTGCCGCATTGATCAAATACTGTTCGTCGCTGAGCATTTCAACGAGTTCGTCGGGGAAAGGGGAGATTTCACATTGTAGATAGGTCGCCAGTTCGCGATAGATTTCCCGCCGGGCGTACGGCGCCAGTTCGTTGCGACGTCGCAGCGCATCTTGAATCAGGCTGGCCAGTTCCAGCGTCGCTCCCCGGCGAAGCTTCATCGCGATGGAAGGATGATCCATGAAGGAGTTATACTTTTGGCGCGCCCAGAATTCCTCTCGCGGCGCAGCCAAGGGTGTTTGCCGTATGACGAGAGTCCCCGCCACGCGGTCGCCAAAGCGCTGCATCAGCGGATTGCTGAGTGCGGAAATTCCTCCGATCAGGTAGGCGAGCGGAAGCGCATCGAAGACACGCATCAGATTCCGCACCCAGGCCTGTTCGATGCGCAGCGGAAGTCCACTTTGGTCAATCACCCTCAAATGAAACAGGCGTTTACCAATCGTCTGTCCGTTCCAGAAGGCTTCCAGCAACGCGGAATAAGCAAATCCGATAGCGAATTCCGCCAGCGTGATGAACATGACTCCGAATCCGGGCACTTTCGAAAAGATCCAGCAAACCAGCAGCCCTAATCCGTTCACCGTACCCAGCACGATCGTGACATCGAACAACATCGCGTAGAGCCGGGAAGCGGGACCCGCCAAGGGCAATCGAAAGAGCACGCCTTCCGGCGTGGCAATAGTCAGTTCGGCGGTAGTACCCAACCGCATTGGACGAGCATCTGTCATTTGCCCTCCGAACGGACACTGGGGTTTCTTCGCCCGATCATCAGCAGATATGCCGTGAGCAGCACGAGTTCCGCCCCGGCAATGGCAACCTTGATGGCGTACGGGAGCTCCGGCTCGTGATGCTGGGAGAAAAACGCCTCCATGATGCCTGCCCACGTTAGCATCAGGGAAAGTCCGGCTATCAACACCAACCACTCCCGCATGGACTGACGCACATCGCGATCCTCGCGGCGACGCAATAGAAGGCGCGCCAGGTAAAATCCCGCTTGTCCCGCGATCAAGATGGACGGAATTTCGAACACGCCGTGGGGCAGGAGCCAGGCTGCAACGAATAACCCAAAGCCTTGCTGCGTATAACGAACCGCCACGGCCCCGAGTAGCACGCCATTTTCGAAGAGGAGCAGCGCCGTCCCAATGCCAAACGTAACGCCGAGCGCTGCCGCCAGCAGCGCTACCTCGATGTTGTGCCGAATCAACTGCGCGGAGAACGCTGCTTCCGTCTGCGCCGAGGCGCGGTGCCGATTCTCGCCTTTCTCTTCTGCCTGCACGCGCTTACCAGGATCGCGCAAATAATCGGCGGGAAGCAGCACGTCCAAAGAGGCAGGATCGTAACGCACCGCTAGTCCACCAATGGCACAGCCTAAAGTCGTGATCAGCACCGACAACGCGAAGTAGCGGGCCTGGCGCCGGAATGCTTCCGGGAACGCCGTGAAAATTCTCAGCCAGCGGCGCCATTGCCAGAGCTCGGAGCGTGTTGGCGGAGCATAGTACAGCTCTGCATAGGCTCGCGCCACCAGCCGCTCGAGATATTGCCTGAGTTCGGGAACCAACGCCCCGTGTGTGACGCGATTTAAGTCCGCAGCGACTTGCGTGTAAAGTTCCTGCAGTTGTTCCGCTTCCTCAGGACTCAACCGGCGGTCCGGCCGGCCTTCCAGGACGGAGAGCAGCGATTCGAGGCTGTTCCATCGCGGCCTCGCCTGGGCTTGAAATCGTTCCAAATCCAAAATCACAGCCGCTGCTCCCGCTTGCTTTCCAGGTACCCTTCGACAGCAGTTCGCAGGAATGTGTCCGCAGGAACATAGCGGAGCTCCACGTCCAATTGACGAAATTGCCGTGCGAGTGCGCCGAGACGCTGATTCTCTTTTTCGCCCGCGAGCGCTGCATACACATCCTGGTCTGCGTGCAGATCCTCCCCCGGCGAAAACGCTGGCCGCGCGTGAGCCGGCAGAATGCTTGTCATCAAGAGGGCGTGTGACGAGCGGAGCTGGCCGACGCCGCGGCGGAGCGAGTCCGAAACCGAGCGCTCCGTCAAATCCGCGAGCAACAAAAGGTACGCGCGCCGCCGGAGGCGCAATCGTATTTCACTGAATAGGGCCTCGTAATCCGCAGTTGTCGGCAACGGTTCGATCTTCAATAGACGATCGCGGAATTGATGAAAATGCGATTGACCGCTTCCTGCACGCAACCAGCATTTCGGCTCATCCGCGTAAGTCACGAGACCGAAATCATCGCCAAGTTCCAACGCCACCGTCGCGCCCACTAATGCGGTTTCCGTCGCAAGGTCCAAAATCCGTCTCGGCGATCTGTCCCCAGGGACCTCGCTGCCGCTGGCGACGGTTGCCTCAAGCGCGAGCGCCGACGATCGCGATTGATCTAAGACAAAATATACTTCCTGCTTCTGCTCCCATTGGAAGAGCCGCGTGACCGGTGTACCTCGGCGCGCCGTGGATTTCCATGCGATCTCCGAGTACGTGTCGCCGGCTTGGTATTCGCGCAGCCGCTCAAAGTCGCGCCCGTGTCCGGTCCACGGCGTCTGCCGTTCCGCGACCAGCGAGCGGTAAACCGGGCTGCGCAGAATCTCCCGTCGCCCGGACCGCAGATCCGGTTCGATTCGCAGCTGCTCCGGCGAATCGAACCACTGACGCAATTGCCAGAGCCCGAAATGCGAGCGCCGCTCCACGCCAACCCGCGGACCAGGCCACACTCCGCGCTGCAACAAAGCAATTTCGGGCGACCACGGCCAGAGAACGACATGCGCCGCTGCAGTCGAGATTGCTCCTCCAGCGACCTGCTCTGGCTGCTCGAGCTTCAGTTCTTGAGGAGCACTATTCACTCGAATCGCGGTTTCGCTCTCCGATGTTGCCGGCATGACCGCTACGTGCACTGCACTATTCAGCCGGCGCCGGCCGGAGCTTGTGAGCGCGAGGGGAATCGGAATGCTTTGCCCCACGCGTCCCCGAAGGCCCTTCTCTGGACGCAACAGAACGGGTGCATATTCTTCGCGAGTGAACCAAAGCGCCAGAGCGTCATATCCTGCCAATAGCGCCGCAATGGTCGCGATAAGCTCGAACCATATCCATCCACGCGCGATCCATGGCGTAATACATGCCACAGCACCAAGCAGCCCTATCACCCACACGAGCGTTCCCACTGGACTGAAAAGTTTTCCCGCCGGCTGAAGCATGATCCGACGCGCGAGTTTATCGGGCGAATCCAGGCTGCGGCGTGGTACCTCCGCGGTGGCTTGGACCTCGGCAGTGATAGCCACACCTTGCGCCCCGACGCCCACTAACTTGTTATCTCCAGCCATCGGCATTTCGTTCGCCTGCTCCCTGCTCTCGTTTGCTAACTGCATGGCCCAAGCGGTTTACCTGGGCACTTCGACCGCCTCTAGCACGGCATTGATTACCTCGCGAATCTCAACGCCTTCCATCTCGAATTCCGGCCGCAGAACGATCCGGTGCTCCAGTACAGGAACAGCGAGCGTCTTCACGTCCTCGGGAATGACGAAGTCGCGTTCCTCGAGCGCTGCGAGGGCCCGCGACGCCGACAGCAACGCGAGTGTCGCCCGAGGCCCTGCACCAACCCAGACGGACGCGTGCTGACGGGTCTGCCGGGCCACGTTGACGATATAGCTGCATATCGCTTCGCTGATGCGCACTTGGGAAGTGGCTGCCCGTAGCTGTTCAAGTTCACCTGGCTGCAATACCGGAACGCGCAGGTCCTCGGCCAGTCGCCGCTCCGGGGCCTCGCCAGCAGCCACACGCATCGCAAGTTCCTTCTCTTCCTGCGCATCCGGATAGCCCATGCGAATTTTTACGAGAAAGCGATCCTTCTGTGCCTCTGGAAGCGGATACGTGCCTTGATGCTCGATGGGGTTTTGCGTTGCGAAGACCACGAACACCGATGGCAGCGCGCAGCTCTGGCGATCGATCGTTACTTGCCGCTCTTGCATCGCTTCCAGCAGAGCCGATTGCGTTTTCGCAGGCGCGCGGTTGATCTCGTCCGCCAGCAAGAAATTAGTGAAAATGGGGCCGCGCACGAGACGGAATTCTTGCGCCCTCAGATCGAAAACGCTCGTTCCGGTGATATCCGCGGGCATCAAGTCCGGCGTGAATTGAATGCGCTGAAATTCGCCGGCGACAGCGCTTGCAAGTGCTTTTACGAGCAGCGTTTTGCCGACGCCAGGGACGCCCTCAATCAAGGCATGTCCGCCAGCGAGCAGCGTCACCATTGCGAGATCGATGGCCTGGTCCTGGCCCACAATCACACGGCCTAAAGCTTCGCGAACACGCCGTGCGCTGCCGGTGATCATTGCGGACCCGGGCAGTCTTGCTTCCGTATTCGCTGGCGGTGCTTGCCCGCTTGAACTTGACGTCGGTGTGTCATTCATGCGAACCGTTCCTCCTTGGGAATCCGCTTCTCTGCATTCGTGGAACTGTCACCCGAATGGCGCGCAACATGAGCCAGACCTTTTGCGGATGCGCGACGTTCCGCGATCAACTGGCTCAGTTCGCGGTACCCTGCCAGCGGCAGCAACTGGAGCGCTGCGCGCAATCGCTGGGCAAAACGTGGATCCGCAGAAATGGCTTGGGCATCTTGCGGCGAGCGGCGCCGGAATTGATTCCAGCATTCCGCCACGACGAGTTCCGCGGCAAGGCTACGCTGCAGAAGGCGTCGCCCGGCAACTCCGGCACTTTCGCCGTACCGCATGATTTGCGCGATCTGGTCGCGCGCCGGGCGCCGCATCAAATCACCGCTCATGCTCCAAAGCAGCGCAAGCAGAGCCCCCCAGAAAAGCATCAGCGCCGGCTGCAATCGGTATCGCTGCACCAGCCAAAGCACACCCTTATCCTGTTGCAGTCCGTGCAAGGCTTCGTCGACCCAAATCCCTGGGCGTCCCCCCGTTAGAAAATCCAGTAACACGGGATTGGGATGGTTCTTGATCGTTTCGTTCACCAGGAACCATTCCTGACTGACGGCGACCAGTTCTCCCTTACCGACTTTCCGCATTGCCATATAGACGCGCATGGAGCCGTTAGTTTTTACATCGCTCTTCACCGTTCCCGCATAGAGCGCGGTCCAGTGCGAGTCTGTTTTCAGCCAGGGGATATCAGCGTTGAGAAACATCATTTCACTGCCTGTGGGCATCACGCTCAGATCGGGGGAAACCCAAGTTGGGCCCGACGGCTGATCCGGGTGGCTCCAATTGTTTTCGACCTCCCAGTCCTGCGATTTGGATCGCAGCTTTCCGGCGTGCTCGATCAGCACAACGCGCCCACCGCGCGAGAGAAAATCTTCCAGTTGCGCAAGAAACTTGTCCGCCGCCCTGGTATTTTCGCCTTCATTTTCCGGAAAACCGAAGCCGAAGTCCCCGATAAAGAACGCGGTGGTCTTTGGCCCATCTTGATCGGCAAGGGAATCTTCATCCTGGCTGCGATTCACCCGATAACCAGCGTGCGCGTAGGAATCAAACAACAGGCTGGTGCCGTAAGGGTCCTCGCGTAAGCTGGATCCCATATCGCTCGTATTCGATTGATTCTGATGCGCCATGAGCAGCAGAATCGCAAATACCGCGGCAAACATTCCGGCGGCAAGCAGAGGACCTCGCCAATCAAGCGCCAAGCTTTTTCCGGACCTGCTCTCAGACATGGCTAAGCAACTCCTGCTGATCTCGCTGGTACGCAGCGACCAACTCTGGCGTCAATGCTTGAGACCCATACCAAACGCCATCAAACCGCCGCAGGCCGCTCCGAAGTTGCTCGGGAATTTCCGCCCGCGCTTCGAGCGCTGCTTGCGGGCGCCGCCGCCACCGGCGCATAAACTCGTCGAGGTATTCACGGTTCGTGCGATCACGGCGAATCGTCAGCCATTCGCGTTGCGCCAATCCCGCCAGCAAACCGAGATAGGCCGCGCGCACTGCCAATCGCAATTCGCCTTGCTGCTGCAATCTGCTGGCTAGCGCGAACCATTCGTCCTCGGACCGCTCAGTAGCTATTGCACTCTCGCTCAGATCGGGAACCGGAGCGATGGACAGCGGAATAGAAATCGGTGCCGCCTGGCGTCGCCGCCGCAGCCAGAAGAGCACCGCTCCTGTGGCAATAGTTGCCAGCGCGACCAGCGTCAGCCATATCCGGAGATCCTTTATCCGGAAGGCGCCTCGGCCTTTCGTTTCGGGCGAAGGATTTAGACCACGAGGCCACAATTTGCGAAGGAAATTCCCGATTGCACTCCATGCCTTGCCGGTCGCGGTCCCGATCCTCTCTAGTAGCTTGTCAAACCACGTGGGCGGACTCGGATGTTCGGCGTCATGCCAACGATAAATCGCGCGCTGTGATTCCACGTCAAGTGCGCGTCGCAATTTTTCGGCCTGCATCTGACGCGCCGGATTGGGCAGCGCCTCCGCGCTGCTTTGCGTTAGCGGCGCCTGCGCCGCGCGCGCAATCGGCGGCAGAGAAATACAGGCCAGAACCACACCCAGGACGATCAACGCACCGATCGCCGCGTTGCTGCCAGACGCAGGCGACGCGATCATCTCCGCCTTCCTCTTCTGCTCGTCCGGCAGGCTCGCCAGTAATCCGCGCAGATCGTCTCCTTCACGCCTTGACCGCAAATGCTGATGAACAACGACAAAAGAACATTTGACGATGGGATCAAGCGCCAACCAGGCGCCCGCGAACAACGCAAGCCAGAACGCCGAGCTGCGGATTAACGCAAATATCCCCATTGGAGTGGATAGAAGAGTGTTCACTCCGAGAATCGAGTGCAAGAGCTGCGGAACAAGCAACGCTACGATCAATCCGTTTAGCAAGATGGCGATCCAGAGCGGGAATAGCATTAAGAAGAGCAGCAATCCGCCGCCGAACCATTGACTCGCGAGTGCTACGCAGCCACGAATGGTATGCCTCTCCGAGCCATCCTCCCGAGCTCCGATGCTGGCGAATTGGGTCGCAGTATAGAGCCATGTCAGACCTGTGAGTGTTGGCAGCGCGGCCAGCGCAGCGGCGCTCAAGGTGATCTTCCACGCGAGCAGACGACCCAGAGTTGCCGCATGCTCGATCGCGCCAGCCTGTTTCGGTACCGGTGTGGCAAACGCCCGTTCGCGAACGCGTTGCATGTAGCTGCAAACCATCCACGCCCGCAATAGATATGCACCAGAGAGCAGGGCTGCCTCCAACAGGAGTGCCCCAGTGGATAAGCGAATCTGACCGTTGGCCACCCACATCGGAATAAATGCAAAGACGAAAGGCGCGGCGCCTGCGTAATAGCGCCACGCTTCGCGGCTGAACGTAGACCGAAAGAGTGCGAACCCGCGTTCCAGTGCTTCGAGTGAATTCAGTCCGCTCCAGCGGGCGCGTGGCGGCCTTATGTGGCCGTGTTGCGGAGCGAGCGGAGCCCGAGCTGTTTCAGTCATGGCTTTGCTCGGACGGCGTTGCTTGCGTGACGCCGTCAAAGTTCAAATGTTGCTCCGGCGTATTTGTTCGCCAACGCAACAGAAAGAAAAAAATCGCCACCAGACAGGCAAGCGCGGCAATTCCGGAAAGAAACTGCCGGAATCGACGGCCCATCGACGGCTTCGGCGCTGGCGGACGTGCCATCCGGCGCAGACACGGCGGGCAGGCCAGCTTTCCTTCCTCGTCCGTTACACATTCACGACAGAATGTTCCTCCGCAATGCGGACATCGTGCCGCGGCTTCACGCAGCGGATGAAACAAGCAGCGGGCATGGCGCAGGCGCGTCGAAGAGTGTTTGTCGAGGTTGGCGGCTGCTTTTTCAGGACTCATTCGTCTGTGTGGCGTCCACTATGGAAGGGGCTGCGGAACCTCCGGAGGTTGATGGGACGGAGGGCTCCGCCAGTTGGGGACTTATCAGGGGAGCGCTTGGTTGCGCTGTGGCGCCACGGACGGCGCGAACCGCCGCGTCGATCTTAGCAAGGACCTTATGCGCTCGCCGCGTGCGCTGCACCAATGGCAGGTCAACGCTTGCACCACTAGTGCAAATGCGCGACTTTGCTGTCGGCCCGAGCACCAGTTCTAACGCTACCCACGCGAGACCTATACTGCCTAAAATTGCGCCCGTCGTGAAATTAACCCACTGCCAAAACGCGTAACCGAGCAACCCAAACACCAGCCCCAAAGCGATCGGCCGCCATAACCACACCTTGCTGGGCCAGACCACAATCGATTCGAGGTCGTGCAGATAAAATCGCCGGTACTCGATCGAATACATCACGCGCTTTGCGGATAGCAAACAGTCATCGCTCAGGTACCACTTGGTCCCGCCGGTCAGGCTGCCAGCGCGCGATATTCTCCGAAAAGCGCTCTCCAATTAGTGCCTCCCTGTGGAACGAAACAAGAACGCGATCGCGAGCAACGCCGGAAGCCAAGCGAGGCCCACATAAGCCATCCAGAAACGCCAGCCATACCGTGGAATCAAGGATGAACGGGGTACTCTCCGATACTTTACGTGCAATACAATCACGGTGGGAATTGCGGCCACAATCGTCGGCCAAAACAGAATCCAGCCCCACCCGACGGTTAACGCAATCGAATCGTAGAGCACATCCCGATGCCGCCATTCTGCCTTACTGGCGTCAGCGTCGGCGCCGGAATGGCCGCGCCCGCGCTCGAAGCACGCGGGGCAAATGTGCTCTGCTCCCAATTGCAGATCACACAGCGCACACACAAAGCGGCCGCACCGCTGGCAGCAAGCCTGAAACGCCTTGTCCGGGTGAAAGAAACAAGTTGCTTGTTCCGAAAGCGCAACGGTGGCGTTTGTGTTCGGGCGGTCTAGCCGCCAGACACTGATTTGCAGCTTCTTTCCGCAGTAGGGGCAATTCTGCCATCCGTTCTGCGTTGCGGATTGTGCCACATCACCTTTACAACCGGGGCAGGTCGCGGTCCCGGGTTTAACAGGCGACAAATGCCTGGCGTTCCTCGTATTGGAGTCTGTCTTGCCGGAGCCACTCAAATTAGGAGTGAAAAGATTGATGTTGAAACTCACGCTAGGCTCTGCTTGTAGACTACCCGCGTGTCGCACACCCGATCATGCAGCGCGCGTTTCTCGCTGTCCGTCCCAGCCATGATTCCGCTAATCAGAATGAGAATCGAATTCAAATAAGGGATACCGCTGGTGACAATATTCCACATGAAGAAACGTCCGAAGGACACGCCCCAACCTAGGCTTGTTCCGTCCGCGCGCACCACTTTTAACCCGCAGGCCATTTTCCCGAGGGTTGCACCGCGATACTTCAACATCAAAACCTCATAGCAAATTACAAGAAGGAAATATCCTAAAAAAACTGTAAGGCCAAAGGCCATAAAAGCTGCGATAGCCGGGTTAGAAGGATCGCCTTGCGTCTTGAGCAGGTTTGGGATCAGCAATGCGAACATGATCAAGAGGGGCACACCCAGCACAAGCCCGTCAATCATGCGTGCGCCAAAACGTATCCAGAATCCGCCGTAATGCCAGCCACCCGGCAATGCCACTGCGGCGCCACTGGCCATTACCCGGCTTAAGTATGCGGGCTTGCAATCGCCGCACACCCAGTTCCCAGCGATCTGCACCATATCAGAGTGTGCGAACGTCCGTCCGCACTGCGAACAAAGCAAAACCGTTTGCAAAGGGGCTGGTTCGCTCATGGGTATTCTCCTATGGTGTCTGAAGTTGCACTTAGCGTAGCCCAAAAGGTTCCCAGCAACAAGAATCAGGATTCACCCGGGTTTCTCAAGCATAAACTCCCACGCGGACAAAACGCGCCTGTTTTGGCAGCAAGAAACGGTTGATTTCCTCCCTCAAATCGCGCAGCCCATTTGACTCGTATACGCAATGCGTGAGTTTGGCCGGCTCACGAGTTCCCTATCGGTCCTTTTTTCTGCCCATCGTCATCAACAGTCGGCACAGGCAGAGGAGGCACGCACAGACAACGGTGAACGCTGATTCGAGTGAGTAGTGGATACCGATTCTGCGGCCAAAGAAATCACCAGCGCCATAGGGAGTAAGCCTTTCAATAGCACCCTGCCCCGGTTGCGTACATCTGGCACTTGATTGCATATGGGTCTAAATCTCGGCTCTGAGAATCTGGCGCCCAGATGCGATCGCTAGTGTGTCCGCACTTAGGTCTCAAAGCGGGTTCACCCCAAAACTTGGGAACAATTTGGGAACAAACATTGACGAATACCGTGCAAAACTGTGATGCATGACATAGGAAAATGCTAGACGAACCAACTACTTAGCGTTTCTGCTCTTGCCTTGGGCGCAGGAGGCCTCCGGTTCAAATCCGGACGCCCCGACCACTTCGTCCTTTATTCTCAAGCTGGAACGACCCGTATTTCTTGCGGTACGATTGGCCCACTTTGCCGTTGGCTGAAAGGTGGGAGGCAGTGTGGAGACGCTTCTGCAGGACTTACGCTACGGGCTTCGGATGCTGGCGAGGTCGCCTGGATTCACGGCGATTGCAATTTTGACGCTGGCGCTGGGCATCGGCGCGAATACGGCGCTATTTTCCGTTGTCAACGGCGTGCTGCTCAATCCGCTGGCGTACCCGCAGTCCGGCCAGCTTGTAGCGCTTTACGGAAAGACCTCCGGCTTCGATCAAGCGCCGATCAACTACTTGAATTTCCTCGATTGGCAGCGCGACACGCAAACGTTTTCATCCATGGCAATCTACCGCAACCAGGATTACAACTTCATCGGCACAGCCGAAGCGGAGCGCCTGAGCGGTTATATGATTTCCGCGGACTTTTTTTCGACGCTTGGCGTAAGGCCCATTCTTGGCCGCATGTTTCGCCCCGATGACGATCATCCGGGCGCCGCGCCGGTCGTGATTCTGGGTGGGGGCTTCTGGAAACGCAAATTCGGCTCTTCGCTCGAAATCAGCGGAAAGTCGATCATCCTGAATGGCACGTCCTACACGATCGTAGGAGTGATCCCGGCGGGCTTCACCTTCTATGGTCGGGACCGAGATGTTTACACTCCCATCGGCCAGTGGAATGATGAATCTTTTCGCGACCGGTGCGTCGACGTGAGCGCGCACGGGGTTGGGCGGCTGAAGCCAGGCGTAACGCTCTCGCAGGCCAAAGCCGATATGGACGGTATTGCACAAAATCTCGCCGCAGCGTATCCGGAGGCCGACAAAGCCGTAGGCATTACTCTCGTTTCCATGAAGGAAGACATCGTAGGGAATGTTCAGCCATTTCTGATCGTGCTTCTTGCGGCTGTCGGTTTCTTGCTGCTGATTGCCTGCGCGAATGTTGCGAATCTTCTTCTGGCGCGCTCGATGGGCCGGTCGCGCGAGTTTGCGATCCGCGCGGCCCTCGGCGCGAGCCAGGGGCGCGTCATTCGCCAGCTTCTCACCGAAAGCATTGTGCTGGCAGGCTTGGGCGGAGCGCTGGGACTCTTGTTCGCTTTTTGGGGTACCAAAGCGGTGCTCGGCACTTTGCCTGGAGCATTGCCGCGCGCCAACGAAGTCTCCGTCGACTCACGCGTCCTGCTATTTGCGTTGGCGCTGTCGCTGTTTGCCGGAATTGTATTTGGCCTCGCTCCCGCGCTGAAAACTTCCCGCGTGAATTTGGAGGAGATACTCAAGGAGAGCGGCCGCGGTTTGAGCGGCGCCCGACACCGGCTGCAGGGAGTTTTCGTCGCCGTCGAAGTAGCGATGGCTTTGGTTTTGCTCGTCGGCGCCGGACTAATGGTTCGCAGCCTCGCGGCGCTTTGGCGCGTCAATCCCGGCTTCAATCCCAGCCACGCGATTACGTTTAGTTTGTCGCTGCCGGCCGCTCCCACAACCAACTCTGCCGAAACCCGCGCGCGCCTGCGCCGCTTCGACGACAAAATGCACAGCATCGCGGGCGTGCAAGCCGTTTCCGTCACGCTCGGCTCCCGCCCGATGATCCATAATTCGGCTTTGCCTTTCTGGATCGAGGGCCAGCCAAAGCCTGCCAACTTCCAAGAGATGCCCCAGGCGATGTTTTATCTCGTTGAAAGCGGCTTCCAACAAGCCATGGGAGTCATGCTCGAGCGCGGCCGCTTCATCACGCCGCAGGACGACGAGCACGCGCCGGTGGTCGTCGTCATCGACGACGTTTTCGCGCGCACCTATTTTCCTGATGAAAATCCCGTCGGCAAGCGCGTTAATCTCGCGGGTTTTAACGTGCAGGCCGAAATCGTCGGCGTGGTCGGGCACGTAAAGCAGTGGGGGCTTGACGCCGATGCGAAATCGGCGATCGAGGCGCAGTTCGATTATCCATTCATGCAGCTTCCCGAGAAACTGATGCCGCTCGCTGCAGATGCTGTGGCCGTGGTGCTGCGCACTGAGGGCGATCCCACTGCTGTCATGAGCTCGGTTCGGCGCGCCGTTGAGGAAATCGATTCTCGCGAAGTGGTTTACAACGTCCAAACTATGGACGAAGTCGTCTCCAATTCGTTTGCCGCGCGGAGACTGTCAATGATTCTTCTTGGCGTCTTCGCGGTGCTGGCGCTGGTGCTCGCGTGCGTCGGAATCTACGGCGTGATTTCGTATCTGGTCGGCCAGCGCACTCACGAAATCGGCGTGCGTATGGCCCTGGGCGCGCAACGCAGGGACGTGTTGCGGTTGGTGATCGGGCATGGGACAAGGATGGCGCTGATCGGCGTCGCCATCGGCATGGGCGCCGCGCTGGGTCTGACGCGCCTCATGGCTAACCAACTTTTCGGCGTCAGTGCGCATGACCCACTGACCTTTGCCGGCGTCGCCATGGTGTTGATAATGGTGGCCGTCGCAGCGTGTTACATCCCAGCGCGGCGCGCGATGCGCGTCGACCCCGTGGTCGCGTTGCGACACGAATAATCCTTCGTGTACATGACGCTCACCTCCTTGGAACACCCTCGCCCCAAGCATATAAATTGACAGAACACGATAAACTCTCGATGATGACGCCCGGCACGGAGCGTTCCTGAGCATTGGGTTTCGGCTGCGTGCAAAACGTGAAGTGAGTTGCCCGGAGAGAGAGCGAGACTTTCATGTATCAACCGGAAGCGTACGCCATCGCACTGATCTTCATGGTCGGTAGCATGCTGTGCTGGGGATCGTGGGCCAACACGATGAAACTTACTCCCGGCTGGCCGTTCCAACTTTTTTATTGGGACTATGTGGCCGGAATTATCATCGCAAGTTTATTGTGGGGACTGACGCTTGGCAGTATGGGCGGCGGGCAACTCTCTTTTCTGAACAACATCCGCACCGCCGATCAAAGCCACATCCTATACGCTCTTTTGGGCGGCGCAGTCTTCAATGTCGCGAACCTTCTTCTGGTCGCGGCGATCGAAATCGCAGGCCTGGCCGTTGCATTTCCAATCGGCATCGGCCTCGCTCTCGTTGTGGGAGTGCTTCTGAACCACATCATTTCTCCCCGGGGCAATCCGCTTTTGCTCTTTGGGGGCGTCGCGCTGGTGGCGCTTGCCATCATTGTCGATGCCATCGCCTACCGCCGGCGCGAAACGACACGCAAAGCTCTTGGTGCGCGCGGAATCCAGATCAGCCTGGCGTGCGGCATTCTCATGGGCAGCTTCTATCCGCTAGTCACGAAAGCGATCACCGGACTAAATTCCCTCGGTCCTTACGCCGTAGCTTTCTTCTTCGCCATAGGCGTCGCCATCTGCGCCGTGCCAGCAAACTACTTCTTAATGCGCAAACCTGTAACAGGCGGAGCCCCCGTCAGCATGAGCGGCTACATCAAGAGTCCGGGCCTCTGGCATTTCTGGGGAATCCTCGGCGGCGCCATTTGGTGTACGGGCGCGGTCTTGAACTTTGTTGCGTCCCACGCCCAAATCATCGGCCCCGCTATTTCTTACGCCATCGGGCAAGGCGCCACCATGGTTTCCGCCATCTGGGGAGTGTTTGTCTGGAAGGAATTTGCCAACGCTCCCGCCAACGCTCGCAAACTCATTCCTCTGATGTTTTTGTTTTTCGTAGTTGGCTTGGCGGCCGTCGCGCTCGCCCCCGTAATTTCCAAGTAGCGAAGATGGGAATTCTTGGATTCGCGCTCCAAAGGCCGCGAGCCGATACATGATGCGGGCGACCAGCCAAGGCTGGACTACCCGAGAGCGATTGCTGGTTAACCATAACCAGCCCCCTCCCCCGGTTTTTCTGTAAGTGTTGCTTCTAAAGGATTTAGTCTTTGCGCAACCCATTTAGAATCAGCGTTTACGAAGCGGCTCGCAAGTATTGATTCCAGAGGACTTGTAAGCACTGCGCGGGCTACAAACACCTTGCGCTTCGTAAATGTTGCAAATAGAAGGCTTAGACCGAAAAGGGTTCCAGAAAGCAAGAAACGCCAATCAGGAGATTGGCGCTCTCGGTTAAAAGCCGCAGTGTTACCCAGTGGGGACTGTACGCTAGTATCTACACCTTGTCAAGAGAGAAAGCTGCGGCACTGTTAGGTGGCGTTGTTACGTTCAACGGTTATTACAACTTTTCCGCGAGCGCGTCCTGCTTCCAGATAACGGATAGCCTCAGGGACCTCGCTCAGGCTGTAACTCCTGTCGATGACCGGGGTTACCTTTCCAGACTCCATGAGCTTGCCCATGATAGCCAGGTCTTCGTTGCTCGGTTTCGCCAGAACCATGACCTGCTTCTGGCTGACGAACCATGACAACACGAGCGCCTTGACCGCACTGGTCAGAGGACCGATCATCCAGTTATCGGTCGTTCCTCCCGCCCCTACGTATATGCCCCTGGGATTCAAGACGCGCCTGCATTCCGAAAACGAATGATTCCCAACGCAGTCGAGAATTACGTCGTAACGCCGCGCACTCTTGGTGAAATCCTCTTGGGTGTAATCAAACGCCTGATCCGCGCCAATGGATCGGACCATCCCCACATTTCTCGTGCTGCATACGCCAGTCACCTCCGCGCCGAACGACTTGGCGATCTGGACGGCGAACGTACCCACGCCTCCTGCCGCGCCGTTAATCAAAACCTTTTGCCCCGGCTGAAGCTTTCCCTTGTCGCGAAGGCCCTGCAATGCGGTGAATGCCGCGATCGGTACGGAAGCCGCTTGCTCAAACGTCACGTTATCCGGCTTCATGGCCAATTTCGACTCGGACGCACACGTGTACTCCGCAAATGCCCCTTTGCAGGAGCCAAACACCGCGTCGCCTGGTTTGAACCGCGTTATGCTCCTGCCAACAGCCTCGATTTCGCCGGCCACATCAGCGCCTAGACGTGGGTCCTTTGGTTTACGCAGCCCTCCGGCCATTATGCGAACGGGGTACGGTTCGCCTCTCATGAAGTGCCAGTCGTATGGATTGGCGGCCGCCGCACGGACTCTTATCAAAACTTCATTCTCAGCGGGGGCCGGCTTCGCCATTTCCTCATACGAGAGGACATCGGGTGACCCGTAGCGGTGATAAACAATGGCCTTCATGAATCCCCCTCCTAAGCCACGAGAAGCGATCAATCAGGGCAGAATAGCCATCTTGCTTGGGGCGCTGCGGCGGTTGCTTCATTGCTGCTTGGTTTCGCTGGTTGGCGCTGCGAAGCCGCCGCAACGTCCGCGCCAACTCTGGCGAAACTTCTCGCGCTCCTCGGGCGTCATCTTCTCCCAACGCTCGTCCATGCGCTCGGCCATTCGCCGCCGCATATTGGAGCGAGGGCCACGATGACCACCCCAGCCTCCGAACAGAATCCGGCAAAGCGCCAGCAGTCCGAAGCCTTGCCAGAAGGTAATTTGGCGCCATCCGAACAGCGAAGGCAGCAGCCAGTTCCAGAGATGCATAACCAGTTCGCCGCCAAGCCAGGCGAAAAGCACCATGGCGAGCACTGCTAATGGTCCAAGATAAATCCATTTCTTTTTGCTCATGTTGCGCTCCTCAAGCCTTCGTATCATTTCTTCGTATCATTTCCTCGCGAATTCATCGTGGATGCTTTGCAATCGTTCGCGCAGGTGAAGCACCGCATAGCGCTTGCGCGAGAGCAGTGTGTTGACGCTGACGCCGCTCTTCGCCGACAACTCCTTGAAACTGCGGCCCTCGATTTCGTGGGCGACGAATACTTCGCGCTGCTCCTCGGGCAGCTCGTCGAGCGCCAGTTCCAGCTCATCCAGAAGCACACTGCGGAAATAGACGGCTTCCGGCCCGGCATCTGGCGAGGGCAGAAGATCTTCGACCCGCAGCAGCTCGCCGGTTTCGTCTTCGACCGCCGCGTCGCTAAAGGTCTCCGGCTTCTTCTTGCGGAAAAGGTCCGTGATGCGATTGCGTGCGACGCGAAAAAGCCAGCCGGTCACGTGCTCGATGGGCATCAGCAGGCGATTGGCTTCCACCAGTTCGTAGAAGACTTCCTGCACGATGTCCTCGGCGTCGGAGGGATCGGGCACACGCCTGCGGATGAAGTTGCGGAGCCGCCCGCGCTGTTCCGCGATGACTTCGGAGATTTGACGGTCTTGCTCGGTCATCGAGATGACGCTCAACGGCTTGCCCATCCACTGTTGTAGACGAATGGGGGGCGGAAATATTGTAGAGGATTGAATCGGCGAAAGGGGTGTGGGCGCGACACCGCGAGGCTGAGGGATGTCGCGAGCAAAGAGAGGCTCCCGTTAACAGGCTTGGATCAGTTATAGAAGAGGGCCGTCTTTCAATAATCCCAATTCACTACTCGCGCGGAGTCGACTGATAAACGACGGGGTTGACCACCCGCCCTCAAAGAGTAGGCCACGACGTCCCTGCTTTTACTCGTGCCTGAGCGCTGCCATCGGATCAATTCGGCTAGCTCTCCGTGCCGGAATCCAGCAGGCCAGCGTCGCGACGCTCAAGAGAATCGCGGGCACACCGAGGAAAACCGAGAGGTTGATCGGGCCCTTCGTCATCACGCGAAAGGAAATCGCGAGCGCGAGTACCCATCCAATCGCAGTGCCCAAGGTGATTGCCCCCAAGTTCTCGCGAATAATTTGCAGGACGACGCGGCCGCTGGTTGCGCCAAACGCCAGCCGCACGCCAATCTCTCTCGTTCGCCTGGCCACGGCGTAAGAAACCACAGCGTAGATTCCGATGGCCGCGAGGCCGAGCAGGAGCGGGCCGAGCACCGCGAACATCCGCGCGGGAATGCGGCGAAGATAAAGGTTTCGTTCGATGTGCTGGGAGAAGGTACGCACATCGTAGAGAGGGAGCATCGGATCAAGATCGCGCAAAACGGCACGCGCTTCGGAGGTGAGTGCGGTTTCATTGCCGCTCCGCGTGCGCAGGTGAATCTCGCCTTGGTACGCTGGACGATCCCGGTACGAGAAATAGGCTGCCGGCTGCGGGGGCTCGCCGAGCGCGTCGTAGGCCGAATTGCGCGCCACGCCGATGATCGCGAAGCTTTGCGTGCGCGTCTGCAGGCGGCGGCCGATGGCATCCGCGTCATTGAGGTAACGGCGGACAAACTCCTCATTGACGATGGCTTGTGCCGGCGCCGCCTTATCTCTCATGTCGGCAAAGTCGTTTCCCTCAAGAAGCGGGATGGCCATCACCTTGAAGTATCCCGGCGTGACGGTGTTGGAAATGGCTCGATCCTGCCCGGGCTCCGTGCGCACGCGGCCTTGCACGGTGAAAGGCCGCCGCGGAATTCCATGCAAGTCCACCGGAACATTCGTGGCAATGGCGGCGGCTTCAACGTCCGGCAAGGAGCGCAGGCGTTCCAGAAGGCGCGCAGCAAATTCGCGCTCGGAGGCGTCGTCCGGATTGCGTCCGCTTAAGTCGTAGGCGGCTAGCAAAACTCCCTCAGGCTGGAATCGCGGATCCGTTTGGCGTGCCGAGCGAAAACTCTGCAAGAAGAGCGCCGCGGCGATCAGGACGACCATGGCAAGTCCGACTTCCACGCCCATCAGAACTTTACGCGCGCGGCTGCGGGATAAAGTGTTGGAACTTGAGCGAAGCCCGTCCTGTACGTCCAGTCGTGCCAGATGGACCGCCGGCGCCGCGCTGAAAATCAAACCGCACGCCGCACCGAGCAACATCGCGAAGGCGAGGGTGAATTGATCCACTTTGGTCGGAAAGAGGATCGGAAATGCGCCAATCATAGGCGCGATGCGCAATGCCTTGGTGCCCCAAACGGCGAAGGCTGCTCCGAGGCCTGCGCCCAGGAGAGCGAGCAGCATATTTTCCGCGAGCACCAAGCTGACAATACGCCAGCGTCCCGCGCCCAGGGCCACGCGCACGGCCATCTCGCGCTGGCGGGTGCTTCCACGAGCCAGCATGAGATTTGCGGTGTTCCCGCAGACCGCCAAAAGCAGGAGCAGCATAACGCCTTGCAAGATGGCTAGCCCGCTGATCAGCAAGCGCTGCGGGCCGCGCGGCGCCTCCCAGAAGGCAAGAATCTCTCCACCAAAACCAGCGCTGGCGTCAGGATGGTCGCGCGCAAGCCGAGCCATCGCGGTGCTGCACTCGGCCTGCGCTTCCTGGCGCGAAGCACCGGGCCTTAGCATTCCGATTAAAGAAAAACCGCGGCTGGTGCGATCTTCGAGGTCGCGTGTTCCGCCGAGCAGGGCAGGGGTCATGGTGGCCGGCACCCATAGTTCGAACTTCAAGGGGAGCATGGTGCCCTGGAAATCCTTAGGCGCTACGCCGACGACGATTAGGTCACGATCGTTAACGCGCAGCTTTTGTCCGACGGCCTCCGGAGCGCCGCGAAAGCGCGTTTGCCAGTAATCATACGAAATGACAATGACAGGCTCAGTTCCCGACCGCTCCGCCTCTTCCGGCCGAATAAATCGTCCGATCGCAGGCTTGAGTCCCAGCGCAGAAAAGAAATTGCCGGAAACGAGTTGCCCGTGCGTCCGCTCGGTCTGGCCCGGCTGGCCCACGTTGAAGGGCACCATCTGAGATGCCACGATATCCCGCAGTGCCGGCACGTGCGTTTGCAGGTCGCGGTATTCCAGCCAGGAAGCGCCTGGATACCCGGCTGTGTCCGAGCGAGGCTCGACCAGCAGAAAGTTCGATGCACCAGTCACGGCGGGCAAAGGTTGGAACAGGATCATCTGAATCCAGGAAAAGATCGTTGTATTGACGCCAATGCCGATGGCCAGCGAAACGATGATCACGGCCGCAAGCCCTGGCATGCGGGAAATCGTTCGCCCGGCGTTTCGCAAATCCCCCAGGAGATTCTCGATAAAGAGCAGGCCTCGCTCGGCTCGATAGTCTTGTTTCATCGCCTCCACGCCGCCAAACTTGAGCATGGCTTGGCGTCGTGCCTCCACGGGTGATAAGCCGCCGCGAAGATTTTCGGCGGTTTGCAAAGCGATATGTTGCTCAATCTCTTCTTTCAATCGTTCGTCGTCCCGCCGCCTCGTCACAAAGTGGCTCACACGCGAGAGAAAGCGCTTCAGAGATTTCATGACAAGTCCTCCGCTTTGGCATCGAAGAACCGGCGGATAATCGCCGCCGTTTGCTCCCAATCCTTGGTTTCGGCCTGCAGCTGCTTGCGCCCTTCCCTCGTCAGGCGATAGAAGCGCGCCCTGCGATTATTCTCTGAGGCACCCCACTCGGATTCGATCGCGCCTTCTTGCTCCAGCTTCAATAGCACGGGATACAGAGTCCCTTGATTCACGGCGAGCAGATCTCCACTGATCTGCTCAATGCGACGCGCGATTCCGTAACCGTGCAGCGGTCCCAGGACGTCGAGAGTCTTGAGAACCATCAACGCCAAAGTGCCCTGCAGGACATCCGTTTTTTGTTTCATAGCACCGCCATTTTGGTTTCCAACAGGAAGGATGGCACACTTCCTTTGGGAAAACAACAGGTAAGTTCTCTGGTACACCATCGATGATGAGTGCCCGGAAAGTGTGACCGGAAGTCCTGGCGCACGCGAAAAAAGGCAGATACTAGAGGCGTTGAGGTGCTAGGTCGTGGATTTGCGGATGGCAACCAATTCAGTTTCCACCGGCACGCCGCGAGCCACTTTCACTCGAATGACGGCTTCAAACGGTTTGAGTTCGCCGTTTTGTGAAACGGAAAGCCGCAAAAGCAACTCTTCGACAGAGCTCTGCCTGCAAACGTACTCAACGGCGGCCTGCGTGCCGATCGTCGTGTTTCCCGCGAGGATTAGCACGGATTGACCCGGATTCATCCCTTTCACAACGCCCAAGACGGCGTAGTCCTCGGTGAGAGGCACACCAGAAGGAGTTGCGAAGAATTCCTTGCCTTCGTCGGGTTGTGGGTGCCTGTTGATAATGGCGTGGTCCCCTTTACGAGGGCCGGAGGTAAACTGCTCGAAAAAGAATTCCTGGGTGCCGGGAATTTCCAGCAGCGAGAGATTTTCCACAGGCGAACCGATGAAAATCAGGTTGTTGTTCTTGGCGTCGTCGAGCGAAAAGAGGCTCCCACGTTTGACGCGGATGCGGCGATGGAGGAGTCCGAAGACGCGATCGAGTTCGTGAACCGCCAAGACTTCGCCCACGCCGGTATAGTGGTCAAGGATGGGCGCTCCTGCGTCACGCGCTGCGTCGCGGTAGCGCATGCCCGTCTCGGGACGGCCGACAAAAGCTGCGTTGCTAAAGACTACCCAAGGCTCTTCCT
>DATMKS010000085.1:0-82130 GCA_035571045.1 Verrucomicrobiia bacterium
AAAATCGTGTGTCCTGCGTGATGCAACTCACGAAAGATTTTCAGCACGATCTCTTCGTTCGCTTCATCGAGGTTGCCCGTGGGCTCGTCGGCCAGGATGATTTTCGGCTGATTGATCAGTGCGCGCGCGATCGCCACGCGCTGCTGTTCGCCGCCGGAGAGCTGCGCCGGGAGATGCGTCATGCGCTCGCCCATGCCGACGCGGCGCAAGGCTTCTTCGGCCTGCTTCTCATCCGTCACGCTGTGAAAATATTGCGCCAGCATGACATTTTCAACCGCGTTCAAGTACGGCACGAGATGGAATTGCTGGAAAACGAAGCCGACTTTTTCGGCGCGATAACGAACCATCTCGTTTTCGCTGAGTTTTGATAGGTCGACGCCATCGACGACGACGCGGCCGGAATTCAGTTTGTCGAGTCCGCCAAGAATGTTGATGAGCGTGGTCTTGCCCGACCCGGAAGGACCCATGAGCGCCACCCATTCGGCGGCTCCCACGTTGAAGCTCAGGTCATCGATAGCGCGCAGTGTCCCATATTTCTTGACGAGGTTTTCGATGGCGACTTCGGGCGCGGCCGTCTTTTGTTCCGGCAAGACTTCGATTGGGGCGCTCACGCTTCACCTCGAAAAACGGAAGCGGGGCGTACGCTGGCGAGCCGCCGAAGCGGGTACGCGCTTAGAATCGCAACAAAGGTGGTGAGCGCCACAGCTACAGGATACACAATCAACCGCGGCTGCGCCGCTACGCCAAACACCTGCTTGCCCAGCCAAATCGAAAGAAAAATCCCCGCCGCCGCACCAATCACGCCACCCGCAAGACCGAGCAGGGCCGCCTCCATCATAAAAAGCCGCAACACCCGCCGCGTCGCTCCCCCAATCGCTTTCATCAATCCGACGTCGTTCTTGCGCTCCATCGCCACGTTGGTCATCGCCGCCATGACGCAGAGGCCAGTCAGCAGCAGCACTATGACGACTGTGGCCGTCAGCAATCCACTGATGCGGTCGTAAATCTTCGCTTCGCCCTCTGTGAATTGCCGGATCGGACGAACTTGCGCGCCTTGTAACTGCTGTTGTAACGCCCGGACGTACGCATCCACTTGTTTCGGTGTGCCCGGCACATTCAGCTGCACTATGCTGATTCTGCCGCCCATCAGCGAGAGCGCCTGAGCATCGTGGAGAGGCAAAAAAACCTGACTGTCCTCCGGCCCCCCGCTCGAGAACTCAGTTATTTCTGTACATGGGATGGCATCGAAACCCGTCGTGGTGCCAGGAGTGTAAGGAGATTTGGGGCTTCGACCCGGAACGACGTAGTCCCGCTTCCGAGACATCGTCTCCGCGTACAGCTTTGTGCCTAACATGCACGGGTGCCCGGAACCCTCCTGCGGCAGCGTTTTTTTCCATTGCCAACCCCCGCCGAATTGCCGCAATTGCGAAAGGTCGGTACCGACGATTACCGCCGGAACATGAGACATCGAGTGAGCTTTCGAGAAATAGACGGCACCAGTGAAATAAAGGAATGGGCTGATAGCGACGTGGCCGCCTTGGGCCTCGAGGGGAATGCGGTCCGTTAGAGCCATTGGCAGCGTACTCTCACGAGCAGATCCTTGCGTTCGGTCGAAAGGGGTTATAAGAACATTAGGGCCGAAAGCGCGAAATTCGGTGGTGATGCGGCTCTCGGCATCCACTTGGAGATTTAGGAGAGCAGAGGTGACGGCCGCGCCAGCGCCGAGGGCGAGCAAAATCACAAACAGGCGGCCACGATTGGCTCCAAGCAGACGGCGAACGATGCGCCAGAACATGGCTCGATTGCCGGTGCCAGGCGCGCTCATCATTCGCCTCGCAGAATGGGAGCCGGCTCGTAACGCGAAGCGCGGCGCAGCGGAATAGCGCTGCCGAGAAGCGTGACTCCAGCGGCGAGCGCTAGAACGGCAACTAGCACCAATAGCGACGGCGCAGGGGCAGCGCCGAAGATCTTTTGGCCAACGAGGCGCGCAAGAATGATTCCGAGCGAGTAGCCGATGCCGCCGCCGACGAACGCGAGCAGTAGTTGCTCCGCCGCCAGAAGGAACCCGACCGTGCCCGAGCCTGCTCCCAAAGCCTTCATCAAACCAATTTCGGTTCGGCGTTCAATCACCGAGGCCGCCGAAGAAGCTCCCACAGCGAGCGCGGCAGCCAACAACGCTAGAAGCGTCACCATCCAAAGCAACGCGCGGACCCGTCTGAGAATCGTGCCCTCGCCATCGGCGACTCGCCGAATCACCCGCACCTCCGTCCCTGGCAGCACCTGCCCAATCGAGTACGCAATCGAAGAGACATACGGGCTGCACGACCATCGCTCAAATTCATCCTGTTTCATTGTTTTGGGATCGCGCCGCGCAAATTCATCTTCCGGCTTCGTCAAAGCACTCACATACAGCTTGCGGTACTGGCCCGGTTTGTCCGCAAGTTTTTGGACGCTGGCGAGCGGCATGAGCAGGGCGTCATCTTCTGGGCCGCCCGAGGACAAAATTCCTGTGACGTCACACTGCTGCATATTCTGAGAATTTCCGGCCGTCGTTACGCCGACAACCACTTGGTCACCGGCTTTTATATTCCGGCGCGCCGCCAGTTTTTCGCCGACAACGCACTCCGGAGGCGCCGGCAGGTAGGAGTGCCCCAGCGACGGCATTTCGACGCGTTCGAGGTGGCCGTCGTCTGAGAACCATTTCCCTGCAACATGAAACCATGGGTTGGTTTTTGCAATCCCGGTAACGAAAACGCCTCCGTCTGGCAATGGAACGCGATTCGAAGCCCACGTGCCAATCAGCGGAATCTGCAACTCTGGGTCCGAACGCTGGCCATCCCCGTAGGTCACCCTCGGAAGCGCCGCCGAAACTTCCAGAACGGGAGCAAACGCGATGATGTTGTTGTGCCAGAAAACTGTTTTGATTTTCGGCAGGTCTGCTTCGGGCAGATAGGCGCCAACGTTAACCGGCCGATAGTCGACGCCCCCTATTTCGAGCGGCAATGAATCGGTCTCGGGCGTAACCACCAAATTCGCACCAAGGCTGCGAAACTCGCCCGCCAGGCGATCACCTACGTCTAGCGAAACGCTCAGCGCCGCCGTCACCACGGCCATGCCCAGCGACAAAGCAGCGGCGGTCAGCACCTTGCGGCGCGGACGGCGCGTAAACGAATCGGCTACCAGGCGTAGAAACATAATTTATAAAGCTGCGTAGGCGGGAACACGAATCATCCCGCCCTACTGTGGAATCAACTTAGTCGCTTCGACGAGTGAAGAAACATCCAGCACTAGATCGGCTCCATCCACATGCGAGGGCACGCCAATCGGATTGCACCCACCTGCCTCGCCGATCGTCGGCACATAAATCGCCGAGCCGCAGTGCCTGCAAACAACGTTTTGCCCATCCTGGCGGTAGCCCTCGGCGCCGCAGATGCGGCATGCGTCAAGCGCGGTTCCATATCCACTCGGCTTCTTGATGATCATGAAGCGCAGCGACTGACCTCCCGCGCTAATCGTGAACAGATGCATCTTGCCGTCTTGCACTTCGCCCACAGGAATGCGCACTTCGTTGCCAACGGCGTCGATCGCCCGCGCCGAAGGCGGCGCCGCATTCGCATTCGTATAAACAAAATCTCCCGTGAGCAGCAAAATCACCGATAGGCAACCCGTAGCCGCGGCAATCATCCAGCGCCGTTGGCGCCGATTCTGGGCTTCGAGCAGCCGTTTTTCCGCTTCACCGGCAGTTACCTCGGCGGCCTTCGCATGCGACGCCGATTGCCATTCGCGCAAAACCAGCAGCGCCGCAGCGCCAAAAATTAGCACGAAGAAAAACAGCTCGTTCCGAACCACCGGTCCGATGATGGCCATCTCCGACTTGCTCGATGGCAGCCACTGCGCCTCGCTCAACTCGTGCAAACCGGTCAACAGAAGCTGAAAGGCCACGAGGATCAGGATGACGCTCGTTGCGGCAAAAAACCGGTGCAGCGGAACCCGCAGCGTACCCTTAAAAAAGAACACTCCCACGGCCACAGCAGCGCCAATTCCCAGAGCCGTCCCAATCCACGTCTCCAGTCCCTCGCTCGACAGCTCCACGGCCCGCAAAATGATCGCGAGTTCCGCGCCTTCGCGCAAAACCATCAGAAAAACGAAAAAGAAAATTCCCCAACCCGCTGCCGCCCCCGCCCGCCCCACGTAACTCTCTATCTTCTGCTCGATTTCTTTTTTCAGGTGGCGCGCAACGCGGTTCATCCATAAGATCATCGTAACAACGAACGCTGCCGCGACGAGGTACATCACTCCCTCGAACCCGTCTTCGCTGATGCGCCAGCGCTCCAGAGCAATCGCCACGGCAAGGCTCAGCGCCGCCGCGGCAGCAACGCCATACCAAACAAAACGCGCCAGTTGCGAGCGGCCCGTACGCGAGAGATAGACCAGGATGATACCGACGACCAGGGAGGCCTCGACACCTTCACGCAAAGCGATGAGAAAAGCCGGAAGCAAGCGACCTCCAGTTGTTATTCATTTGCAACTACGATTTAAGTCTACGCTTTGTATGAATTTACGTCAACCGGACCAGTTCGGTCCGACATTCTTCCTTAAACATACGCTAAAATACATGGCCTGCTCATTTCAATGACGATTGCCACTTACAGCCGCCAAGCCCTCTCCCTCCTGCAGGCGCTTCTCCTATGCTCTGCGCCATCTCTCGCCGAAGCTCGATCTCCTGCGCAAGCCCAGTCTTCTCCCCCGCCCTCCGCTGCCCAGGAAGACAAATTCGAACTCTCTCCGCACCCCAATCCGAAATACGCCAAGAAAATCTCCGAACTGGGCGACAAAGCGCTCGCCGACGGTCATCTGGATGAAGCGCTGAACTACTTCGAACAGGCCGCGCGTTACGCACCGCAGGACACCACGCTCATCGAACACATCGCGTCCATGCGCTCGAAGCTCGTTCGCGAACACGTCGAGGCTGCGGAGCGCGACGCCCTCGCTGGCCACGCCGACGTGGCCACGGAAGAGCTGGCAAAGGCGCTGCTCATTGATCCGGGCAACACGATCGTCCAAGAACGCATGATCCAGATGAAGGCGATGAAAGACGAGCCGCTCGCGGTGCCCGATCAGCAAATTGACGGCATCCCGCAACTGAAGCCCCGCGCCGGCAAACAAAACATCAACCTGCGCGGCGATTCCAGGGCCGTCTATGAGCAATTGGGGCAAACCTTCGGCATAAAGGTGACCTTCGATCCAGATCTGGCCGCGAAGCCCGTCCACCTGCGCTTAGATGATGTCGATCTGACCACCGCGCTGAAGATCCTCAGCGTCCAGACCGGCACCTTCTCCCGCCCCTTGACATCCACTCTTTTGTTCGTGGCTCAGGACACCCAGGAAAAGCGGCGCCAATATGCCGCGGAAGCAAAGCAATCGTTCCTCCTGCCCGCTTCCGTCGCACCGGAAGAGATGACCGAATTGGGGCGCATTCTGAAAGAGATGACTGGATCGACGCGCGTCGAGCTCGATGCACAGAGCCGCACCATCACCATGCGCGACACTCCGGAGAGACTTGCGCTTGCGGCAGCCCTCATTCGTCAAACCGAAAAAACGCGCGGTGAAGTGCTGCTTGAAATAGAGATTCTCGAGGTCGATCGCAACAAGGCGCGCGACTTGGGCCTCCTCCCGCCTTCTTCGGCCGAGCTGATTTCTCTGACTCCAAGTCTAATTGGGCAATTGAAGGCGGCGCAGGACGTGAGCACGCTGATCACGCTCCTGGCGAGCATATTCGGAAACGGGGGAACGTCAGGTGGCGTAGGAACTTCCCTCAGCTCCCTCATCCCTCCGCTGGTTCTGGTCGGAGGCGGCAAGACCACTTTTCTCCTGACAATGCCGGCCGTAGCAGCGCAGTTTTCCGATGTTCTGTCGCTCGTGCACAGCGGGACTCAAGTCTTATTGCGGGCGCAGGACGGCAAACCTGCCTCCTTCTTTGTCGGTGACCGGTACCCCATCACGCTTTCCCTGCTCTCTGGAAGTCTCGGCGCTTCGACGGCCGCCACTTCGGTAGGCAGTGTTACCGGCAGCCTTCTGCCTAGCGCTTCTTATAACGCGGGGATCGGGCCCGTAGCGCTCACATCAGCCGACTTTCGAAACGTAGGTCTGCAAGACCTCGCCGTCGTCAACGAGATCGATAACACGGTCACGATTCTGCAAAATCAGGGCTCGGGAACTTTTCTCCAGGCGGGTTCACCCATCTCGCTTGGCGCTGCCAGGACGGTCGCACCCGCCATTGCTCCCTCCATTGCTTCTGCTGTGCTCACGACCAGCGGTTTTCACGATCTCGTGGTCACCGATCCAGTCGCCAACACCGTCGAAGTCCTCCTCAGCAATGGCGACGATACCTTCAAGGAGGCCACAGGTTCGCCAATCACTGTAGGCCAAGAACCTAGCTCCATTGTCCTGGGCGATTTCAATAACGACGGCAATCAAGATTTTGCGGTTTCGAATTTCAAGGACAACACTTTTTCGCTCTTTCTCGGCAACGGCGATGGAACCTTCAAGCAGGCAACGGGTTCACCCTTTCCGCTTCCGACTACGGCCACGGGCCCCATTGCGATGACTTCGGCTGACTTTAATTCGGACGGAAATCTGGATTTAGCGCTCGTGAATCAAACGACCAACAATGTCACCGTTCTTCTTGGAAATGGGAACGCCACGTTTTC
The DNA here is from genome assembly GCA_035571045.1 of Verrucomicrobiia bacterium. GTDB lineage: Bacteria > Acidobacteriota > Terriglobia > Acidiferrales > UBA7541 > Acidiferrum. The sequence continues at coordinate 6,711 of DATMKS010000085.1, forward strand.
TCTCGCCAGTGGTTCTCCCTTTCCCGTGGGCAAAGCTCCGGTCGCTGTTGCTACGGCCGACCTGAACGGCGATGCCCACCCGGACCTCGTGGTCGTGAACCAGACGGACAACACCATTAGCGTCGAGCTGGGCAACGGCGATGGTACGTTCACAGCAGCGGCAAACTCGCCGCTCGCGACAGGACAAGCGCCGACAGCCGTCGCCATCGCCGATTTCAACGGGGATGGCATTCCAGACATTGGCGTGACAGACCCACAAACGGACAGCGTGTCGGTCTACCTCGGCCTTGGCCAGGGCTTATTCGCGACACCCTTCGAGCTTCCGGTCGGCACGAACCCCACGGCCATCCTGGCGGCCAGCCTCAGCGGCGCCTCCTTGCCCGATGTGGCCATTACCGACGATCCGTCCGGTACGGCAGGCCAGGTCACCGTTCTCCTGAGCCCAGCGAGCTTGTTTTCCAACGTATCCGGCGCAGAGGCGCAGCAGCCCTATCCAGGCGCGGAATATGAAGATCTCGGCGTGAAGATCAAGGCCACGCCCTCGCTGCATCCCAACGACGAAGTGACGCTGCAGTTGGAGTTCGAGATTCGCGCGCTCGCCGGCTCCAGCATCAATGGCATCCCGATCATCACCAACCGCACCCTTTCCCAAACTGTGCGCATTAAAGAAGAAGTACCGACGGTCATCAGCGGATTGCTCGATAACGAAGAGACCCGCACGATTACCGGTCTGCCCGGATTTGCCAATCTTCCCGGTGGAGCCGGGTATCTCTTCGGGCAGAGAAACACCACCGCGCAGGACACCGAACTGCTGATTATGATCACTCCGCACAAATTGCGGCTTCGCGACCGCGTGTCTCGCTCCATTTATGTCGGCCGCGACCCCAGCGGAGGCGGCGGGGCTGCGCGCGCTCAGCCCCGGCAACCTTGATCGAGATGGCGTGCGAGCGTGCGCTAGACACACCTCCTCGGCAAACTTCTCCCCTCAGGGCAATGGTTCGAAAACCACGATGGGCTGATAGGTGCGCGGGACCAGCGCTTCCGCGATGGCCACAAGTTTGTCTTGCTGGCTGAAGACGCGCAGGCGCGGCGGTCTTATTTCGCCTGCATCGAGCTGCAAAGTAGCGCCGGGAGGCAACTCGATTCGGCCAGGCTGAATTTGCGAGACTTGCACGTTGAATTTCGTGCCGTGTCGCACGCGTTTCTCGATAACAGGAAGCACGTTTACCCGCGGAAAATTCGGAAGCAGATTTTCCAATTTGATCAGGCAATCTGCAAATTTTCCCGCGCGTGATGCTTCCGCGAGCTCTTCCAATTTGATGGCCTGCTCGATGGAGAACTCGCCGACCGCTGTTCGCGTAATCTCGGAGAGGTGCGCCCCGCAGCCGAGTTTCTGCCCCATGTCGTGCGCTAGCGAACGGATGTAGGTGCCCGAAGAGCACTCGATGACAAAGCGCGCCACGTTGCCTTCGATTCCTACCAGCTTGTATTCGAAGAGCTCGACTTCGACGGCCTTCAGCTCAACCGGCTGCTTTTTGCGCGCCAGCTCGTACGCCGGGCGGCCTTTCACTTTTTTTGCGGAGAAGGCAGGAGGCATTTGCTCGAAACGGCCCACGCTCTCCGCTGCCAGTTTTTCGAGAACTGCAGCCTCCAGCGCCGGCGGATTGTCCGGCCCTTGCGCCTCGCCATCCGAATCGTAGGTATCGGTCGCGAAGCCGAACCGAAACCCCGCCGAGTAGCGCTTTCTGCGCCCATTATAAAACTGGACGAGTCTCGTGGCTCGCCCGAGCAGCAGCACCAGCACACCCGTTGCCAGCGGATCAAGCGTCCCAAGGTGCCCAATTTGCCGGAAGCCGGCGAGATGACGCACCGCATCCACGACGTCGTGGGAAGTCTTTCCCCGAGGCTTGTCGATCACGAGCGCGCCGTCAAATGGCGCAGGCTGAGGCTGGCGTGGCATGCAATGGGTTGTCAGCGGGAAATTTTCACTTGAAAATGCAGCGCCCTCTAAGACGCGGCCGGCTTATCCTTCTTCATCTCTTTCAAAAGTTGATCGATGCGCTCGGTGTATTCCTGTGAGTGGTCCAGCGCAAAATGAAGCTCCGGCAATCGCCGCAGCTGCAGGCGTTCGATGAGTTCGCGCCGGATAAATCCCGAAGCATGCTCCAGCGCCTTGATCGCGTCGCCCTGTTCCTTTGCCGATCCCTGCATGTTGATGAACACGCGTGCGTGCTTCATGTCCGGTTGCACGCGCACTTCGCTGACCACCACCATGCCTTCGAGCCGCGGATCCTTCAGCTCACCCGCGAGCATGGCGTTTATTTCGTGCGCGATCTCTTCGCCCACGCGTTCGTGCCGATGATTGGCTGGACTCATTTACGTTTCCGCGCACTGCCTAAATAATTTCGATCGCCTGACTGATCAAAAACGAGCCCAGAATGCGGTCCGCCTCATCCAGGACTTTCTGCAGCACTTCGTTGACGTACTTCTCTTCGTTCGCAAGCGTTACGATGCCAACCACCGATCGCTGCCAAAGGTCGTGATGGTCCAACTCCGCCACCGCGACATTGAACTGCCTTCGCAACTTGTCCTTCAAGCTGCGCAGCACTTGCCGCTTGTCCTTCAACGATTGCGCGTCTGGGATGTGCAGCTCAAGGGTAAGCAGGCCGACCGGCATGAGCGCTCCGGGGACTATCTCTTACTTGCGGCCGGCGGCCCCGACGGTCTGGCCCGCCGCTTCCGCGGCGCTCAGCTTTGTAACGCTGAAGCACTCCAAAATATCGCCGACTTTCACGTCGTTGAAATTCGCAATGCCGGCGCCGCATTCAAATCCCGTGCGTACTTCGCTCGCATCATCCTTGAACCGCTTCAACGAGCTGAGTTTCGACGTATAGATAACCACGCCGTCGCGCACCACGCGAATCTGCGCGTCGCGCTTGAGCACGCCTTCCACGACGTAGCATCCCGCAACCGTGCCGGAGCCTTTGACGCGGAACGTGTTCCGCACTTCCGCGCGGCCCAAATGCGTTTCCTGAATCACGGGCTCGAGCAGGCCTTCCATGGCCTTCTTAATTTCGTCGGACACTTCGTAAATGATCGTGTGCGAGCGAATGTCCACATGTTCCTGCTGCGCCAGCTCCATGGCCTTGCGGTCCGGCCGAATTCCGAATGCGATAACGATCGCTCCGGAAGCGGAAGCCAGCAGCACGTCGTTTTCCGTCACCGCGCCTACACCCGAGCCGATAATCTTCAGCTTCACCTGATCGGTCGAAAGCTTCGGTAGCATTTCGCTCAGCACTTCCACCGAACCTTGCACGTCCGCCTTGATCACGATGCCCAATTCTTTCACATCGCCGGCCTTGAGCTGCTCGTGCAACTGGTCGAGAGTGATGCGTGCACCGCTCGAGCGCGCCATTTGCGCGTCGCGTTGCTTGCCCTGCCTGTATTCGACGATGTGGCGAGCCTTGGCTTCTTCGGTCACTTGGAAATGGTCGCCAGCATCCGGCACGCCCTGCAAACCCAGTACTTCCACCGGCGTCGACGGCGGCGCGTCCTTGATCGCTCGTCCGCGATCGTCAAACATCGCGCGTACTTTGCCGAACACCGAGCCGCAGATGAAAAAGTCGCCCGAGTTGAGCGTCCCGTTTTGCACGAGGACGGTAGCCACTGGGCCGCGTCCCTTATCCACACGAGACTCGAGTACCGTGCCGCTTGCAGGCGCGTCCGGATTGGCCCTCAGCTCGCGCAAATCGGCCACCAGCAAAATGGTTTCCAGCAACTTGTCGATGCCCTTTTTCTGTTTCGCGGAAACTTCGACAAATTCGGTATCTCCGCCCCATTCCGAGGGAACCAGGTTCACGTCGGAAAGCTGCCGCTTCACGCGCTCCACTTGCGCTTCAGGCTTGTCAATCTTGTTGATAGCCACAATGATGGGTACTTTCGCGGCCTTCGCATGATCGATCGCTTCCTTCGTCTGCGGCATCACGCCGTCATCGGCGGCCACCACGAGCACCACGATGTCCGTCACCTTCGCGCCGCGCGAGCGCATGCGCGTGAACGCTTCGTGGCCCGGCGTGTCCACGAAAACCACGCTGCGATCGTTCACCATCACTTTGTACGCACCGATATGCTGCGTAATCCCGCCCGCTTCTCCGCCGGCGACGTCGGCTTCGCGAATCGCATCGAGCAAACTGGTCTTTCCATGGTCCACGTGCCCCATGACCGTGACGACCGGCGGTCGCGGCTTCAAACTTTCCTTGGTCTCTTCCTTTGCAACTTCCAGCACCATCTCCTCTTCGAGCGAAACGACGCTGACGACCCCGCTGAACGTTTCCGCAAGCGTGGTTGCCGTGGGAACGTCCAGCGCCTGGTTGATGCTGGCGAAAACGCCTCGATCGAGTAGCGTCTTCAAAAGATCCTTCGCACGGACATCGAGCTTTTCGGCAAGTTCCCGGATCGTGATGCCTTCCGTAATCGTGACGTCGCGCGGCGGACGCGGCTCGGGCGGTGCAATAACGGCTGCCGCCGAACGGCGGTCGCCTGCTCCCGGACGCTGGCGCGTGGGGTGCAGCTTGCGCTCACCCTCCTGCTCCCGCTTGTCCATGACCGGACGCTGTCTCTGCGCCGGTTTGCGCGTATAGAGCGGCTTCCCCGGCTCCGCCTTCGGCGGCACTTTGTCCGGCGGCAGCGCCGGTAGCATTCCGGGACGTCCCGGCATGCGCGGTCCCGGACGCGTGCCCATGGGCGTCGCTCCGCGCCGCTGCTCAAAAGGTCGGTTCGATGGCGAACTCCCCGTCCCGCCCGGTCCACCGGGCCGCGGCGTGTATTGCCGTCCCTGCCCGCCTTGCTGCATCGGGCGCATCGGCTGCCCAGGACGCGGACCACCACCGGAGCGTTGACCGCTCCCTGGCGTAGTTCCAGGCACTGGTCCGCGATTACCCGTTGGCAATGGCCGAGCAGGCGCCGCAGGCCGCGTTCCAGGAGCGCCAGGGGCCGCAGCCGCCGGGCGCACCGTAGAAGGTTGAGTAGCGCCAGAGGGAGCCCCAGGCCGCGTTGCCGCCGGCCCTGCCGCCGGACGCCCCGCCGGCGAGGGCGAAGCTGGCCGAATGGGAATAGCCGGCGCAGGAGCTTTCGGCGCTGGTGGAGCGGGCGCAGCCGGCTTTGCAGCTGGTGGCGCGGCCGCCGGTGCCCCAGCAGGTACCGGAACAGGCGCCTTTGGAGCCACTGGCGCCGCAACCGGCGCAGCCGATACGGGAGCAACGGTTGCTGGAGCCGCAGGCGCTGCAGGTCTAGCGGCTGGTGCGATCGGAGGCGCAACAGGCGCAGCTGGTGGCGCAACAGTTGGCGCCGCAGATTTCACGGCCACGCTAGGCGCCGCGGCAACGGGCGCGGGAGGAGCCGCCGCCGGCCGCATCCTCAGAGCTTTGGCAGCCGCTTCCTTAGCGGATGCTTCCGCCTTCGCAGCAGCTTCTGCCGCCGCTTCGGCCTCAGCCTGACCCAAAATATTCTTGCGAACCTTTTCCGCGACGTCCTCGGGGATCGAGCTCGAGTGCGTCTTCTTTTCCGTGACGCCATACCCCGGCAAAAGGTCAATAATCGCCTTCGCCTTGACCTCGAGTTCGCGGGCCAGTTCGTTGATTCGGACTTGGTTTGCTTCGCTCATGCGTCCTATAGACCGTTCCACGGTCAAAAATCAGTCGGCCTCCATTAGATCGAGGCCACTTACTACCTAAGGCTTTGGCTCTTCCTCTGTTTTAGGCGCGTCTTCCGCGTGCTCGGCTGGCGGCTCTGTCTCTGTTGCCGTTTCCGCTTCACCGTCAGCCTCAGCGCTGTCCGAAGTTTCTTCCGTCGCTCGCGCGCCCTCGACGGTTTCCGAACCCGCTTCCGCATTTCCGTCGGCAGCTTCACCTTCTGTTGCCACCGCTTCGCCTTCCACCGCCGCCTCGTCTGTCGCTTCACCAGCCGGCGCAGCCGCCGCACCTTCCGCTCCGCCTTCATAAAACCGGTTCACGGCCTGATAAATCTTGTCCACCATCTTTTCGCCGATGCCCGGAATCTCCATCAACTGTTCCGGGGTCATCCCCGCGAGCTTCTCAACGTTTGTAATCCCCGCCGCCTCAATCTTCTCAATCGTCTTCGCGCCTACACCCGCCAGCGCCGTCAACGGCGTAGTCGGCGCCGTCAGAGCCGTCATCTGCTCTTCAATCTCCTGCCGCTTCTCTTCTTCGCTCTTGATATCAATGTCCCAGCCGATCAACTTGCTTGCGAGCCGGACGTTCTGCCCCTTTTTCCCAATCGCCAGCGAAAGCTGCGAATCCTCGACAATCACTTCGAGCTTCTTGTTTTCCGGGTCCGTAATCTGCACGCGCGTCACTTTTGCCGGGCTCAGCGCCTTCTGCGCAAACGCCACCGTCTCTTCACTATACGGAATAATGTCAATCTTTTCGCCGCGCAGTTCGCGAATAATCGACTGCACGCGCATCCCCTTCATGCCCACGCAAGCGCCCACCGGATCCACATCCTTATCCCGGCTCGCCACGGCAACTTTCGTCCGCTCTCCCGCTTCGCGCGCCGCATGACGAATCTGCACCGTCCCGTCGTAAATCTCCGGCACTTCCATTTCAAACAACCGCTGCACCAAACTCGCATCCGCGCGCGACACAATCACCTGCGGCCCTTTCGCCGCCCGGTCCACCATCTTGATCACTACGCGCAGCCGTTCGCCGATGTTGTAGGTCTCGAGCTTCGACTGCTCGCGCTTCGGCAACCGCGCTTCCGTCCGCCCCATGTCCACAATCAAATCCGGCCCCTCAGCACGCTTCACAATCACGGTCACCAGTTCGCCCACGCGTGTGTGGTACTCGTTATAAATCGTGTCGCGTTCGGCTTCGCGCACCTTCTGCAGAATGACCTGCTTGAACGTCTGCGCCGTAATCCGCCCAAACGCATCCGTGGACTTCGCGGCAATAATTTCCGTACCAATTTCCGCCGACGGATTCTTTTTCTTCGCTTCCGCCAGGCTGATCTCTTTCTTCGGGTCGGCCACTTCCTCGACGACCGTATGCACCGAATACACGTCCACCTGCCCCGTCTCCGGATTGAACTTCGCGCGCAGGTCTTCTTCCGTCTTGTAATGCTTCCGCGCCGCCACCACCATCGCGTCTTCAATCGCCGACACCACGATGGTCGTCTCGATGTGCTTCTCGCGGCTCAACATCTCAATTTGCTGATAGAGCAGGTTCGCCATGTCAAGTTCCCGATCGTCTTCCCGTTCCTAAAGACCCTAGAATCTGTTTCGACCTTAAATCTCTGTTCTTAGAACTCCACCATCAAATTCGCCTTCCGTATCTTCTCCAAAGGCAGCTCCACCGTCCGCGCCACCTTCCCCTTCAACTCCAACCGCACCTTTCCATCCGCAAATCCAGCCAACCGACCCTCAAAATACTTCTCATCCTCGACCGGCTCGGTCGTCGAAATCTTCGCCATCCGCCCGCGAAACCTCTCGTACTCCGCGGGCTTTCGCAAAGCCCTGTCCATCCCGGGCGAGCTCACTTCCAGGATGTACCCCGGGCCTGGAATCAACTCCTCCACATCCAAAATCACGCTCAGGTGCTGGCTCACCCGCTGGCAATCCGCGTGGCTAACTCCCAACTCCCCGCCCTCGCGTGCCTCCGCGCCCGCCAAAACCGTCCCTGCCGCGTCAGTCATCGCCGCCCCGGCCTTCGGCACACGGTCGATGCTCACCCGCAGGAAGCGCTGCTTCCCCACTTTCCACTCAACATCAAAGATTTCCAGCCCTTCCGACCGCGCCACGCGCTCGGCGGCTTCCCGAATTTTTTCCAAATCCAACCGAAGACTCCCCAAGCAATGCCGGTGTCCACTACCCTCCACCGGCCCAACAAAAAAGTGGGCTTGCGCCCACCCATCCGTGCGACCTGCTTCAGAGCGAAAATAGAGTATATTCCGCCAGCAAGGTAAAAGCAAGATACGCCCGGACTCGCGCCGTTTCCGAAAGACTCCTCTAGCCCCTCCAGCCCCTCCCTAAGCCCTCAGTTCGGCCGCCCAGGCCCCTAGTTCCCTCCCTCACTTCAACGGATTAATCACCCGCACCTCACCATAACTCTGCCCATCCGCCAAATCTTCCGAATAAATCGCTTCCGCCCCGCTGCTCCCCGCTGCCTGCACAGTCAACGCATCCCAAAACGAAATCCCGTACAAAAAATCAAGGGGAGGGGCCCCATCTCCAGCCCCAAAGTTTTGCAATTCGTCCCCAGCCGCTCGCCACCCTTAAGTTGCGCACAGCAACGCCCGCAACCCGAGTCCCCTCTATGGTTTACTTCACGGTTCGCTGGATACGCCGGGCTTGGCCTCCACATCAAAAAATAGTGCGCGCAGACTCCCAGCCATCTGTCGTACCATCGCCTTTTGAACTTCCGGTTGTAGGATCTGTCTGTTCTGAGGAGCCTAAAAGCGGCATGAGCAAGGATAGCAATCCGAAGCAGTCGTCCCGTCTCGCCCTCCTGCTGCTCTTCCTTCTTCTCCCCCCCTGTTCCAGAGCGCAAAGCGCGCCGCTCCCCTCGCCATCCCCCGCAACCGACGTCGTGATGTTGTCGCTTCAAGCTCTCGACGCCCGCGCCGAGCACAGCCAGCGCGTCAGCCAGAGCCTGCTCGGCAATGCCGCCGAGCTCGAGAAAGAGAAAAATCTTCTCGAGATTCAGATGAATATCGTCCGTGCAACAGCCAAATTCGGCCCTGTCCTTCTGCTGGCTCCCGACGACACCACCGAGACCGCGATCGAGCAAAGGTGCAAGGAACTTCAGATCTGCGACCTGCTCCGCACCGATCGTGTCCGCCTGAAAATCGCGCCCCACGACGGCCTTTGGATCCGTGATTTCGGTCCGCAAATCGAGGCCGACGGCGATTCAGCCTACGTAGTCCACTGGCGCTATTTCGACGTGCGAAAGGAAGAAGCCAAGCGGGAAAAATTCCAGGAATTGGAAACCGCGCGGCTGAAGTTGCTCGAAACCCGCCAACAAGAGGAACAGTCCGATGACTTCACTCAGGATTCCACGCCAGAAGCCCGCAAAGCCGTGCTTTCCGCCATCGACGCCAAGCTGAATCTCCTCCGCGAATATACGCAGATTCTGACCGAAGCCTCGGTGCAGCGCTCGAACGACGAAGACTCCTCTTTCGAGATCGCCGACGCCGTCCTGGCCGCTCCCGATTTTAATTACAAAAGTTCGGCTGTGGCCGTCGACGGGGGAAATCTTTTCAAGCTGGAGGACGGCCGCTGCCTCACGACGCGCGTGCTTCTCTCTCGCAACAAGGATCAAAACCTCAATCTCGACCAGGAGCTCGAAAAGGTCGGCGGCTGCAAAAGCGTCACGTACCTCGAGCCTCTGCCGGGCCCGGTCATCGAGCACATTGATATGTTCGCGCTTCCGGCCGGCGGAAAGCGCATCCTGCTCGCTTCCTACGACCTTTCCAAACCCTTCGCGGCAGAGTATTGGAGCAAACTGAGCAATCAGGAGCGCGACCTGGCGCTCAACGCGCAACTCGCCATGCAATTGAACGCCGAACGCCTCACCCGCCTCGGCTACGAAGTCGTCCCAGTCCCATCCCCATTTCCAAAAATTCCCGCGAATGGCCATACCTACTATCCAGCGGTGTTAAATGTGCTGGTGCGAATGGGCGCCGACGAGCGCAGGCAGATTCTTGTTCCATCCTATAAGGACTACGAGACGGACATTCAATCCGCGGCCCTGAATCAGATTGCCGCCGCGTTCGGTCCCAAATCCGAAATCGTGCCCATCGAAGCCACGGACGCAGCGAAGTCGCAAGGCGGCGTCCATTGCCTAACTCTTACAGCGCCGCTGCGACTCTCGATCTTCAGCGATTCCGCCGATGCCGCGCGCCGAACCGCCTACCAGGCGCGAAAAGACGAGCTTGACCGGAATCTAGCCACGGAAATCGCTTCCGAAATTCCGCCCACCGGGCTGCGCGGTTCCTGGGCAATTCTCGAGGAGGGCGAACAATCCGATCCATCGCCGCTCGATCTCTACCCGCAAAGAATTTTTTTTAGCGAAAAAGAATTTCAGAAAGGCGTCTTCGATCGTTTGGAATCCAGGGGAACCTACGCCATCGACACGCGCGATCTATCTTCCTGGACTTTGCATTTCCAGTTCGCTGATCAGCATGTCACGCCCGTTGTCCTACAATGGCTCAGCAAAGACGAAGTAAAGCTCGTCCTCGAAGACGGCGACAAATCATTTCTTCTAAGAAGAACGGGCTCCGGCCAGCAATCGCCTTTTAAGTCCGCAGAAAAAGTCTCGCCGCAATCTGGAAAAGGTGCGGCAGACAGAAGCAAGAAAAATCAAACGTCCAAAAAACCCGCGCCGCCCCCGGGGCAACCGCCCGTTACCTTGCAGCCGGTTCAGCCCTGAGACAACCGCCGCCCCCCAATTCGGATTTTTCGCTACCTCATTACTTCCCTGCTTCGTTGCGTCCGAGTTCGATCTCAGTCAAAGAGATCGGGCTGTTCGCGGGTGATGCGATCCCACAGAGGCTGGAACTGGAACCAGCCAACCAACGGCATGCCCACTTGCGTGTGGGTCAGCTTCGCCGTTTCGTGAGGAATTTTGCGCGGCTCGCCGGCGGCTTCCGCCAGCAATTGCGCCTGGCAGGAGCGGTCCATGGTGATGAACCACCACGCGGCTTCGTCCACGGTTTGCCCGACCGTCAGCAGTCCGTGATTGCACAGGATGCCAGCTTTCTTGTCTCCGAGAGTTTTAGCGATACGGTCGCCTTCATCCGTGTCGTAAACAACGCCGCTGTAATCATCGTAGACGACGTGATCTTCGTAGAACGCACAGGCATCCTGCGTCAGCGGATCGAGCAACCGGCCCAGCGAAGACCACGCCTTTCCGTTCAGCGAGTGGGCGTGGGCAGCCGCAATCACCTCGGGCCGCGCTCTATGAATTCGCGAGTGGATGGCAAACGCCGCGGCATTCACCTCGCGCTCGCCTTCCACAACTTCGCCGTGATCGTTGACCAGCAAAAGATCCGATACCCGAATCTGGCTGAAATGCATTCCAAATGGATTCACCCAGAAATGGTCTAGCCTCTCCGGATCGCGCGCCGTGATGTGTCCCGCAACGCCCTCGTCGAATCCGCAGCGAGAAAATATGCGGAAGGCTCCAGCGAGCTTTTCTTTCCGGTGGCGCCGTTCTTCAGCGGGCGTTGCAAAAACCGCCGGGCGCGGCATCCGTTCCATTCGTGATTTCGCTTGTGGCATAAAGTCCTCCCTGCTCTGTTTCGCCTACTATATCGAATTCCAAGCGAATATGACGACCGTTTCTCTCGGGTTCCGGAGCATGGTTCCTCTTGCTTTGACGAGAGGCCTGCGCGCTGCATTTCCAAATGATGATTTGCTTGACCGCCCGCGACACTCTTGGTTACTGTTCCAACAGACTTCGGTGGTCAAGCAAAGCTTGTATGGTACCTCGGCGCATTCGGCTCGCAAGCTTTTTCCCCAGCATCTTGCCCTTCTGCGTTTTGTTCTTATTCCCGGCAGCCACTCGTCTCGAACCGCCATTTGGCGGAGTCCTGTGGCAAAGTTCCGGGCAGCGGCCGAGCGATCCTTCCAGCCTCTCAGAAGGGCCCGTCGACGTGAATGTCAGCGTGCGCGAACCGAACGGCATGCCGCTGGACGGCTACGCGACCGTCACGCTCTCTTCCCCGGGCGGCCTTCATCTGACTGGTTCGACACAAGGCAACTCCACCGCTACGTTTCCGCAGATTCTGCCTGGCGAATACGACATCGAGGTATCGGCGGTCGGCTATAAGACCGCGACCGAGCGCGCTTCCGTTTTTGGAGGCGGCTCAAGCAGTATCGTCTATGTCTACTTGCACCGGGAAAACGAGGGTGCTTCCGGAAGCGCCGCGCCAAGCGGCACCCTCATGACACCCCGGTTGCAGGCAGAAGTTGACAAGGGCCTGGACAAGATGCGGCGCCATCAATATGAAGCGGCTCGCTTGCATTTCGAAAAGGCCGCAAAGATGGCACCCGGCAATCCAGACATCCAATATTTGCTTGGCCTAGTGGAATACACCGAGGAGCATTTCGATGCGGCGCGCTCAAAATTTCAGGCGGCTCTCGCCATCTATCCTTCTCATGAACGCTCGCTGATATCGCTCGGGGAACTTGAGCTTCGAAGTGGGAATGCCCGAGAAGCAGCCGAGACCCTAGAGAAGGCTTATCAAGCAAATGGCGCGGACTGGAGGACGCACTGGTTGCTTGCCAACGCGTACGTTCGTCAGAAGAACTACGAAAAAGCGCTTCCTCACGCGGCGCGAGCCGCAGAACTCGGAAAGGATCATGCTGCGCCGGCGTGGATGCTGCTGGGCGAAATTCTGGTCCAGGAGGAAAAACGAGAGGAAGCAAAGAAAGCGTTCGAAACGATAGTCCGCAGTTTTCCGAACGATCCTGCCGTGCCAGAAGCAAAAAATCGCCTTGCCGCATTGGACAAGGCAGCAGTCACGAGAGTCTCTGATCCGCTGCCGTCGCCGCAACCAGCCACGCCGCCCTTCGCAAACCCTTCGCCGGGAGCGGCGCATCCGTGGGCGCCTCCCGACATCGACAGCAAGGAATATCCAGCCGTCCAGGATGTGGCGTGCTCAGAACGCGATTTGGTTCGGAGGACGCAAACTAAAATGATGCACCAACTCGGAAACTTCGAGAAATTTTTGGCGACCGAGCACATCGAACACCAGGAAGTGGATGCCAATGGTATTCCTCGAACAGTGCGCGAGAAGGACTTCACCTATCTTATTTTCGTGGAACATCCGAGGCCAGGCATGTCGTTTCTCCTAGAGAAGCGCGATGGCGGGGAAAGCCTTGGATCTTTCCCGACTTCGCTGGCGACCGAGGGCTTGGCCGCTCTTGCTTTGAGCGTTTTCGATCCCCATTACGAGGGGGACCTTATCTATAAGTGCGAGGGGCTCGGAAGCTGGCGGGGCAAAGCCGTCTGGCGACTGCGGTTTGAGCAGAAAAAAGGGGCGCCGTCGCGCATTCGGCTCTGGGAGAATAGCCGCGGCACATACCCGATACCTTTGAAGGGACGCGTGTGGATTGCCGCGAGCAGCTACGACGTGCTGCACATAGAAACGGATCTTCGCGAGCCGGTGAAAGATCTGGAGCTTACACGGGATCATCTGCTCATCGACTACGGCCCCGTAAATTTTGAGCACAGCGGAACAACGCTATGGCTACCGTGGGACGCGGAGATGTTCATGGAATTGCGAGGGAAACGGTACCACCACACGCACACGCTTAGAAACTACATGTTATTTTCGGTGGAAACAGGTAATGCCCTGGCGAAACCAAAGCAAGCTCCCGGACAAGAAAACCAATAACTCGAAACTCCGAAGTCTTCGAGGTTTTCATCCACGCAACTTGCGAATCTGCCGCAACGGGCTGCACTTCTCCGGACATGAAAACGCCCCCGAATCTGCCGGGGGCGTTTTGAAGAAACGAAGTGTCAGAACTTCCAGCGAATTATTGCTGGGGCGGCTTCGTTGGCGGAGGAGTGGCTGGTTTAGGTGTAGCCGGCTTGGGAGTCGTCGCACCCGGAGCGCCCGCGCCCGTCTTGACGGGATAGGCTTGATCATAAAGGCGAATGATATCCTGTGTGACGTTGACCTGCTCGGAAGCATAGAGGAGCGGCGAATTCTGGCCAGAGGTGTCCAGAATCACGCTGAAGCCGTTCTCACGGGCGTAGCGGTCCAAAACGTCCACCATTTTGCGTCCGATGCGCTCGAGAACATCTTGTTGAGCGGCGCTCGCGTCTTCCTGAAAATCGGTGCGCTTGCGATCGAGTCTCTGGGTAAGCCGTTGCCCTTCAGCCGTCATCCGGGCTTCTTCGTCCTGGCTCAGCTTGCCCTGGCCTACTTGGAGCTTCTGCTGCAGATCATTGATCTGCTTAGTCAGGGCGTCGATTTCGGCCGAACGCGGAGCGAACTGCGATTGCAATTCCGCGGACGCCTGTTTGCCCTCGGCAGTGCTTCCGATGGCACCGCGCAGATTGATGATGCCGATGGACTTGACTGGTGCGGCAGCGCCAGCCGTCGGGGCAGTCTGTGCCCATGTTACTGCCGTGCCGATAAGGCATGCTGCGGACAGAGCAGCGGATCTCAGAACAATTCTCGAATTCACTTTATTCTCCTTATTTTTTGGTCGATCCCGATGAAATCGGGATCAACCGGGACCAATCTTGGATTGGCTTGAAACTGTTTCCGCCTGCCAACGACATCCGCGGGCACCACACAAACCCCGAAGTATAGCCGAGCCGCTCGCTTCGCTGCAATCGGAAAGCTTCCGTCGCTCATGCCCACGCCCTATTCAACCTCCGCCGCCGAACATCCTAATTCGGCATCGGGAAGATAAGCAGCCGGTTGTTGGCCTGATCCACGATGACGGCAAGATTTGTAAACTGGTCGATGGCTACGCCAAATTGCGCCGAGCCCGGAAGACCGATGGTCTTAACCGTTTTCAGAGGACTCGAGGTGGTATCCACGAGAGACGTCGTTTTGCCTGCGAGGTTTGTGGTGAGGATCGCGCCGGTCTCAGGATTGATCGCCAGAGCGGTCGGGTTGATGCCGACATTGACGGTGACGGCGGCTCCGGAATCCGGATTGAAGGACGATATTACGTTTCCGCCGCTGGAGCTTGCATAGAACACTCCGTTGTTAGCCGTTCCGGTGATTACCGTAGGGTCAAACACAATTCCAGTCGTTGGCGCAGTCACGCTGCCAGTCGCCGCGGTGGTGCTCAGAGTGGGTGTAGCGAGCCCAATATCCACGGCGCCCAACGCGCCTTGAGGTGCGGCCCCGCTTTCGAACTCCAATTCCGTAACCACAGCAAGACCCTGATTGTTGGTGCCCCGGTCAGGATCGATGGCTACCGCGGTCGGCTGCTGGAAGCCGCCGATGCTGATAGGAGTGCCCGCTAGAGTTGTCACTGCAGAGCTGCCAAAAAGCAGTCCCAGGTTGAGCTCCGTAACCGTGTTGGATCCGGCATTAGTGACGATGGCAGCGCCGGTCGCATCGTTGATGGCCACTCCAGTCGGGGTGGTCCCCGTGGCTACATCTGGAACAGCGAGCGAATTGGTAAGCAGATTGACGACCGAAGCAGTGCCATCGCCGCTGTTGGCGACCACGGCAAGACCGAAAGGCTGGCTGATGGCGACTCCTTGCGGTGTAAGGCCGACAGCGATGGAATTGAGAATCGCGCCGAAGTTGGGATTTTGCTGTGTGACGCCGTTGACCGTCGCGGTCGGATTAATGTCGACCACCGAGATATTGTTGCAGCCGCTGTTGGTAACGACGGCGATGGGAGAGAAGGGCCCGTTCACAAGCTGATCGGCGATGGCCACGGAACTTGGCTGCGTGTTGGTGGCCGCTCCGCCGGCGGCGGTGCAGACCTGGGACAGGTCTACGGCTTGAACGACGAAAAAGTCGGTGGCGTTGGATTGAATGCCGCTTCCGTTAACCGCGTCCAGCGCGTAGCGATGCGGGAAGGATAAAGAAGAGGCAGGAATGGTAGCTATGATCTCCCTGTTGCTGACAAATTGAACGTCGCTCGGGGGGATGGCCGTGCCGTCCAAGCGAACCTGCGTCGCGGCATCAAAACCGGAGCCGAAGATTTGAACGCCGGTCAAATCGGTGGCCGAGGTAAGCGTTCCCTGAGGCACGGTAGCATTAGGAATGCCGCCAATAACGCCCAGCGCGGGATTGGGGTTGGGGACGAGGATTTCCGTTATTTGTGTCGGCTTGAGGGAGTTGAGTATATTGGGGCAAGTAATCGCAGAATTGCAGGGCCCGAGATTGATGACGTCGATCTGGCCGCTACCGGACATAACGACGAAGGCCTGGTTAGTGACGGGATCAACGGCGAGACCGCCGAACAGCGTTATGGAGTTGGTTGTGCCATTCGCGACCGTCAGCGTGGCTGTGCCAGTTCCGGCCAGTGTGGTCTGGGTATTAAACGTCTGCTGGTCAGTGGGATTTTGCGGGTTGACGACGCAGGGGGTAGGCATCGCATTCGTGTTGCACGCGAAGGCATAGCGCCTCTGGCTGACGGGATCGGAAACGGAAACCTGGTTCAGCCCGGGGTTATAGGAAACGATGGCGTTTGAATACGGCTGCCACGCGATGTCCGCCGTACCGAGCAACTCGGCACTATTGGCGCAGGGGAGCGTGGTCGTGTAAAACGTGCAAGTTGCAAAGAAAGAGATCGAGCTAATGGTCTGATCGAGATTGTTGATCAAATCGATTTGAGGACCATTCGTACCGGTGGCGTTGGCGTCGGCAAGCGCCGCGGTGTTGGTGACGGGATTGATGGCAATGCCCTGCGTGGTCTGGGATAACCCGCCAAAGATCAAATTCGGATTGCTAAAAAACACTTGAGCGGTGGTTCCCGTGGGGACGGTGACGGTGCCGTTGGCGGTGGAGTTCAAGATATATGTGAAACTCGTGTCGCTCACTGCCGCGACGCTAAAGACGCCGTTGAAGTTGGCGGTGGTGCTATTCCCCGCGGTTCCAGGGCCTGGCACGCCCGTGATCAGGACCGTACCGGAATTTCCTGGCGTCAAAAAGGCCGGCGGGTTAGTGGTCGAGGTGTTTGCCGTAATGACGGTGACAATTCCTGCTGCCAGTGTGAGAGACGTGATGGGGGTCGAAAAAGAGGATTTGGTAACATCCACGCCCTGCAGAGCACCAGAGCCGCCAGGCGTTACGAAAGCCAGGTGACCGTGTGGGGCCATGGCCACCTGAGGATAGGCTCCGGTGTTCAGAGTAACCTGCGCATACAGACAGGCTCCCGTCGGCGCTGGCGTGGCGGTGGATAGCGGGCATCCGTAAGGGTTGGCCCCGGTATTCAGATTCACGAGAAAACCAAGATTGGCCGCAGAAGAAGCGGAAGTGGAGGAATAGGCGACGACTCCCATATTCGTGTCTGGATCGACACCGATCGCATAGGGCAATGGGGCCGGCGAGGCCTGACCCTGCAGAGCTCCGGAAATATCGATGGTGAAAGGAGTGCCGGGAGCTTGCACGGGTGCTCCGGGAATCGGCAGAACGGTCACGCTTTGATCCTGATAGTTGACAACCGCGACCGTATGGTTCGTGCGATTGACGGAGAGGCCTGTGGGCACCTTGCCTACGGCGACCGGACCGCCGAGGGGAGTCAGAGTACCGGTTCCGATGCTGAAGAATTGAACGGCGTTCGAACCCGTTTCCGCAACAACGACCACGCCGAGAGTCGGGTCGATATCAATGGCGCTAGGATTCGTGCCGGCTGGGATAGAGCTAACGAGAGTAGGAGGATTCGACAAGTAGCTGGGGAAAACAGCCAAATCGGTGACGGCGGGATTGTCCACAAAGGGGAGTGGCGGTGTGGTGCGCGATACGGATAGAGGGTAGAGCCCGGGAAGGCCATTGTTGATCGCGCTGCTGGGGAATTGCACGTCGAGCCTGCGGGCATAAGATTGAGGCTGGCCGGCACCGTTCGTGGTGCCCGGGATAGTGTTGCCGAGGAAAGATACGTTGGCCAACTGGCCGTTGGTCCCAAAATAGCCGCCATCGATTGTGAGGTCGATGCTCCCGGAAGCGACGCCTCCCTGGATAACGTCGGCGGGAGAGGAAAACAAAGCCGTTGGGCGGACGGGCAAAATATTGTAAGTGAAGGTGCCACCCGCCGCTGTCGTGACGGGCTCCGCGGGATCGGTGACCGAGATTTTGACCGGACCCGTATTTGCCAGATTACCTGCAAAGAGGCGGATACGCGCGCCGCTTGAAGATGGATTGGTGACCGTGGTTGTCGGGATGGGGAAGAGCACTTTGACCTGGCCGGACCCCGAGGTAAGGGTCGTGATGCCGTTGTTCGCGTCCGTAAGAGTGATGATGGAGGCCGAAGAGATGTTCGGAGCATTAAGATAAATATCCCAATAGATGGCGCCTTGCGGAGCGATGGTAGGAGTAATTCCGTTGAAGGTGATGGGCCCGCCGGCAGTGATAGTGATGGTGCCGAGGGCGAAACGCGTGGGGTCTTCGACGGAAGTCGCGACGATCGTGACATCTTGAGGAGTAGTGGTAACGGTGGTGGGAACGGTCGTGCTCGTGGGGACGGCGGCAGGAGCGGTGTAGACACCGTTGGCATCGACAGAGCCACAGCCCGAGGCATTGCCACTCACGGTGCAAGTCGGAAGACCCGCGTAGATGTTGGGTGTGGTGGGAGTGGTCGAACTGGGAGTGGTCTGCGTGAGGGTCCAGGTCACGCCTTTGTTTTGAAGGTCATTGGTCAGAATGGCAAAGAAAGGCTGCTGTTCAAGTGTAGGTACGGCGGCCGTGGTGGGATTGAGCGAGACGGCGATACCGGAGTCGATCGTCAGCGAGATCGTGCCGGTGCCGTTTTTACTTAAATCTGCAACAGATTGCACAGTGATGATGATCGCTAGCGAAGGATATGTGGTCGGATCGGGAAGAATGGACGGGGCCAGGAATGTGGCGGTGCCGGTAGTCTGCTCGTTCGAAAGCGTGCCGAAGGAGCCGTCCGTGGGGCAGACTTTGGCGGCAGTAGGCGTTGTGTTGCCGACCGGAGTGGCTGGGATAGTGGTATAGGTGCAGTTAGTACCTTTCGGCTCTCCAGGCTCCCAAGTGACATCGAGATTGCTCGGGCCCGTAACCGTAGCGGTGATCGTGCTTGATTGGCCCAAAATGAGGGTAGGTCCTACCGAAGATATGACGCTCACGGAGGTCACGATGGCGCCAGACTTGCTGCCGCATCCGCTAAGAAGTAAGCAAGGCGCTATGACCGCCAGCGCCACATAGCTCGAAATTTTCCACAACTTCATTTCACTTGCCTCCCCGAATAAACGCGCGACGCAGATGCTGCTGCCACGTCAGCCTGAATTTACCAAACGATGTCAATTTCAAACTCAGCCGCCCCGGGCGACTAGAAGGTCTTTCCTACCGTAAAGCGAAAAGTTGTCTTGGGCTCGAAGTAATTCAATCGCCCGGGATTGTTCAAGAAGTTGAGTTGCGGCGCAATCTCGTTTTCCCAAAGATTCGGAGCTAATCCATCGAGAGTCTTCTTCCAGTTGTCGAGCGTAGACTGATTGAGGAAGGGATCAGGCGCCGCGATTTGCGAATGGAACCTGTTCAGGTTATAGGCGTAATAGATGCGGAAGGGCGCCTGGATGATGGGGAGATTGACGCCAAACTCGATGCCCACCGAATCCCGGATACGGAAGTTGGTTCCGGGATAAATGCCGAGAGTCTTCGCGAGAGGAGCGTCCGGAAACGTGGACGTGATGTTCGCGATGCCAGTGGGATCCAGATGCAAAGCACTGGTTTTGAAAATTCCATCGGTACCGACATCGCCAAACAGAGACATCGTAACGGGGCCGGCAATGGGGATGCGATATTCGATGTTGCCTGAAGTTTGGCTGTCGCCGCCGGGCAGAGTCGCGGTGTACACCAAAACCGGAAGTCCGAACGATCTCTGCGCCCCTCCAGCAGTGGGATCGTGATAGAAGAGCGTTTGCGACGTGACCGTGGGTATAAAAATCACCGGAGAGATAGAGCGAATATCAAATCCGCGTATATCGTTTTCACCGCCCATATAGTAGCGGCTGAAGGGGGGCACTTCGCCGCCACCGTAACCGGTGATATAGGCGGTGGTAAAGTGCACGCCGATTGCATTGCGGTTATGGTGGACGGGATGGAAATACTTGACGTCGAAGACATTCGAGATTGTCTTGACGTTGCCGCCCAAAGGACCGCCGACAAACGAAACAGAATAGAAAAAACTCTTGCCCTTCGTCGCGTTGATGGGATTGTTGATGGTGTTGTAGCTGATCGAAGGCGTAATCGAGCTGGAGATAATGCCGTTCAGAGCGCTGGGGCCAGAGATTGCGCGGAATTGCAACTGCTCGAATAAGAGAGTGGAGGCGGCATTGAAGGAGGTGATGTCGGTGTGAGTGAGTCCATAGCTGATGCCGAGCCTGGCGAAAGAGAAACGCTTGACTGGGTAGCTTGCGTTGAGAGTAACGCCGGTGCTGTTCTGATCGTAATTCTGGATGTACTGAGGGTTTACGCTGACCTGCTGACCGGTAAGCTGGGCCTCCTGCTCGGCTTGGTTGAAGTTGTACTTGCTCGAGAAGACCGTGAATCCGGTCGAGATGGGCCGGTCGAATAGGTATGGCTCTGTGAATCCGAATTGGAAGATGCGCTGATACTCGCCAAATTGGGCGGAGAGCGTGAGCGTTTCGCCCAAACCCAGGAAGTTGTTGGTCTGATAGGTGAGACCGATAAAGCCGCCGGCCAAGCCGCTGACGCCGCCTTGAAGACCGATAGACTGCTTACCCTTCTCCTTCAGCTTAAGATTAATGTCGACGGTGCCGTCCTTGGAGTTTTTCTGGAGTTCGACGGCCTTGTCGGCTTCGATTTTGTCGAAATAATTGAGCTGGTTGAGACGCAGAATGCTGATATCCCAATAGCGCTTGTTGAAGAGCTGGCCTTCGTCGATGAGCAGCTCGCGGCGAATGACTTTGTCGCGCGTGGTGGTGTTTCCGGTGAAGTTGATGCGGCGGACGTAATATTGCTTTTGTTCGTCAAAGCGGAGCGTTAGGTTGATTTTTTTGGCGGCGTCGTCAATATCAAAATCCGGTTCGGCGGTGAAGTCGATGAATCCGTATTGGCCGTAAGCATCAGTGTAGTTCTTGAGAGCTTTACGGAGCTTGTCCACGTTCAGGATGTCGCCCTCTTTCATCGGGAAAATAGACTTGAGAGGATCCACCTTGAGCGAAAGGGCCTTATCCGGATCCGAGCTGACGATCTTCAGCGTTCCCATCCGGTACTGTTCGCCTTCTTCGATCGGAATAGTGATGTTGACGGCCTTTCCGATGTGCGCGCGCAGCCCGGGCAAACCCACGCCGCGATGGGGAACGTCGACGTTCGTCAATATCGGATCCCGGCAAACGGCGCGGAAGTAGCCGTTATCCTGGTACAGGCCGCGGCAGCCGACTTCCAGGTCCTCGTTGAGCTTTTCGCGGTCGTAGGTCTTGGTCAAAACGGGGATGTCCCAGAAATAAAGAGGAATGCCGTAGGGCCGGTCGTGTTTCATGGCCCGGAGGAGCTTGCGGTCGCTGAAAGCGTGGTTGCCCGTAAATTTGATGGTGCCGACTTTGACTTTGGGGCCTTCGTCAATTTTGAAGACGAGGATGACGGCATTGCTCGAGGCGATGCGCTCGTACTGCGGAGTCACCTTGGCGAATTGACGGCCGTGCTCACCGAGCAATTCCTTGAGCACGACTTCGGCCTTCTTGATTTTCGTGGGGTCAAACGGGCTTTCGACGGATAGGCCGACTTTTCTTTCCTTGAAGCGGTCGAGAATATCGGATTCCGAAATCGAGTGAATGCCGTCATAGCGAATGCGGCGGATCTGCGGACGTTCTTTCACATCGAAAATGATGATCTTGCCGTCTGGGCGGTCGGGGGAATCTTCGACGCGCAGTTTTACGTCTTCGAAAAACTGCGTGTTCCAGAGCGCCTGGAAATCTCTGCGAAGGGTCTCTTCATTGTAGGGATCGCCTTCGCGGCTAAAGATGCGGGCTTTGAGAGTGTCGGTGCGAATTCGGCGATTACCCAGGAATTCGATGCGCTCTACTACCGCTTGCGGCTGGCCGTTTGCGGCTGGCGGTGCGACTTGTTGCCAAGCGTCGGGCTCGGCGGCTGTAACGGAATCAGCTTTCTGAGAATCAGAGAAAGAGACTGGAGACACGAATGCCGAGTCCGCGGATGCGGACGGCCCCGCGAGGGGATTTTTTTGCGTTGTTGCCGGTGAGCTGGCCGCGAAAGACAGTAAGAACGCCGCGATCCAGGTGACCCGAAACGCCAAAACTCCAAACGGCAAACAGACTCTCCTATAAGCGGCCGATGAGGTCTTCAAGGCCGCGCCCCCGAAACACAATTTGTTTTTCTCCCGCCGGACCCGGTGTGGGCCGGTCGATAGTTGACCCCGACCTGGTCGAGATCACCCGTGCGTTGTGTCAGATTCGCTAGTGGATAACCGGGGTTGCCTCAACCACAGGACGGAATGCCAAAGCCTCTCCCGCGACATAAATTTGCAGCGTCGCCGGCCTTTGGATGCCCCCCTGGATGAGAGCCTCCGAGAGCGGGTCTTCGACGTATTTCTGAAGAGCCCTGCGCAGCGGCCGCGCCCCATAATTGCGGTCCGCACACGTTTTCTCGAGGATCCACTGGCGTGCTTCCGGCGACAGCACTATCTGCACCTGCCGGTGGATCAGCGTGTCGTTCAGCTGGCCCACGAGCAAGTCGATGATGCGGAGCAAATCTTCGTCGCCAAGCGCGTTGAAAATAATGACTTCGTCCAGCCGGTTGAGAAACTCCGGATTGAACGCCCGTTTTACTTCGTTCATCACCATTTCTTCGATGGACTTCTGGCTGGCTTCATCGGCGCCCGACTGGAATCCGATGGAAGTACGCCTCTGCAAGTGCCGCGCGCCCAGATTGGAAGTCATGATGATGATGGTGTTACGGAAATCCACGGTGTTGCCGAGACCATCCGTCAATTGCCCGTCTTCAAACACTTGCAGCAATATGTTGAATACGTCCGGATGCGCCTTCTCGATTTCATCCAAAAGGATGACCGAGTAGGGCGTCCGGCGGACACGCTCCGTCAACTGCCCGCCTTCTTCGTAGCCCACATACCCCGGAGGCGCGCCGATGAGCTTCGAGACGGAGTGTTTTTCCATGAACTCCGACATATCGAAGCGTACCAACGACTTCTCCGAACCGAACAAGAATTCCGCGAGACGGCGAGCGACTTCGGTCTTGCCAACGCCGGTAGGCCCAAGGAAGAAGAAGCAACCCACCGGGCGCAAAGGAGACTTCAATCCAGCCCGGCTGCGGCGAATGGCGCGTGCCAGCGCGGTGATGGCTTTGTCCTGGCTGATAACGCGCTTGTGCAGCTCCGGTTCAATGCGCAGCAGCTTTTGCTGCTCGTCTTCCTTGATGGAGGTGACGCCGATGCCGGTCCAGCGGGAGACGACTTCCTCGATGTCTTCGCGGGAAACGATGCCGGTCGATGCGTCATCCAGCTTGTAGCGTTCGCGAAGGGTGCGCAGGTTTTCTTTTTCTTTGCGCTCTTCCTCGGAATAGAACCGCGCCTTTTCGAACTCGTGATTGGCGATGGCCGTTTCCATGCGGTGCGTAATGAACTTTACGCGCTTTTGGACTTCGCCGACTTCCTCGGGAACGGTGGCTTGGCGCAGCTTGACGCGGGCGCCGGCTTCATCAATCAAGTCAATGGCCTTGTCTGGAAGGAACCGATCGGGAATATAGCGGTTCGAAAGATAAACAGAGTAGCGCAGCGCTTCATCCGTGTAGCTGACGGCGTGAAACTTTTCGTAGCGTTCGCGCACGCCTTGAATGACTTGAACGGCCTCTTCTTCGTTGGGTGCGGGAACCTTTACGGACTGGAAGCGGCGCTCGAGCGAACGATCCTTCTCAACAGACTTGCGGTACTCGCCGGGCGTCGTGGCCCCGATGCACTGAATTTCGCCTCGCGAAAGAGCCGGCTTCAGGATGTTCGCAGCGTCGAGCGAGCCTTCGGCCGAACCTGCGCCCACCAGCGTGTGCAATTCGTCGATAAAGACGATCGAGTTCTGGCTCTCCATCAGTTCCTTCATGATGGTCTTGAGCCGCTCTTCGAATTGTCCGCGGTATTTGGTGCCAGCGACGATTAAGGAAAGATCCAGGGAGAGAATGCGCTTATCGGCGAGGAACGGCGGGACGTCGCCATCGGAAATCCGCTGCGCCAGGCCTTCGACGATAGCGGTTTTGCCGACGCCAGGTTCGCCGATCAGCACCGGATTGTTTTTTGTGCGGCGGCAAAGGATTTGGATCACGCGCTCGACTTCACCCTCTCGGCCCACCAACGGATCGAGAGAGCCTTCGCCAGCAGCTTGGGTGAGGTCGCGGCTGAATTCAGCGAGCAGAGAGGTTTCCTTGGGGCGCGCGGCAGTCGTCTTTTCACCCGAAGTGCGCGCCAATTCCTCTCGCAAGGTCGAGAGACGAAGCCCGCGCTCCATCAAAATCTCCGCTCCAAAGCACTTTTCTTCACGCAGGATGCCGAGCAGCAGGTGCTCGGTGCCCACGTGCTTGTGCCCGAGCCGCTCCGCTTCTTCCGCCGACATATTAAGGATGCGCTTGCACTCGGCGCTGAGCGGGACTTCGACAGAGGTCGAGATGCGCTCGCGAATCGTGATGCGCGCTTCAATCTCTTTGCGGATCGATTCGATCGATCCTTGCTGGCGCAAGAAACGGTTTGCCAGCGCCTTATCCTCGCGCATCAAGCCGAGCAGCAAATGCTCGGTCTCGATGTACGGGCTGCCGTACTGGCTGGCTTCGTATCGTGCAAAAAAAATGACTCGTCGCGCTTTTTCTGTGTAGCGTTCGAACACGTTAGCTCGCTTCTCCCCCGGGGGCCTTGCTCGCTGAGGCCGCAGCCCCGCGAGTTTGCAGAACGCCATGTTCAAGTCCGAGTATCCGGTCGCACCGCGCAGCGAGAGCCAGGTTGTGCGTCGCGATGAGCGACGTCAACCCCAGCGTGCGGTGCAGCCGTTCCAGTAGCTCGAACACGGCCCAAGCATTCTGCTCGTCCAAATCTCCAGTAGGTTCATCTGCCAGCAGCACGGTTGGCCCAGTGACGAGCGCCCGGGCTATAGCAACGCGCTGCTGTTCCCCTCCGGAGAGTTCCCCTGCACGGTGATCGGCCCGATTTTCCAGCCCAACCTCCGCTAGCCACTTCCGCGCCATCCCCAGCGCAGAAGTGAAATCTTCGCCGCGCAACAATAGCGGCATGGCTACATTTTCCGCAGCCGTAAAATCTGGCAACAGCTGATGACGCTGCCAGAGAAAACCCACCGCGCGGTTTCGAAACTCCGCAAGCGCCGCGTCATCATCATTCGTTTCAATGGCTTTATTCGCGAAGTATACTGTACCGCTCGTTGGCGTGTCTAGCGCGGCCAGCAAATGCAAGAGAGTGCTCTTTCCTGCGCCCGAAGGCGCGACGATGGCGACCATTTCGCCTCGCCGCAAACTTAAATTTGCATCGGATAAAACCGCCAGGCTTTTCTCACCGCTCCCGTAAATTTTCTTCAGGCTTCGCGCTTCCATCACGGGGGAAGCAGTGCGTGGCGCGTTCGGATCGCTGATCCGAGCGGCCTGGCTCGAGTTGTCTTGCGGCTGGTCCATTTCTTTCTCGAAGCTGGATCCCGTACTGCCTTGGGTTACCGTAGTACTTCTCTTTACTTAGATGCTACCTTTGGCACCGAAGTCTTCGCGGCCGAAGGTAAAGGTGCAGCGAGATTGCCCAAGAGTTTCCCATTTCCGCCAAACGCCTGCCCGTCGGCAAACGGCCCTGTAAAGGTCAACTTTGGAACACTCTTAAACTTCCTTTTTTCAATCACTTGTAGCGGGCCTTGCCTCTTTGGGGTGGCGAGGGTGACACCCCGGTTCTGCCCGCTTGCCTCTCTGCACTTATACAAGCAAACCACGCGCCAAAACCTCCCGCCTAAAGCCCCTGGCATCGGCCCGCCTCTGGCGCTGGCTATTCATAACGCAGAATCTCTACCGGGAGTAGCCGGGCCGCTGCGCGTGCCGGAAGAATCGTCGCTCCAATCGAAATGCCCATGGCCGCCAGTGTGATCCACACACCGTCGAGTGCGCTCGGATGAAACGGCACATAAGAAACCGCGTAGATTTGCGGATCGAGCGGAATCAAGTGATAGGTTCCAGCGATCAGCGCGAACGCATAGCCCACCGAGAGGCCGATGAGCGTTCCGGTGAATCCAATGGCGATTCCCTGCCACAGAAAAATCTTTCGAATCTGTTCGCGGCGCGTTCCCATGGACATTAATACCGCGATGTCGCGCGCTTTGTCCGTCACCATCATCGAGAGCACCACTAGAATGTTTAATCCCGCAACAAATGTAATCAACCCAATGAAAATCGCCGTGACCAGTTTTTCCAGGCGGAGGGCGCGGAAAAGCGCGAAGTTCTGTTCCATCCAGGTGGTCGCCAGGAAATCTTGTCCGGCCATTTGTTCCGCCTGCCGGGCAATTCCTCCCGCGCGCTCCGGATTGTCCAGGCGGAATTCGAGCACATTGACGACATCGGTCGTACCGGCAAGGGACTGTGCCGCTTTCAGCGTCAAGAAGCACCAGTTTTCGTCGTAATCGTAGAAGCCGGAATCGAACACTCCCGCCACGCGAAAACGGCGCGTATGCGGAATCAAGCCGTACGGCGTCAAACGCCCTTGCGGACTCATGATCGTCACGTAGTCGCCGGGCGCCATCTTCCATTCGTCGGCCAGTTGCTTGCCGACCATCAGTGCATCAATACCGTCCGCATCTGGCGTGAAATCAAGACTCCCGGCAACTATCTTCTGCAGCGCCTCATCCCCGCGCCGCTCGCGATCCGGTTCGACGCCTTTCGCGACCACGCCGCGCGCCTCACCGCCGAACGACAACAACACGGTCTCATAAGACGCGGGCGTTACCGAGCGCACTCCGGGGATCGCCGCTAGTTTTGTCGCCAGTCGGTCGTAGTCGCGGATCACGGAGCCGGGATGCGTCAGCGAAACGTGCGCCGTCACGCCCAGCAACCGGTCCTGGAGCGTCTCGCGGAATCCTGTGTTCATGGCCAGCGCAATCACCAGCGTCGCCACACCCGCCGCCACGCCAAGAATCGAAAATAAGGTCACCAGCCGCAGCACCGCCGGCCGGTACGGCGAACGCAAATACCGCCGCGCCACGAACCATTCAAATCGCATGAGTGAATCGCATTAGAGAAAGGATACTTTACACGCCCTCCGCTTCGGTAGCGGAGTCTTGCCGGGGCCCCGGACGCAGCAGCGGGAAAAGAATGACGTCGCGAATGGACTGCGAATCGGTAAGCAGCATGGTGAGCCGGTCGATGCCGATGCCCTCGCCGGCAGTGGGCGGCATGGCGTGACAAAGCGCGCGAATGTAATCGACGTCGAGCTGCTTGGGAACCTCGTCGCCGCCTTGCGCCATTTGCGCGAGGAAGCGGCGCTCCTGCTCCGCGGGGTCATTCAGTTCGGAGAAACCGTTGGCCACTTCCATCCCCGCGACGTAAATTTCGAATCGCTCGGTCAGCGAGGGATCTTCCGGCTTCTGCTTCGAAAGCGGCGAAATGTCCGTGGGGAAATCGTACAAAATCGTGGGTTGAATCAGTTTGTCTTCCGCCATGGTTTCAAAAAGCAAGCCTGTCCACTCGCCGTCTTTCAAAACGCCTTTCGAAGCAGCGTAAGACGCGCCCGCGGCCTTCGCCCAGGCGTTGTAGCGTTCCACGGCAGCGCGCGGCCCGCCCGGCGCCCGAAGTTCCTCTTCCGTGGGCGCAGGACCGGCATCGGCAGGCCAGTATTTAATGATCGCTTCGCGCATCGAGAGCCGATCCATTTTGGAAAAATCCAGCTCTTGATCGCCGAACTTAATAAGCGTAGAGCCGGTAATGCTCATGGCCAGCAACGAGAACAGCTCTTCGTTCATTTTCATCAAGTCCCGGTAGTTGCTATACGCTTCGTAGAATTCGAGCATCGTGAATTCCGGGTTGTGCTGCGTCGAGATTCCTTCATTGCGAAAGTTGCGGTTGATCTCGTAGACCCTGTCAAATCCGCCGACGGTCAGCCGTTTGAGATAAAGCTCCGGCGCGATCCGCAGATAAAGATCGATATCCAACGTATTGTGGTGTGTGACGAAAGGCCGCGCCGCCGCGCCCCCCGGGATAGGGTGCATCATCGGCGTTTCAACCTCTATATATCCGCGCGCATCGAAAAAACGCCGCAGCTCCTGAATGATGCGCGCCCGGGCAACAAAGACTTGCCGAGCTTTGTCGCTGGCAATCAGGTCCAGATAGCGCTGCCGGTAGCGCAGCTCGATGTCCGTGAGTCCATGCCACTTTTCTGGAAGCGGAAGCAGAGCCTTGGCAAGAAAGCTCAGTTCGTCAACCCAGATCGAGAGCTCGTTGGTTTTTGTGCGGAAAAGGTGCCCGCGAACACCGATTAAATCGCCGAGATCCAGCAGCTGAAAGAGGGCAAAGCCGCGCTCGCCGACAGCGTCTTTCTTTACATAGATTTGAATCCGCTTGCCGGAGCCCTGGAGATGAGCGAAGCCGGCTTTGCCCATTAAGCGCACAGATACCAGGCGCCCTGCCACACGCAGTTCACGCTTATCGGCTTCCAGCTCCGCGGCGGATTTTTCTCCATACTTATCCACAAGGGCCGCGGGCGTGTCCGTCCAGCGAAATTCCCGCGGAAACGGGTCAAAGCCGAGAGCTTTTATCTGCTCGAGTTTCTTCTGTCGTTGCTCAAACTGCTCGCGGGGTTCAAATTGCAATCGGAAATCCTTTCGGATAGGACCCAGGCGAGTATAGCGGTCAGCGCCCCAACGGAGCAACAGCCTCCAAACTCCAGTCTCTCGTTCCTGCAGTTGGGCCTCGTTCCACTTAGAGTCGCACCTGCGAGAAAATCGCTCTCTGGGAATTGGAATTTGTTATACTCACGGTCTTGTCCCTTGGGAGACCCTTGTGAAAGATCGTGTGCGCCCCCCAGCCCGCGGCACGACCGTCAAGGACGACTGGCGAGCGTGGTTACCGGAAGAGAAGGAGCAAGTGTTTCGCTCCTATGTCCGTCAACTAGAAATTTCCTACAATATGTTGAGCGTTTCTTTGGATGAAGCCCTTTCGCTTCGTCAGGAAGGGCGCGTGGCAAAGGCCAGCCAGGCGGTCTGCGTCACGCCGGATCTTTGTAACCGGTTTGCCCACCCCCTGGTGGCCTTGCTATGGGCGCTCAGTGAGCACGCCAAGCATCACGGCACTGTTCCCAACACCGCACCTCTCGACCCTGCCAATTTCCAGGGCGTCAGGGGCCAGCGGGTGGCGTTTTTCCACAGCTTGTACTGCCGCGTGCTGCTCTCCGAGCGTTCGCAGTTTCTCCATAAGATCAGCAGCCTTGGTGAAATGGTGGATGATCTCAGCCGCGATTTTTGTGCCGCCGCCTCGGACATCGCCAACCGCTCCATGCGTGACTCGGTCGCCGAATGGCTAGCTGTCGACGCAGCCCATTACGATTTGAATACCTGTCTTCGGGAAACCATCGTTCTGCTGAAATCCTTTCTCATGGCGCTGCCCCAAGACGAGTTAGAGGCTTTCCAGGCCACCGTACATACCCAAATGGGCGTTTCCAAGCCCAAAAAGCTGACGCTCAGCCAGCGGTTGCTCCGCCATAGACGTGTCGTCCCCATTGAGGGAGAATAAGTTATCCAGCTTAATGAAGGCTGGCAGCCGAGGCTCCGTTAGCCTCGGAATAAGATAGTGTCCGCGCTTGTCTGATCAGAAACAGCCAAACTTTGCGAGGACAACTCTAGGAGGGATTCGGTGCATCCGAAACGTTGGATGCGCCGCAATTGGATCGTTGGCCCGGAACCGACCAAGCGAGCCCAGTGTGACGACTGCTCAACCGTCGCCGAATAGGGTGAATGCCACACAGTCACCCCGATCGGCGACTGAAGCGGAAGCCATCCGTCTGGCCCAGGCAGGGGACGCCACGGCTTTTGAGCACCTGTACCAGCTCCACAGCCGCCGTGTTTACGCCTTGTGCTTGCGGATGGTTGGCAACCCGTCCGACGCGGAGGACCTGATGCAGGAAGCTTTCCTGCAACTGTTCCGCAAGATCGGGACCTTCCGTGGCGAGTCGGCTTTTTCCACTTGGCTGCACCGGATGACGGTAAACGTGGTTCTAATGCGGTTGCGTAAGAAGTCGCTCCCTGCGGCTTCGCTTGAAGAAACGACGGAACCCGATGAAGAGACTGGCGGCCCGAGGAAAGACATTGGCGCGCCCGATTTGCGGCTCAGTGGTGCCGTGGATCGCGTCAATCTGGAGCGCTCGATCGAGAAGCTTCCGCCGGGATATCGGACCGTATTTGTCTTGCATGACGTCCAGGGATTCGAGCACAACGAGATTGCAGGCATCATGGGATGTTCGGTAGGCAATTCGAAGTCGCAGTTGCATAAAGCGAGGACGCGTCTGCGCGAGCTACTTCAGGAAGATTTGCGCGACCAGGCTCGATCAGAACGTCACGCTGCAAAAACACAGGCTGGGCTCGGCGATTGAGGTAGAATGCAGCCAACTGTCTGGCCCGGGGATGCGTCTTATCAGGTAATGATGTAGTCGAGCGGGAAGGCTACCAGGTCTTTAGCCGCGGAGCGAAGTGCCATGCAGTGCAAAGACGTAGAACTAGTTTTGGAGCAGGAAGGGCTGGAGCCGCTTCCCGATGAGGCGCGCGCTCATTTGGCCGAATGCCGCGAGTGCCGCAATTACATCGCGGACATCACCAGTCTCGTAGACGCTGCGAAGAAGTTGCCACCGGAAATAGCTCCCCCCGATCGAATTTGGATTTCTCTTCGAGCGCAGTTGGAAGAAGAAGGAATCATCCGAACTCCCAGGGACGTCATTCCCGTCGAGCCGGGTTCCATGTGGCAATCGATCAGCGCGTTCTTCAGCAATCGCGTGCTTGCCACTGCCATGGTCGGCATCCTCATCGCTGCTGCTGCTGTTTTCCAGATTCGCAGTGAAAGAACCCCACGCGTAGAGCCGCCGTTCAAAACCGCCGCGGTCCAGCCCATTGTGCCGCCCACGGAAAAGCCCGTCACCAAACCTACCGCCACGGCGCCAGCCGTCGCGCAGCCATCCGGTGAATTTGACCGCACCGCGCGAGACTTGAACGATCAAGAACCGGTCGCCACCGGTATGCTTCTGGCGAGCACTTCCCCCATTGACGCATCGCTGCGCGACAATCTGAAAAAAGTGAACGAGTTTATTGCTGAGTGCGAAAAGCACCTCAAGGAACAGCCACAGGACGAGCTGACGCGCGAATACTTATCGGCCGCCTACCAGCAAAAAGCAGAATTACTGTCCGCGATGATTGAGCGCGGAAGGAGCATAAACTAACATGTGCCTTCGAATGATGGGGATCACTCTCGCCAGGCCGGAATTCTACGCGAAGCGCGGCATTTTGCCCGTTCTGGGCGCCGGACTTCTGCTATGGAGCGCCGCGCCGGCCCGCGCCGCTGGTACGGGACAACGGATTGAAAAACAGTTCAGCGTTACCGGGCGGCCTGTCGTCGTGATTCACAACGTGGCCAATGGCCGCATCGAAGTCAAATCATGGAAAAACTCCGAAGTTAACGTCATCGGCACACAATCATCCAACAAGATTGGTTTCGACATCGAGCAGGTGGGCGACCGCATCGACGTAACTGCCAACGTCTTGGACGCTTCGGCGCAGCCTTTGGAACTCGAGGCAGATTTGCAGCTCACCGTCCCTGAAGAGACCGAGCTCCAGCTCAAGACCGAGACTGGCCTGATCTACGTCGAGCAAGTCGTGGGCGACATGAAGCTCGAAAGTTACGCCGGAGACGTCCACCTAAAGGAAGTTTCGGGCTATATCATCGTGAAGACCACCAGCGGCTCGCTGGTTTGCACGCAATGCGCCGGCAAGCTCGATTTCAGCTCTATCGGCGGAAATGCGCAGATTCTTCAGCCTCAGCTGAATAACGTCAATCTTATGACCACGACGGGGAACGTTCTTTTCGATGGAGACTTCGTCCGCACTGGCCTCTATTCCATGAAGAGCGGCAAAGGCCTCGTGGAAGTGCGTTTTTCCAGCACAGATTCCTTTGACCTGAAGGCGCAGACTGCCACCGGAATCGTCGATAATCAGGCCGCTGCCTTTCTCAAACCCGACTCTCACACCGCGCGGCACATAGCTTCTAAAGCAATCCACGGCTTCGTTGGCACGGTCGGCATGGGCCTCGCGAAAGTCGAACTCTCCTCCTACAGTGGTACAATCCGCATCATGAAGCGCGATTAATTGTCAGCGCTCAGGCATAGCGTGCCATTTTTGGCCGCGCTTTTAACAGAACAGTGACTCCATCACCCCCTTTGCGTGGCCCGTCCGCACGCGCCCAGGTCCTTTGCCTCGCCGGCTTTATGGGTTCGGGCAAAACGACTGTCGGCACTCTCCTCGCGCGGCAACTCGCGTGGCGCTTCGTCGATTTGGATGAGCGCATCGAACAATCCTCAGGCCTGGCCATCCCCCAGATCTTCGAGCGGTTCGGCGAACCTGCCTTTCGCCAGATCGAAGCCGATCAATTGCGCGCCGCCTTGGGCCGCGCTTCCGAGCTCAAGGAAGCCACAGTTCTCGCGCTCGGCGGTGGCACGTACGCTCAGCCCGGCTGCCCGGAATTTTTGCGGAACGCCGGCGCCCCTGTCCTCTGGCTGGATTCGCCCATCGAGCTTCTGCTTTCCCGGTGCATGACCATGACCG
The DNA here is from genome assembly GCA_035571045.1 of Verrucomicrobiia bacterium. Taxonomy (GTDB): domain Bacteria; phylum Acidobacteriota; class Terriglobia; order Acidiferrales; family UBA7541; genus Acidiferrum. Next base: position 39,200 of record DATMKS010000085.1, read on the forward strand.
GACGTCCGCTCTTCCGCGATGAAGCCAGCTTTCGTGCGCTTCATGCGCAGCGGCTTCCCTCTTATCAACTCGCAGACTTTTGTGTGGACAGCTCGGGCGACCCCACGCAGGTCGTTGCCGAAATCCTTCGCCGCGGGATTGTTGCGGCAGGTGGCAGCGAAGCACATCTGGTGGTCGAAAAACCAAATTCTTAGCCAGGCTTCGCTAGAATAGTCTTCGAGGTTTCTTCTCCACAAATTTCCGTGTTGCACTTCGCAGTCCGCTGCGAAGGAGGTTTTATGACGAACACAAATTTCGGGCCCTGGCCCAAATTTTCTCTTTCGCTCAGCGTCGCGCTGATTCTCGCGTGCACCGCCGCTGGCTTGGCCGCTCAAAAAAAGAACTCCGCCGTGCCGGCCGGCTCCGTTTTCGCTCAGGACAAAGGCAAGCTCACTATCAAGCTCGATGGACAGACCGTCGGCCATGAAGAGTTCGAAATCACGCCTTCCGCCGGTGGCTGGCTCGCCAAAGGCAACGCTGATATCAAGCCTGCACAAAGCGCAGCCAGCAAAGTCTCGGGCTCGCTCACTCTTCAGCCCGATGGCGCACCCATCAGCTACGAATGGACCTCGCAAGCCGATAAAACCAATGCCGCGAACATCGTCTTCGCCGACGGCGTCGCAAAAATGACCCTACAGATGCAGGGCGCCCACCCTTACGATCAAACGTTTACTTTCGGCACTCCCATCATCGCCGTACTCGACAACAACCTCTATCACCAGTACGCCGTTCTCGCCCGCCTTTACGATTGGTCCAAACGCGGCCCGCAAACCTTCCCCGTCTTTATCCCGCAAGAATTGATGCCTGGCACCATCACAGCCGAAGCCACCGGCTCGGCGACGGTCGATGGGAAATCCTACGAAGGCTTTCGCGTCACTACGACCGACCTCGAAGTCGACCTCTACCTCGACTCGGCTCATCGCCTGATGCGCCTCGAAGTTCCCTCCGCCAAAGTTTCGGTCATACGCGACTGACAGATCCGTTCAACCCAGCGGACTTCTATGAGATCGGCCTGATCCTCAATGTCCACTTGCAGAGGCAAGTGGACTGAGACGGTCGCGGTTTCGGACCAGGGGCCTTCTGACCCTGATTACTCCGACTTGCCCGTTATCCATTCCCAATCGAAGGCAAGCGCTAATCGAGCTTCCACAAGGTAGCAACGCGCTACTGCAGCTTTGCGCTCTCCACCTTCGCTTTTTTCAAGATGGGAATCTCGGAATCGGCGTCCTTCCAAAGAGTGAGGAAATCCTGGTAGCTCATGCGAGCCTTGGCTGTGTCACCTTGCATTGCGTAAGCGCGGGCCATGCCGAGATGCGCAAGTACGCCGAACGCGTCTCCGATCACGATTCCGCGGTGATCGACAATTTTTTGAAATTCCCTGGCGGCTTCGGCACCCTGGCGGGCGGCCAAGTATGCTTGGCCGCGCACATAGACTGGATAGAGGGCTCCAAAATACGCAAATGTAGCGCTGCGCGGACTGCTCAATTCGTAAGGAACGGCAAGTTCGAGAAGTTTAATCGCCTTTAAAGGATCGCCATGGTCCAGCGCCAGAGTCGCGTAAACAGCCGGGAGGTAATTGAATCGGACCGAAGTGTCCTCGGGGAAATCTCGTTCCAAATCATTAGCCAGAGACTGAGCTTCGGAAGCTTTGCCGGACATGGCCAGCACTAGTGCCGCTCCATACCTGACCTCCCGGTTTTTGGCGAGCTCAAGTGCATCCTTGACTGTCCGCTCTGCCAAAGGCCCATTCCCGAAAAAGGCTTCCCACAATGCAATTCTGGTTTCAAATAGCGCTGCCCTTTCGTGATGTCCTGCCTGGCGCGCTAAATCGCTCGCCCGTTGTGACCACCTTCTGGCCTCTTGCAGGTGGCCGGTATACGCCAGAGCAAAAGCCTGGCGGTCCGAAATCCAGTCCTCGGCGCCAGGCTTATTTTGAGCTGTGGCCACTTCCTGTTGCATGCCTGCGCCGTCGCCTTTCAAAAAGTCGAGATCGAATTGCAAAAGCGACAAGAAAGGAGCCTCCATTTTTCGGTCAGAGGCCCTGCGAAGCACGTCTTCAGCCTCTGCCGGGCGGTCCAGGTAAACAAAGTTGTAGCCAAGGAGGAAATATCCAGTGTAACTGTCTGGAGCAAGTTCAATAATTTTACGACCCTCTTCCGCTGCCTTTTCATATCGGCCAAGCACAGGGTAAATGAAACCGGACAGGAAAGCGTGAGGCGTCCATTCACGGGGATAAATTTGCGCCCACTGGTCGCAGGTCTGCTGCGCATTTTCTTGGTTTCCTGTTGCGCGGCCATCATAATAGGCGGTGATGAAAAACTTCTCTTTGTCACTTACGCGATCGCGTAATTCGTAGGCTTTGCGAGTATTCTCTGCGGCAAGGCCGGACTCCCCAGTCGTGCCATAGTAGAGCCCAAGCGCGGCGTAGCCCATCGCAAATTTGGGGTCGATCTCCACGGCGCGTTTGAAAAAAGGCAGACCGGCATCGGCGCCCGACAAGGCGTTACGTTGCCAGCCGATGCTGTAGGCTTGCAGAGCCTGGAGCGAAGACGTGGTGGCTTCCTCGAGAGGGACATCATGCTGTTGAACGGTGGCAAGCGATTCGCCGACGCGCGTTCTAAACCTCCTGGCCATTTGGCTCAAAGCATTCAACACATCTTCTTTCTTAGCGGCTTGGGCCAGTTCGTCATCGAGGACTTTCCCAGTGCGGCAGTCTTCCGCTCGTAGGCCCAGGACATACTGGTTCCCTAGAGCTACGATTGAACCTTGCAGTACGGCGGCAGCGGCGGTGCGCTGACAAACTTCGCGCGCGACTTGCGGAGTAAGGTGCGCATCGGCAGGCTGGCTCATCATGCGCAGCGCTTGTTGGACTCGGTCCTCAGGAACAAGGCTTAAGAAAGGAGATTGTTCAAGTTGCACGGCCAAACCCTGCCGCAATGTGCCGTCGAAAACGGGATCGCTGGTGGAGTTGGCGAAGTCTGCGAGGACGATGGTATCTTTGTCTGTCAGGGCGTGCGCCCTGCGTGAGAAAAACAGCCAGCCCCCCGCCGCTAGCATTACGATCAATATTGCTATGAAACTCGTTATCGGCCTTCGAATTCCGGTGCTTTTCTTCACGGGCTTCACGGGCGCCCCGGCCGCTACGTCGGCGCCGCGCCGCGAATCCGAATCCCGCTTCAGCCGCTGCAAATCCGCGCGCATGTCGGCGGCATTCTGGTAGCGCAGCTTTCGGTCCTTCTCTAACGCTTTGCTGATGATCTCTTCCAGCTTTGGCGGAAGATCGGGATTCAACCGCACCGGCGCCACCGGGGTGCGGTTAAGAATCGCTTCCGCGATCACGCCCGAACTCCCGCCACGAAACGGCGGAACTCCAGTCGCCATCTCGTAGAGCACTACGCCGAACGAAAACAGATCGGTGCGGGTATCTACTTCTTCGCCCCGCACCTGTTCCGGCGACATGTACAGGAAGGTGCCGATCACCGAGCCCGGACGAGTGAGTTGTTCGAGGTCGGTGACGGTAGGCATTGCCGAAAAATCCACGGCGCCGCGCCAAGGTGCCAGCTTTGCCAAGCCAAAATCCAGAATCTTGATATGTCCGCGCCCCGTCACGAAAATATTCGCGGGCTTGATATCGCGGTGGACGATCCCCTTCGTGTGGGCTGCGTCCAGCGCGTCCGCAATCTCAATCCCAAACTCCAGCACTTCGTTGGGCGGCACCGGCTTGCCGGAAATCCGGCGCTTCAACGTCTGGCCGTCGAGAAACTCCATGGCGATAAACTGCCGGCCGTCTTGCTCGCCGACGTCGTAGACGGTGCAAATGTTTGGGTGATTCAACGCCGATGCCGCTTGTGCTTCCCGTCGGAATCGTTCGAGAGCGGCGGAATCGTCGGACATGTCAACGGGCAGGAATTTCAAACCGACGGGACGGTGTAGCCGCGTGTCCTCGGCTTTGTACACGACTCCCATTCCACCGCCACCGAGCTCCGCTACAATCCGATAGTGGGAGACAGTTCGGCCGATCAGGGAGGAAAAGTCAGTCACTATCGCTCATCTTAGGTTGGGGACAGAACGCAAGTCAACGTAGGCGTACTAGCGGAATTCTCGACTTTGCACTTAATCCCGTCAGCGCAAGCGCCACAAAATCTTTCAGAGGCGGGAGGCCAACGCCAGCCAGCGCTGAGAGACAGGCGAATATGCAGGAGGACAGAAACCGGCGCCTAGTTAGGTTTTTGTGCTGCGGCAGCGCGCTGCTTGGCATCCGTAACGAGCGCGTCAAAGCGCGGGTCACGGTGAAGTGGTTTTAGGTCGTTTTCCCTTTCTAAAACCACATCGCCCGCGACAGACAACCCGTGGTCGATGGCCTCCCCCAAGAGTGAGAACGCCTCATCTAGCTGTCCCTGATGGGCCGCGATGCAAGCAAGCTGGTAGGTTGAAAGGGCGGTGTCCGGGTGGTTGGGGCCAACAACGCGGCGTTGGATCTCCAAGGTCTCTCGCAAGATTTTCTCGGCTTCCGCGTAGTTCCCCTCCGTCCGGAGTGTGATGGCTAGATTAGCTGCCAGCGTCAGCGTGCTCGGATGCTCTGGCCCAGAAACTTTGCGCCGGATCTCGAGGGTCTGCCGTTGCAGCTTTTCGGCTTCGGCGTAGTGGCCTTCCTCCAACAGCGTGTCTGCGAGATTGTTGGCCGTCGCCAGAGTGTCCGGGTGATCCATTCCCTCAACGCGGCTCTGAATTTCCAGCGTCTCTCGTTGAAGTTTCTCCGCCTCCGGATAGCGGCCTTCCAATTTAAGAGTGGAGGCCAGGTCGCTCGTCGAAACGAGTGTCCGTGGATTTTCCGGCCCCAAAACGCGGCGCTCGGTAATAATCACGTCGCGCTGAAGATGCTCCGCCTCAGTGAGACGCCCCTGCCCGTGTAGGTTCCAAGCTAAGTTGCTGGCTGCCAACAGGGTTTCCGCATGCTCGGGCCCAAGAACGCGGCGTTCAAGCTCAAGGACCTGCCGGTCCAACTTCTCCGCCTCGGCATACTTGCCCTCCTTATTGAAGGTAGCAGCCAAGTTGAGCATAGGCGCCGCAGTGCCCAGGCTGTTCTCCCCGAGAACACGGCGACGGATGGCAAGCGCTTCGCTCCCTAGGTCCTCCGCTTCGGCGTAGTGCCCCTCTTCCATCAGAGTGCTAGCTAAGTGCGTCAGGGAACCGGCTGTATCCAGACTCTCTGTTCCAAGCAGCCTGCGGCGGATGGCCAGTACGTCCCGTTGCAGCTTCTCCGCCTCCGGAAGATGGCCTTGTCGGGACAATATCCAGGCCAATTCGTCCTTGGACTCCACCGTTCCGGGATCATCCGACCCGAGGACTTGTTGACGACGCTCCACGACTTCTCGCATCAACTTTTCGGCGTCGGCATTGTGACCCTCACACTGCAAAGTCCAGGCTAGCCTGTCCATCGAGGTCAGCGTTTCAGGGTGCTTCTGACCCAGGAGCGGTTGGCGAACATTGACGGCCTGCCGCAGTAGTGTTTCAGCCCTCGAAAAGAGCCCGAGATTCAGATACACAACACCCATGACGTGCATCATCTGCGCCCGGAGCTCCGGATCTTTTGCCAGTCCCGTATCGATGTCTTTCGACGCTTTGTCGAGGATCTCCCTTGCTGTGACACTGTTCCCACGCGACTCGCTCGGGCTCGACACCTTGAACATGTTCGTCATGAAATCTGTGATTCGATTGGCGCGGTCGCGCTCTCGCGTGGTACGCCGCAGTTGTACGGCTTCGGTTACGGCGAATGCCACCAGCAGTGCCGACGCTCCCGCCGCCACCGTTACTCCTAGACGGTGCCGCTGCACATACTTCTTCAGCCGGTACGCCCTGCTTGCCGGACGTGCCACCACGGGCCTGTTCTCGAGGTACCGTTCTATATCCGCAGCCAGTTCCGAAGGCGTCCCATACCTCCGCGCGCGGTCCTTCTCCACCGCCTTCATCGTGATCCAGTCCAGATCACCTCTTAGCAGCTTTGCCAGCTGCTTTGTCTCTGTCCCTCGCCTCTCGGCGGCGGCCGTCGCCGTCTCCTTCTCTGTGCTGATCTTCGTACTTGGACTCGGAGGGTCTTCTTCGCGCAATTGCCGCAGCACTTCATCGATTGGCTTCTTCTTCCCTCCATGCGAATCAAATGGCAACATGCCCGTCAGCAACACATAGAGCAGTGCGCCCAGCGAATACACATCCGTGCGGGTGTCCACATCCAGCACATTCGGATCAGCCTGTTCCGGGCTTATGAAGCCGCGCGTCCCCACCAGGGCACCCATTTCTGTAAATTGCGTCTGCTCCGCGCCTGGCTGCGAAGAAACGGCCTTCGCAATGCCGAAATCAATAATCCGCGGCGTGGCCTTCCCGTCTACTTCCACAACCAAAATGTTCGAGGGCTTCAAATCTCGGTGAATGATGGCCTTCTGGTGCGCATGCTGCACGCCCTCGCAAACTTTGATGAATTGCTCCAGCCGCTCTCGGATCTTCAATTTCTTGTTATCGCAATAGCGGGTGATCGGTGGACCATCGACGTACTCCATCACGAAGTACGGCTGTCCATCCTTCGTCGATCCCGCATCGAAGACCTTTGCAATCGCGGGATGATTCATCACCGCCAGCGACTGCCGCTCCGACTCGAACCGCTGGATTACTGCGCTGCCGTACAACCCGCCTTTGATCAGTTTCAGCGCCACCTGCCGCTTCACCGGCGCCGTCTGTTCGGCAAGCCACACTTGTCCCATTCCGCCTTCACCCAATATCCTGATTAACATGTATGGCCCGATGGACATTCGGTCTACCGGCCTCGCGACCGCTGTGCCGCTACCGCCGATGTCGAGGGTGGCCTCCCCACCCGCAGGTCGGCCCGCTGCGCCGATAGGCGCGCTTCCTACGCCTGCACTTTTCTTCGGATCTTCCGGATCAAACCTGGGGGTGGGAATTTCTTCGCCCATAGGCACCTCCTGGGCAGCGTTTCCCTAAGGAATGGTGAGCTTATCACGGCCTTCGTTTCATGGGATTCGACAGACCGAAGCTAGAGACGTGACTGCCGGTATCCACCTAATTGACCTCAGTAAACGCTGCCGCTCAACCGGGCAATCGGCTCATTCTAAGACTGCTACCATTCTCCGCTGTTAGTGTTGACAGCGATTTGTGGGCGAGGGTAGAGTTTGCCGGATGCCACGCGAATTCCTCACCTTTTAAACCCTGCCAGGAGGACAAACAATGGGGTTCGAGCCGAAGAGTGCGCCCGAAGCGGCGCGTGTCACCGCGCAGCCGATTGTGGCGCCGCTTTCGCGCGCGGCGATCTTTCTGGTGGCGACGCTGAAAACCGGGGACGAAGCTCGCGCGACGCTGCGGTCATTCTGCGGAGACTTGGGCGGAATTATCCGCGCGGTGGAGTATCGCAACATTGAAGCGGGGCTGTCCTGCATCATGGGGATCGGGTCCAACGCGTGGGACCGACTCTTTGGGCAGCCGCGTCCGGCAGAGCTTCATCTGTTCCGCGAGGTTCATGCCGGAGCGCGAAGTGCCGTGTCCACGCCCGGCGACTTTCTCTTCCACATCCGCGCGAAACACATGGATCTATGCTTCGAACTTGCCACGCAGATCATGGCGCGCATCGGGAATGCGGTTGTTCCGGTGGACGAAGTGCACGGCTTCAAGAATTTCGACGACCGCGATCTCGTTGGCTTCGTTGACGGGACTGAGAATCCAAGGGGTGAAGCGGTGGCCGAGGCCGCGCTCGTTGGCGAGGAGGATGCTGCGTTCGCCGGCGGAAGCTACGTGATGGTGCAGAAATATCTCCATGATTTGAATGGATGGAATGCGCTGTCGACGGAGGCGCAGGAAAAAATTATCGGGCGCAAGAAGCTGTCCGACATCGAATTGGACGAGTCGGCGAAGCCGACCTGCTCGCACAGCTCGCTCACGACGATCGAAGAGAACGGCAAAGAGATGAAGATCCTGCGTGACAACATGCCTTTTGGCAACGCCGCACGGGGTGAATTCGGAACGTATTTTATCGGCTACTGCCGAACGCCGCGCACGCTCGAGCAGATGCTCGAGAATATGTTTGTTGGACGGCCGCCCGGCAACTACGATCGTCTGCTCGACTTCAGCCGTGCCGTCGCTGGAAACTTGTTCTTCGCGCCATCCGCGACATTTCTGGAAGCTTTGGGGGACGACTAGCGCTGGATTGTACTGCCCTGCCGCGCGGGCGATGGACTTGATTGCATAACAACAATGTCGGCTCCTCGACCCCGGGTAGACTTTGGCTGACGACCAAGGCTCGAGGGAAAGGAGCCGGCAATGTTGTGCAATCAAGTTCAATTGTTCCGATGGCCAACTGCAAGGAAACACAAGAAAAAGCGCGGTGTGACCTCTCAAAGTCACACCGCGCCAATTTGTGCTCTGGTTTAGAAACGGAAAACTTACCGCGCTACCGGCCTCTGAAATACCGATCCCGTGCCAGGTCGCCGCAACACATAGCCCTGCGGCTGCCCATGGGAATGCGAAATCGCATGCCCATTCGAATGGCCGGCACCGATATGTCCGCTGTGTCCGTTGCCGTTGCCATTGGCCGACGCGGGCTGCGGCATCCGCGCCGGATTACCGATAGGGCGGAGAGTGACCGGCGCTGCATGGACGTGATCGCTAATCGCCTGCAGCCTCTTCAGAATGGACTGCCACTGTTCCCAATCCAATTGACGCAGGAACGGCCGCAATCCCTGGATGAATGGATCCTCGAGCAGCGCTTCACCGTCGGATTCCGGAATGAAGAAACGGTTCAGGCCCACGTTGAGCGCCTCGGAGATTTTCTCCAATGTGCCGAGGCTCGGCGTCATCTGCCCGCTTTCGATGCGGGACAAGTAGGAGCGCGAAACCTTCGAGCGCGACTGCAGCTGGCTCTGGGTCATCGCGCGCGATTCGCGCAACTGGCGAATGCGCTGGCCGATATTCTCGACCGTCTGTTGGTTGGCAAACTTTTCGGACGTGGGCTCAGCGGCTGCTTCCTCCGGAGGTGCCGGTGGAGGAATTAGGAACTCCAAACGCTGAGGCAAGGCGCGCACACAACGGCGGCAGTTTCCTGTGCGCGTCCGGTATTGGACGAGACCACATGTCTTACAGCGAATGACTTCCCTATCCATTTCGAACGATTGCATGGTTTCTTTTTCTATTTGAACAGACACCGGTACTCCTCGCTGACTTTGCCCGGCGTGCGGATGTAGGAAGGAACGTCGGAACGTTCTTCTGGGGAAGACAGAAACTGGCGCGAAGGGAGTATCGTGCGGACGGCCATTTTCTGTCAAGAGTATTTTTGAACTATTTTTGTATATGCAATTTTCCTCGCCGCTTGTCTACGAAAAACCTTCGCTGTCCCTCCGGCCAGTTTCCGCCCGTTTTTTTCCAGCTTACACAACCTATTGTGCGCCCCGCCGCGAGCCACCACTCCTTTTGGGCCGCCCTCGCCACAAGAATCCCTCTGCTGTTGTAGGATTGTCCGTGCCCCAGTTTGGGACATCAGCAGAGAGACCGCATGCCCGAACTCCCAGACATCACCGTCTACATCGAAGCCCTCGAAGCCCGCATCCTCGGCCAAGCACTCGAGGCCGTTCGCGTTGCCAGCCCTTTTCTCCTGCGCACGGCAATCCCGCCCCTCGCCGAAGCCTCCGGCAAAAAGGTTCTGCAACTCCGCCGCCTCGGAAAACGCATCTGCATCGGCCTCGAAGCCGACCTCTGGTTAGTCCTGCATTTGATGATTGCCGGCCGGCTTCACTGGTATCCGCTCGGCGCGAAACCCGCGCGCGTCAAAGTTTCTCCGCCGCGAGGTCTAGCCGCCTTCGATTTTTCCAACGGTTCGCTTCTCTGGACCGAAGCCGGCTCCCAGAAGCGCGCCTCTTTGCACGTCGTCACTGGCGAAGCGGGTCTAAGCTCACTCGATCCCGGCGGCCTCGACGTCCTCAACGCCATTCCCGAACAATTCGCCGCCAGTCTTCTCTCCGCCAACCATACACTCAAGCGCGCCCTCACCGACCCGCGCCTCTTCAGCGGCATCGGCAACGCCTATTCCGACGAAATTCTGTGGGAAGCCAAGCTCTCCCCTCTCGCGCTCACCCAAAAACTCTCCGTCCCCGATATTAAGCGCCTTTACGAAGCCATGCGCGCCAGCCTCACCTTCTGGACCGCTCGCCTCCGCACCGAAGCCGCCGGCAAATTCCCAGAAAAAGTAACCGCCTTCCGCGAAGGCATGGCCGTTCACGGCCGGTACAAGCAACCCTGCCCACGCTGCGGCACCAGAATTCAGCGCATCCGCTACGCCAGCAACGAAACCAACTACTGCCCCACCTGCCAAACCGCCGGCAAACTCCTCGCCGATCGCGCCCTCTCCCGCCTTCTCCGTGAAGACTGGCCCCGCTCCCTCGACGAACTCGATCTCCTCATCTCCAAACCCAAATAGCTTTCACTAGCACAGAGTTCAGCCTGTGCTTACTCTTCTCCGTGCGGCTGCGTTATCTCTGCGCTATCCTTTCTCTCCGCTGGTTACCGCTCCGTCGGCTTTGTGACGGACTTCATCGGCGGTTTCGTATTCTCTACGTCAACCGTTGCGATGCCAAGTCCGCGATGGCGCGTTGCATGAATCTCGCAATATCCGCGCACCGCCGTCCAGTTATCATTCCAAATGCTGCGGATCGGCCTTTTGCTCGCCGCCCCCTGGGCCGCCACACTCTTCCTGCGTTACACTATTGCCACCGCCGCCTGGAGAAACGCATGCCCACACGCCTTGATGCCTGGAAGCTGCTGTGCGAATTCACCGAATCGGAGAGCCTGCGCAAGCACATGCTGGCTGTAGAAGCCTGCGTCCGCGCTTACGCGCGCAAGCAGGGCGCCGACGAAGAGACTTGGGGCCTCGCTGCGCTGCTCCACGATTTCGATTACGAGCGCTGGCCCAACAACGCACACTCTCCCGACAAGGAGCATCCGGCGGAAGGCGCGAAAATTCTCCGCGAGCGGGGCTACTCCGAAGAAATCGTCCGCGCGATTCTCTCGCATGCCGATTATTCCGGCGTCGCGCGGCAGTCGCCGCTCGAACACACGCTCTTCGCCTGCGACGAGCTTGCCGGATTCCTCTCCGCCTGCTCCTACGTCCGCCCGTCAAAGAGCATCCTCGATCTCGAGGTGGACTCTGTGAAGCGCCGCCTGAAAGACAAAGCGTTCGCCAAAGGAGTGAGCCGCGATGATGTCCGCAAGGGCGCGGAAGAGCTGGGCATTCCCCTGGAAGAACACATCGGCATGTGCATTTCCGCGATGCGAGAGGAAGCCGATGCCCTCGGCCTCCGCGGCAACATTGGCGCACAAGCCGCACAATCGGGAAGCTAGCAGAGCCGGAAGGAGAGAGGACCATGAGCTCGCCTGGTGAGCAAGCAAACTCGGAGCGCGAGAGTCTGCTGCATCTTCTGCGGCGGACAGAGGTTCTCTACCTCGCCGAGCTGGAGAATGTCTCGCCGGAGCAGGCGGCGTTCAAGCAAAGACCAGACAGGTGGTCCATCGCGGAAATCGCCGAGCATGTCGCCATCGCAGAAGAATTCATGTACAAGCTGGCTGCTGGCGCATCTCCCTCAACCGAAGAAAGCGACCCGCGAATAGATGAACGGATTCACCGCTTGGCGGCAGACCGTGGACGCGCGTTTCCTGCGCCTGAAGACGTTTGCCCGCGTGGCCGCTTCGGCAGTGTCGCGGAATCCGCCGCTAGGTTCTGCGGCGCCCGGCAAAGAACAATCGAGTACATAAAGCAGACGCAAGTGGATTTACGGCGATTGCGCGTAATGCATCCTAAGGGAAACATCGATGCCTATCAGAATCTGCTGATAGGCGCGTACCACCCCGAACGCCACGCAAAGCAAATCGAAGAAGTCAAATCCAGCCCGCACTATCCAAAATAAACCAAACAATCACAGCGTCACTGAAAAATAAGCCGGGCGTTGCCCGGGACCATTGTTCAGTTTTTTACTCATAGCGCAGAGCGATGAGCGGATCGACGTGCGTGGCGCGGCGCGCGGGAACATAGCAAGCCAGCAGGGCGACTGCTGCCAACAGAATGGTCACGCCCGCGAACGAAGCGGGATCATAAGCGCTCACGCCATAGAGTAAGTGCACGAGGGCGCGTGAGAGCACGAAGGCGGCGGCCAAACCAATGGCGGCTCCCATCACAAATAATTTGAAGCCCTGCGAAAAAATCATGCGCAAAACATCGCGCGGCTGCGCGCCGAGAGCAACGCGCACGCCGATTTCTTGCGTGCGCTGCGTCACGGCAAAGGAAAGCACGGCGTAAATTCCCAGCGTGACGAGCAATAGCGCCAGCCCGGCAAACCCGCCGAGCAACGACGCTTGCATTCTCCGCGAGGCAAGATTCTCATCGACGAGGTCCTCGAGCGGCATCATCCCCGCGACGGGCTGTTCTTTATCCACCGACCAGATTTGCTGACGCACGGTTTCCGTAAGCGCCATGGGATCTCCGCTGGTTCGAACGGCGAGATACTCGGGATCATATCCAAAGTTCTGCTGCTCGTAAGGCAGATACATCTCGACTCTTGCAGGAACGTCGATGCCAGCTTGGTGAACGTCGCCGACAATTCCCACGATGGTGATCCAGAGCGATTTTTCGCGATACGTTCCGAGTTTGAAGCGTTTGCCGATGGGGTTTTCGCCGGGCCAATAATTTTTCGCCATGCTCTGGTTAATGAGGGCGACAGGAAGTTTTCCTTCGGCGTCCCCGCGTTCGAACGAGCGGCCTTCGATGAGCTTCGTTCGAAGCGTGGTCAGGTAATTCTTGCTGATGACACGCACGTTGGGGATCAGCAGATTTCCGGAAGCAGGCTCGGGTCTCCCTTCGATGGTGATACCCGTCGCTCCGCCGTCATTCGTCAAGGGAACCCACGTGGTGTAGCCCGCGGAGACGACACCTGGAAGGCTTTCTACTTGCGCGAGGACTTGATCATAAAAAGCTCTTCTGCGCGCAACCGCTTCGTATTTGGGTCTCGGCAGAGGAGTGCGCATCACGAGAACATGATCGGCGCGGAAGCCGGCATCGAGGTGGTAGAGATTCTGAAGGCTTCGAATGAGGAGGGCCGCCCCAGCGAGCAGGACGATGGCAAGAGCGACTTCGCAAATCACGAGAGCGTCGCGGAGACGGTGGCCTCCCGAGCCAACGCCGCTTTGCCCGCCGCCCTGCTTCAACGAGAACGTAAGCTGGAATCGAGAAACGTGCCAAGCGGGGATGATTCCAAACAGAATTCCCGTCGCGAACGAGACAACAAGCGAAAAGAGGAGCACGCGGCCATCGACGCCTGTTCCGGTCATTGGCGCGAGGCCGTCGGGAATCAAACTGGCGAGAAATTTCGTTCCCCAAAGGGACAGCAGAAGTCCGGCAAATCCAGCAAACAGAGAGAGCAGGATGCTTTCCGTCAACATTTGCTGTAGCAGGCGGGCGCGCGTGGCGCCGAGTGCGAGGCGCATGGCCAGTTCGCGGCGGCGGCCGGTGGCGCGAGAGAGCAGAAGATTTGCGACGTTGGCGCAGGCAATGAACAAAACAAAGCAGACCGCTCCGACGAGCATCAAGACCGCGGGGCGAACATCTCCGGTGACTTCTTCGCGGAGCGGGATGGCAAAGGCACCGACCTTAGCGTTCGAATCGGGATGTTCCTTTTCCAACTGCGATGCGATGGTAGCGAGATTGGCGTTCGCGGTTTTAAGCGAGATGCCTCGTTTGAGCCTGGCGAAAACCAGCAGATAATGACTTCCGTGATTGGACAAGTCTTCCTTCGAGAACTGAGCGGGAACCCAAAGCTCGGTTTCACGGTCCGGAAATTGCAGGCCGCGTTTCATCACGCCGATGACGGTGCATTTCTCGTAGTTCAGCAAAATTTCTTTTCCGACGATCTGCGGATTGCCGCCGAATCTTCGCAGCCAGAGGCCATAACTGAGAATCGCGACATGCGGCGCGCCGGGGAGATCGTCCTCCGGCCGAAAGTCGCGGCCCAGGGCAGGGCTGACGCCTAGAAGAGAAAAGAGATTTGCCGTAATCTTTTTTCCGGCAAGCTCTTCGGGGTTTCCATCGCCAGTGAGATTGAAGAAGCCGCCATAAGGAATCGCGGCCATGTTTTCGAAGACCTGATTTCGCAATTTCCAATCAGCGAAATTTCCGGGTGACGGCGTGTCGTGGGGGAATCCGTAGGCCGAAGCGTCTTCCATGACCACTACGAGCCGGTTCGAATCGCGATACGGGAGCGGGCGCACGAGTACAGCGTCGGCGACGCTGAAGATGGCCGAGTTTGCCGCGATTCCCAGTGCCAGGACGGCCACGGCGAAAAAAGTAAAACTGGGACTCTTCCGCAGCATGCGCAGGCCGTAGCGAGTATCTTGGAGCAAGGTTTCTAGGAAATTTACGCGGCGAGTGTCGCGGCATTCTTCTTTGACTTGCTCAACGCCGCCGAATTCGCGGAGTGCCGCGCGACGCGCTTCTTGCGGAGTCATTCCTTCAGCAACTTTCTCTTCGATTTGGCGTTCGAGGTGAAAGCGTAGCTCCGAGCCGAGTTCCTGCTCGGCATTGTTTCTCCGAAATAACGAACGGAGCCGGTTTAAGATGTTCTGGATCCAGCGCATGGCGTGTACCTCCTCAGACGGTTTTCAAAACGAGTCCGATCGCCGATGAGAGGCGTTCCCAGTTCGATTCTTCGGATTTGAGATACTTCTGCCCGGCGCGTGTCAGTGAATAATATTTCGCGCGGCGATTGTTTTCCGATTCGCCCCATTTAGCTTGGATCCAAGCTTGCTGCTCGAGGCGATGCAGCGCCGGATAGAGCGCGCCTTGATTTACTTGCAGAACGTTGTTCGAGACGCGCCGAATGCGCTGGGCAATGGCCCAGCCGTGCATGGGCTCGAGGGCAATGGTTTTCAGAATGAGCAGATCGAGAGTTCCCTGGACCAGGTCCGTTGGTTTCGTCACGAAGGCTTCCCCTTAGTAACTGACAGGAATTATGCAGGCTCTCCTGTCAATAAGCAAGGGGAAGCACACGGGCAAGCGAGCACAGGCTGTCGCGGTTCATACAACTTCCCGCTCTATCGCCGGCATCCAGGAAACCGTGGAGCGAGGGGTTCATGATGGAGCGCCTCGCGGTTGATACGTTTAGGACAAACTTGGTTTCCGATTCAGGTTACTTCATGCTGCGCAGCTTTCCTGCTCTTGCAACTTTGTTTGCACTCTTCGCGTCGCTGTCCTGTGTCATGGCAACTCCGGCGAAACAGGCCGAGAGCGATCGTTTTGAGTTGCGTGGAACCGTAATCAATGCCGCCACGAACGAACCCGTCAGCCGCGCTCTCGTGGAGTTAAATGTTCCGAGCGGCGTGGCCCAGCTCTCAGGCACGGACGGGACGTTTATCTTCACGAATCTCCCTCGAGGACAGTACGTGGCGACGGCGCTGAAGCCCGGCTTTTTCAACGAAGAAGAACTGGGCCGCGGGCATGCGGCAAAGATCGCCCCCGCGAAGATTCCATTCAACGGGGACCTGCTTCTGAGGCTGACGCCGGAGGGTGTGATTTACGGCGAAGTGAAGAACGAAGATGGCGAGCCCATCGAGGGCATCCGCGTGAGGGTGATGCGCTTGCGGGTAGTAGAAGGCCATAAAGTCATCGATCCCGAGGGGGAGGGCTCGACGGATGACGAGGGAGCGTTTCGTATTGCGAACCTCCAGCCCGGGCGCTACCGCGTCTCGTTCATGCAAGCCAACCGGGGAATCATCAGGTATGTCCGCGACTTCAACCGGAAGCAGGAAGCGGAGCAGGGGTATGCGTCTGAATTCTATCCCGGGGTACGGGATGGGGAGTCAGCCGCGAATATCGAAGTGAAGGCCGGCGCGCAGTCTCAAGTCACACAAGTTTTGAAGCGCCAGCGGCTCTTCGAGATTTCGGGTGTGCTTCGGGGTGGCGATCCCGAAGGCGCATTTCATCTGATGCTCAGGGATGCCTCGGGAGATTACCTGCCGGAGAACATGAAAATCGACCAGAAGCGGGGGCAATTCCAAATCGTCGGAATTCCCGAGGGAACGTATACGCTTCTGGCCAGAGGACTGCGGCGGAATCGAGCCGCGCCCGAAGAGAATAAGCCCATGCTGAGCGCGACCCGGCTAGTTCATCTGACTTCCGATGTGACCGGCGTGGTACTCGCGTTGCAGCCAACAAATTCCGTTGAAATTCAGGTGCGGGACGAAATTCCGCCAGACGGATCAAACATGTTGCACCAGGCCGTGGTGCGATTCGTCTCGCTGGAAAGCACCCAATACTCGCCGGCAATCCAGGCGCCCATCATGGAGGGTGAGCGAGTAACGATGGCGCAGCTCGATGATATCCCGCCCGGAACGTATAGGGTCGAGGCCACGCCGAATCAAGCGGGTTACGTTGTCTCCCTGCGATGTGGCAGGACAGATCTGCTGCGAGAGGACCTGACCGTGGCCGCCGGAGCCGCGCTGCCCCCGGTCGAGGTGACGCTGCGGAATGATGGCGCTCAATTAAATATGAGCGTGATGGACGAGAACCATCGGCGCGGCGCAAGCGTGGTGATCTATTCAGAAGAGTATCCGCGGCGGTCTCTTCTTGTACAAATGGACGACACGGGCAGTGCTTCACAAACGAATCTTGCGCCGGGAACATACTCGCTGATCGCCGTGGAAGATGCCGACGACCTGGAATTCCGCAATCCGCTTGCGATGCAACGGTATTTGGGAGACGCCACGGAAGTGACCTTGCAGCCGGGAGACAAGACCAGCGTCCGAGTGAAACTTCAGGCAACGCAGGGGCTGCCGCCATGAAGCCGCGCTGGCTGTGCTTTACGCTGCCTTGTCTCGGGCCGCTGTGCCTCGCCACGCTTTTTGCCGCGGCGACCTGCGCCGGTGCGCAACAATCTCAGCGCGGGTATCGCATTGCCGGCGTGGTCGTCGATTCGGCCACAGGCGCGCCGGTGCCGCACGCCACAGTGTCTGTCTTTCAGGACGCCGAGGAAACTCAGTCTACTTCCGGGGAAGACGGCCGGTTTGTCTTTTCCGGGCTTGCCGCCGCGAAGTATCCGCTCTCCGCCACGGCGCACGGCTACGTGCGCGAGGGGTATCAGCAACACGGAGCCTACACCACGGGGATCGCTGTTGGTGACGGGCTCGATTCCGAGCACTTGGTCTTTCGTCTGCACCGGCAAGCGGTGATCACTGGCAGAGTCACCGATGAATTCGGCGAACCCCTCCGCCAGGCGCAGATCATCCTCCTCAGCTTCGACAGCGGGACCGGCTCGCGCACTCCCTCCGACCAGGGCCGGACAGCTACAGACGATTTAGGCGAATACCGGTTTCCCCATCTTCTGCCCGGAAAATATTACGTGGCGGTGTCGGCCCATCCCTGGTACGCACAAACGGAACTGAACAGCGCGACCAACTCCGCAGAATCCGGTTTTTCCGCGAACGGCCGCAGCAGCAAGCCCAACGTCAATCCCCTCTTGGATGTCGTCTACCCGGTGACTTTTTCCCCGAACGCGACGGAAGGGCGGACGGCCGAGGAGTTGATCCTGGTCGCAGGTGAAACGAAACAAGCGGACATCCTTGTGCAAGCCGTTCCCGCGGTCCATCTGCACCTGACGAATCTGTCCACTGACGAAAATGCCCAAATCAATTTTTCAGCGCGTGAATCACTCTTTGGATCGCTCTACGAGGCAGTGAACACCGTCTCCGGGCAAATCTCGCCGGGGGAATACGAAGTGGCCGGCCTGCCTCCCGGCGATATCGCGCTTGAAGTCATGCAAAACGGAAGCCAGTCGAGGACTTCTCGAACCATCAGAACGAATCTGCGCGGAAGCGACTCGCTGGCGGTTGCTGGCAGTGGTGCTACCGCAAATGTAACGGGCCGTGTGATCCTTCATGACCAAGACGAGAGTCCGGAACAAGGACAGGTGTCTCTTCGCAACGAAAATAACCAGAATGCTTCCACTGCCTTGCAGCAGGACGGCACATTTTCGCTCTCAGCCGTGCAATCAGACACTTACAAGATATTCGTCAACTTTCCGGATGGCGAAGAATTCATCGAGAAACTTTCCGCTACGGGAGCCACGACACATGGGCGTGAAGTTACGATCTCCGGTGCAGGCGATGTGCAACTGCTCATCACGGCTGGGCAAGCGGAAGGAGAGTTGACAGGAGTAGCTAAGCTCGATGGAAAGCCCACATCTGGTGTGATGGTGTTGCTCGTGCCGGAAACTGATGAGAACCTTGAGGAAAATTCGCATCTAGATCAGAGCGACAGCGATGGCACGTTTGCGCTGGCGGAAATTCCACCAGGAAAATACAAGTTAATGGCGATCGAGGATGGGTGGGAACTCGAACGAACCAATTGGAGCGCTTTGCAACCTTATTTGGAAAAAGGGCAACCGCTCGAATTTTCGGCGAACGAAAAGAAAAAGGTCGTCGTCCAGGTACAGCATCTGAAGAAGTAAGGCTGGCTGCCCTCGCGTTCGCGCCAGCCCGATCGCGGCGTGTGATCCGCAATCCAACCTCGCCGCCCAAGAATAAAAAGAGGAGAGGTGTTTAGCCTCTCCCCTTTTCATTTTTGCAGAATTGTTTAGAAGCTGACGCGCAAGCCGAGCTGAATCCAGCGGCTGCCCTGCGTGCGATCGGCTGGAATCAATTCCTGGCTGATGACGCCGAAGGTTGCCGGGTTTTGAAGATTCATGGACGGCTGGAAGAAATTAACGTGGTTGAAAATGTTAAAGAAATCGGCGGAGAATTCAACTTTGTACCGCTCGTGGAAGGAAGTTGACTTTCCAAGGCGCGCGTCCAGGTTCCAGAATCCCAAGCCGCGAATGGGGTTGCCTGTGCCATCCCGTCCGTCAGTTGCGATATCGACAGGGCGGAAATCGGCAGCCACGGCTCCGGGGTTGCCAAAGAGATTGAGCCCGGTTCCCTGAGGTGCGCCCGTGCAGTTGGGGCCGTCTCCGTTAGATCCGAAACCATTGGTGCTGCAAACGTTGCCGTGTAGCCCGGCGCCGAGAGTACCAATGCCCACGGTCGGAATCGCGTTCAACGAATTGCCAAAGAATCCGCCGCCCAGGTCGCCATCGACGACTGTGAGCGGAGGTCCGCTGGCGGCGCGGAAGACGCCGGACATGTACCAACCGCTGATGAATTTGTCAGCAATGTTGTTCCCAAAGCTGAATTTATGGCCATGCCCGCCGGGAAGGTCATAATTGAAGATGGCGTTGAAAACATGGGTACGGTCGAAGAGCGATGGCCCGTACTGGAAGTTGGGATCAAAGCTGGTGGCGTAGGTGCCGGCATTGTTCTGCACAGTCCCGACCTGATCGAGCGACTTCGAAAAAGTATAGTTCATGTCAAATTGCAATCCATGCGACGGCCGCTTGCGGAGAGTGACAGTGGCGGCATGGTAGTTGGAAAGATCGTTGTGCGTGCGCATGAATAGCGCAAAGTTGATCTGGTGGTTGTTGAATGTGGGCATGCCGAGAGCCTGCCGGTCGCCATCGATAAACGCGAAGACGCTGGTGACGGACTGCCCAAGAAATCCAGAAGCGGCTTGGGCAGCGATGCAATTTGTTGGGGTAGTGCAAGCTGTACCGGCGATGCCCGAGTTGAGACCAGCCAACTGATCGTCGAACCAGGGCTGATCAGTGACTGGCTTGCCCGCCGCGAGCTCATTCGTAATTGCAGTATAGGCCTGAGCAAAGGTTTGCCCGGAGGTTTTGTCAACGAACATGTAGGGAGAGGAGTCAAAATCGACGCTATTCGGAAGATCGCGAGCAAAGCGCCCGATGTAGCCGAGTTCCATCAACATGTTGCCGGGCAACTCGCGCTGAATGGTGAAGTCTGCGCTGTAGCTGCGACCCACCTTGAAGTTGGGATCCACAGCGAAGGAAAGATTCTCTCCGCCAAGTGCCGGGACGATCGGTGACGAGACCGCGGGAAATGACGGGACGGGAAGTGTGCCATCCACACCGACCCGGAAGCCGGATGCTCCTATATTGCTTGCACCTGCGGCAGCGTTGCAATTGGGGCCGGCCGAGGCCCCATTCAGGTCGCACGGTGGCTGGGAGAGGACCAAGGTTTCGGCGAATCCGACGCCTAGTTGTGGGATTTCCACGCTTTGGACGTTGTTGATGCGGTCGTAGTAGATGCCAAACCCCGCACGGACGACGGTTTTTCCTTGGCCGAAGAGCTTTCCGCGCATGCCGTCCGTGTAGGATGGATTCCAAGCAACGGCGAGACGCGGGGAGACATCGCCATAGTCCGTGTTCCAAATGGCGCTTCGTCCCGAGCTCTTGATGGGCAGGTAGCCGATGGTGGGATTGTAGATCTGGCCCGCAGCAGCGGCCTGGTCCTTAGCCTGAATGTAGCCAGCGGCCGTGAGTATCTGTCCATTATCGGCATCGATCTCAAAGGTTTGCTGGCCATGCAATTCAGACGGTGGCGTTTGCCACCCGTAGCCGAGGCCGTACGTGAGGGTCAAGGTCGGCTTTATACGCCAGGAATCCTGAAAATAGGAATCGTAAGCTCGCTGGGTTGTGTTGGCAATAAGGGGAGTGCCGAAAGGCTGCGGGTTGAGGTTGCCGTCGCGAACGCCTAGGACGTTCACGTTGTCCACGATGCCCAGGGTTGCGGCATATAGACGTTGCCAGCGCAACACGTCGGTCGGTAGCAGGCAAAACGTTGTAATGGCGGCGCTGCATGCTGGGGGCATATCCGCTTGTGAAACGGATTGGGTGGTACCTGGAACGTCGGCGTCTTCCGTAGCAACGAGAGAAGCGAGGGAACCGACGACCTTATCGTTGCGCTGAGCAATCAAAGGCATCCAGCGAATGTCTCCACCGGCGGTGAAGGTATGCTTGCCCTGAAGATGCGTGAAGGTTTCGACCAGTTGTTTGTTTCGTTGGAAGTTGCCCTGCGTGCGGGCGCGTTGCGTGTCAACGTCAATCGGAACGTCGATGAGACCAGTCTGGGCAAGGCCGGGAGCTAGCGCAATAAAGCCGGCCGAAGTATCGGTTCCCTGAAGCGCGAGGGTCGTGGCGGAAGCACTGGGCGAAAGACCGGGAAGGAAAACACGGCTGCGAATCCAACCGAAGCGGATGACGTTGCTGGTCATCGAGTTAAAAGCATAGTCGAGTGCGCCGATGGCCCCGTCGCCCCGAGTGTCGTTTCCAGTCGTTGCGATGGTGTTGTTGTTGAGCGTGTCGATTTGAAGGGGGGTTACGTTGAGCGCCCGGGAATAGAGATACCGCCCGTAGAAATGCGCTTTGTCCGAGAAATTATGGTCGAGACGGAATGTGACGTAGTCGTCTTTGACTGGCGTCGCGGCATTGGCGACGAACCCGGTCGTATTGTTCCCGTCCACATTTGGCAGGCTGGGATCGTTACCGACGGGGTTGAGGTTATAAAGTGTCTGGATGGTGGGACTGATGCCAATACCGCGGGGATCGCAGGGAAGGCCCCCGGCGGGACCGCACGCGGTGGAAGTAGCTAGGTTATATTGCCTGACCACCCCTGTCGCATCCGCAAACGATAGAATCCCGTCCCGCAAACTCTGCGTCGGTACGATGTGGCTTACCTGGGATGCGGAAGGGAAACGGCGGAGTTCATAGTTGCTGAAAAAGAACGTCTTGTTTTTTATGAGCGGGCCGCCAACGCTGACGCCTTCCCGATTATCCTTGAAAGGGATTTTCGGCGTGAAAGATTTCCCAGTTGCTGCGTCAGGAGTGTGATTCAAATCCCAAGAGTTGGCGTTGTAGCCGTCGCTCTGATGAAACCAATAACCATCGCCGTGGATTGAGTTCGTCCCGCTCTTGCTGATGAGCGTAATATTTCCGCCTGATGAGCGTGCAAAATCGCTGTTGGAATTGGTAACGCCCACCCGGAACTCCTCCAGGCTCTCGACACCGGTAGGAATGAAATTCACAGCTGTCGCCCCACCGCCGACGGTGTTGTCGGTAATGTCGATGCCATCCATGGTGATCGAGTTTTGGTCGCTGCGGGCTCCCGCGACGGTACCGCCGTTGTTTCCAAAACCGCCGTTCGCCGGCGTATCGTAAGGCGTGGTTCCCGGTTGCAAGGTGAGCAACTCAGAAGCGTCCCGCGTCAGTGTCGGCAGCCGCGAAAGAGTTGTTCCCCCGATCACGTCACCAACCTGGGCGTCCGTCGTCTGCAGTTCTACCCTGGCTTCGGTGGAAACGGTAATCGACTCGGTGACTGCCCCGATCTCCAGCTTCACGTCCACCGTGTAGCTCTTCGCCACATCCACACTTAGCGCCGTGACCGTGGACGTCCGGAAGCCATCCTTTTTAACCGTAACCTCATACGCGCCCGGGGCCACGTTCACAAAAGTATATTGGCCGGCTCCGTTGGTGGCCTGCGTTGTGGAATTGTTTGTTGCGGTATTGCGGAGAACTACTGTCGCGTCGACGACCGAGGCGCCGCTCGTATCGGTGACTGTGCCGAGCACAATTCCTGTCGTCGAATTTTGTGCCCCAGCAGCGATTCCTAGAGTTAAAACACCAAGAGCCAACACCACCGCAAATGCAAAACGCACGAACTGCTTCATATTCCCCCCCCGCTTTAGTTGGTTGAGAAAGTGCGGTTTGTGACGTTCGTTGAGCGCTTCACGGCGATCGCGGGCAATAGCTCCCGCCGAGCGACACCTATTCCCACGTTTTTAAATAGAAAAAAGTGCGCTCGGATTAACTCTGAAAAACAGACACACGCCGGAGACGAAAAACGAGGATCACCACCCACAGGCCCCCCTACAGCTAAAGATGTAGCAATGCTTACACCAAAAACTTGCGGGGTGTCAACGACTGATTCATCGGAGCAAAAAAAAGAAACGTCCGTTGCTTTCTGTGGAAGGTTCCGATTCTTAGCTTTGCGTTACGGCCTGGATAAGCTCATGGTTGTCTGAAGGTAGAACCGTTCTTGTCCGCCGATTATTCCCATTTCACATGAATTCAGCGGCAAAATCCCCTCCAATTTCGGAACGCTCCCACTCCACGCAATATTTCATGCACCGTTTGGGCATGGGCCAAATGATTGGAAATACGTAGAGAATAGTCATCGGATTTCGTATTCGAAACCAACTCAGGCTAAAATAGAGGAGCAATGCTCACCCAGATCAAAGGCACGGACGCCGCGTCCGCCGGACGCCCTCGGCGTAAAACCTACGCCGTGCGCGTGGGCCACGTCGTCGTAGGCAGCGGCGCACCGATTGTCGTACAGTCCATGACCAATACGGACACGGCCGACGTCGCCACAACATTCAAACAAACTCTCGAGCTGGCCGAAGCCGGTTCGGAAATCGTCCGCTGGACCGTCAACGTTCCCGAAGCCGCGGCCGCCGTCCCCGAAATCAAAAAACGCCTCCTCGATGCCGGCTGCGCCGCACCAATCATCGGCGATTTCCACTACAACGGCCACGTTCTGCTTGCGAAATACCCAGAGTGCGCGAAAGCCCTCGACAAATACCGCATCAATCCCGGCAACGTCGGCGCTGGACAGCGCCGCGACGAACAATTCTCCACGATTTGCAAGATTGCGCGCGACAACGGAAAGCCCGTTCGCATCGGCGTTAATGGCGGCTCGCTGAACCAAGAGCTCGTCATGCACAAGATGCAAGAGAACACCGACAAAAACCTGGGCAAAGAGTCCGAAGAGATCATTAACGATTGCATGGTGCTCTCGGCGCTCCAGTCTACGGAGCTGGCGCTGGAATGCGGTCTGGGCCACGATCAGATTATTATTTCGTGCAAGACCTCGCGGCCGCGCGATTTGATTACCGTCTATCGCGATCTGTCCAGCAAGACCGAGCAGCCGCTGCATCTCGGCTTAACGGAAGCGGGAATGGGCATGAAGGGCCAGATTTGGTCCGCGGCCTCGCTGGGCGTTTTGCTCTACGAAGGAATCGGCGACACCATTCGCATTTCGCTGACGCCGAAACCAGGTGGCGACCGCCGCGAAGAGGTTTATGCGGCGTGCGAACTCTTGCAGGCCCTTGGATTGCGTTCGTTTTCGCCGAGCGTGACCGCTTGCCCCGGCTGCGGCCGCACCACGAGCACCACTTTCCAGGAGTTAGCGGAACGCATCCAAGGCTATATCCGGGACAGCATGCCCATCTGGAAAACGCAATACGAAGGCGTGGAAACCATGACGCTCGCCGTGATGGGCTGTATTGTGAACGGCCCCGGTGAATCAAAAGCTGCGAATATTGGCATCAGCCTGCCCGGAACCGGCGAAGCCCCGCGTTGCCCTATATATATTGATGGCAAAAAAGATGTGACCCTCGAAGGAAATTACGACGAGCTGGCGGTGGCGTTTCAGGCTCTCGTCGACAATTACATCGCGAAAAAATATCCTCGCAAGGCCGCCGAAGCAGTTCCTGCCAGCCGCTGATCTGCCACGACACGGCTCGGCCGGGCAGGAGATCGGGCTACCGCTTCTGCGCCTTTGATCCTAATCTTGCTATGCGAGAAACGCTTCGGGAGGAGAAACTAGTGCAAAAGCGCAAGCTTGGAAAAAGCAACTTGGAAGTTTCGGGTCTTGGGCTGGGCTGCATGGGGCTGAGCTTTGGCTTCGGGCCCTCGGTGGTCAAGAAGGACGGGATCGCGCTGATTCGAGCAGCAGTCGAACGCGGCGTCACATTCTTCGATACTGCCGAAGTCTACGGCCCGTTCACGAACGAACTGCTTGTTGGCGAAGCCCTCGCTCCCTTTCGTGACCAAGTGGTGATCGCCACGAAGTTCGGGTTCAAGCTTGATCCGGCTACAGGCAAGCAAGCCGGGCTGGACAGCCGGCCCGCGCACATCAAGGAGGTTGCCGAGGCTTCCCTGAAACGGCTCAACGTCGATGTCATAGATCTGTTCTATCAGCACCGCGTTGACCCGGACGTGCCGATTGAAGAGGTGGCGGGAACGGTGAAAGAGCTGATTCAGCAGGGCAAGGTGAAGCACTTCGGACTTTCGGAAGCGGGAGCGCAAACGATCCGTCGCGCACACGCCGTTCAACCTGTGGCTGCGCTGCAAAGCGAATATTCTCTGTGGTGGAGAGAACCTGAAGCCGAAGTGATCCCGATGCTGGAAGAGCTCGGAATTGGGTTCGTGCCATTCAGTCCGCTGGGGAAAGGCTTCCTTACCGGGAAGATCGACGAGAAGACCACGTTCGACAGTTCCGATTTCCGCAACATCGTGCCGCGTTTTTCGCCCGAGGCGCGGAAAGCGAATCAGGCGGTCGTGGGTCTGCTGGGCAGAATTGCGGAACAGAAGAAGGCCACACCGGCGCAGATCGCGCTGGCGTGGCTGCTGGCCCAGAAGCCATGGATAGTTCCGATTCCTGGCACGACCAAGGTATCGCGACTGGAGGAGAACCTTGGGGCGGTAAACATCAAACTCACCGCAGACGATTTGCGCGAAATCGACAGTGCGGCTTCGAAAATCAAGATTGAGGGTGCGCGGTACCCGGAGCACCTGCAGAAAATGGTTGGCCGCTGAGCGGCTTACGCCAGAGGAAATCTCGAACCGAGCCAAGTGCCAAAATTAGGAGAATTCATGTACAAAGCGAAAGCCTATTCGGCGGCAAGTGCGACATCACCCCTTGCATCGGCCACCATCCCGAGACGCGACCCGGCGGAAAACGACGTGCAGATCGAAATTCTGTTTTGCGGCATCTGCCACTCCGATCTGCACCAAGTCCGCAACGAGTGGAGCGGCTTGATGCCCACCGTCTACCCGTGCGTCCCCGGCCACGAAATTGTCGGCCGAGTCACGAATGTCGGCCCCGCAGTCGCGAAGTTCAAGCGCGGTGATCTTGCTGCGGTGGGCTGCATGGTGGACTCGGACCGCACTTGTCCGGAGTGCCGAGCCGGCCTCGAGCAGTTCTGTCCGAATTTCACGTTAACTTACAACTTTCCCGATAAGCACCTGGCGGGCGTGACCTACGGGGGCTACTCGGACAGCATCGTTGTCGACGAGCGGTTTGTGTTGCAGGTGCCGTCGAACCTGAATCTGGCCGGAGCCGCGCCTTTGCTTTGCGCCGGAATCACAACGTACTCGCCGATGCGCCACTGGAGCGTTGGCAAAGGCAAAAAGGTTGGCGTGGTTGGTCTCGGCGGATTGGGCCACATGGCGGTGAAATTCGCGCACACGCTCGGAGCCCACGTTGTCGTGTTTACGACTTCGCCGAAGAAGAAGGATGATGCACTACGCCTGGGAGCAGATGAGGTCATCTTTTCGAAAAATGCGGACGAAATGCAAAAGCACGAGCGCAGCTTCGACTTCATTCTCGACGCTGTCTCCGCCGATCACGACATAAACGCTTACATCAATCTGCTGCGGCGTGATGGCAACATCGTTATGGTTGGCGCACCCGAGAAACCTCTCGCGGTTTCGGTTTTCGGACTGATCATGGGTCGCCGCAGCTTTTCAGGTTCGCCTATCGGCGGCATCGCCGAAACCCAGGAGATGCTGGGTTTTTGCGGGAAGCACAACATCACTTCCGATGTTGAGGTGATCCCCATCCAGAAGGTGAATGAAGCCTACGAAAGACTGCTGAAGGCCGATGTGAAGTATCGATTCTCGATCGATATGGCTTCTCTCAAATCGGAATGAATCATCGGAACCAGCGAGAAAGACGCCAAGCGAGGGAGCACGAGATATGGAGATCAAGAGAGTTGGGTCCGAACCTTCCGCTAAAGGCCCGTCCGAGTGGTTCACTGGCACGGTACGAATCGATCCACTTTTTCAGGCGCCTGATCCGGCATTTGTTCAAGGCGCCAGCGTAAACTTCGAGCCGGGCGCACGGACCGCATGGCATACGCATCCGCTCGGTCAGACTCTCATCGTCACGGCTGGCTGCGGCTTGGCACAGCGCTGGGGCGGACCGATCGAGGAGATCCGGCCCGGTGACGTGGTGTGGTTCCCGCAGGGCGAGAAACACTGGCATGGGGCCTCGCCGACCACGGGCATGACGCACATCGCCATTCAGGAAAAGCTCGACGGGAAGGTTGTCGACTGGCTGGAACAGGTCAGTGATGAGCAGTATAGAAGCGCGTTGTAAGAAGTGCCGCCGCACAGGTCCAGGACTTTCCGTTCAGTCACCTAAGAAGATCGCTGCCGTTTTGGGGCAGGGGCGGCTTGATGCGGCAAATTTACAACCTACTACCAAACCCACGAACCGCAATGTCTTGTACTTCTTTCGAGTATCTTGGCAGTCGCCGTGTTCCTGATCTGCCGCAAAGCCGAATCTAGTCTCGCTGATTCATGAGAACAGAGGCTACGGTAGACGAGGTGATTGTGGAGTTGCCACGCTGCGTATCTTCTCAAGCGCCATCATCCGCGCGCGTGAATAAGCCTGGCGATCCTCCAGCAGCTGATGCGCCCAGTGCGCTCCTATGGCGATGGCATGAAATTCGAACGCGATGCGCGTGGCGTCGAGTTTCGGGTCGAGGTGGCCCGCTTCCTGGGCTTTTTCGACGGCGGTCGTAATGCATCGAATCCATTCGTGCATGATTTCGGCGATGCGATCGCGCACCACGCCGAGGCGGCCATCGAATTCGAAAGAAGCGGCGGTGAAAAAACAGCCGCCCTCAAAGACTCGTTTCTCCACCAGAACCAGCCAGTGATCGATCAAGGACCACAAACGCGGCATGCCCTTCGGTGCCGCGATCGCTGGCAGCGTCACCTTATCGATAAAAACCTGGCGCGCCATCTCGACGGTCGCAAGCTGCAATTCTTCCTTCGAGCCAAAATGTGCGAAAAGGCCGCTCTTGCTCATGCCCAGCTGCTCGGCAAGGGAACCTACAGTTAGCCCTTCCAAGCCTTGCGCGGAGGCTATATCGACGGCGCGCGCCAGTATAGCTTCACGCGTGCGCACCCCTTTGGCTTGGTGGCGGAGGGCGGGCCTGCTAGTACGCTGGTTAAGCGTCTTTTTGACGCGCTCTTTGCGGCCCTTGGCGAGCGGTTTTGCGCGGGAGCGTGGGCGAAGGGCTTGCGGCATGAAAATACTGTAACACATCGAACAAATTAGTACGAACGTTCGTTTTTTATGCTATGCTCCTCCGCCTGAGGTGCCCTCATGGGACTTGCCATCTTCCCCCGCTCCCTCCTTACTTCCACGACTCTCTTCGCCGCCATGCTGATTGCCGTCGTCTTCAGCGCTGGCATTGCCTCCCCCGTTGCGCGTGCCCAGGAGCTTCCCCTCGAGCGGTGCGACGTACTCCCCATGATCGAGGTTCAGGTAGCCGGACTGCACATGTGGTTCTTGGTAGATACGGCCGCGACCTCGATCTTGAATCTGGAATCGTTTGACGTCGGCCAGGCGAAAGACATTCGCGTTACATCATGGAGCGGCACGCTGGCCACGAGCGCAAAGGAAGTGACGCTGCCGGACTTGACCGTTGGACGAACGAAACTGCTCGAGGTGAAACTGCCCGCCATCGACCTCTCCGCCATTGGGAAGGCTTGCGGACACAAAATCGATGGCATCCTGGGCGTCGATCTTCTGGCGAAACTGGGAGCCAGCATCAATCTGAAGGAGCAGACCATTCACGTTGCGACAGCGGACGAGGTGCACGGCGCGGAGATGGTGGCGGCGATGCAGCAAGAGATGCACCGCTGTGTGGGCGCTTTCAATGATTCCGACGAGCAAAAGTTCGGCGATTGTCTGGACCCGAAAATTGTGCTGTTTTCGACAGACACGGAACTCTACGGGCGGGAGCAGGTGGTCGGGTATTTCCACAAGAAATATTTTCACCAGGAGCCCCCGGCGAAGCTGGAAATTCTCGAGCGCGCGTTTCACCCGATCGGCGAAGCTGTTTGGTACGAATATGAGTTTACGATCGATTCCGCGCGAGGCAAGCTGCACGGCCGCGGCATGGCCATGTGCAAGAAATCCGATGGACATTGGCGGATGGCCAGCATGCACCATTCGATTGCGGAGCTGGAGTCGGCGGCCGCCCCGAGGGAAATACCCTAGCCGCAGAGCCGCCCGCATCTCCGATCACAAGGACCCTGGCGTCATCTTGGGACATGCCCGGGCAAGCTCGAGGGATATGCTAGAATTTTCCAACCATTCGAACGGAATGAAAGCGGGAATACACCTTGAAAATTAGCCGGGCAGATGTGGAAAGGGTAGCGGAGCTAGCCTATCTGGATTTGAGCGAGGCCGAGCTGGAGATGTACCGCGCGCAAATCGACGAAATCCTCGAATACATTGGCAAATTGAACGAACTGGACACGGCCAACGTTGCGCCGATGGCCCAGGTGCTGGCAGACGACCAGTCAGCGGACGCAACTTTGCGCGAAGACGTTGTGGCTCCCTGCAGCATAGCCGGCGAGATCCTGAAGCAAGCACCAGATCCAGAACCTCCTTATTTTAGGGTGCCGAAGGTCATAGAACGATGACCGCCGCGTGGACAATTGACGGCGTACGAGAAGCGCTGGCTGCGAAGAAGCTTTCGGCGCGCGAACTGGCTGCAGATTTCTATAGGCGGATCGCCGAACGAAATTCTGAGCTGAACGCTTACCTGACGCTCTCCGAGGAACGCGCCTACTCGCAAGCGGCTCGCATGGATGCGCTGGTTGCCGCCGGAAAACCTCTCCCTGCGCTGGCGGGCGTACCCATAGCGATCAAGGATGTGATCAGCACGCGCGGCGTTCGAACCACTTGCGGGTCAAAGATTCTAGAGAATTACGTGCCGCCGTATGACGCGACAGCCGTGGAGCGGCTCGAAGCCGTCGGAGCCGTTATTCTAGGCAAAACCAACTGCGACGAATTTGCCATGGGGAGCTCGAACGAGAACTCAGCCTACGGAGCCGTTCGAAACCCCGAAGCGACAGACCGCGTCCCCGGTGGCTCAAGCGGCGGATCGGCAGCGGCCGTGGCAGCAGGTTTGGCCGTGGCCTCGCTGGGTACGGATACGGGCGGCTCGATCCGGCAGCCGGGATCGTTCTGCGGAATCCCGGCGATGATGGGAAGCTATGGACGGGTCTCGCGCTACGGACTCATCGCTTTTGCATCCTCTTTGGATCGCATTGGCCCGTTTGCAACCAACACTCGAGATGTAGCCGCCATTCTTGGCGTCATCGCGGGCCGCGATTCGAACGACTCCACGTCCACAACTGCTCCCGTGCCGGATTATCGCGCGGCGATGGAAAAGCCGGTCAAAGGCCTGCGTATCGGCATTCCCAAGGAGTATTTTGCAGAAGGAATGGACGATGGCGTTCGAAAGAAAATCGAGGCTGGGATTGAGCTCTTGAAAAAACTCGGCTGTGAACTGCGCGAAATCCACATGGCGCACACGGACTATGCCATCGCGACCTATTACATCATCGCGACAGCAGAGGCGAGTTCAAATCTGGCGCGCTACGATGGCGTCCGGTATGGCCTGCGGGTAGAGGACGATTCGCTTCTGGCGATGTACCGCAAAACACGCGGCGCGGGATTCGGAGCCGAGGTCAAACGACGGATTGTGCTCGGCACCTATGTACTGTCGGCGGGCTACTACAATGCCTACTATCTGAAAGGACAGAAGGTTCGCGCGCTGATTGCCCAGGATTTTCGGGATGCATTTCGAAAGGTGGATGTGATCGTAACACCCACATCGCCGGTTCCGCCGTTCAAATTAGGAGAGCGTACGAACGACCCCCTCCAAATGTATCTTGCTGATATATATACAGTTACGGGATCACTTGCGGGAGTGCCCGGCATCTCTGTGCCCTGCGGAAAAATCTGCGGCAAGCTGCCCGTAGGGTTGCAAATCTTCGGGCCTGCGTTCGGCGAGGCGAGCGTTCTACAACTAGCGCACGCCTTCGAGCAAGCCGGCGGCGGCTCGCTCTAGCAAGCTCGTCGGCGGGACGGTATAGAAAATTCGCCGGCGTATTTGACTCCCGCTTAAATGCGAGGATCTCTTCAGAAGCGGTTGTTGCAGGCCAAATGGGAGAGAGCCGTGCCCGCAAAGCTTGATTCCATCCTCAGCAATTTGGCCAAGACGCAGACAGGACTCTTGCGAGCGGCCGACTCGGTGCCCGCCGAAGATTGGAAGACCAGACCTGCTGAGGGGAGATGGTCAGCGGCGGAACTGGTCGCTCATTTGATGATGGTGGAACGGGCGGTGATTGAAAAGGCAGACAAGGTGTCGCAGAAATCGCCGAAGCAGATCTCCTTGTTAAAGAAAATTCATCTGCCGATGGCGCTGGTGGCCTCGCGCGTGATTCGCCGAAAAGCGCCGGTTCCCGTAGACCCGCAAATGCTGCGTGAGAAAGAGATCATGCTCGCGGAAATGCGCACCGTCCGTGAGCGTTCGCTGGCCTTTCTGGAAGAGACCAGGGGGCGCGACTTGGGCCAATACTGCTGGGCGCATCCGGCTCTTGGGACTTTGAGCATTTACGGATGGCTGAAATTCATCGCGGCGCATGAAGTTCGACACACAAAACAGATGCGCGAAATTGCAAAGGATCTACCGAAACTCATATAGAGTTTGTAAAAGTGGGACATTTTTTCCCTCCGGTTATCAATTCCTTGTGTTCCGTACTAGACAGCTTTTCAGCTCTGAGTTTTAGATAATGTCTTTTTACACAGGGGCTTGGAACAAAAGTACTAGCCATTTCGTTTTGAGTATAGAGAACGGAACTACTATTGCTCTGAAAATGGTGCATCGCATAAGCTGCAAGAAGCATCAAAGCAATTGGGAGCGCGGTATAACCGGTAGTTCGAGGGACAAGGCCATGGTTACCGTAAAATCGAGTCAAAAAATCTTCACCGACGCGGAAATTGCCAGTCTGACTGGCATTTGCGTAGACCACATCCGTAATTTTGCGAAGAGCCGGCACTTGGGCTTTATCGCGCGTGCCGCGGAAGCAGCAGGCAAGCAGGCGGACCAGTGGCTGTTTACTCTCTCTGATTTGATGGTGCTGGTGACGTTGTTTCCGCGCTGCACTCACTAAGAACTTAACGGCCTCCGATTCGTGAATGGCTCCTTCCGGTATACCGGAAGGAGCCTTTTGTTTTTTGGGGCAGCCGCCGGGGAACGGTTGCAGGGCCGTGTTTAGCGGGGTATGCTCAACCATGGTCAGCTGAAAGAAGGGCAAACCAGCTTCTCCGACCGGCATCTGATAGGCCAGAAACAGCGATGAGATTGTCTTCCAGCTTTGCCTTCCTCCTGCCAATTGCGATGCTCAGTTGGGTTGGAACGGCCTGGCACGATGGCGCTGCTGCAGCGACAGCCGGGCAACAGGATACGAGCGCCGGCCAGAAGCCTGCTCCACAGACGGCCGCGAGCCCGGCGGCTCCGGCAGGACTTCCCCGGGGCAAAAAGCTGGTTCTGAAGGATGGAAATTTCCAGCTTGTCCGAAGCTATGAAAAGAAAGGCGACAGGGTTCGCTACTTCAGCGTCGAAAGAGGCGCCTGGGAGGAGATTCCCGAGTCCCTGGTGGATTGGGAGGCGACGAAGAAGGCCGAAGCCGCCGACGAAAAAACAAGCTCCGCTCTTTTGGAAAAGGTGCATATCCAAGAGTCGGCAGCCAAGGCGGAAACGCCTGTGGATGTGGACGCCAGTTTGACGGTCGCCCCTGGAGTGTTTTTGCCTGACGGAGAGGGCATGTTCGCGTTTGAGGGTAAGTCGGTCAAGAAGATCGAGCAGGTCGGCTCGCAGTTAAGAGCCGACAAAAAGAACGTCGTGAAACAGGTTCTCTCGCCCATACCGATTGTACCGAGCAAACACTACATTGAAATCCCCGGGACCAAAGCGCCGGCGCGCCTCACATCCTCAAATCCAGAATTCTATCTGCGTGAGGTGGCGACGGACCCGGAGCGCGATTCCGCGTTGCTGAGAACGAGGCGGCAAAGCGAGGCCGGGCCGGAAATAGCTTTGGTGCGCACCCAGGTGAAGGGCGGAAAGCGGCGGCTGGAGTCTATCCGAAGCTTGTTTGGGCAAGAGATCTCGGAAGACGTCAATGAAATCGCGATCCAGCGCTGGGAAGTAGCGCCGGAGATCTATCGATTCACATTGAGCGCGCCTTTGCCCCCGGGCGAGTATGCGCTGGCCGAAATCCTGCCTGGTGGAATGAACATGTACGTCTGGGATTTTGGCGTGGACGCGGCTCCTGCCTCCGCATCCAAGGCCTCTTCGCACTGAAGCGGTCTCGGCGAGTTGCCGGCTCCGAGCAGGGCCCCTATCTGGCAATTCTTCAGGCCACGGATTCGAAGATCCAAGAGAGACCCCACCCCCACGCTTTTTGCAAGAAATTGATTCGATGGAAGTTAAGGAATGGAGGTGTGCAAAGAGGCTTTCGCGTATCACCGCTTCGAGGTGTCAAGCAACAATTCGAGGACGACCCCGGATTGAGATAGCAATTCTCTCCAGTGTTGGGTACCCAACAGACGACGGCCCTTCTCCATCAGTAATCTCCAGACCTTTTGAATTCAAGTCGAGGGTCTATGGAGCCGATGCGTCCGAAACTGGTATGGGTCGAAGGCCAGAATTTTCAGGGCTGGGCTTGCAGCGAATGTGCTTGGGTGTTCAACCCTTCATGGCCGCTCGCTGGCAAATCCATTGACGAGATGAAGACGGATTTCGGACAGCAGCGAGATAAGGAGTTCGCATCTCATGTCTGTGCCGAGCACCCGAGAACCACAAACAATCCCCATTAGCCAAATCACTCGCGGACCAAATGCCAGGTGATATTAGCGGAGAATCTTCGCCAAACGGGAGGTGTTAACGTGTAACCCGCCGTTCGCATCAAGAAGGCGATGGTACTTGATGAATCCACGCTCTCTGAACTTATTCATAAAAAAATTGACGCGCGCGCGTGTAGTGCCGATCATCGTTGCCAGGGTCTCTTGCGATATTCCAGCAAATCTGTGCCGCTTGCGCCGGATCCCCTTCCCGGCGAGCAACAGAAGAGCGCGGGCTAGTCGCCTCTCGCTGCTGTGAGAAACCTGGTCGACTAAATCCTCTTCGAGCCGAATATTGCGCGAAAGCAGATAAGACAGGAAGGCGTAGGAAAGACCATGGTCAGCGTGGAGCGCTCGGACCATCTCGTTCTTTTCAATGATTTGTAGAGCCGTGGGCACAATCGCGGTGGCTGTCCCCATGCGAATATTCCGATTTCTTCCGAGGCACGCTTCACCCAGAAATTCGCCCGGCCCTAGGATGGCAACAATTGCCTCTTTGTCAGGCTTGGAGGCCACGGAGAGTTTTACGCGGCCTGCTCGAATGTACATGAGCGTCCGAGCGACATCGCCTTGAAAGAAAATAGTTCCTCCAGGTGCGAAGCTTTCATTCAGCGTGACCAATCCGCCCAAATCAAATGAAATTTTTGGCGGAGCCTCTATGTTGGACCTCATGGGTTGATCGGGCCTCCGATGCTGCTGGTATATTCTATGCCCCGTTTCCATAGCCTCAATCGCGGAAAGCTTCCGGTCTAAGTGCGGTTCTGAGCGTAGGGTGTCGGAATGTAGCAAACAAGGCTGCCCTGCAGCAACACCGCAGGTAGGGCAAGGGACCGAGGATACCTGTTTCGTGATTAGTCCCTTTTTTTTTCATCCAAAGATAGTCCCACGACACACTGCCGCAAAGCTATCCCATTTTGGACACTTCTGTTACTAGCCGCCAGTTTCGAAACGCCAGTAGCATCCGGCACTAAAGAACTGTGCGTGGGTTGGAGCATAGTAGCATTCTGGCAAAGCCAGCAAGACAGGTTATTCCTGGCGCAGGGCTTTTAGCGGATCGATTTTGACGGAGCTGCGCGCGGGGAGGTAGCAGGCGAGCATGGTTACGGCGGCGAGGAGCAGGGGTGCGCCGACGAGCAGGCGCAGATCGCCGGTGCCTACGCTAAACGCCTGGACAAAAATGTCTGTCAGTGCGGAAAGAATTCTTGCCGTGGCGATCGCACCGAAGAATCCCAGAATCGTGCCGGAGAGGACCAGCGCGGCGCCTTCGCGCAGCACCAAGCGAAGTACTTGGCCCCGGCTTGCGCCCAGGGCCGTGCGGATGGCGATCTCCTTGCGCCTTTGCGCAACGGAATAGGCGGTGATCCCGGCGAGGCCGATGGCGGCCAGCACGAGACCGAAGACGCCGATGCCGCCGTAGGTTTGCACGGCGAAGCGCGTGGAGGCGCGGCTGCGGTCCAGGAATTCGCTGAGCGTTTGCACATGGAACAGATTCAGATTGGGATCGATGAGGGCGATCTCGTTCTGAATGCTGCTTAGCGCATCTTTTCCCGGAAGAGTTCCTGCATCTGACCGCACCATTATGGTGATGCCATCGGCGGGCGCGCGCACAAAATCGCGCGGAGTCAGCGGTAGATAGGATATGGCTTGGTGGATACCGATTCCGTTCTGCAAATCACGGACGACACCGACAACTTCGTAGGAGTGTTGGCCGTCTCGAAGGCGCTTTCCGAGGGCATTGCCATTTCCGAAAAATCCGCGAGCCGCGGTCTCATTCAATACGGCAGGGAGGACCGCGTGCAGGGTGGAGGTACTCGATAGGGAGGCTTCGATCCGTTGATCGCGATCGAGGAATTCCCGGCCGGCGAGCATTGGCTCGTTTAGCGTGGCGAAATAGCCCGGGCCCACCGTTTCCTCGATCGCGGGCAGCTGTACACGCGGAGAGCGCTCCGCATCTTCCGCAGTCAACTGCCTGGCTTCATCATCATCCACGGCGGAAAAGGGAGGCAGAGCCGCAAAGGCGATGCTGCGCGAAGCAGCGGCGGACTTGAGCAGAGCGGGAAGCTTTTCAAAAAGAGCCTGCGCTTTTTCCGGCGAGTAGCCATCGCGCACCGGATCGATGGACAAGAGAAACATCGTGTTCGGATCGAATTTGGTTTGGACGCTGCTTTCCTTGCTAAGGCCGATGACCAGAAATCCCGTGATCAGCAGCAGCATGAGCGATGCCGCCACCTGGGCCACCATCAGCAAATTGCGGAGACCGAAGCGCCGGTAACCCGGCAACTGAAGCGCCGAGCCTTCTTTGAGCGCCGGCGTCAGATCGGCCTTCGTCGCCTGGAGTGCGGGAGCAAGACTGAATCCGATGCCGCAGAGGAGCGCGAGGCCGAAAGCGAAAAGGGCTGCGTGCCAATCCAAGCTGAAATCGGTTTCGATAGGAATACCTGTGGACGGCCTGAACCGGGAGTTCAGCACCATCAGACCATACGCGAGCGCGAAACCTGTCACGCCCCCGAGGAGAGAGAGCAAAATGCCTTCAGCCATCATCTGCCGGATGAGGCGAAAACGGCCGGCGCCGATGGCGAGGCGGATCGCCAATTCCTTGCGGCGATTGGCGCCGCGCGCAATCAGCATGTTCGCCAAGTTGGTGCACGCGAGCGTCATGACCAAGCCGGTGAGCAGGAGAAAAAAGCCGAGCACGACCAGCCGCAATTGCCTGGGAAGCGGAACACGCGTTCCCGCCGGAAGCAAAGTGACGCGCCGGCCTTTGTCGGTGCGTGCCGGCAAGGAGGGATCCTGCTCGTCGAGGCGGCGCGTGATGGCGTCGAGAGCTGCTTCCGCGGAATCGATCGTGACGCCGGGCGCGAGGCACATCAGGGCCAGGAATTCCTTGGCGTTCCGTTGATGCAGGACGTCATTGGCAAGCTCTGGAGCGAGCGCGGCAGGGGCGGTGGTCGGAACGAAAAACTCAGCGGGATTTATGGAAAAGGCCCCATTGAATTCCTTGGGCGTGATCCCCACGATGGTGGCGATTTGGCCGTTGAGTCGGAGAATTTGGCCCACGGCCTCGGTAGAGGAGTTGAGGTGATTGCGCCAGAAACGGTCGGTGATAACCACGACGGGCGCATCGCCAGTCTTGTCCAGCGCGTCGGAGAGGACTCTACCGAGCTGAGGTTCGACACCGAGCACGGCAAAATAATCGGGGGAAACAAGCTGCCCGAAGATGCGCTGCGGTTTTGCGTTTTCAGAACCCTGGGTGGAGACATTGAACGGAACGCCGATCTGAAATGCGGCGACGCCGGCGAAGAGGTTTTTTTGTTCGCGGAATTGCTCGATGTAGTAGTAGGAGAGAGGCTTTTCGGGTTCGGGCATGACCAGCTGCTTGGCATTCGCCGCTGCCGGCAGATCACCAAAGAGCAGCGCCCATTTCGAGCTGTACACGTTTGTCGTGAGCCCAATACTGAGCCCCATCGAAATGATGCCGACCAGAGCGAAGCCGGGCGATTTGAGAAGCGCGCGCAACGCATAGCGCATGTCGCCACGCATTTCGCTGAGGTATTCGACAGGAACACGAATCGCGACGTCCGCGATTAGGCGGGTCAGCCCGGCGATTCCATGCCTTTTGGCAATCTCTTTTATGGAGTCCTCACCGAGCCGCAGGACTTCCCTGCCGTACGCCAATTTGAATTCGTGCGGAAAGGCTTGCGCCAGCCGCCGGTAGATCCGCCACGCGAAATTCATTCCGGCACGAGGGCTTGCTTCACGCGTATGGTGCGAACCAGCTCCTGGAGACGATCGCATTCGGCGCCGAGCACGCGTTTGCCGAGCGATGTCAGCCGATAATAGCGGCGCCGAGCGTCGTCGAGTTCGGGGGCGGGCCGCTCGTCGGATGCTTCGATGAGGTCCGCTTCGATGAGCCGCTTGATAGAGCCGTAGAGAGTGGCCGGCCAGAGCCGGACTTTGCCGGTAGTGCGATTCAAGACGTCCTGCATGATGGCGTAGCCATGCTGCTCGCCGCTTGCGAGGGAGAGCAGGATGTGAAACCACTGTGGTTTGAGTGGCAGGAAGGATTGTGGATCGGTTTCGGTCATGTCAATATCTATATCACATTATATCTATATGCATCAATAGGGAAAGATCCATGGTAAGCAAATGACCTCCTCCACCGAGCCGCGCGCGGTCTGCTGGCACCCGACTATTCGGAGGATGGGTTCGCCCGGGAGGGGGAGGATGAGAAAATCTCCTCGAGCAGGGCAAGAACGTCGGAGATGCGGAAAGGCTTCTGGAGGTGGAATGGCTGGCCCGAATTAGCTGGAAAATCCGCGGGCTCCAGAAGATCTCCGCTCATGAAGATGAGGGTGGGTTTAGGGTTTCCGGCGGCTGCGAGGAGGCGCTCCGCAGCGAGCTTGCCGCTGAGATGGCCGCCGTCCTGGGAAAGATTCAAATCGCAAAGGAGGGCGTCTGGAGAACGCCTGGCCAGGAAAGCTAGTGCTTCGTCCAAGGTAGCGGCGCAATCGACGTGCAAGTCACGGGCGGTAAGACTTTCCATCAGGAGACTGCGCAGACTTTCTTCGTCGTCCAATACGAGAACGGAGCGGCCCTTGAGCGAGTTGAGATTGGGCGTGGCGGCGACCACCGTGCCGGAAATGTTCGTCGAGGGGCGAGTTGTCTGATCGGTGGCCACAGGGAGATACACGGTAAAGGCGGAACCACCCGCGGGAAGAGCTTCCGCTTCAATGGTGCCACCGTGCTCGCGCACGATGGAGAGGCAGATGCTGAGGCCCAAGCCGGTGCCGCCGCCAGGACGTTTGGTGGTGTAAAAGGGATCGAAGAGACGCGGGACAGTTTCCGGACGAATGCCAACGCCGTCATCCTGGAAAGTGACGGCAATCCGAGTGCCCAGACGAGCAAAGCGAATCTGAATGCGTCCGGATTCGCGCACTTCTCGAATGGCCTGCTCGGCGTTGGTGACCAGATTGAGAAAGACTTGAATAAGCTGATTGGCGTCGGCGATGACTCCGGGAAAATCGGGCTGGGGACGAAAATCGACCTCAACATTATTTCTGCGGAGCGAGTGTTCGTGCAACTGCAGAGTGCGGTCGACGATACTGTTGAGATCGACGGACTTTTTCTGCGGCGAGGCGGGACGGGAAAATTCGAGAAGATTTTGAATGATGCGGGCGGCGCGTCGGGCCTGACGATGCGTTATTTCGAGCTGGCGCTTGGTGGCTTCCTGGTCCGTCGGGCCCTCGCGAAGCAATTCCGTGACGCCAAGGATGGCGGTGAGGGGATTGTTTAACTCGTGGGCTACGCCGGCGAGCATCTGGCCCATGGCGGCAAGCTTTTCCGCCTGGATGAGCTGCTCTTCGAGCCGCTTGAGCTCGGTGACATCGCGGCCGGAGAGGACCACGCCTTCGATTTTTCCGGTTTCATCGGCCAGAGGACTGAAATTGAAACGGATGCGGCGCCAGTCGCCGGATTTGTGGCGCACGCGCGCTTCGAGCGAGCCGAAGGTCTGGCGCCCCGCTAGAATGTCCGCGAACACGGCGAGCAGGATGGGAAGATCCTCGGC
The DNA here is from genome assembly GCA_035571045.1 of Verrucomicrobiia bacterium. Classification (GTDB taxonomy): domain Bacteria; phylum Acidobacteriota; class Terriglobia; order Acidiferrales; family UBA7541; genus Acidiferrum. Next base: position 78,564 of record DATMKS010000085.1, read on the forward strand.
ATGGGTGCGTCCCCCAAACTTCGTATTTTCCACTTCCGAGAGTTCATAGCCCAGGACTTCTTTGCACCGCGGGCTGATGAAAGTGTAATGGGAAGTGGAATCCACGACCAGAATAAGATCCGGGAAGCTGTCGATGAGGCGCCGCGCGAATTCCTGTTCTTTGTGGAGTTGGCGCTCCATTTGGCGGCGTGCGGTGATGTCCATCAGGGAACCCTGATAACGGATCACGCGGCCGGAAGTGTCGCGAACGGCGCTGGTCGTATTGAGACAGAAGATGGAAGAGCCATCCTTGCGCAACAGGGTTATTTCACGGCCCTGCGGAGCAGGCTGGCGTTCGACTTCCTCGATAAGCGATTTTCTCTCGGCATGGCTGGTGAAGACTTCCGGGACACGTTTGGAGAGCATTTCTTCCTTGGAGTCGTACCCGAGCATGCGGACCAGCGCGGGATTGACGTCGAGGATGGTGCCGTCGGGAACAGCGATATAGATGCCTTCCTGGAGCGTCTCGAAGAGTTCGGTGAAGCGGGCTTCATTTTTGCGCAGCGCGGTGATGTCCCGGCCGAGAATGGTGAGGCCGTGGACTTTGTTGTCGCGGGTCATGGCATGCGCGACGCAATCGTAATAGCAGATGGAGTTCTGCTTCTTGAGGCGGACTTGAATGATGCCGGACCAGTGGCGGCGCTCGATAAAACGCGGCAGAGCGCGGCGGATCAGTTCGGGGCCGTCGCCGCTGCCTTCTTCGAGGAACTCGCTAACCTGGCGTCCGATGATTTGCTGGTAGTTGGCGCCGACAAGATCCGCAAAGCTGCGATTCACGGCGCGGATTTCACCCTCGAGCGAAAGAGCAATGAGAATATCATCGAAGGAATCGATGAGGTCGCGATAACCCTGCTGGGAACGGGAGATGACGGAAAAGAGCTGATCAATCTGCTTTTCGCTTGGAGGCGCGGAATCCCGTTGCTCCAGACCGGAGACAAGGCCGCGAAGTTCAGAGATTTCACGGTTGCGTTTCCAGGCATAGGCGATGAAGAGAGCCACGACGAAAAGCAAAAGCGGCAGAAGAGGCTCGTAGCGCAGCGCAAGAGATTTGATGGTGCTCCAGGAGACGATGGCAAAGCCAATGGAGAGCACAAATAGCAGGAAAAAAGCCAGACGCCATAGTTCGTTCTGGCTCTTTTCGAATTGTTCGATGCGCGAGGAGACCGTGGGCTGGTTGGGGCCGCCTGGGGGAGAATCGTTCGCCGAATCTGGGGAGAACTCGTCGTTTTTGGGCATTAGAACCCGGTCGGCGCCTGGCGAAAGGGGCCAGGGAGCCGTCCAAGAGTCGCACAAATCATTGTAGGAATAGCGGCGCGCATCGGCAATGACGCCCGGCGCCGAAAGTGCTTGAAGGGTACAGATGACGGATGGGCTAAAAACAAAGCGTCCCGACCGGGTCGGGACGCTCTGTCAATTTAAACGTGTTCAGGGCGGAAACCCTGCCATTCAAACCGACTAGCCTTCTGTCGCTGCGTCGGCCTCGGTATCCTTTTGCAGGAAGTCGAGCGCCGCGGCTTCTTCCGCAGTGAGCTCGGCTGCTTCCGGAATTTCCTCGATGGGCGCGGGTGCGGGCATTTCCGTCAGCAATTGAATGCTGCGGTAGTGCTCGAGGCCCGTGCCAGCGGGGATCAAACGGCCCATGATGACGTTTTCCTTGAGGCCGCGGAGGTAGTCCACCTTGCCGGCGACTGCGGCTTCGGTGAGCACGCGCGTGGTCTCCTGGAAACTCGCGGCCGAGATGAACGAATCGGTCGAGAGCGAGGCCTTGGTGATGCCGAGAAGCAACGGACGCCCGGTTGCGGGACGGCCACCGTCGGCGATGATGCGGTCGTTTTCCTCGCGGAAGCGGAACTTGTCCACCTGCTCTTCGAGGAGGAACGTGGTGTCGCCCACATCTTCGACCTTGACCCAGCGCATCATCTGGCGAGAGATCGTCTCGATGTGCTTGTCGTTGATGTTGACGCCCTGGAGGCGGTAGACCTCTTGAATGGCGTTGACCAAGTAGGCTTGCGTGAACTTTTCGCCGAGGACGGCGAGCAAGTCGTGCAAGTTGAGCGGGCCATCGATGAGGGCCTCGCCCGCCTTGACGTGATCGCCTTCCTGAACGTTGATGTGCACGCCGCGTGGGATGGAGTATTCCTTGGTGGTCTTGCCATCTTCGCTTTCGACGTAGACCTTGCGCATGCCCTTGGCGATATCGCCATAACGAACCACGCCGTCCACTTCGCTGATAACCGCGGGATCCTTGGGCTTGCGGGTCTCGAAGAGCTCGACGACGCGCGGGAGACCACCGGTGATGTCCTTGGTCTTGGTGGTTTCACGCGGGATTTTCGCAAGCACGTCTCCGGCTTGCACTTCGTCGCCGTCCTTAACCATCAAGTGAGCGCGCGAAGGCATGAGGTACTTTTTGCGGACCTTGCCAGAAGAATCGCGGACAAGAATCGCAGGCTGATGCTTTTCATCGCCGGGGGGCAGAGTGACCACGTCTTGCGAGAGGCCGGTCACTTCGTCCACTTGCTCTTCGATCGTGACGCCCGTCTTCAGGTCGTCAAACCGGACGGAGCCGGCGGTTTCGGTCAAGATCGAGAACGTAAATGGATCCCATTCGGCGAGAATCTGGCCGTGGGTGACGTGTTCGCCGTCGATGACGCGGAGGCGCGCACCGTAAACGACGTGGTAGCGCTCCTTCTCGCGGTCTTTTTCGTCAACGATGGCGATCAAGCCCGAGCGGTTCATGGCGATGGAAGTGCCGCCACGGCCCTCGACGAACTTGAGGTCCACGAACTTCACGACGCCGTTGTTGCGCGCTTCGAGCGTCGAGCGCTCGGAAACGCGGGTGGCGGTTCCGCCGATGTGGAACGTACGCATCGTCAACTGCGTGCCGGGCTCGCCGATAGACTGCGCGGCGATGACGCCGACGGCTTCGCCGAGCTCAACCATGCGCCCGGAGGCGAGGTTGCGGCCGTAGCAGAGAGCGCAAACTCCGCGGCGAGACTCGCAGGTGAGCACGGAGCGGATGCGTACGCGCTCGATACCGGCAGCCTGTACCTGGTTAGCGAGGTCTTCGGTGATTTCCTGATTGACGTCGACGATGATCGAGCCCTCGAAGTCCTTGATCTTGTCGAGGGAGACGCGGCCAACGATGCGGTCGCGCAGCGGCTCGACTTCGACGCCGGCTTCGATGATGGGTTCGACGAAAATGCCGTCCGTAGTGCCGCAGTCGCGCTCATTGATGATGACGTCCTGCGCCACATCAACGAGGCGGCGGGTGAGGTAGCCGGAGTCGGCGGTCTTGAGCGCCGTATCGGCCAAGCCCTTACGCGCACCGTGCGTCGAGATGAAGTATTGCAGCACGGTGAGGCCTTCGCGGAAGTTGGAGGTGATGGGAGTTTCGATGACTTCGCCCGAAGGCTTGGCCATCAAACCGCGCATACCGGAAAGCTGGCGGATCTGCTGTTTCGAACCGCGGGCTCCGGAGTCCGCCATGACGTAGACAGGGTTGATGTTGCCCTCTTTGTCCTGATTTTC
>DATMKS010000086.1:0-24070 GCA_035571045.1 Verrucomicrobiia bacterium
AGGACATTTTCCTGCTTGCCGTAAGAAATCATCACGAGCTCCCGTCACAACGTCAAGCAATGATCGTCATTTAAACCGATTCAATAAAGCAAATAGTGTTCATTCAATGGGCTTGCGTGGACGGGCGCTAGTTTAGCCTGAGGGAAAGAAAAGAGACAAGTGCTATCCGAGAAAAGCAAAAAACGCGAATCCTGAGGTACGCGCCCCGCTCGATTTGGATTTTCCGTCGTCCCTTATCTTACTGCACGGCCGGCAGGAACACTTCCGACGGCGAAAGGAACTGCACGTTGGCAACTTCGGTGGTCACTTTCACGCGCTCGAACTTCCCTTTTTCGCCGCCATTGCCGGTGAAGGCGAGCAAATATTGGTTATTCAAGTTCCGCTCGATTTCGTCAAAGTAGGGCTTCAAGTTCACGGGCATGCTGAGCCCGAGAAAATAGGCTTGGCCGCCGGTCTCCAGCGAGATGCGGCTCAGATTCGATTGCCAATCGAATCTGGCAAACGAATTGCGGCCGCGGCGCCCGCCATCGGGCACATAGATCGACCAGATATTGATGTTCTTCTTTTGCGCGTGCTCGATCGTGGCATCAAGATCGGGGTCGACAGATGCAGGCCCACCGCGGAAGTAATCGATGCCCGAGGAAAACAGAAGAATGGAGCTGCGTTCGCTTCCATCAGGCCAGCGCTTTATCCAATCCTGAAGCGCTAGATACGGACTCGTGGCAACGCTGAGGTTGCCCAACGGCATGCGCACCGCTTTCGCAGCCAGTGCGTGGTCAGTGGTGAAATCCTGCGCCACCGTCACCGAGCCATTCCTGGAGTAGGCCACGGCGATAGACGTAGTGTTCGGCTGAGCCATGAGAAACGCTCGCAAATCGTTCCACTGGCTGGCAACGCTGCTTCGGAGCGAATCATCGATCAGCACGGCGAGGCGGAGCGTGTCTCCGCGTTTCATGTCGGCCACCTGCACGCGCTCTTTTCCTTGAAAGAGCGTGAGGTCGTTCCTGGTAAGTGCCGGCGGCTGGGCATCTTTCTTGGCGGTCGCCGTGATGGTCATCACAACTGCACTCGGGCCGGCTGCATCGGTCTTGTTCTTGGCCGCGAGCGTCAAAGACGCAAACCCGACAATGGCCCCGAGCAGCAAAGCCCCACTTCGAAAAAGGTTCCTGTTCATAAGACTAACTTCCTTTCTGTCATCCCATAGTATTAGATGCAGTCTGGAGCCAAAGCGCGTACATCTTTCGGTTGCCTTTAAGAACATCTAGAAATCGCCAAAATCCGTCGTAGAATGCGTCCCGGCCGGAAAGGGCCGAATCCCTTGAAAAATTACGTCGGGGCCATCGATCAGGGCACAACTAGTACGCGCTTCATGGTGTTTGATAAGGCGGCCCGCGTGGTTGCCGTAGCGCAAAAGGAGCACGAGCAGATATTTCCGCGGCCGGGCTGGGTGGAGCACGACGCGCTGGAGATCATGCGCCGTACGGAAGAGGTGATCGGCGAAGCCCTCGAACAACGAGGACTGCGTGCTTCGGATTTGGCGGCCATCGGCATAACTAATCAGCGCGAAACTACTGTTGTATGGGAACGCAGCACGGGCCGGCCCATCGCCAACGCCATCGTTTGGCAAGACACGCGCGTCGCGGATGACGTTGGACATTTTGCGAAGAGCGGAGGCCAGGACCGGTTTCGCGCGCAAACCGGATTGCCGCTGAGTACGTATTTCAGCAGCCTGAAGCTGCGCTGGCTGCTGAACCATATTCCAGGAGTAAAAGAAAGAGCAGTCGCTGGGGAGCTGCTCTTTGGAAATATCGACACGTTTCTCGTGTGGAATCTCACTGGCGGTCCAGAGGGAGGCACGCACGTCACCGACGTGACCAACGCGAGCCGCACGCAGCTGCTCAATCTGAAAACACTGGATTGGGACAAGGAGTTGCTTGCGGCGTTCGAAATTCCCCGCGCCATGCTGCCGCAAGTGCGTTCGAGCAGCGAAGTCTACGGCGTTGCAACGCTTCCAGCTATCGCCGGCGTGGAAGTCGCCGGCATTCTTGGCGATCAACAGGCTGCGCTGGTCGGGCAAGCTTGTTTCCGTCCCGGCGAAGTGAAAAACACGTACGGAACTGGCTGTTTTCTGCTGATGAACACGGGCGAACGCGCCGTTCCTTCGAATTTCGGCTTGCTAACCACCGTCGCTTACAAAATGGGCAGCGCTCCGGCGTGTTACGCCTTGGAGGGCGGCGTGGCCATTTCCGGAGCGCTCGTACAGTGGCTTCGCGACAATCTCGCGATGATCGAGAAAAGCGCGGACATCGAAACGCTGGCACGAACGGTGAAAGACAACGGCGGCATCTACTTTGTTCCCGCGTTCTCCGGACTGTATGCGCCTTATTGGAAAGAAAACGCGCGCGGCGTCATTGCCGGGTTGACGCGATATGTCAACAAAGGCCATCTGGCGAGAGCGGTTCTGGAAGCGACGGCGTTTCAGACGCGCGAAGTGGTGGAAGCGATGGAAAAAGACTCGCGCATCGCGCTGTCGTCGCTGCGCGTAGACGGCGGAATGGTCGTGAACGAACTCCTGATGCAGTTTCAAGCGGACATTTTGAACCGCGAAGTCGTGCGGCCTGTCATTCAGGAGACGACTGCTCTCGGGGCAGCATACGCCGCGGGCCACGCGGTGGGATTTTTTTCTGGCTTGGACGAACTGCGCGCAAATTGGGCCGTGGACCAGACGTGGACGCCACATTTCGCGGAAGAAGAACGCGAGGCGATGTACAAACAATGGAAGAAAGCCGTCACGAGGTCGTTTGATTGGGCCGATTCTTGATTCACAAAGCGCTGTATTGCCGTGAAGCTGCTTCATTCAAAGGAGATTGCTGAATGACCTCACCCTTTCTCGGCGAATTTCTCGGCACGATGATCATTGTGCTGCTTGGCAATGGCGTTGTCGCCGGAGTGCTGCTGAAGCGATCGAAGGCCGAAGCCAGCGGATGGATCGTCATCACGGCCGGGTGGGCGTTTGCAGTCATGGCTGGCGTCTTCGTGTCGATTGCGTGTGGAAGCAATGACGCACACCTGAATCCCGTAGTCACGGTGGGCTTCGCGGTGCGTGACGCGAGCTTCGGGAAGCTCGCGCCGTATCTTACCGCGCAACTCCTTGGCGCTTTCGTGGGGGCCGCTCTTGTCTGGCTCCACTATTTGCCGCATTGGAAGGAAACGCCGGATGCCGCTGCGAAGCTGGCCTGTTTTTGTACAGCGCCAGCCATCCGTAACTTTGCCGCAAATTTATTCAGTGAAATTTGCGCTACGTTTGTGCTCGTCTTCGTCATTGGCGCGATTTTTTCGAAGAAAGTCTCTCTAACGGGACCCGCTGCCGGATTGGGACCTTATCTTGTGGGCAGCCTTGTGTGGGGCGTCGGTCTATCCCTCGGAGGCACGACAGGTTACGCCATCAATCCGGCGCGCGATCTGGGCCCGCGCCTCGCGCACGCCATCCTGCCGATCGCCGGAAAGGGGAATTCCGATTGGGGCTACTCGCCTGTCCCAGTCATCGGCCCCATGCTCGGCGGAGCCTTGGCGGGATTGCTACTGCGCTTCCTTGGCGTTTTCTAAAGCACTCTTTCCCGGGGCCCGTTCGCAAGTACAAGTAACCAATTCCGCATGCACGGGTATTCCGCGGCGCCCTGGTGCGCCGCGGCTGCGTTACTCTCGAATGGCATGGGAACAATCACCATGGCGCCTCCAGAGCCTGGCGCCGCTCAGTCTTTTGCGCCCTCGCGCCCGCCGAGTCCCTGGATTTACCGTCCGTGGATTGATCTGACAGTCGGTTGCGGCGCGTGGTCTGCTCCGCTTCTGCTCGCCGGATTTTATTTTGCGAATTCCTACGCGCGCGGCTGGAGCGTGGCGTTTTATTTTCTCGCGTTGCTCTCGAATTATCCGCACTTCATGGCGACGGTTTACCGCGCGTACCACACGCGCGACGAGTTCGAGAAATACCGGATATATACGGTGCATGTGGCGCTGCTGCTCGGCCTGGCTGGAGTTATTACGCACCTGTGGTATGCACTGCTTCCATGGATTTTCACGCTCTACATCTGCTGGAGCCCGTGGCACTACACCGGGCAAAACTTCGGCTTGCTGATGATGTTCGCGCGGCGCGCAGGTGTCTCGCCCACGGAAACGGAACGCCGCGCGCTTCGCCTTTCGTTTGTGGCCTCTTACATTTTGTTGATGCTGAGTTTCCACACCGGCACGTCCGGCGACGCGCTGATTCTGTCCCTGGGGCTCGCGGCGAAATTCACACTGCCTGCGCGGGCGGCTCTGGCGCTGTTTTTTCTTGGCGCCAGCGGATGGGCGTTGGCGTCGCTGGCGCGCAGAAGCAGCCTCCGCACGATTCTTCCAGTGCTTACGCTAACGGTCACGCAATTCCTCTGGTTTTTGCTGCCCGCGGTGATCGAGCTCGTCAGCGGCCACGAAATTCCGCAGACGCGCTATAGCAGCGGCCTGCTCGCCGTCCTGCACTCGACGCAATATCTGTGGATCACGAGCTATTACCAGAAAAAAGAAGCTCGCGCAGCTGGCGATTCCCATTGGTCGTTTTCTCGTTATCTTGTGACGTTGATCGCGGGCGGGATCGCGCTTTTCATTCCCGGGCCTTGGATCGTCAGCCGCATCTTTCACGCGGATTTTGCCGCAAGTTTTCTTACGTTTACAGCCCTCGTAAATATCCATCACTTTATTCTCGACGGCGCCATCTGGAAATTGCGCGATTCGCGGATCGCGTCCTTGCTTTTGGATGGCCAGCAAAAACCTTTGAATCCCGTCCCAGAGAAGCAAAGCAGTTTTGCGGCAGTCACCGGCTGGCTAACAGGACGTGCGGCAGCCGCTCGCGCTCTGCGAATCGCGGTGGTTGCGTTGCTCTTCCTCTGGGCCGGCATGGACCAGCTGCACTTTTGGTGGTCCAGCGAAGCGAGCGTCCTGCCCGCGCTTCAGCGCGCCGCGGAGCTGAATCCTGACGACAGCTCCGTGCAAGCGCGCCTCGCACGCGCCGAACAGCGCGACGGACAGCGCGACGCCGCGCTCGCTTCCATGCAACGTGCCGCCACGCTCAATCCCGCAAGTCTTGCGCTTCAAGAATCCTATGGCCGGGGCTTGATTGAGGCGGGGCGCAACGCCGACGCTTATGCGCAGTTTCAAAAAATTATCACGCGCTGGCCGCGCAACGCCAACGCGCTGGTGGATTATGGAATGCTCGCCCATCGGCTCGGACGCGAAGAGGAGGCGGTCGACAACTGGCAACGCGCGATAGATGTAGACCCCGGACAAGCCAACGCACAGCTTTATCTCGCGCAAGCGCTCGATCAGCAAGGCGCACTGCAGGCCGCGGCCCGGCACTATCGCATGTATCTAGAAATCGTCGCCGCACGCCACACAAAAAATCCCGCCGATACAGGTCCGCTGCTCGCGGCGCTCATAAAAGTTGCCGATGCCGATGCCGCCATCCATCACACGGACGACGCATCCAAAGGTTACAACGCGGCGGCCGGCTTTGCAGAAAAGGTTGGCGAGAAGACGCTGGAAAGTCTGGCGCTCGTTCATCTCGCCGACTTGCAGGAGAAGGAAAGTGAGGTTCGCGGCGCAGCGCGGTCCTACCAGCGATCCCTGCAGCTCGATGCAGCGCTCTCCGACCCCCGCAGTGCTGCCTCCGACTGGTTCAACTACGCCCAATTCTTGCGGAGACAGCAGCAGCCCGAGCGCTACGTATTCGCCTGCCTGCTACACGCCGAAAATGCATTGCAGAACGCGCCCGGCGACGAACTCATCGTGATATCAGAAGCACGCAAGGAAAGCGAAGCCCGCCTCGCACAGGAATCCGGCGCTGTCCGGCGCAAGCTGGATCAAATTGTCGCGGAGTCCCTGACCCTGCAAGTTTCCTCTCAGCCGTCCGCAAAATAGAGTTGTTGGATTCTTAAGTGTGAGCCGCCTGACACATGGGTTGAAAATTCTCTTCGCGCGAGGAATGAGAAATGTAGTGTAGGGCTTTGGCGGGAGATCGGTACAGAGCGAAATACGCCCCGAACTTGCTAGTCGGGGTCGGCGGTCCCGCTGGTTTTCGTTTCCACAGGAGTAGTCGAATTTATGATGTACCGTTCATGGTCGACGGTGAAGGTCTTGCGCCCGTATTTTTTGACTTCGATGGAAGTTTCGTCACGATAGGGAAGCCAGAAGCCGTCAATCTTCTGAAATTGCCGGACGAATTCGGCATCGTTGATCCAGAAAGACGGTTTCTTTGCGGGACGGCCGGCCATCTTCACGATCGCGAAGTCGTCGGCGTCCACCCAGATTTTTCCTTCGAAGAGATACTTGTCTTTGCGCTTGGGAGTTACTTCGAGAACGAAGCAGCGGTACGGCCCAAGACTCTCTTCGCCAGCGAGTCCAAATGCGTAATTCTCCGCGGTGATCTCGCTGTCGTGATGCTCACGCCCGGACGTTGTCTCGCCCTCGCCTTGCATCAGGCGATCGAAAACCAGGTGACGGACGATCAGCGAGCCTTGCTCAGACGTCTTGCTGAAGTCCTTCCTGTCGGGCGCCTCGTAGTTTACGCGTACGACCGCCTGAGCAGCGAGCTTGCCCTCCGAGTTTCTGATTTCGTAAGTGCGTACCTCGGAGTAGCGCTGGAGCTGCGAACTTCTAGAACGATTGCGTTCGAGCATTCTGGCGATGACATCGTCGCTCGTAAGAGTCGCGCTCGGAGCGGTGAGGAAACGAGGGGGCGTGTTTGCCTCAGGCCGGCTGACAAAACTGTTGCCTTGCGCAAATGCTGCTGGAGCAATTCCGAGCAGGCAGGCGAGAAAGCCCCATCTAGACGAGTACGCGAATCGAGTAGTCATGGCCTCGCCATCCATTTCGTCCGACGTCGACGCAAAGTGAGATAACCCGCAACGCAGGCAGCTCACTCATCAGTGATTTGAGTTCGTTCACGAAGGAAAGGATACAGATTTGTGCGTGGATTTCTGGAGTACGAGAGACTTTTTGATTGGCGAGAATTGGTCGGTGAAATTTCTTGAGACTTATTGCCGGGATCGAGAATCAAACGGAGTGTATCGGAAGATGACGTAAGACAGGCAAATATGAGCAAAGAACGAAGGAAGCTGGCGCGAATTGCGGTGCGGCCGAATGCTGCCGTCGAGAGACCTATCGCGGCCGAGGCGTTGAATCTTTCTGGGATGCACGTAATCACGGGGTTCGCCATTACCATCGCTACAGCGGGACCGCTTTTGTGGGCGTTTGTGAGGTACTGGCTTTTCGCTCCGTGAGCAAACGGCCGTGCCAGGTGGGTGCGGCTTCTGCCTATTTTGGCTGGGCGAGTTCTTCGGAAATGAACTTCGCGCCGGTAACCACGTGCGAGTCTTCCACTCGGAATGCGGCGTCGACAACTCGTTGGATGGCCTGCGTGACCAGTTCCGGCTGGTCCTGCATAATCCAGTGGCCGCTGCTCTCCGCCGAGGTGAACTCGCCACGCCGAAGCCGATCGGCCATCGCCGCGTGTTCCTTCCGTCGGTGTTCCGGGGACGTCCTCGCTGAGAGGATGATCACCGGCTTATCGCAAATGCTGGTGAACTTCGCGAGCTTAGCGGCGCTGGCCGGAAGACTTTCCAGTTGGCTGGCAATGGTCACCGCAAATTTGTCCTGAATCCAGAAAATCGCGGCCATTTCCCGTTCTTGGGAAGGAAGCGCCGAGAACCACGGACTCGAGACCGTTCCGGACTCGCCCGGAGCGCCCCGGCTGATAAGGCGAACGAGGGATGCCGCAACGTTTTTCAAGCGTGTAGACAGAAGGAATGCGACTAGCCGAGTGAGACCGATACGCGAAAGGAATGCCGCGCGCCGGCATACGGCGGCGCCAATCCGGGTGAGTTTGCGATCGTGTTCGGAGGGCGGATTCCATTCCGCCGACGCAACGGGATCCACAAGTATGACACCCGCCGTTTCTTGCGCGTAGCGAACGGCGAAGAGTGGCATGGTCAAGCCGCCGAAAGAGTGTCCCACAAGGATATATGGAGGAGGGACTTCCGCGCGGCGAAGCAAATCGTGCAATTCGTCCACGATGCGGTCAGACGTACGGGGCATAGGGCCCGCGTCGCTCCAACCGAGGCCAGCGCGGTCGTAGCTCACAACGCGAAACGATTGCGACAGCTGTCGCTGAAGCTCCGTCCAGCTGAGCACCGTAGACATCAGACCGGCTTCCAACACGACTGTGGGGCCACGCCGGCCTGATTCGAAAAGGTGCAGCCGGTGCGTTCCGATATCGACCAGGCGGCCGGGCGGAGGAAAACGCTTACGGTCGCGGCGGGTGCCGAGCGTCTGGTAGAGCCAACCTGCCACGCCGCAAATCACGGCGATTCCGCACATCCAACCCACAATGTAAAGCAAAGCGGCGACTCCTCGCGGCCAGTCTTCGTCAAATTAGATGACTGGAACTTGCAGTTGGCTATGCAGATTTTCTGCCACACGGTTGGCAACGTCGACGCATTCGCCTATCGAACGGCCGGAGAGATAGTTTCCGGCGAGGTGCAGATTTGGAAGCGAGCGTAGAGTGGCGGAAATCTCCCTCACGCGAAGGGCATGTCCGACGTTGTATTGCGGGAGCGCTCGAGGGTCCTTCCAGACCTCGCGGTCGAGCGGCGCGCCGCGAATTCCGAGAACGCGCGAGTTTTCTCGGTCGACTGCCCGAACGCAAGCGTCTCCAGCCAGGTCACCGACACCGCTGAAACCTTCGCGCCCGGCGAACGTGGTGATCACGACATTTCCCTCTGGCGCGCGGCCAGAAAAAAGAGACGAGTTCCAGAACGTGCAGATGGTTTGCAATCCTTCGCGCCGCGGCACCAGGAAGCCAAAGCCGTCCAGGGTGTTTGCAACCGCAGAGCGTTCGTAGGCTGAGGACACCACACAGATGGGCGCGTATTCAATGCCGCCCAGCAGGGAGGCGATCTGCGGCGCGCCTGGTGTCAGGAGGATCGACGCAACGTGCGCCGGAACGGCTAGTACAACGTGCTCCGTGGAGATCGACTCGCCGTCTGAGAGGTAGATTTGCCAATTTGAAGTTGCGCTCGCATCGCCGTGATGCGTTGGCGCAATCGAAGACACCGCAATGTTGTATCTGACCGCCGTTCCCAACTCGTCCGCGAGACGCTCCGGAAGAGTGGCCATACCAGATTTGAAGGAGCCAAGCGCAGGCAGGGCTTCGGTGACGTGTAACTTGTTCTCATTTCCGTTGGTGGCAAAGCGCGTGGCTGCGTGAACGGTAGATCGCGGTGCAGCTGCGATTGGCGCCGAGGGATTTCTCCGCGCTTTCCGGGCGCTAAGTGCGCCGCGTAGAAGGCTGCCCTTGCAGCGCTCCCATTCGACTAATGCCGGGAAGGCACTTTCCATGCCCATCTTGCTGGCGTCGCCAAGAAACACGGTGGAGATAAACGGATCGACCAGATTGTCGAGAATTTCGCGGTCGAATTTCCGCTCAATGAACTCCGCGAGGCTTTCTTCACGGTTCGGGGGATGCGAATAGCCGAATGGGTCGGCGAGAATGCGGAGCTTCGACGAGAGACCGACCAAGCGCGTCTTGATGACGCCCATCGGCGAAAAGGGCGCGGGATGCAGCTGTCCGTGCCGGAAGATGTAGCGGTTCGCCGCGGAGTTGCCCGCGACGAATTCGCCGTCGAGATTCAGTTCGCGGACAAGCCGCCAGAGTGGGACAGGAAATCGCGGGAACTGTGGCCCGGTTTCGAACAGGAAGCCCTTCCGCCGCGTCGTGGCGATGACGCCGCCCGGACGTGAGTTCGCTTCAAGCACGAGGCTGGAGATTCCGAGGCGCTTCAGGCGATGAGCAACCGCGAGGCCCGAAATTCCGGCGCCAATGATCACCACTTTTTCCATATATCCCGAGCGCGGCTTACGCAATCTAACTACAGGTAGCGCCGTGGGCAGAGGTGTGTCCCGGCGCCAATGAAATAGATGTCCAAGGGGCTCGTGGAGTCACTACTTAATTTCGTCGAGAAATTCGCGGCGCACGGCGAGGAAATTGCCGTGCGTCAGAAGCGCGGCTATCGAACGGAAAGCTGGACACATGCGCGAATAGCCGCGGAGGCAAACCGTCTCGCCCGGGAGCTCGATGCTCGCGGCATCCAAAAGGGTGATGCGGTTCTCCTCTGGGGCGAGAATTCGGCGGAGTGGGTAGTCGCGTTCTTCGGATGTTTGCTCTGTGGCGCGGTGGTTGTGCCGATTGACCAGGCGTCGTCGGCGGAATTCGGGGGCCGCATAGCGAAGGAGGTGAACGCATCGCTCATCTTCCACGCTGGCGGGCACCACGTATGTGGAAATATTCCGTCCATCGCGTTCGAGTCTCTTTGCGGGATTGTCGCCCAGCGCGACTCCTCCGCGTATCCATCCCCACGGCTCGCGCGTCAGGACACGCTGGAGATTATCTTTACATCCGGTACTACCGCCGAGCCCCGCGGAGTCGTGATTTCTCACGGAAACGTCCTGGCCAATATCGAGCCGATGGAGCGGGAGATTCAAAAATATCTGCGGTATGAAAAGATCTTTCATCCCATTCGCTTTCTAAACCTTCTCCCGCTTAGCCATGTTTTCGGCCAGATGCTCGGCGTATTTATTCCGCCACTGCTTGGCGGCACGGTGGTCTTCATGGATTCCATGAGCGCGGCGGAGTTGCCGGAGACCATCCGTCGCGAGCGCGTCTCCGTCGTCGTGGCCGTGCCCCGATTCATCGAGTCCCTTCAGCGCGAAATCGAACGACGGGAGGAGCGAGACGGAAAGTCTGCCAGCTTACGAAAGAACTTTGCGCTTGCGGAGCGGGAACATTTTTTGCAGCGCTGGTGGCGATTCCGTCACATACACAGTCGCTTCGGGTGGAAGTTTTGGGCGTTCATCTGCGGTGGGGCGGCGTTGCCGGAACAGGCGGAAGCGTTCTGGAATCGTCTCGGGTATGCCGTAATTCAGGGTTATGGCATGACGGAAACGACTTCGCTGATCAGCGTGAACCACCCGTTTCGGTCCGCGAAACGCTCGATCGGCAAAGTGTTTCCGGGGATGGAAGTGCGCGTTGACGAGAACGGCGAGATTCTCGTGCGCGGAGAAAATGTCGCGTCGGCGTATCGCCAAAACGGCGAGGTACGCGCGTTATCCGAGACGGACGGATGGTTCCGAACGGGCGACATAGCGGAGAAGGACGAGAGTGGCCGGCTGTATTTCAAGGGCCGGCGAAAAAATGTCATCGTGACCTCGGCAGGTATGAATGTCTATCCGGAAGACCTCGAAAAAGCGCTGCGGGCGCAGCCGAACGTCCGCGATTGCGTAGTACTGGGGCTGGAACGCGATGCCAACGAGGAACCTTACGCGGTGTTGTTGATGAGCAGGTCTGCCAAAACCGGGCCGGCTCTCGCGGTGGACGCCGCGAATCAAACGCTCGCCGAATATCAAAAGATCCGCCACTGGTTGGTGTGGCCGGAGGCGGATTTTCCCAGGACGCCCACGCAGAAGCCGGTGCTTCCTCGGATTCGTGAGTTTGTCCAGAACGCCGGCAACGCAGCTACTCAGTCTGCCGGGAGTTCCGATTTGCTGGCGGGAATCATCTCGCGCATTACGGGAAGCACTACTCCTGATCGTTCGAACGGCAGTGGCGCAAATCTCGAAAGCGACTTGCAGCTGACTTCGCTCGATCGGGTCGAATTGATGAGCGTTCTCGAACAGCGATACCAGGTCGACTTAAGCGAAGCGCAATTTCAAGACGCCACCACGATTCAGCAGATCGAGAAACTGATTTCGGCTGACCCGGCGCCCGCTATTCAGCACGTTTTCCCGACCTGGCCGCAATCGCGGCTGATCACGGCGGCGCGGCTGGCGATTTACTATGCGCTGGCGTGGCCGGCGACGTATCTGCTGGCTGCACCACGCGTGCGCGGTCGGGAAAACCTGCGCGGGCTTCGTGGGCCGGTGCTGGTTGTCTCCAACCACGTCACCTATCTTGACATCGCGTGGATTCTGCCCGCGCTGCCGGCTCGGCTGCGAAATCGGCTTGCGACAGCGATGGGCGGCGAACGACTTCTGAGAATGCGGCGGCCGGCGAAAAGTCTAAGCCTTCGGGAGCGAATGCTTGAACGCGTTCGCTACTACCTGGCGACGGCTCTTTTCAACGTGTTCCCTCTGCCGCAAAAATCAGGATTTATGAAAAGTTTCGGCTTCGCCGGGAGTCTCGCTGATTGCGGCTGGAACATTCTCGTTTTCCCGGAGGGGCAAACCACTGTCGACGGCCGGATGGTCCCGTTCCGCACCGGAATCGGGCTGCTCGCAAAGCAGCTGAACGTTCCGGTCGTACCGATGTATCTCTCTGGCTTGTACGATTTGAAGCTGGAAGAACGCTTCGCGACGCGACCCGGTCATGTCCAGGTGACTATCGGCGAGCCGGTTCGCTTTTCAATGGATGAGGACCCCGTGCACATTACGCGCGAACTGGAACTTCGCGTGCGAGAACTTCATTCCGCCTGAGGTTGTTGCGCCCTCCGTAGAATCGACATACGGCGGACTATCAGGAAAATCAGGACGAGCGCGAAAACCACGATCAGCGACGGCAGTTTCTGGGTAAGTAGAAATTGCTTTGCCGCCTCGCCGTACCGTGCGCCGAGGAAGCCTTCAAAGAAAAACAAAAGCCCGCGGCCACTAAGCGTGCCAACCACAAAGATGCCGAAGGGCACTTGAAACACGCCTTGCGCAATCACGAAGGGTTTAAATGGAACGGGAAACGGCGCCACCGCGGGAAAGAATACGCTCGCCATGGGATGCTCTTGGATCAGTGTTCGAATCCGACCCGGGGCGCGGCCCTGCGTCTTGCGGTAGTAGTTCTGCCCGCCCTTGCGCGCCAGCCAGTAAATCCAGATGCATCCGCCGAGCGAACCGAGAGCAGCCATCGCCGCGTAATACGGCATACGGACGGGATGGCGGCTAGAGAGCTCCATGAGAAGCAAATCCGAAACCAGCGGAAGCGGGACGAAAGACGAATCCACAAAAGCGGAAAAGAAAATCCCCAACCCACCGAAGCTTGCGAATGCCAGCTTCATCCACAATTTGAACTGTAACCACTGCACCATAGACTCAAATTCCGCGATGCCGCGCAGGCTTATGCGCATGGATACTTCGACGTACTGCCGCGGGGCACACGCCACCGCTAACGCTGGGCTTCCCGGAAGATTGATGCGCCGCGCTCCGACTCCGACACACGAAATTGTGAGGGCCGACTAAACTTTTTTTGATTTTCAATGTATCTCCCCCGCTGCTTCCAAAATCTAATCGGATGTGACCAGGGTTCGCTGTCGTTCGTTCCAGGCCATAGTAGTTGGGGTGCGAAGGTCTGAACGAGTCATGGTCGACGTTTGGTGACTCACCCGCGTTCCGGCGGCGCCTGGTTCACGGGAAAAACTTCAGACGCTAGAGGTGTTTCCGATGCCCACGGTCGAGCAGTCTCTTCCAACGGTTCCTGCACAGCCATTCCGACTGGACGTCCCGCTGCACAATCTTCTTCAGGAGCCTGCGAGGCAGCCGCTGCCGAACGTGACCAGCGAGCCGGCGGCGCTGCCAGATCCTGTGTTTCCGCAGCAGCCGGAGTTGTTTCACGAACTGGACATGCAGGACATCGCGGCGCACCAGAACGTTGTGAACACAGGAAAGCGGCACTGGCCTGTTTCGCGCATTCTCCAGACGATGCGCGGGTGGATGGTGCCGTATTTCAAATCGCGTGTTTTGCCAGGGGACTTTCAGCCCATCATCGCGTACCTGTTCACAGAGTGGAAATGCAATCTCGATTGCCACTACTGCTGGTCTTACGACAATCGTGTAAAGGGCATGACCGAAGACACGGCGCGGCGAGCGATCGACTGGCTCGAAGGGACGCCTTGCCGTGTGCTGGCGCCGACGGGCGGTGAGCCCTTGCTCCGGCCGGACTTCGTGCACAAGGTCATCTACTACGCCGCGAAGAAAGATTTCTGGGTCTACCTGGCGACGAATGCGCGTTTGCTGCGCCCGGAAGTCACCGATCGCCTCGCGGATGCGGGGATCGCGACGGTCAATTTCGCGGTGGATACCATAAAGGAAAAGCCGGGCTTGCCGAAAGCGTTCGAGCACGTCGCTGAGAATTTTGACTATCTCGTGCGACGCCAGTACCGCTACGGCTACACCGTCTTCTTCAACACAAACATTTGCCGCACTAACATCGAGGAAGTGAAGCAACTCGTGGAAATCGCGCACGCCAACGGAATATCCATCACCTTCCACATAAACGAAGCGCCGATGATGGAGCAATCGCACTTCAAGCACCTCCACGAAAACGACACATACATCCGGCCGCAGGATTTTCCGATGGTCGATGACTTGCTCGACTGGCTGATCGACAAGCAGCGCCAGGGCTACAAGATGGTGGACTCCATTCCGCGGCTGCAGAACATGAAGGGTTTCATGCGCGGTGTGGGCGAGCACTGGGGCTGCCGCGCCGGCCAGAACTGGCTGATCATCCGCACCGATGGTTCGCTCGCGCCTTGCTTTCCGATGTACAACGCGAAATTCGATTGGGGCACGGTTGAAAACCAGAAATTTGACTTGAAACAACTGGCCGAAATGAAAAAGGGCTGCGAGCCAAACTGCTTCTCGACGCTCGGCTACAACGTGGCGTACTGCTACGACATCGCGAGAGTGATGAAGTGGCTGCTGAAGCAGGCCAGCCACGGTTTTCAGGGTGTGACCGGCAGTTTTGAGTAATGGAGCGCGTCAACGGTTGACGTCTGCGAGTCAGATGGCGTTCAACGAAAGGGGCTAGAAGCGGTGAGTGTCGGCTGCAAGAAGAATCGCCAGAGCCTCGGCTTAGGGCGACCTTTGGTGATCGGACTATGCATTCTTGCTTTTCTTGGGCTCGCGCTGCCAGCGGCTGTGAGGTCGCAACAGGAGCCGGCGGCGCAAAGCCCTGCGAACCCGTCGAGCGCGCCAACTCAGGCCGATGACTCAGCCAGCGCACAGCAGAGCGGGCCGCAAACTCTCGGGACTATTCGCGGAAAAGTCGTAGATCAATCGGGTGCTGCGATCAGCGGAGCACGCGTGGCGCTTTCCCGCGAAGATCAAGCGCAGGAATTACAGACCGAGACCGACGATAATGGTCTATTCTTTTTTGCAAGCCTCGCACCAGGTCTTTTACAACTAACCTTCAGTTCCGAGGGTTTGACCGGGCAGGCTATCTACGAAACGTTGAGCGCGGGGCAGTCGTTGACCGTGCCGGATGTGGTCTTGATCGTTGCGACGCAAGTCACCGAAGTGCGCGTAGGCGTGACGCCCGTGGAGAAGGCGGAGGACGAGGTGCAAGCGGAGGAGAAGCAGCGCATCTTCGGGCTGATTCCAAATTTCTACGTCACCTACGACCCTCATCCAGTTCCCCTCACGCCCAAACTAAAGTTCCGGCTCGCCTGGAAGTCGTCTGTGGATCCATTCACGCTATTGGCGATTGGCGCCGTGGCGGGAGCTGAGCAGGCGGGCAATCAGTGGCGCGGATATGGGCAGGGGGCGCAAGGGTATGCCAAGCGCTATGGGGCATCCTACGGCG
Organism: Verrucomicrobiia bacterium; assembly: GCA_035571045.1. Taxonomy (GTDB): domain Bacteria; phylum Acidobacteriota; class Terriglobia; order Acidiferrales; family UBA7541; genus Acidiferrum. The sequence goes on from DATMKS010000086.1 coordinate 15,647, forward strand.
ACGTTTTTGGCGGTACCTTTATCGGAGGAGCCGTACTGCCGTCGCTTCTAAAACAAGATCCGCGTTACTTCTATCAAGGAACGGGCAGTAAGAAGTCGCGGATTTTGCATGCTCTAGCAAGTTCCGTCGTATGCAGAGGCGATAACGGCAAACTCGAACCAAATTACTCGAACATAGGCGGAGCCTTCGCGGCGGGCGGCCTTGCAAATCTTTACGCCCCGCCGGGGAGCAGGAGTGGGGCCAGGTTAGTGGTTTCGACGGCACTGATCCGGCTAGGTGAAACGGCGGTAGCCGGCATCTTTCAAGAACTCTTTATCAGGAAGGTCACGCCGAGTCTGCGTAATGGCACTCCAGACCAGCCTTAGAGCGCGCGACTTGTTCCAAACCACTCTCGAGACCCAACTAGCACAAAACAACCGTACCGTGTTTCGCGATGTCCGATCAGAAAGGGCGTCGTGCTCAATTCCATCAGACGCGGGCAAGACGCAGTTCCTTAGAGCTTCGACCCACCGTCGACCGGGATACTCGCTCCCGTTATCCAGCGTGCTGCGTCTGACGCCAGGAACGCGACGACGTCGGCAACATCCTCCGGCTTGCCGATTCTCTTCAGGGCTTGCATTCCAAGCGTCGCCTCCCGACCCGCCTCGGTCTTCGTGAAATTCGACATGTCAGTGTCGATTGCGCCTGGAGCGACTGCATTTACGCGAATTCCCCGAGGCCCCAGGATGGCAGCCCAGTTTTTGACCAGAGTCTCTAATGCTCCCTTGGTCGAGGCATAGGCAAGGATCGAAGGGTTGTCCAAACCAGGCTTCCCAACTACGGCGTGCGCCCCGAGCGAAGAGATCACAATGATGTTCGAACCTTCACCGAGCACGGGCAAGAGTTGCTGCACCAGGAAAAATGGACTTCGTACATTCGTCGCAAATAGATTGTCAAAGTCCTTTATTGTATGGTCCTTGATGGTTGCGCTCTTGCTGACTCCGGCGTTAGCCACAAGCACGTCCAGTCGTTCCCCAACGATCGAGCGAACTTCCCTTGCCAGCAGTGTTGCTCCTTCTGGAGTTGCCAAGTCCATCTTGATCGCACTCGCGCGTCCCCCTTTTTCGTGGATGCCGGCGACGAGCGATTCCGCATCCTGCGCTGAGCGGCCGTAGTGAACAAGAACGTGCGCCCCCGCCTCCGCGAGGGCTGATGCCGTGGCGCGACCAATTCCCCGCGACGCGCCCGTCACCAGCGCAGTTTTGCCTTGCAGCGAAGCCATTTAGCGACCCTCCCAATTCTCATGAAACAGCGTTCTTCTGTCATTGTTTGGTGCGCTCAAAAGAGCCATCACGACCCCGACCTCGTGGGGCGTGCCGATTTGCTTCAGGTCCTATATTCCAAGAGGGCGCGAGTTCGCGCCCGGCCCCAGAATTAGTCCGCGGTCATTCCGCCGTCCACCGCCAGGGACGCGCCGATGATGTAGGACGCCTTGTCAGAGGCAATGAATGCGATAGCGTTTGCAATTTCTTCGGGAGTGCCGATGCGCTTGTTAGGAACCTGTGCGTCGAGGAAATTGGCTTTGTTTTCCTTTGTTTGTGCAAAGTGGTTGAACATTCTGGTTTCCACCGGGCCAGGGCCAACAATATTGACCCGAATGCCTGTGCCAGCGAGTTCGATCGCCGCCGACTTCGTAATGCCTTCCACAGCGTGCTTGCTGCCGACATACGCGGCTGCGCTCGGGCCACCGACTTTACCGTACGCAGACGAGATGTTCACGATGCTGCCTTTGCCTTGCCGAAGCATTGCCCGAATCTCGTACTTCATGCTCAGAAGCACACCAAGTACGTTTGTGTCGAAGATGGCTCTATAGTTCTCGGTGTTTGCATCTGCAGTGGACTCGGGATTGCCCACCGTGCCCGCATTATTGACGGCAATGTCGAGACGGCCGAAACGAGCGATGATCTTGTCGATGAGGTTTTTGACTTCCTCTTCATGCCGCACATCCGTACGAAGAAATTCGGCTTCAGTGCCGAGTTTCTGAAGTTCGGTGGCAAGCTTCTGGCCGTCCTCCTCGTGACGTCCGGAAACAACGACCCGCGCTCCTTCCTTCGCGAAAGCCAACGCCGTGGCCCGACCGATGCCTGTCAGGGCTCCGGTAATTAAAACAACGGGTGAACTCATAACAACTGCCTCCTTGGTCTGGTGCCCATGCAGGTCAGGCATGACTGAACGTCCGCCAAAGACTGCTCTCGGGACAGCTCAGAACACTCCATTGGATGGAGAAGACAGGCATTGGTAGCGCTGTTTGAGCATACTTTGTTAAGCTGGCATCTATGCCTCAGAGGCATGGGAGTGAAAAATGGAACTACGACACCTGCGATATTTCGTCGCGGTCGCCGAGGCCGGAAGTCTGACGGTGGCGGCACAGCGAAAGTTGCACACGTCTCAACCTTCGTTGAGTCGGCAGATTCGAGATCTTGAGGGCGAGGTAGGCGCGCAACTCCTGTCGCGCCGCGCACGCGGCATCGAATTGACACCGGCAGGTCGAGCCTTTCTCGATCACGCACGCTCGGTGCTATCGCAGGTTGAAGCGGCAACCGAAGCTGCTCGCCGGGCCGCTCATCCAGCGAAACCATGCTTCTCGATGGGCTTTCTGACCGGACATGAATTAATTTGGATGCCCGAAGTCATGCAGATCTTGCGCCACGAACTGCCGAACATCGACGTGATGATATCGAGTCAATACTCACCTCTGCTTGCGGATGGCCTGTTGAAAGGAAAAATCGATGCGGCCTTTCTTCGACGGGAACGAGGAGCAGCAGAGTTGGCGTTTCGCCTTCTCGTCAAGGAGCCCTTGGTGGTGATCTTGCCTAGTGACCACCGTCTCGCTGCGCTCAAAGCCATCAGTCCGAGGGAACTAGTGGGCGAGACATTCGTGACCGTGTCGAAAACGGCTCCCGTACTGCGCGTGGTCATCGACAACTACCTGAAGGGCTCCGGATTGAGTATTACGCCAGCTCACGAGGCGGACCATCTCGCCATGGGGATGGCGTTAATAGCGTCGACAGGCGGGGTAGGGCTGTTACCTGCGTACGCACAGAACTTTCTCCCTTCGTCGGTAACGAGTCGTCCTCTCAAAGGAGAGACGCCAACTGTCGATCTGGTTCTCGGCTACAAAAAGACGAACCAGTCTCCCGTCCTAAAGCTCCTGCTTTCGAGATTGGACGAGTTGGTTGCTCGTGCCTCCTCAAGGAAGACCCAATAAAACTCGGAATGCATCCTGGCAGAACGGTTCGGCGACCAACTTAACTCGGTTTGCGCACCCGTCATTGGCCTCTCTCAAAGCTTCGTTCGACCACGATACTGGGGTTCCTACCGCCAATTCAGATACGCGCAGCCCGGTGCGCCTCCCAAAAACTTGATATGGCGTGCGATTTCTCCTTCACTAGGTTCAACAGCCTCTCGACTTTCCGTTCACAAAGATCCTTCGAGACGCCCTATCCAGGCACGAAGTTGCGCCAGATGATGGCCCCTGTGACGGACACATTGCGAACTAACGATCCTCGCGAGTGGAGATGTTTCCTCCATCTCGTCTGGTCCGACTCGCAGCGCCGACACGATTTCGCTGTGCGCCAGGCTGAATTCTTCGCGAAGAAGATGGCGCGGGGTCGCTCGGTTCGCCTTCGCAACTTCCCGATTGATGCGCAAGACTTGCTCTTGAGTCCGTTTCTTAGGTGACCACGTTCCGGCGTCTAGCGCCCGCACCTGCTCCGCCGCCGCTCGTTCCCAGTAGGCCAGGTGCGCCAGTAAATCCTTGGCCGACCAGTCGGGCGTAACACCGACCGTAAGCATCTGCTCATCGCCAAGAGAATCAAATCGCGAAAGTAGCTCTTCAAAGATGCGACTGTCCACTTGGGCCAACGTCGATGTCCGGATCATTGCTCCCCCGGATGTTCAATAGTCCCGAACGGAGGACGCACCGAAGGTAGGAAGATTGGACGCGTTCCAACCTCCTCCGAGTGCCTTGATGAGGAGCACGCTAGCGTCCAACCGACGCCTCAGTATATCAATGGCATTTCGTTCGTTGGCGAGCTCGATCGTCTGGGCGGTGATGACCTGGAGATAGGTGTCCACCCCGCCTTTATATCGGTTCGTGAAAAGTTGAAGAGATTCCTCGGATGACAGAACGGCCTGCTGTTGCTGTTGCGTTTCGTTCTCGAGAATGCGCAAGGCGGCGACGTTGTCCTCGACTTCCTGGAACGCTGTCAGCGAAGTCTGACGATAAGTTGCGACGGTGCCATCGTAGTTCGCGCGCGCCGATTCGGACGTGGCGCGACGGCGCCCCGCGTCGAAAAGGGTCTGCGCCAGAGCAGGACCGACGGCCCAGAAGCCGCTCGGCCAGGTAAACCAGTTCGAACCCTGAGTGCCGGCGAATCCTGCCACTCCCCCGAGCGTCACGGTGGGAAAATACGCCGCGCGGGCGATGCCGATCTGCTGATTGGCCTCCGCCACTCGGCGCTCCGCAGCGGCGATGTCCGGGCGCCGCTGCAATAGTTCAGAAGGGAGTCCAATCGGAATGCTGGGAGGCTGGTAGTCGAACGGCGCGGCTACGAGGCTGAAGTCCGCAGGCGGCTTTCCGATCAGAATCGCGATGGCGTGCTCGAATTGCGCTCGCTGCACACTGACATCCGTATCCTGCACGCGAGTCGTATCAAGCTGGGTTTGCGCTTGCGCAACATCAGCCTTCGGGGCTACGCCCCCCTTGAAGCGACTGAGCGTGAGTTGCAGGTTATCGGTATAGGCTTTTACGGTATCGTCGAGGAGCTGCTTCTGAGCGTCGGCGCTACGCAATTCGAAATAGTCCAAAGCTAGTTCCGCCTCGAGGCTGAGCTTTGCGGTCTCATAATCGGCAGCGCTGGCCTGCGCTTCTTCCCGCGCGGCAGCGACGCTACGCCGTACGCGGCCCCAAAGGTCCAATTCGTAGGAAAGGTCAAACGGCAGCACGAAATTGCCAGTGCTGGCCTCTTGTATCTTGGACGGAAAGCTCTGGGAAAAGTCTGAACTCTTAACATAGTTGGCGCTCGGCGAAGTGGAGATGGTCGGAAACTGCGCGGCCCGGTTGAACCGAATCGCCGCGCGAGCTTCGCGGAAGCGCGCTTCCGCTACTTTCAGGTTCTGGTTGGAACCGGCGATCTGCTCTTCGAGCTTGTTGAGTTCCGGATCGCCAAAAATCTCCCACCAATTTCCGCGGCTCGCCTGGTCGCCCGGATGCGCGGGCTGCCACTGATCTGATTCCTTGAAGGAAGTTGGTGTTTCTTCCTTGTAAGTGGGCGTTGTAGGCACCGCAGGCCTCACGTATTTGGGACCGACGGTGCAACCCGCGAGCAGCAGCACCAGAAGCAGCGCAACAATGCCGGTGAGGATGAAACGGACCGCGGTCAACGCGTAGTTCATCGTCCGGACCCGCCTGCTGGTTTGCTGCTCAGTCGCACGGGCATGCCGGCGACCAGAGAGTCCGATGGGTCGACAATGACAGCGTCCGTTGGTTGTAGGCCCGAAACGATTTCTACGTTATTGCCGTAGTCGCGGCTGATCTTGACCGCAACCAACTCGGCCTTGCCATTGCGAACCAGTCCGACCTGCAAGCCCTCTTTGCGGAAAATCAAAGTATTCGACGGAATGGTTACCGAGCGCGTTTGGTCAGGCAGCTTGAGGTGCACAAAGACGTAAGCGCCCGGCAGGAGCTGGCCAGTCGGGTTATCGACATCGACTTCGACCAGCAGCGTACGTGAAGCGATGTCAATGGAGTTGGCGTTGCGGACGAGAGTGCCGTGGAAGGTTTGGCCGGGGAATTCATCGAGGGTCAAGGTGGCTGGGGCACCGGAGCGTGCGGCACGGGAGTACACCTCGGGAACCGAGACGTACAGCCGGAGCTTACGAATAGCGGCCATATGAAAGAGCTCTCTCGGTTGTGTGCTGGCTCCTGCATCGATGAGTGCACCGATGTCGGTATTCCGGGCGGTGATGATGCCGTCAAAGGGGGCATAGATCTTTTCGAACGATTGCAGCTGTTCAAGCCGCCGCACGTTGGCGGCGCTGGACTCGGCCGCTGCTTTCACCGCGCTGAGATTGCTGACCGCCTGGTCGGTTTCCTGCTGGGACACGGAGCCCGTGCTCACCAGGTCTTGCCAGCGGGTCGCGGTGATTTTGGCGATGTTCAGGTTGGCCTGCGCGGTATCGAGGTCCGCTCGAGCCTGCAGCAGTTGCTGGTCGACTTCGGGAGTTTCGATCTCCGCAAGCAACTGGCCTTTCTGCACGTGCGCGCCGATATCAAAATACCAACGCTTGAGGTAGCCACTGGTTCGCGCATAGATCGGTGCGTCGCTGAACGCCTGCGTATTGCCGGGCAGGACGATTTCCTGTGTGGGAGCGCCTTCCTGCGGAAAGACGACGGCGACAGTCGGAACAGCGGCTTCTTGCGTTTGTTGCGTCAGCCGCGATTCGGCCACCGCGCGCGAATGGATGCCGGAGTAGATCAGAAGAGCAAGCGCGGCAAGCGCGGCTGCCGCGACAAGGATTGCAGTTCGGCGCCGGCTTCCGGGGCGAGAGTGGAACCCGTCAGGACCCGGTTGCATGGTCTGCGGTTCGATTGTTTCTGTTTCTGGATTGCTTGTCACATTTCCCCCGCTCGAGTCATTCGTTTTTCCTTTAGCTCAGGCTTGAATTGATTCGGCATTGCCCGCCGCCGGTTGTTGGACCGCCGAAAGGTCACGTCGCCGGTGTAACAGGCTGAAGACCGCGGGGACGAAGATCAGCGTAGCCACGGTGGCGCACAACAGGCCGCCAATGACGGCGCGGCCCAGCGGGGCATTCTGCTCACCTCCCTCGCCCAGCCCGAGCGCCATAGGAATCATGCCGATGATCATGGCCAGCGCGGTCATGAGCACGGGGCGAAACCGGGTGAAGCCGGCTTCGATGGCCGCTTCAACCGGATCTCCGTGATGCAGGAGCCGCTCTTTCGCGAAAGATACGACGAGAATGCTGTTCGCCGTTCCGACGCCCATGCACATAATGGCGCCCATCAAGGCAGGAACGCTGAGGGTTGTGTGCGTGAGGAATAAGAAACCGACGATGCCAGCAAGCGCGGCAGGAAGTGCCGTGATGATGATGAAAGGATCGAGCCAGGACTGAAAGTTCACCACGATCAGGAGGTAGACGAGAACGACGGAGAAGACGAGTCCGCCCAGCAACCCGAGGTACGAGGTGCGCATCGTTTGCAGTTGGCCCCGCACAGTGATGAAGCTGCCGCGCGGCAAGGACTTTCGGTTGGCATCTACAACGCGTGTAACCTCGCGGCCCACCGCTCCCAAATCGCGGCCCTGGACAGCGGCGTAAATATCGACCACACGGCGGATGTTGTAATGCGAGATCACTTCCATCTCGTTCGCCCGTTTGATGGAAGCGACGTCCGCGAGAATTTCAGGGCGCGCGGCCGTCCCCGCACTGAGCGGGGTGTTCTGAAGGTCTTCCAGGGATTGAATCGAATATTGCGGAGTCTGGGTCACTAGGTTGTAGCTGACGCCGTTCGTGTAATTCAGAAAGAACATCGGCGTGATCTGGAAGCTGCCGCTGAGCGAGTTCAACAGGCTATTGGCTACATCGCGCTGAGTGTAGCCGCCCTGGGCCGCCTTGGTACGGTCCACAGCCACATCGAACTCAGGGTAATCAAACGCTTGCTGTATGCGCGCATCGGCGATGCCCGGAACGCGCTCGACTTCTTGCAGCATGCGGGCGGCGACTTCGCGATTGCCTTCGATATCGGTTCCCTCGACTTGGATATCGATGGGCGCAGGCAAACCAAAGTCCAACACCTGAGTGACGATGTCCGAGGGCAGGAAGTAAAAGGTCGTGCCAGGGTATTCACGGGGCAGTCTCTCTCTCAGGCGCTGAACATAATCTGCCGTGGCGTGGTGATCCTGTTTGAGGGACACCAGAATGTCGGCGTCGCCCGCTCCGATGAGCCCCGATGTGCTGTGCATGAAATTGATGGTGCTGTAAGGAAGCCCAACATTGTCCAGGATGTTGTCCACCTCGCGATCGGGGACCTCGCCGCGTATGGTGCCCTCAACGAGATCGCACAGCTTCGCGGTCTCTTCGATTCGCGTGCCGCTCTTGGCGCGGAGATGAAGGATGAATTGACCACTGTCCGTGTTCGGAAAGAAGTCCTGACCGAGCAACGGCACAAGGAGAAAAGCCGCAACGCAGGTCAGAAGAAAGAAAGGGACGAAGACGACCCGACGACCGACAAGCACCGCAAGCAGGGCCTGGTAGGAATTCCGAAGCCGTTCGAATCCGCGCTCGAACGCTCGCTGGAACCGCACGAGAGGGTTGCGTGAACTGGCAGCGCCGCTCTGTTTTGCTTTGAGCAGGTACATCGCCAGC
>DATMKS010000087.1:0-11487 GCA_035571045.1 Verrucomicrobiia bacterium
TAAGCACCTCGTCGGTAACGCGACGGATGTGCATCACGATCCCATATCCGTGCATGGAACCGAGCTGTGAGAGTGTCTTGAGGATCAGGAGGTCGAGCGCGCCTTGGAGGTCATTTTTCGCCATAGCTCTTACCCTAGACAACGAGGGTACTAAGAAGCGTAGCGCTGGCTTACCCTAGATGTCAAGGGAAGATGAAGGTGATGAAGGTGACTATCTGTCCAGATCAAACTGATTGCCTCACCGGATTGTAGTATCCGGGAAGTGCGAATGTCCGGAAATCCCGATTGGCGATATCAGTAAGATAACCGACAAATACGCTTTGGGCCTAGACGATCGTGAAATGCTTGTAGGCCAGCCTTTTTCTGCCCCCTCATTCTCCCGGCACTGCTTCAGGCTAATTCCTGCGTCCGGCAGGTTCGCGTCTTCTGCTTTCCCGATTCCGCCCTTACCCCACTTGGGTTCCCTCCCATAAAGCAGCCGCCCGCTTTGGAAGCAGAAGCCCTCGCTCCGGGTGCCCCGGGAAAATGGGGCAGAAAAAGCAGACACTTTCATGTCCTACTTATGATGTTAAGTGGAATAGGGTTTTTGGTGGTTCCCGCGTTGACGGTTGAGTCATTAAAGCATGCCTTGAGTCGAAGCATAGGGTCTTCGGGTTAGCTTCAGCTGGTTCTCAGGGCAATCATCGGGTCAACGCGCGAGGCTAGTCGCGCTGGAACGTAACCAGCAACCACTGCTGCCGCACACAGAAGTATAATCACGCCGGAGAAGATCACAGGGTCCGTCGAAAAGAATGACGCAGGGGCCTCTCGCGGTTCTGGATCAGGATTGCGATACAAAGCTGCTACCCTTCTTCGTGAGACTTTCGGTCGCACTGCACCGACTTCGTGCAGGTCGGTCTACGATCCATCGGTCATCGCGTCTATGCCTTGGTTGTCGATATTTCGGCCACTTGGTCCAACGTTGTTGCCGATGACGAAACAATCGGACAGACGAGCCGGTTGAACACGCTTCGCGCCATGCGCGTGCGGCGGTGGTACCGCCAAGCTGAAGCTAGATCACAGCGACTGCCCAAGCCTTTTCTCCAGCGCAGCGCGATACGTTCGGCTGATGCGCGACTTCGATCCACTTTTCATCACGACTTCGAACTCTCCGTGCGAGATCGGCTGCAAGTGCGACACGCTCTCAATATTGACGATGGCGGACCGGTGTATGCGTACAAATCGCATTGGGTCGAGTTTTCGCGTCAAGTCGTTAAGCGCCGCGCGATAGAGCACTTCTTTGGCGCCGACGTGCAGGGTTACGTAGACACCTGCGGCCTCAATCCACTCAATGTCCACGACACGTATGAATCGCGTCGTGCCTGCGGCCTTCACCACCAATCGATCGAGCCGTTGTTCGCGGTTCGGCTCGCGCGACACCATTTCTAGGACACGCATTCCGAATTCGCGCATTCCGCGATCATCGAGGCGCGCCTTGATGCGTGCCATCGTTGCTTCGAATCGTTCGTCGCTGAAAGGCTTTAGCAAGTAGTCCAGCGCGTTGGCCTCGAATGCGCGAATCGCGTGTTCGTCATAGGCGGTGACGAACACTGTCAGCGGCAGATGCTTGGCGCCGATTGCGTCGATCACGCCCAGACCGTCCAACTCAGGCATCTGTACATCGAGAAAGAGTATGTCGGGCCGCTGCGCTCGGATAATTTCGACGGCCGCTGCGCCATTTTCGGCTTGGAGAATCGTTCCAACCTGCGTGTCTTTATGCAGCAAATCGAGCAATCGCTGGCGGGCAGGGAGTTCGTCGTCCGCGATGAGCACGCGAATCGGCTCAGCGTTGCCAGACGTCACGCACGATCTCCGTTCACCGTTCGAAAGGGCAGTTCGACTTCGACCTCTGTGCCACCGCCTTCCCGGTTTCGAATCGCAAAGCGACTTCGCGCATCGGGATAAAGGCCCGCGATCCGTTCTCGCGTCGCCGTTAGGCCCAGCCCCGACGATTTCTGCAGATTCCAGCCTGCAGGCAAGCCGACGCCATCGTCAGCCACACGAATCGTAACGCGTCCATCGACGCATGCGGCCGAAACCTGTACAGTTCCGCCGCTCGATCTCTGGGAAACGCCGTGTCGAATTGCGTTCTCGACGAGCGGCTGCAGGAAGAGCGACGGTACGGATGCGGTTCGGGCTTCTGGCGTAACGGCAACCTCAATCTTTAGGTGCTCGCCGAACCGAATCTTCTGGATCGCGACGTAGTGCTCCAGAAATTCCATCTCCTCTGCGAGCGGCACTTCTTGTTTGTCCTTCGATTCGAGAGACAAACGCAGCAAGTCTCCCAGGTGTTCGATCATGGCCCGCGCAAGCCTTGGGTCACGTTCGACCTGCGACGAAATCGTGTTCAAGGCGTTGAAAAGAAAGTGCGGGTTGAGCTGCATACGCAAGACGTTCAGTCGAGCTTCCGAGAATTGGCGCTCGAGTCGTTCGCTGCGAAGTTCACTCGAGACGTAGCTCTGGTTGTAGCGATATGCCTGCCATCCGCCGGCAATCACCCAGTAAATCAGCAGGTTCCAGAGAAACATGCCGCGCAACGCGTTCGGGAATGCCCGCGCGTCGAACAATGTGGACCAATGCTGTAGCCCGAGCAGCGCGCGCATTGCGATCAGCACGTAAACGAATAGGGAGGTGCAGAGAACGCTGAGGACTACGTGTGCCGCGACTCGCCGGCCAAGCTGCGTCGCGGAGAACGGCAGTCGCGCATCAACCGCGATGATCAAGAACGAGAGAAGTCCCCACGACCACCACATTGCCAATGCCGAGAGCACAGCCGCCTTTCGCTGACCTGCCATTCCCAAGCCCGGCAGAGCAAAAATGAGACCGATCGAGGTCCAAAGCGCGGCCGCGAATAAAATCCGCCATGCCCAGTGCCCAAACCGTGTGTCTGCTTCGTAAGTCATTCTCTAACGCCCACTCGCTGACAGACGCTGTTTCCTGAACTGCCCATACAAATTCTTCCTGCATTTAAACAAAGATGCAACCTAGCCAGCCTCGCGGCTGACGGTTGCGCCTCACATTTCCATTCGCCAGTTATTTTCCCGCGAACTTCAGGCCCTCTATAGAGTCAGGTCGCAGAATCACGCCGATGCCATAGAAGTTGCTTGCGATGGCGACCGCTACCTCGTTTGCTCCGGCAGTCAACGGTAATTCGAACGAGCCGTTGGTCAGCGCCAAGCGGCCATCCGGATTCTTTCGTGCACTCGCTGGCATGAACAAGTTTTTATCGGCGTAAACTTGCTTGCCGTTCACGAAAACCCATACTTCACGCACCCAACCGATCGACGTGTGGATCGTTTGCACCTTGTCGGAGTTGATGGTTGTCTTGATCCACGCCATCGAACGCTTTGGACGCTCTAACGGGAGTCCGTATTCGCGTGTTACGTCGATCAATCCGCCAAGCTCAGCAGTGATTGGCTTCCATTCTGCCGATGCGGCCGGCATCTCTGAGTAGCTGGCATCCTTTCCTGTCGGAAGTTCGGACACAGGCGAGAGTTGCCAGTCGCGAACGATATTGGAGTCTTTCGCGGTGGGATCGGCCTCAGCTTCCGGCGACAAATTTTCCGTCGCACCAGGGATCACGACGACATTTGCGAAATATCCTGGCCCCGACAATCCGATTGAGCCGTCGTTCGCGTCGCCTTCCAGTCGGCCCACTCTCAAAGTCGGCGCGGAACTGTGGTTCACGTACATGTTCATCCGCTTGCCTGAAATCACAAGCTTGACGTGGTTCCACTCGCCGTCACGGATTGGCGCGGGTGTTTGATACTGTGGAAAGACATCCCAAAGCAAGATGTTATGTGTTTCCGGAGCGTACTGGAGGCAGTCGGGAGCTTCCGAGCATTTTCCATTCGGCCGGAAATAGAACATCTCGAAGGTCTTGTCGTCCTGGCGGTGGAAGATCATGCCGGTTCCCATCACCATCGGCTGCACATCGAACTCGATCGTGCCGTCTTTCAAGGTAACGTTTTTCGCGATCGCGAACCCGCCCTGGTGTAGGGCGATCGCGTCCATTCCTTGAATCTTTTCGAATGCGCCTGACTCGGTCTGCCAATAGTCCGCTATCATCGGCACCTTGATGGGCGCCGAGGCCGCCGGAGTCTGAGCCGTGCCGCCGGCTGGATTCGTGTTAGAGGCTACCACGGAGCCTGCCAGCCCCGCGACTCCTGTTGTGAACAGCAGGAGCGCCGTTCGTACGCACCGGCTTTTCGAAATTTTGTTGAGTAAAATGTTGAGTAGGTTGTGAGGTCTAACGGATGTGCTGGGTACAACGTCATGGTTTCTCATGCGCGCAGCCTAGGCGGCGCCATAAGCTGCGTCACCTGAATTGTTCTGAAACGGACTACCGCGCCGCAAAGCGGACGAGCGCGAGTTCGGTTGAGCGCTTCAAAAGTCGTCGTAGTGGAACGAGACTTCGCCTTCACGGCAACCTGGTAGGCCGACACATGCTGTTCGAAGAAGTTGGTCAGCTCCTTCACGTCCTGCAACTCCATAAATCCGAACGAGTGGCGAGACCCTAGATTTGTTCGGGCCAGCCGGACAAAATGGTCACTGGGGGCTGCGTGGGACGGCCAAACGAGCGGCGAAAATCGAAGCAAAGTTCTCCTGCATTAGCTCGACAGAGGTCCAGATAATCGTGCCGGCCCGTCGAGCCTATGGGGCGTGGAATGGCTTACCCTGGTTTTGGCGCAGGGCCGGCGAGTGAAAGTCCTGCTGGTGGTGAAATCTGTGGGGTCCAGGGAACGGTTGTGCTCCAGTGGTTCAAGCGCCGTCGGGCCGGGGCTCTCTTCCCAAACCGGTTAGCCGTTGCTCCGGGGCCCAGGTGTGAACGTCTGGCCGAAGGTTTTCAATTGCTTTGCTTAATTTGACCGCAATGCAACCATCGGATCGATCCTGGATGCCTTCCAGGCGGGAATATACCCAGCGATTGCCGCAACCCCGATCAGAAGCGTTCCCACCTCGATAAAGGTCGCCGGGTCGCCGGTCGTTATCCCGAACAACAGGCTGACAAGCCCGCTCGCCAAAACTCGCGACCCTATCATTCCCAATACCAGCCCCAACTCAGCCATTACCAACGTGCGGAGAACGATGCCGATCTGCACGTCGCGGGGGGATGCCCCCAGCGCCATCCGAATCCCGATTTCCTGCACGCGTTGACTTACCGAAAACGAGATCACGGCGTAGATCCCCAGGGAAGCGAGTATCAAGGCGAAGCCCGCGAACCCGGCCAGCAACAACACCAGGAATCGCCGCGGAGAAACCGCCCTGTCGACCAGATCCTGCAAATTCACAAAGTCACGGACCGGCAGATTGCGGTCGAGCGGCCGGAGAGCCGTTCTAAGTCCCGCCGCGACACTGTCCGGTGGAAGCGCGGTTCGCACCACCAGTTCCATGGCCGCGTAGTCCGCGGTTTGCCGCATGGCCAGATACATCTCCGACCCGCTCACCTTTTCGAGAGCTTCATGACGGACGTCGGCGACTACACCCACCACTCCGACGAACGTCTTGCCGTCCACGGTAATCATCTGCCCCAGCGGGTTTTGACCAGGCCAGAGTGTCCGGGCCATCGTCTCGTTGATCATCACCACAGGTTCGCTCGTTGCGCGATCCCTCTCTGTGAAGGTTCGGCCCGAACGCAACGGAATTCCTGCCGCCTCGAAATACCCGTCGCTCACAATGCGAACGAATGCTTGTGGTTGCTGGCCCTTCGCGTAAACCTGTCCTTTGGCCTCGATAGCCCACCCGCGGTCGCCGCCCAGCGGCAGCACATCGGTAATCCCGGCGGCCCGAATACCGGGAACCGACCGCGCCCTACGCAGCACCTCGTCGATAAAAGTGTTTTGGTGCGGATAACTCGTGATCTGGAAGCTCGGGTCAATCCTCAGCGCAGCCGCTCGCTCCGGTTGAAATCCCAGATTCACGTCAAGTACTCGGAGAAAGCTCCGAATCAGCAGTCCCGCACCGACCAGCAGTATGCAGGCGAAGGCGAGTTCGGAGATCACGAGCCCATCGCGGACCCAGGCATGGCGCTTGCCGCCGCTCGATCCTCGGCTGGCATCTTGCATGCCTTCCCGGAGAGAGAGTGCTGTAACCCGTAAAGCTGGCAGCAGGCCAAAGAGCACGCCGCAAGCGAACGCCGCAAGCAAGGTGAAAACCAGCGCGTTCCCATCGATCCTGACGCTTTCGAGCAAAGGAAGGTTGAATGCATGGAGATGCGCCAGTTCACGCGTGCCGGCCACTGCGAGGAGCAGCCCCAACACCGCGCCGCAACACGAAAGCGCCACGGTCTCCGTAAGCATCTGCCGCAGCAAGCGTAGGCGTCCCGCTCCCAGCGCCGCCCGCGTGGCTATCTCCTTTTGCCGCGCGCCCAACCTCGCCAGTTGTAAATTCGAAAGATTGGCGCACACAATCAACATTACTAACCCGACAGCGCACGCGAGCACGAACAGAGCCGGTCTCACTTGTCCGCTCACATGCTGCTCCAGCGGGACCAGCCTCGGATCCATTGCGTTCCGTTCCGGATGCTGGCTCTCCAGTTGTTTCCCCAGCGTCATAGACTCAGCCTGCGCGCCCACCAGCGTCATGCCCGGCTTCAGTCTTCCAATGATCCACATCGTGTTCCCCTGGGGTTTTGTTTTGTCCGTCAGCGGCCAGGGGATGAACAGATCGACCGGTGTTCCTGGGGCAAAGATGCTCGCGAAATCAAAGGATGCTGGCAGCACTCCCACCACCATCGCGGGCTTGTTGTTCAACAAAAGTTTCCGACCCACGACGCTTGGGTCGGCGGAAAAATGCCCCCGCCAATAGCTGTAGTTGAGCAGCACGGCCGGCGGCGCCGAATATTCCCCCTGGCATTCCTCGGTGGTGAAGGATCTTCCGATTGCGGGTTGCACACCCAGCAGATCGAAGAAATTCCCGGTCACGGCAACGCTCGTGAGACGCTCTGGCTCGCCGATTCCAGTAAGTTCACTGTCCCCCGCGCGGTAGTACGCGGACCAACCCGCCAGATCGGAGAATGATTGGTTCAACTCCCGGAAGTCCGCATAGTGTTCGGTTTGGGTGTTGAAGTTATTCTCGCCGTTGGCAATCCATACCAGGCGTCCTGGATCGCGAAAGGGGAGCGGCCGCAGTAGCAGCGCATTGACCACACTGAAGACCATGGAACTGGCTCCAATGCCGAGTCCGGCGATAAGAATTGTAAACGCTGTGAAGCCGGCATCGCGCCGCATGCCGCGAAACGCGTACTGTAGATCTTGCGCGAGATCGGACATCCAGCGCGCGATCCAGGTGAAGTGAGCTTCTTCCGAAATCTGTGTCATGTTGCCAAACTTTCTGTACGCTGCGGCAAAGGCTTCGGGCTCGGATATGCCTTGCGCGACCAGTTCATCAATCATTGACGCAATGTGGAATTCCATCTCCTCCGACAGCAAGCAACTCCTTTCGCTGCGCTCCAGCCAATACCGTAAACGCCTTCGAAAACGCTTCCAAATTGAACCGGCTTGCATGCGCCCCTCCAATCTGAATTAAGCGAACCCCATGATGCGGGCTACCGCTCCCGTAACCTTCCGGTAACGGTCAGACTCTTCAGTCAGATGTTTACGGCCGTCGGCGGTGAGCTTGTAGAAACGAGCCCGCCGGTTGTTGGCCGACAGGCCCCATTCACCCTCGATCCAGCCATTCAGCTCGAGCCGCTGGAGAGCCGGATAAAGAGAGCCTTCTTCGACGCGCAGCAGATCGTCGGACAATTGCTGAATCAGTTGCGCGATCGCATAGCCATGCAAATGGCCGCGCATCAATATTTTGAGAACGAGCATGTCCAGCGTTCCAGGCAAAAGGTCGGCTTTCGGCTTTTCAGTTCCCATAGACCGTCTATTATAGACGATGAACTACTCGCCGAGTTAGGCTGAAATTGAGCACTTCTTGATAATCAGACAGACTTTGGGAGAGATGTCCGATTTCGCTACGATTCTTCCCGAAAGTGGACACCCGGTGAAACGCTCCCGTTGTCGACAAAGCGCTAAATATAGATAGCATTGCAAATTAGAAGTGAGGAAGGTTGGAAGAAAACGTGCCTGTAGGAATGTGCCGATGCTGACGCTTTGGCAGGATCTGTTTCGGGATTCGCGTAGCCTGCAACATCTTGGAGGATTCTTAAATGCTCAGATTCATTGCGCGCGTCGTGGTTCCTGTTGGCCTAGTATCTGTTTCCGTCTTGGCGTCCCTGGCCAACGCTCAAATCTCGCCGAACCTTCCCAATCCGATCGCGGCGCCGAATCCGCTGACCACGACGTTATCCATTTTCCGTAGCAATATGCAGGACAAGATCATGAAGTCGGCGGAGACGATGCCAGAGTCCAAGTACAGCTATCGGCCGACGAAGGACGTTCGGTCGTTTGCCGAGATCCTGACTCATGTGGCGGATATATCCTACTTTTTATGTTCAAACGCCAAGGGTGAAGCGCCCCCCGCCACGGCTACCGGGAAGGGTTCGAAGACCGAGATCATCGCCTACCTCAAAGGCGCGTTCGCTTACTGCGATGGCGTGTACTCCGGGTTCGCCGATGCGCACCTCAATGACGCGGCGGACTTCTTTGGCTTCAAGACGAACAAGATGTTCATCTTGACGCAAGTCGGAAATCATGACGCCCTGCATTACGGCAATCTCGTCACATATCTGCGCCTCAACCGCCGCGTACCGTCCGGGGGGTGGTTTTGATGGCGCAGCGGGGCACGCGTCCCGCCACGCAGGTCCAGAAAAAAGAGAGAGCAGACACCCATTGCGTCCGGTTGCTGATGAATCGATGACGTTCTTTTGAATCCCTGGTAAGGAACGAGCAGGACTAAACGAGAGGGGAACCATCGTGACGCTAGGCAAGTTGACTCCTCGGGAGTTCGCATCTTGGCGAATGGTATCGATTGCAAGACGAGGGATCGCCGCGATTTTCATATTGTTTTCGAGCGGGTACGCGGTGGCGCAGACTTCATCCGGTGGTGCCAGCACCGCGCTGGTCAAAGCCGGGAGACTGCTGGATGTGAAGACGGGCGACTATCGGATGGATCAGGGGATATTGATTGTCGACGAGCGGATTAAGGAGGTCGGTCCACTCTCGGTTGTCCAATCGCATGCACCCAAAGACGCGGCCATCATCGATCTGACGCATTTCACGGTGTTGCCCGGGCTGATCGACGCGCACACCCACTTGCTGCAAAACAACGCTCTAGGGTTGGGCGATGAGCCGAATTTGATCATCATCGTCACCTCGATGAGCACCGCCTCGCGAGCCCTTCTCGGCGCCGCGATGGGGCGTCAAGATCTGGAAGCTGGGATCACCACTGTACGCGATGTCGGCAATTCCGGTTTGAATGGAGACGTCGCCCTTCGCGACGCCATCGACGGCGGTTGGGTGGCGGGCCCACGCATGGTGGTTACCACGCGAGCTCTCGCGGCGCCCGGCGGGCAATTCGAATCCGCGGAGCGTATCCCTCCCGATCGTCAGAACGTCATCGACCAGGAATATTCGATCATCAGCACACCCGACGACGCCCGCAAGGCCGTCCAACAAGCGGTGTACGCTGGCGCGGACTGCATCAAGGTGATCACCAGTCATCAGATTTCCCCCGAGGAAATGAGAGCCATCGTGGAGGAAGCGCACCGCGCCGGCAAGAAAGTCGCTGCGCATGCGATTGATGATCTGGAAACACGAACGGCGGCCGAGGCAGGAGTGGATTCGATCGAACACGGCTATGACGTGCCGGACGACGTATTGAAGATCATGGCGCAGAAACACATTTTTTTGGTTCCGACAGATGGATCGGAGGAATTGTGGAGAAGGACCATTCGGCCGGAATTCGGCGAACGCGCCACTCCCGAGGAGCTAAAGCAGACGAACGATATAGTAAAAGGCGTTTTTGGCTCGCGCAGCCAACGGCTCCGACGCGCCATGGCCGCCGGAGTGCCGATTGCCGCGGGATCCGATGTCTACGTTGACCATCCGGGGATTACGCGCGGAGAGGCGAGTGTGGCCGTCGTGCATGGTTACGTCGAATCGGGCATGTCGCCACTCGAGGCCATTCGCACCACTACTCTCAACGCGGCGGAGCTGCTCGGTTGGCAGGACCGCGTCGGTGCTCTAGACGCGGGAAAATTCGCTGACCTGATTGCAGTAAGTGGGGATCCGCTCAAGGACATTTCGGAATTGGAACGAGTTCAGTTCGTGATGAAGGGCGGGATCGTCGTGAAGGATGCCGACAGCAAGCGCCAACGCACAAGACCACTTTCCAAGCAATCTTGGTTTTAGGGGGTGATTTCCCGTGCTCACTGAGACGGCACCACAAACTGCCAGACAAGTTGCATGAAGTTGAATGGCAGATGAAACGCGGAGAGTACAGCCGATGATCTTCCCACGAACCCTCGGTTCGTTAGTGGTCACGATAGCTTTTGCATTGGTTTTTCCGATAGCCCTTCCGAGGGCGGATGGATTTGCGCGGAACGATGGGCAAGACGACCGCATAGCCTATGCGGCTGGCATTAAAGAGTCGCGCTGGCATGCCGTGACTTTGGCTGTAAATCGCCTGCTGCGGGAGGTTTGAAATGTCGATGTGGCGGCGTATTCTGAATGTCTTTCGTGGGGATCGTTTGAATCGCGAAATCGACGAAGAGTTTGACTCGCACATTCAAGAGGCGGTCGAGCAAGGTCGTGATCCCGGTGGGGCTCGCAGAGCATTTGGATCCGTACTGCGACGGCGCGAGGAGACCCGGGGTGTTCGGCTCATTGCGTGGCTGGATTCGCTTCGCGCCGACGCCGTCTTCGGCTGGCGGCGACTCATCAAGACAAAGATAACTTCGGCTGCTGCCATCTTATCGCTGGCTCTGGCCATTGGCGCATGCACATCTGCGTTCCGGGACTGACACCGGCGCTGCAGGCCTCAGCCGTCAAGGTTATAAGCGCGCTCAAAGGCGGCGAAGATCGGCGAGATTCTCGGGCTTCGTTGGAAGCGTGTGGATCTGTTGCACAAGACTCTCGAAGTTGCCGAAATATTTTCGGACGGTGATTTCGGCACTCCGAAGACGAACAGTAGCAATCGCGTGCTTCCGATCAGCTCTACTCTTTGTGAAGTGTTCGAAGCGCAGCGTTCCTACCGGGCAAAAACCGGCCCGGACGATCTGCTCTTCACCACGCCACGGGGAACTCCACTCAGTTCGAAGAACCTCTATAACCGTGAACTCGCGCCAGCGTGCGACCGGATTAAGGAGCCACGCATTTCGTGGCATCCTTCCGGCACACCCATGCGACATTGCTCACGGAAGTAGGAGAGTCGATCAAGACTGCCCAGGCGCAACTGGGCCATTCAGATATTGCAACGACTCTCAATTTGTACGCTCACGTAATCCCCGACTCACAAAGACGCGCCGTGGAGCGAGTCGCGGAGGTTTTGTTCTCAAACGTT
>DATMKS010000088.1:0-37540 GCA_035571045.1 Verrucomicrobiia bacterium
AGGCAAGAGCATCACCGGCATCCCCACGGGCTACGTCGAGCTGGATAAGCTGACGTCCGGTCTGCAGCCTTCCGAGCTGCTCATCCTCGCCGCTCGCCCTTCACAGGGAAAAACCGCGCTGGCCTTGAACCTCGCGGAGAACATTTCCATTCGCGCCGGCCAGCCGGTCGCCTTTTTCAGCCTCGAAATGTCCAAGGAGTCGCTCCTGCAGCGTCTGGTAGCTTCCGTCGCCCAGATCGACGCGCACAAGTTCCGCACCGGCCACCTCAGCCGCACCGATTGGACCGGCATGACCGACGCGCTCGGCACAATCTCGAACGCGCCTCTGTGGGTCGATGACGCGGGCTCCATCAGCGTCCTAGAAATCGGCGCCAAAGCCCGCCGCCTCAAGCGCGACAAAGGCCTCTCGCTCCTGATCGTCGATTATCTGCAGCTGATCACCGCGCGCGGCCGCTTCGGCAATCGCCAGGAAGAAGTCGCCAGCATCTCTCGTGGCCTCAAAGGCCTCGCGAAAGAACTTCAAATTCCCGTCCTCGTCCTCAGCCAGCTCACCCGCGCCCCCGAGCGCGACGAACGCGGGCCCCAGCTCTCCGACCTCCGCGAATCCGGCGCCATCGAACAGGACGCCGACGTCGTCATGTTCATCTATCGCCCGCACTTCTTCAAAGCCGGCGCCAGCCCCGAAGAACGCGAAGAAACCGAGCTCCGCATCGCCAAGCAACGCAACGGCCCCACCGACAACGTAAAATTCGTCTTCCGCAGCCGCCTCACGCGTTTCGAGGAAGCCGCCCCCGACGCCTTCTCCCAATTCTCCCCCGGCGATATGTAGTCGTGGCCGACGGCTTGGGAAACTATGAGCGAACTCGTCGAAAGGGCTCTAAAAGCCAAACGAGAATCCAAGCGAATCGAGTTCAAGCGCGGTTTTGACACTTCATCCCCCGCCGAGTGGTGCGAGCTGATCACCTCAGCTACCAAGCTTTTATTGGCCGTTCAAGGGCATTGTCCAGGATTTGAGCCATACCGACTACCGGCTACGATCATCTCGATTTTCTATCAAATCTCGCATTAGTGTGCCTGGCGACCAAGACGTGAATGTCTCGGAACTCCTCGATGACCCCTCGCGAGCCTCCGTCTTGCTTTCCAAAGTGTGCATGGGTATTTTCGAGGGCAACAGCTCTCGTGAATCTAGAACGATGGCAAGAAATCTCGACTATTTGGCCTATGGTCCGGAGATTCGGAACCGCGCGATCTCGCTCTCCAATACGGTCATCAGTGTCGTCGGCAGCGAGCAGGTGGGTGAACTGGCGGACAGCTCAGAAACCCTATGACCGCGGGTGCACCGTTGCGTTTTTTGCGAGGGTGCGGATTCTGAGTCTTTGTATTGAATCCACCTAAATCATCAACCACCCGATATTGACAGCCGCAAAAAATTGATATAAACAATCACAATTTCCTATTCGCCGCCCCGCCCTGCGGACCGGCGAATCTCAAGGAGAGCTCCTCGCACGCTCGTACCCTTAGCCTTTTCTCAGGTCAGAGAGGAAACACCATGATGTCTCGCACAAAACGGCAGTTCACCTTTTCGATTCTCTTCGCCACCATCCTTTTTTGCGCCTTGCCTCCGCTCGCCCATGCTCAGCAGCAAAGCCCGCTGGTCTTCACGTTCAACGGTCCCGTTCGCGGCTCTGTCACTTCCGCAGGCGTCCGCGAATTTCTGGGCATTCCTTACGCAGCGCCGCCAGTAGGCAATCTCCGCTGGCGTCCGCCCGTTGCCCATGCTCCCTGGTTCCAGCCGCTGGAGGCTACTGCCTTTGCCAACCACTGCCCGCAACCGCCCTCACCGTTCGGACGCGCCTCTAACACCGAGGACTGCCTCTTCCTCAATGTCTTCACTCCCAGCTCCGCCGATTTCTTCCACCTCCATCCCGTGATGGTTTGGATCCACGGAGGCGCCCTGGTCTCCGGCGAAAGTGACGACTACGATCCCACGGCTCTCGTCCAGGACGGCGTCATCGTTGTCACCATCAATTACCGGCTCGGTGTTCTCGGCTTTCTCGCGCATCCCGCCTTCGCCGCGGAAAATACCGATCCCGATCATGACCACGATATCGATTCCAATTCCGCCGGCGATTACGGCCTCATGGACCAGCAGCAAGCTCTGCGCTGGGTTCGCGACAACATTCTTTTCTTCGGCGGCGATCCGCTCAACGTGACCATCTTCGGCGAATCCGCCGGCGGCCTCAGCGTCTTTTCCCATCTCGTTTCGCCTCCAGCAGCAGGCCTCTTTCACAAAGCAATTATTGAAAGCGGCGCCTACGCGCTCACTACGCAGACTCTCGCCGCCGCTGAAGGTGCTGGCACCGCATTCGCCACCGCCGCAGGCTGTTCCAGTCAGACCGCGGCCTGCCTCCGCGCTCTTCCTGTCACCGCCATTCTCACCAACGAAAATCCCGCCGGTTATACGCCTAATATCGACGGCGAGTTTTTTCCCGTTTCACTAGGCACCGCGCTCGCCACCGGCCAATTCCACCGCGTCCCGGTCATCCAGGGCACCAATCACGATGAATGGCGCCTCTTCACCGCGCTCGATTTCGATCTCACCATTGGACCCATCGCCAACAACGAGACTGCGTACGAAGCCGCCCTCGCCACCCTGGTAGGCCCCGCAGCTCCTGTCGTTTCCGCGCAATATCCGCTCGCCAGTTTCCCTTCTGCGGACATCGCCTTCGCCACCGCCGGCACCGACGCCGCCTTCGCCTGTCCCGCGCTGGCCGCCGACCTCTCAATGTCTACCTTCGTCCCAGTCTCGCCCTATGAGTTCAACGACGAGAACGCGCCGCAGGATTTCCTTCCTCCGGTTAGTTTTCCTTACGCAGCGGCCCACGCTTCCGAGCTTCAATATCTCTTCAATCTTCCTGTCACTGTGCCGCGGCCACCGCTCAATGCTCAGCAACTTCAACTTTCCGGCACCATGCAGCACTATTGGACCCAGTTCGCTAAATCCGGAACGCCCAATAGTCTCAGCGCGCCGTTCTGGCAAGTCTTCAACCCCCTTGCTGGAAACTTCCAATCGCTGATTCCGCCATCCCCCATGCAGGAGACCAATTTCGCCACTGCGCATAACTGTGCTTTCTGGGCGGCTTTGCTCTCCACCCCATAGCCCCGTCGCTGACAACGGCCAAGGGCCGGGAACGGCAAGCCAGTCCGGCACTCTTCTATTCTCTGCAAGGGTGCGGGTTTTGACTTCTGCATTCCTGCCTCCGCTTGATAGCTATCCTACTGCGTAGTATAGTGAGTCGTGCTCTTTATTGAGTTCAGGGCTTCACCGAACGGCTTCACCGCCTCGCCAAGCAGGACGCAGATGATGTGCTCCGCGCCATTCAGGGCGATCTCCTGGCGAATCCTTCACGCGGAACCGTAGTCCCTGGATTGGCCGGCATCCGTAAGGCACGCTCTGAAAATCCTGCCCGGGGCAAAGCTAAGCGCGGGGGCTTTCGCTACATGTACTATTTCTTGGGAGTACGACGACGAAATTTATTTGCTGTCCCTCTTCGACAAAGGTCAGCAGAAGGCTTGAATGAGAGGCAGAAGGCCGCTCTACGCGCCGTGGTCGCAGAACTGAAAGGAACCTGACAATGGCAAAGAAAGTTCAGATTTTTGACGAGCTCATGGAAGGCTTTCGCGATGCTATTGCCCAGAGGAAGGGTCACGCCGTAGCACTCCGCATCACCGAAATCCCGCGCGTCAAGCCCATGCGCCCTCGCCAAATCAAAAAAATCCGCAAGGCTCTTGGCGCCAGCCAGGCGGTCTTCGCGTACATCCTCAACGTCAGCCCCAAAGTAGTTCAGAGTTGGGAACACGGTGCACGCCGCCCCACGAACGCAGCTCTCAAATTGTTGAGCATCGCCCAGAATAACCCCCAGATTCTCCTGCAATCAGGAGCCACTTCTGGCCGGCGCACCCCACGCCGCCGACGTCTTGACCCCGGCCCCAACTAACCGGGCGACTCTTCGATCGTGTGACCGTACTCAAATCACAAGACTACCGGTGGCTCAAGCTCCAAACATAAGCCGCCACCGCCTTCACCTGCTCGTCCGTCAACTGCGCCCCGCCCTTTGCCGGCATCGGACTGCGATATTCCTTGGGCTGCGCGACGCCATCGTTGATCGTCTTCGTAATTCCCGCAAAGCTCCCATCGCTCCACAACCATTTCTTCCCGAGCAGCGGTGGCCCCAGCGGCGTCCCGTCTGCATTCCCGCCGTGGCAGCCCGTACACGCCGCTCCGCCTACCTGGCCCCGATAAATCTGCCCACCCAGCGCCACCATTTCTCGCGTCGCGCCGTCCGGCACTTTTGCGTTGGCCTCCGCGCCCGCGTTCGGATGCGTACCTTCGGGCGGCTTGGCTCCGGCACCGATCACTTCTCCCGGTGAAGCTGTCGCGCTCTCGCACGGCGTCACCGATTTCTCATCGAACGCCCCGCCGCGGTACACGATCCGGTAAATCGTTCCCTTGATGTCGTCCGACACGTACAACGCTCCATCTGGTCCGACCGCCAGCCCGCTCGGCCGGTGTGCCGCTCCACCCGGCGTCATGTTCGCACCCGCAAACCCGCTCGCAAACACCTCGCAGCGGCCCGAGGCGCGCTCACCGGCCAGCGGCTGAAACACCACGTTGTAGCCCTGCTGCGGATACGGCGCCCGGTCCCACGAACCGTGAAATGCGATGAACACGCCATTGCGATACCGCGCCGGAAATTGTTCCTTGTCGTAGCGCGCCGCTGCGTTCGGCGCCCAGTGCGCCGGAAAATCCGCCACGGGTGCCAGCTTGTTCGCGCACACTCCGACTTTCTTCTTGCCGTCGCCGCCATACTCTGGCGCCAGCACCAGCTTTTTCGCGAAAGAATCGTAATAGCACTCCGGCCACCCGTAATCGCCGCCCTCCTTCAACAGCAGCAGTTCCTCGGCTGGCAGCGTCGCCTCCTCTTCCGGCTTGTACAAATCCGGCCAATTGGCGTGGAGTTGATCGCGCCCGTGTTGCGTCACAAACAGCCGGCCCGAAGCGTCGAAAGCAAATCCTTCCCCATTGCGAATTCCCGTCGCGTATCGTTCCGCCGGAGAAAACGTCTGCCCCGTTTTGTTCGCGTCATACTTCCAGATCCCGCCGCGGGTTTCCAATTCCGTGCACGGATCGATTCCCGGCGATTTCAAAGTACGATTCTTGCCCTGGCACGAATTGGTTGCAGTGGCCACGTCCACATACATCGCCCCCTGGGCATCGATGATAAATGGATGCATTGGGTGGTCGCCGGTCAGCGGCAATCCCGAAACAATCGTCTCCGCCGTTCCGTTCGGCACAATCGTTCCGTCCGTCAGCGCATACCGCACAATGCGATCGTTGCTCTCCGCATAAACGAACTCTTTGTACAGCCTGATCCCCGTTCCGCCATGCCCGCCGCTCTGCGCCGTTTCCCCAAACCGCTCGTTCACATCCGCCTTTCCCGCGCCCGCTTTGTCCTGCAGCGCCACGACGAACCCACCCGCATGCGGCGTGTCGTCGCCGTAATATCTCCCCGACCAGGTGTTCACGTACATGACCCCATTCGCTGCCGCCACCATGTGGCGGGCATGCCCAATCCCATCCGCAAACACCGTCGCGCAAAAGCCGGCCGGCAGCTTCAACCCGCTGTCATCGTTCGGACATGCCCCACCCGCTGCCGCCAATCCGTCCTTGGGCTGACTTCGCACCGACACGAGAGAACCGAAAACGCACAGCGCTCCAATCCCAGCACTAAAAAAGAGAAGGGCTTTGTACCCACGGGACCATCCCATCGAAGTCCTCCAAATTGAGCGGACCAACATCGCTATCGCGACCTGACGCCCATTAGATACCACGCCGTGCGATTCCGGTCATTTCTTTTTGTTCCTCTGAATCCGTAGCGGCGGTCTTCAGGTCTCGATCTTGCTGTTTAGGCGTGAAACCGATTCCCGCCCCGATCGGATACCCAGCTCCTGCGTTCTCTGCGTTCTGTGTAAAAATCCCCACGCTCCGTTCCACAGAGCCATCCGGCGATGGCCTCGCTTTGCCAGGATTTCGCTGGAGGCCACGGTGAGATTAAATTGTTTAGAGCCAATGCTTGCGCAACCTCCTTGTAAGTATTGATTCTAAGCAACTTACATGCGCTGTAAGTTCTTTACCAACAACGCTTAGAAAAAAACAGGGGATTGCTTTTGACAAGTCATTCCCAGTCTTTCCCGGGTCTCCCACTTGCATAGCAAGGGGTTGTCTTTCTCGCGGCATCCAAAGTGGCTGTCGGCTCGCATCCGACGGATGGCGTAAACTAATTTCTTCGGAAGGGTCATGTCCAGCAAACAGAAAAGTCCTCGCCAAGAAGCAAGACGCCCGGTATGGGCGGAAGTTGATCTAAGCGCGCTGGCGGAAAATTTCCGCGCAATTCGCAAGTTCGTGAATCCGCCGGAAGAGAAGCGCAAAACGCCGCGAAAAATTCTTTCGATCGTCAAAGGCAATGGCTATGGCCACGGCGGCCCGCAAGTGGCCAGGGCGCTCGAAAAAGCCGGCTCGGACTGGTTTGGCGTCACGTGCACGGAAGAAGGTATCGCTATGCGCGAGGCTGGCGTGCGCAAGCCGGTGCTTGTGCTGACAAGTTTCTGGCCTGGCGAAGAGTCGCGCCTTCTCGCATACGATCTGACAGCGGTGATCCATCGCTGCGAGCAACTCAAGCAACTCGATCGCGCCGCCGCTCGCGCGATTCCCAAGAAAAGCGCCCGGAAGGGCAGCAAGCGCGTTTCGTTCCACCTAAAAATGGACACGGGCATGAACCGCCTGGGCATTGCGCCCGGCGACATCGATTGTTTTGCCACCCAACTCGCGAAGTGCAAGTATCTGGAACTGGGCGGAGTCTTCACCCATTTCGCTTCCTCCGAAGTCCTCACCAACACCCGCACAGGGGAGCAAACGCGCCAGCAGGAAGAACGCCTCTACGCCGCACTTGATCGCCTGCGCGCGCTCGGCATCGATCCTGGCATCATCCACCTCGCGAACAGCGCGGCGATCGCCACGCGTCCAGAGACTTGGGCTGACATGGTTCGTCCCGGCGCGATTTTGTATGGATATCATCCGGGCTACGATCCGGTCGAGCGGCGTCAGGAAATCGAAGAGCGCTTGCCGTTGAAAACGGTGATGAGTTTGCGCTCGCGCATTATCAACATCCGCAACATTCCCGAAGGCGCAGGCGTCGGCTACAACGAAACTTTTATCGCCAAGCGCCCCTCGCGCATTGCCGTGCTCGCGGCCGGCTACGGCGACGGCATTCACCGCTCGCTGGGGAATCGCGGCAGCGTTCTGGTGCGCGGCACGCTGGCGCCCATCGTGGGAATCGTCTCGATGGACGTCACTATGATTGATGTCACCGACGTCCCGGGAGTTGAAATCGGCGACGTCGCGACATTCTACGGTGTCGACGGCAAACACGTGCGCCCCGCCAATGTCATCGCCCGGAGCATTGGCACCGTCACTTCCGATCTGCTTTGCGCCGTGAGCCAGCGCGTTCCCCGTATCTATTTCCAGTAGTCGTCTATTTACACTAATTGATAGTACGAATTCTTCTTATTAATCTTTCAACATCGTCTTGACTCTCTTACGTTAGCGGAGTATATACACCGCGGGCATGCAAGTGTCGTTGCGGTTGCGTTCCCGTTCCGCACCGGTTCGAGTTCCCCGCGCTCCTGCGGGAATGCGGCACCGATTTTGCAGTGATACGAGATACTGTGAGGTCGCATGAGCCGATCCGTTCCTGAAGTGCAGCGTTTTTCGAATACTAGTTCTTCGCCCCCCTTAAAATCTGTCTCCGAAGACCGGCAAAAAAAGGCGGCCTTCCCACAAGGGAAGGGCTGGGAACTTTGGCTGGTGCGTTTGTTTGTCGTCGTGGGCGCGACCACCCTCTGCTACCGGCTCGCTCCGTTCGGTTTGCGCGGTGCCCCTGCCGCGGGAGTCGGCTTTCTCCTGGCGCTGGTAATACTGCTGGCCGAATTGCGGCTGAGCCGCGCCGGGATCGGCGGATTGCTTGGCGGCGCGCTCGGAGCGGTTTGGGGAATATTTTCGGCGCTCCTGGTAACACTCATTATTTCCCGAACGAGCCAGTCCGAGCCGACCAAGGCGTTTCTCGAATATGCCGCGCTCTTCGC
Organism: Verrucomicrobiia bacterium; assembly: GCA_035571045.1. GTDB lineage: Bacteria > Acidobacteriota > Terriglobia > Acidiferrales > UBA7541 > Acidiferrum. Next base: position 8,203 of record DATMKS010000088.1, read on the forward strand.
TTTCGTTTATTTGGGGCTGATGCTTGGCTCGCAGAGTGGCCGAAAGCTGAATGTGGCCGCTCCAGCCGCGATGCCCTCCGGTGAGCGGCCGCCGCTCGAGCCCATCAAGCTGCTCGATACCAGCGTCCTGATTGATGGGCGTATCGCGGACGTTTCGGAAGCCCATTTCCTTGATGGCGTGCTGGCTGTGCCGCAATTCGTGCTTCACGAATTGCAGCTCGTCGCCGATTCTCCGGATTCCTTGAAACGGCAGCGCGGCCGCCGCGGCCTCGAGGTCTTGCAGCGCATGCAAAAGATGCCGCATGTCGACGTGCGTATTTTCGAGCAGGATTTGCTTCCGGCGGGCGATGTGGATCACAAGCTGGTGGAACTCGCGCGTCAGCTGGGCGCGAAGATCGTCACCAACGACTTCAACTTGAATAAAGTGGCCACCGTGCAAGGCCTCTCGGTCCTCAATGTGAATCAGCTCGCTAATGCTTTAAAGCCCGTCGTGTTGCCCGGCGAACCCATGCGCGTGCTGATTTTGCGCGAGGGCAAGGAACCCAATCAGGGAGTTGCGTATCTGGACGACGGCACCATGGTAGTGGTCGATGGCGCGCGGCGGCTGATCAACAAGAGTGTCGATATCCAAGTCACTTCCGTTCATCAGACGACGGCCGGGAAAATGATTTTTGGCCGGCTGGATGAGCGGGCTGAACAATCCGCTGGCGCGCCGCGCCAAGCGGCTGCTGCCGCAGCCGGGGCTGGCGGCGTCGAGAACGCCGCTCGTCTGCCAGAACCGCCGAAATTCGAGCGCGGTCAGAGGTCCATTTCCTCCGAGCCCGACGGCGATTAGAACTCTCTCATCTGGCATTGTGTAGCAGGGAAACCTCGAGTAATCCACACTCCAAGATTCGCCTGACGCCCCCGCTTAAGGTACACTCTGAAGTTTGCGGCCCCAACGTTTTTCGCGTCTGGCCGGGCCGCGCCTGAAATGAGCCGCATAGCTGCCATTATTCCCGCCGCAGGTCTCGGCACGCGCATGGGCGCCGACACGCCCAAGCAGTTTCTCGAGCTGGAGGGGACGCCGCTCGTCATTCATAGCGTGCGGAGGATCGCGTCTTGTCCGCTGGTCACCGATATTATTGTGGCGACACGCGCGGACGTCGTCGAGTCGCTCGAAGAGCGCATCCGCGGCGAACGATTTATGCAAACGGTCCGCGTAGTGCGCGGCGGTGATTCGCGGCAGGATTCGGTGGCGCTGGCTCTGAAGGAAGTTTCGAACGATACGGAAATTGTGCTGATGCACGACGCCGTGCGGCCTTTCGTTACTCGTGAACAGATCGCCCGCGTCATCGAAGAAGCACGCCGTTGCCAGGCGGCGATTCTCGGTATTCCCGCGATGGATACGGTCAAGGAAGTGAAGCGCGCCAGCTTGCCGGAGGATGTGGCGCTGATTATCGGCACGATTCCCCGGGAACGTGTGGTGCTGGCGCAGACGCCGCAGGCGTTCTCGACGAAACTGATCAAGGAAGCATTTGCGCGCGCGCAGGCGGATGGCGTCAACGCTTCGGATGAGGCTGGACTCGTCGAGCGCATCGGGCACGACGTGCACGTAGTACTCGGCTCGGAGCGCAACATCAAAATTACGCGGCCCGCCGATATGGACCTTGCGCGCTTTTACCTCGAACAAGAGCGTCACAAAGCATGAGCGTGCGCTGCGGCATCGGGTACGATCTTCATCGGCTCGCGGAAGGCCGCAAACTGATTGTCGGTGGCATCGAGCTGCCATTCGATAAAGGCTCTGTCGGACACTCGGATGGCGACGTCTTGGCGCACGCGCTCTGCGACGCGTTGCTTGGCGCCGCCGGGCTCGGCGATATCGGCACACATTTTCCGGACTCTGATCCGAAGTGGAAGGGTGCGAACAGCCTGCGCTTTTTGGAGCACGCGCGGAAATTGCTCGACGTAAAACATTTTGCGATTGAGCATGTCGACGCCGTCGTCATCCTGGAAAAGCCGAAGCTTGGGCCACACTTTCCGAAGATGCGCGAAGCACTCGCCGGCGCTCTCGGTGTTTCCGTAGAACATATCCATCTCAAGGCCAAGACGAACGAAGGAGTCGACGCCGTGGGCCACGGCAAAGCGATTGCCGCTCACGTAGTCGCTACGCTGTCTCAGAAATAATCATGCCGTCGCACTTAAGCCATCTCGCCAACGTGCGTTAGAATTTCCAGATGCCTCGGCAAGAATCTCCAAACGTTCCGGCGGCTGCTCCGAGCACTTTCACGGCGCGCGATGTTGCGGAAATTCTGCGCGCCGAAGGCTGGCTCGTCGGCGATGCTTCTCCCGCACAATTCGTCTGGTGCGAACGCGCCGCCGCCCTCCTCGGTCCACACGTCACCGAGCGCCGCCCTCTCGCGGAGCTGCTGCATCCCGTTTTTTGCTACAACGCCCAGGAACTCCTGGCTAAAGTTGAGGCTCATGCGGTCCTCGCTCGCTATGCCGCGCGCGACGTGCTGCGCCACCTCGCGCTTCTGCTTCTCGATGGATCTCCTCTCACCAGCGAGCGATTCAAAGAAATCGTCACCGTTTTGAAGGACCGCGTGGGCATTGGCAGCCGGGAGATATTTCATCCTGTCCGCCTGGCGCTCACTGGCCGCGCTGGCGAAGGCGACCTCGATCGCGTGATCTTGCTGCTCGACGAAGCGTCGGCCGCATCCTTTGCCGTCCCCGTCAAGTCAGCCCGCGAACGCATCCTGGAATTCTGCGCCGCTCTCGATTGATTGGCGGCGGCTCAGTTGTAGGGGCAAGATATATCGTTCCCCTTCGTGCTGTACACTCTTTGGGAAATGGACAAGCTCACTGGCATCCACGCCGTACGCGAAGCGCTCGACGCAGGCCGCCCATTCGACCGCATCCTGATCGCACGCGGCCGCCAGGATAGCCGCGTCGAGGAAATCGTCCAACTGGCGCGTGCGCGCGATATTCCTGTGCGCTTCGAAGACCGCGGCCAACTCGACCGCCTTGCCAATTCGAAAGATCATCAGGGAGTCGTTGCCCTAGCCGCCGCGCGCGCACCGGCCACGCTCGAAAGTATTCTTGCTGCTGCAAATAGAAGCCCCGGTCACGGAAGCAAAGGACTCATCGTTCTACTCGATGGCGTCGAAGATCCGCACAATCTCGGCGCCATCATCCGAACGGCGCTCGCCGCAGGAGCGCATGGCGTGGTCATTCCAGAGCGCCGCGCAGCCGGTCTCACCGACACGGTTGCCCGCGCATCCGCGGGCGCGATAGCGCACTTGCCTATCGCGAAGGTCACAAACCTCGTGCGAACCATGGAGGAACTGAAGGAAGCGGGCTACTGGTTGATTGGCTTGGACGAAGACGCCGACAAAACTTACACCGAAGCCGACTACACGTCCCCGGTTGGGATAGTCCTCGGCGGCGAAGGCAAAGGTCTTCACGACCTAACCCGCAAACGCTGTGACTTTGTGGTTTCGCTGCCCACCACCGGCCCCGTGAAATCGCTGAATGTCTCTGTAGCCGCCGGCGTCGTCCTCTTCGAAGCCCTCCGCCAGCGAAATACTGGGAACCGAAAGTAATACCCAGAATTTATCTGGAAGCTTCTTTCCGCGGCTCTCTGGACCTCTCACCAGGGAGGGCAGCCTACTTGTCATACTGAATCAGCGAGAAAATATCCACGCCATTCAGTTTCGAGCGGCCGTTGAGAAATGTCAGCTCGACTGCAAACGCCGCCCCTTTCACTTTTCCGCCCAGCTGCTCTACGAGCTTTGCGGTGGCCGCAGCCGTGCCGCCCGTGGCCAGCAAATCATCGCAAATGATCACGCTCTGGCCTGGCCTGACGGCGTCTTCATGGATCTCGAGCGTGTCCGTGCCGTATTCGAGCCCGTAGGAAACGCTCACGCATTTCGCGGGCAATTTTTTCGGCTTGCGAACGGGAACGAAACCCGCTCCCATCCGGTATGCCAGCGCTGGCGCAAAAATAAATCCGCGCGCCTCGATGCCGGCGACGACATCGATCGCCTGTCCTTTGTAGTGATCGCAGAGCCGGTCAATCAGCGTATGAAATCCCTGTTTGTCTTTCAACAGAGTAGTGAGGTCGTAAAAGAGAATACCCGGCTTCGGATAGTCCGGCACTTCGCGAATCAACTTTTTCAAATCATCCATTCAAACGGCTCCCCGTGGTCCTCTTTTCCTCGTGCGTCCTGCTCAAGCGTCCGGCTCGATCACAAATTCCTTCTCATATTGCGGGCTAAGCTGCGCTTCCTCTTCTCGAACACCCGACACACTCGAAAATCGCGGCCCGCGTTCGAGCGCATTCCTCATCGCCGCAAGCTGTGCGGATGAGCCGACGGCGAGCACCTCCACTCGGCCATCAAGCAGATTTCTCGCGTAACCGCCGACGCGCAGCTTCGCCGCCTCGCGCTGCACAAAGAAGCGGAATCCCACTCCCTGCACGATTCCAGAGACAAAATAGCGCCTGGTTTGTTTCTCGTCGCCCACAAACTTCGGAATTGTAGCAGAGAGTTCTCGTCTTCTGCTGAAACAGCGGTTCGGCAGGAGTGCCTTCCCGCAACGCCCTCCGGCCTACAGGACGCCCCCGGCGAAGTGCGCTAAACTCAATCAGATGCGCCGAGCCCGCGAAGCTGCTCTTCAGCGCGCAAGGCGCATCCTATTAGCTATGAACCTGCAAGCACACCATTTTCGCGGCCGAGGTTTCGGAACCGTACTCCGCGCCGCTTTTCTTCTCTGCGCATTTGTCTTCTCGCTTGCCGCGAGCCATCTCCTCGCCGCGCAGCAAGGCCCGCTCACCCCTCCCCCGGAGCATGACATCCACCGCGTAGGTACGGAACCCGTGCCGCCTGCGCCTCCCTCCATGCCGCCTGAAGAGATCATCAAGCGGTTTTCCCAAAAGGAAGACGAATATTTCGCCGCGCGCGCTGGATATAGCTACAAAAAGACCGTCCGCCTCGAAGAGTTCGGCCCCGACGGCAAACCCTCCGGGCAGCTTTCGTTGGTCGTTGAAGCGAAGCCCGGCCCCGACGGCAAACTGTACGAAAAAACCGTCGAACGTCCGCAATCCACTCTGCGCTATCTCGAAATGGGCCCCGAGGATTTCCAGGCCCTGGCGCGCATGCCGGCCTATGCGCTCACAACCGGCCAGCTTGCGAAATACGATCTGAAATATCTGGGTAAGGAGCTCGTGGACGAAATCAGTTGCTACATTTTTCAGGTAAAACCAAAGACCGTCGAGCGCGCGCATTATTATTTCGACGGCATCGTGTGGGTGGATGACGCGTACCTCGAAGTCGTGAAAACTTACGGAAAATGGGTCAACGACCTCGGCGACATGCGCTCCGCCACCATGCCCTTTAACATTTTTGAAACTTACCGGGAGAACGTCGAGGGAAAGTACTGGCTTCCCAATTACATGCGTTCCGACGACACGATCAATCTGAAGGATTTGAACGTGCAAGTCCGCCTGGTGATCAAGTGGACCGACTACAAACCGTTATCCGCCGGAACTCCCCCGACCGCCGCCGGGCAACCTGCGGCTCCGCCAAAACCTCCATCCTGAAGCTCGCCTGGGATGAGTACTAACCACGTAATCTTTTCAGCGCATCCGGCAATTCACGAATCGATGCAAGCAAAAAATCTGGGCGCGCCGCTCGCAATCTCTTTTCTGTCGGAAACGGCCCCAGCACCGCGATCGCGCGCACTCCAGCTCTGTTTGCCATTTCCACATCTTCCGGAGAGTCGCCTATATAGACGCACGCCGCCGGCGCCAAGGAAAGTTGCCGCAAGGCCAGTCGCAACGGAGCGGGATGTGGCTTCTTCTCTGCCGTGTCGCCGCTGCAAACGCGCGCCCCGAACATCCGCGTCAGGCGGAACTCGCGCAGCTGCCGCACTACACGGTCGCGATCGCCGCTGGTAACCAAACCCAAGTGATGCGCTCGGCCAAGCCGCTCGAGCACTTGCCGCGCCCCGGAAATCAGCTGGGGGGAATGCTTCGCATACTGCGCGCGCCAAGCCCGGTCAGCGTCGTCCCACCGCGCCCGCGGCAATTTCGCGGCGCGATACACACGGTACCAATTCGGAGAATAATGCTGCGCCAACTCCTTCAAGCCCCAGGGAATCCCCATTTCACGAAACATCGCCAAATACGCCGAGGAATCCGCGCTGTAGGAATCAATCAGCGTGCCGTCCCAATCGAACAGCACGCCTTGCAAACTTTTATTTTTTAGGGAGGCCATCGAGCCATAGAGTAGCAAAGCCCCAGCTCAATCAGCGTGCCGAAAAATCCCACCAGAGATCATTCCGAGCGATGCGAGGAATCTGCTGTGCAAAATGCGCTGGAGCAACAAGCCTTGAAGGGCTGCCGCATTCGAGCATTCTCTGAAAGCCCCCACCACTCGGCACTTCCAAGAAGAACTCAGGCCGAATGTTGGTCCGGCGGTGAGTCAATCACGAAAAAGAACGATGCACAGTTTTCCACAGATCCGCCACTTACCAGCACAGCCTACCCCTTTGTAAAATGGGCGAGGTATTACTTGTCTCGGAGGAACTCCATGCTCTTTGCTACCGTCTCTCGCGGGAAAAAGCGCGGAACCCGTTTGCTTCCGCACCGATTCAAAGACGACCGATATCACGTCCAACTGGGAAAGGAAGGCCCATATATTCCGGTCACCGATTCCCGCGATATCCCTTCTTACCTGGCAAATGGCTATTCTCTTCACATGAGCGACAGAGCCGAGAGCCACACTCCCAGTCTGATACGTCCTCAATCCATCCATGGATGGAGCAGGACATCCGCGGATTTCTTTTTTATCCCCCACTGAAATTAGACCGTCTCCTCAAAAAGCATCTGGTTAGGGCACCGAATTTTCCCTGCTCCATTTGAGCGTGCTAGTCCGCATCCCGAAAAGTGACGATTTGAGTTTTGGGAAAAACAGCCACTAAGGCCGTAGGAATCGCGAAGGGACACCATCATCTCGGTCGAACTGCACGTCGTCGAAGGAAGCCGCGACGCCATACCACCCCGGCATGGCCGCAGGCTCGATACGCTGCACACGCGCCGTGCTGACAATAACCACGCTGCCGTGCCCCAAGGGGCGGCTCACCAGTACAATTTCCAGTTCGATCTGCGCACCTGCGGCAATTTCTTTGGGGCAAAGAAAAAACACGCCCGTCGAGCTGATGTCGCGGGTCACAAGCGTTACGGGAAAATCTTCCGCGCGAGAGCCCACGCTACGCAATCGCAAGGGAAGTTTCAGCGAAGCCCGCGGATATTCGCGCTGCTCGCGGTTCACGCCCACGGCGTGCGTCGGCACGCGCACAAACCGGCGCGGCTGTCCTGGCGTGATCAACGGCGTCACGCGCAGCGCAGGAAGCCGCACCGGCTCCGCCGCCAATCCTTGTACCGGCGGCGCCAGTTTGGCTCTGCTTGTTTCTACTTCCCCCGACCGAATGGGTGTTGCGCGGTTCGTCGCGCCCATCTCGCCCTCAGAGATGCCACTTCGTCGCTGCCATTCCTGGCCCAACTGCACTTGCCCCGACCACACTTGCCGTTGATCTTGCCCCGGTTCCCAATGTTGATGAGTGGGTGGATAAAATGCCACCTCAGGCCCCGGACGTCAACCTGTGGGAAACTCTCGAAGTGTCTTAAGCTCAAACACTTGGTAATAGTACTAGGCCCTAACACACCGCTCTCTCACTGTGTTGTGGAAATCCTCGTCCAATATGGTGCTCGACAGCGTCGCTTTCAGCCTCTACTCTCAGTTTTTCAGGTTCCGCGGAATGCCCACTCTGATTGTCGAGCCGTCAGACAACAACACTGCCTTTCAGTCCGGGTCGCCCGATTCTGGGCGGCGGAATGCCATCCTGCTGATCGCTGCGTTTGCCGCTGTCTACGTGATTTGGGGTTCTACCTATCTCGCCATCGCTATCGGCATTGAGTCGTTTCCTCCGCTTTTGCTTGCCGCAACCCGCCACCTCACCGCTGGCATCGTTCTATATCCAGTGTTGCGCTGGAAGACCGGGATTCGGCCAACACCTGCCCAGTGGCGTACCGCTGTCGTCACAGGCCTTCTGCTCCTTCTCGTTGGCAATGGTGGAGTCTGCTTGTCCGAGCGGACCCTCCCGACCGGAGTGGCCGCTTTGATTGTGGCTCTCGTTTCCTTCTGGATGGTTTTTCTCGATTGGCTCCGACCTTACGGGGTCCGGCCCGTCCCGAGAGTCGTGGCCGGTCTCGTCCTCGGGTTTGGCGGCTTGGCTCTCTTGGTAGGTCCAGCACATCTGGGAGGCTCGGAACGCGTCAATCCTACCGGCGCCGGGATTCTATTCGTCGCAACCTTTGCGTGGGCGTGGGGCTCGGTCTATTCGAAACATAACGACCTTCCAAGCTCACCCCTGCTCGGGGTTGCCATGCAGAGCCTTGTGGGTGGAGCTGCCCTTTGGATTGTCGGCTTGCTTGCTGGTGAGGGCCGTCAGTTGCATCCCGCGGCAATCTCCGGGCGTTCCTGGGTCGCACTTGCGTATCTCATTGTCTTCGGCTCCGGCATCGGCTTTACCGCTTACGTCTACATTTTGAAGAAAAGCTCCGCGACCCGCGTGGCAACGTACGCATTTGTTAATCCCGTCGTGGCGCTCCTTCTCGGCTGGCTCGCCGTCGGCGAAACTATCGCGCTGCGCACGGCTCTTGCTGCCGCTGTTATTCTCACGGCCGTTCTTTTGGTGATCACCGCGCCGCACAAGAATCCCGTCGAGGCTGCCGAAGCTCTGCCAAACCCCGGGGAAGCCTGAGCCAGCATCAAAACCGCTTTGCGCAAGTCGTCTCAGCCGCCGTCGTTTGAATCTACTTTGCCGAGCCTTTCCGGATAGATTTGATTTGCACGCTGCGCTATTTTCGTAACATGGAAACGATGAACCATTCGAACGGAGGCCGGACCACACAAGTGTCGCCGCGCAAAGCCGCACAGTACTGGCGCGCCGCTCTGGAACGCGACACCCGCGCCGACGGCAAATTCGTCCTGGCCGTGCGCTCCACGCACATTTACTGCCGGCCGTCTTGCCCGGCGCGCCGCCCGCTGCGGCAAAACGTGATTTTCTTGCACACGTGCGAAGAAGCGGAAAAGCAGGGCTTTCGCCCCTGCCTGCGCTGCCGCCCAAACGAAATCGCGGCTTCGGCAGCACTCGTCGCGCGCGCCGCGAAATATCTTTCACAGTCTTCAGAGGAGGGCCCGCGGCTCTCCGAAGTGGCCAAAGAGCTCAATTCGAATGCCGGAACACTCCGGCGCGCTTTCCGGCAAGTCACAGGGCTGGCGCCTCGCGAACTCGCCGAAGCTTTGCGCGTGAAGCGTTTCAAGGGTCTGCTTCGCTCCGGAAAGAGCATCACTGACGCGCTCTACGAAACCGGCTACGGCTCGTCCAGCCGCGTCTATGAACGCAGCAACGCGCAGCTTGGAATGACACCAGCAACTTATCAAAAGGGAGGAAAGGGTATGAAAATCGAATACACGATTGCAAAATCACCGCTCGGAAAAGTTTTGGTCGCTGTCACGGAGCGAGGCGTCTCTGCCGTCTATCTGGGAGAAGCGCAAAACAAGCTCGTCGCGGAATTGCGCGAAGAATATCCTCGAGCGAAAATTTCGCCAGCGACGGGCAGCGTCGAGAGCTGGGTACGCGAGATCGTTCAGCGCATCGAGGGCAAGCCCGCGCAAGTCGATCTGCCGCTCGACCTGCAAGCCACGGCATTTCAACGCCGCGTCTGGCAGGAACTCCAGAACATTCCGCGCGGAACGACGCGCACATACTCGCAAGTGGCCCGCGCCATCGGGCTTCCCAAGGCCGTTCGCGCGGTGGCACGCGCCTGCGCCACCAACCCGGTTTCGATCGTAGTCCCGTGCCATCGGGTTGTTCGTGCGGATGGAAATCTGGCAGGCTATCGCTGGGGGCTCGCGCGCAAGGAGCAACTGCTCGCCACTGAGCGCGCCGCTTCAAAATAAACACAGCTTCGTGGCTGCAACTCACTAGACCAAACTCGTTCCCGTCGGGAAGCGCTGCTCGCTTGCGAAGGAAATAGAACGCAATCAGAAAACGCCGCTAAACGCGGCGTTTTTTGCTATTCACCACGCACTCTGCTAGACGTGAGGTTTTTCGTGGCTTGCGTTTTTCGGCCAGTCTTGCTTGAACTCGGATTCGTTGATCTTGAGGTTCTTCATCATGTTGGTGTAGTGAAACAAAATGTAGTCGCCGGCCCCGGTCTCATAAAACTTTTGCTGAATCGGCAGCCAGGAAGCTTCGTCAATCCACATCTGGATCCGCGTGATCTGGCTGCGCATTTGATCTGACCTCGGCGCAAGCTCCAGCACAACGGTTTTCCTGTGATCGAAATCTTCTTCGCCGGTGACGGTCACCAGGTAGCTTTTCTTTAGATCTTCACTCCGAGTGCCAAAACCGAGGCGCGCATATTGATCGACCATCGAGCCATTCTTGCCGAGGTCGTATTCCTCCACGCGATTCAGCTTGGGATTGTAGAGGAAGAGCGAGTTGCCGGTGCGCAGCATCGTTCGCGGCTCGGGCTTGGTAATTTGAATCCGCATTTTTTGATCGTGGCGCACCCAAATTTGTCCCGTCTCGGTGGATGTATCTTTCACTACGGCCGTGTATTTCACGTTTTCTAGGTCTGCGGTGAGGCTGCGGAAATCCTTTGCGGACCTGTCCATCATTTCGAGCGCCCCCTCGGTCGTCCATTTGGCAGTGGTTTGCGCTGCGCCCCCAACCATCGCCATGGCCGCCACGCCAAGCGCAAGAATCAATGGAATAACATGTCTTTTGGTCAAACGAAGCCCCTGTTACTGCCTGATCGTGTGGCTGGTTACGTCCTCTCGAATCCTAGCATATACATAGAGATGCGAGAACTTCGCGCGAAGTTACGGTTTAGCACTCGCAGGTCGCCCTCAGAAGGGTTCCACGCGGAGTAGCCCCCGCTAGTGATGGATTTCCACATGATAGGCGATCACTGTGCCCTGTTCATCGCGCACAGGCTCTATTTTGGAAATGGTGAAGCGCTTGTTGCCCAGTTCAGGGAGGGATTTTTGCAGCGCGTTGTGCAGTTCATTTTCGAGCGCCGGAGTTTGCTCGGGAGGCGCGAGGACGCGCGCATCCACGCGGTAAGTCTTATTCTCGCCTTCCTCATTAACCAGGACGACTTGCCCGGGAGTGTTCGCTGGTAGCCCCATCTGCGGCTGGTCGCGGAACCATCCCCGCGGCGTCGCCAATACAAATATCAAAATCAGTATGACAGCGGCGTCGTACTGCCACGTGCCGCGTTCGTACGCCCAGAAAAACGTCTTCGATAAAATCTGTCCGAGACTTGCCATCTCAGTCCGCAGGTACTCCGTCGACAATCACGCCATCCCGCATGTGCACCACGCGGTCAAAATATGTCGTGGCCTCGGGATTGTGAGTGATCATGACGATCGTCTGCCCCAAATCCTTATTGAGCTGCCGCAGCATCTGCAGCACCACTTCGGAATTTTTTGAATCCAGGTTGCCCGTGGGCTCGTCGGCTAGCAAAATCTTTGGTTCATTGATAATCGCACGCGCGATTGCCACGCGTTGCTGCTCGCCTCCGGAAAGCTCCGACGGTTTATGTTTCAGGCGTCCAGCGAGCCCCAGCAAGCCGGTCACAACATCGAAGCGGTGCGGGTCAAAACCATCCCCGTGGATAAATTGCGCTATCGCGATGTTGCCTTTTGCCGTCAGCGTGGGCAGCAGGTTAAAACGCTGGAAAACAAACCCGATTTTGCTCCGCCGCAGCTTGGTGCGCTCGGCGTCGCTCATGGCCGTCAAGTCGTTGCCGTCCACCAGGATGCGCCCCTTGGACGCCTGCGCCAGACCTCCAATCACATACAGCAGAGAGGATTTTCCGCAACCTGACGGCCCCATCACAGCAACCGATTCGCCCGGCTCGACCGCGAAATTCACGCCACGCAGCGCGGGGACCTCCACTTTCCCTGCGCGGTAGAGCTTCCACAAGTTTTCTGTTTTAAGTATCGGCTCCAAGCTCTTTTTTCCTGGGACAATCAGCCCTTCGGCAGGTTGCTGTATTGTAGCTGCGATTGCCATTTGTGCCTAGCCGCTGCGTCCGTCCTGCGGCGGTTTCTCCCTTTCTAACCATACTTTTCGTTCAGTCTCCCGAGCTCTCTTGCCATTTCCGTGATTCTCAATCGTAGGAAAGCGCCTCCACCGGGTCTTTGCGGCTGGCCATCCACGCCGGATAGCTGGCTCCCAGCATCGCCCCCGCCAGGGCAATCCCCCCAGCGCGAAAAACCCATGGCCACGTTATGAGAATGGAAAGGGTAGGGAAGCCGGCCAGAAACGCGGCGCGCACCGCGTAGCTCAGTCCAACCCCTGCCACAATGCCCATCAAGCAAAGCCCCGCCGACTCCGTCAGCAGCGCGCGAACGATGAACGCCCGGCCTGCCCCAAGCGATTTCAAGACGCCGATATCGCGCGTCCGCTCAATCACCGTCGTATACATCGTCAAAAATATCACCAGCAATCCGATGGTGACCGCCAGTGAAATCATGGCGTTGATAAATGTCTTCAACCCCGGAATGTTGGTGGAAGTCATCACCGACAAAAACGAACTGAGTGGACTGACCGTATAGCCCGGCAGTAGGTGGCGAGCCTCTTGCATGACATCCTCGGTATGCTCGGGCCGCGTGCACTTAATCAGGAAAATGGTGGCTTTATCATGCGCACCCACCAGGTCCTGGAGAGTCGCCAGAGAAACAAACAAGCGCGCGCCTTTTCCATGCTCGATGATGGCTACCACGTGCCAATCGTGATTCAGGACTTTGTACGTGTCGCCGACTTTGATGTGTTTTGCCTTTGCTGCCCAGTCGTCCACGAGCAGATCATCCGGGCCCTCCAAGTCATGGCCTTCGAGGAAAACGAATCCGCCCGAGATTGCGCGAAAACTTTCCGGCTCGATCCCCCAAATGGTCTCGATCACGCCCGCGGAATTAAACTGGAGAAGTGCCGGGGCCGTCGCCTGGACGTATTTCAATTCCGCCAGCTTTTCACCAATTTTTATAGGCATGGGCGCGCCGGTCATTCCGATGAACATGGTAGCAGCCGGCGGCTGAACCATAAGGTCCGCTCCGATGCCTTCAATCCGTTTCGCTGTTTCCGTCAGTAATCCTGATGTCAGTCCGACGATTAAGACGACCAGAGCCACTTCCACGGCTACGGCGAGCACACCGATCAACGTACGCAGCGGCCGGTGCAGCAGATTGCGGACGATCAGCTCGCCCATCATGGTTTCTTCTCCGCCGCATCCTCGCCCACCTGAACGAGCTCCGAACCTGCGGGCTGCTCGAGCTTGAAGCGCTCTGCCGGAATGTCTTCATTCAGGTTCAACTTGGTCACCTGTAGGTCCAACCGGTAATCATCATGCGGCCTATCGATGTGAATCGTACGCGGGAAGGCTGGAACTCCGGACTCACCACCCGCCGTTTGTCTCGGATCGCCAACAACCTGCTCCCAATCGGAATAGCGCACATCGGAGAGCAGTGCACCCTTAGGTCCAAACTCCTGCAGCCGCGCGACCTCGAGATCGGCGCGGTTGAACCAAATCTTCCGCAAGATCTCCCTTCGATACCCGCCACGCAAAACGGTCAGCACATAATACCGCGCCTTCTCGTCGTTGAACTCTTCAAACAACACGTCTTCTTCCTTTCGAATTTCGCTCCAAAGCAGCGCATCCAGCAGATGCTGCGGCCTCAGGTTTTCGATCGGCTTGCTGCTGCTTCGCTCTAGCGCAATTGCGCCGACAAGAAATTTGTTCTTCGAGGGAATCGACACGCGAAACGATTCCGCGTCGCTGGCCATATCAAATACCGTCTTGCCGATCACCGGCGCCTGCCCGATCATCCGGATGTAAGCTGGCCGCTCTGCGAGTAAAAACGCTTTCACTTCGTGATACTCCTCAATCACGCCGCTGTATTTCGACCCAGCGGTGGGCTTCAGCTCGACGGTGGCGTTCACGCTCTTCACGCCCTTTGCCATGGCGTTGTATTTTTCAAGCAACTCCTCGCGCGTGGCTTCCTTCTGAACCTCAATCTGCGTCGCCGGGACGTTGTGCGTGGTCTTGACGCTGCCACCGCAGCCGGAGGAAATCGCCGCCACTGTCAGCCCTGCCATGCATGCCAACCCTTGCCGCATCAGTCTCTTCTGCCCCTTTACGTACAAACGAAGCAATCTAGCAACCATGTCCACACGCGTCAACCAACTGTCACCCCGTCATTATGAACGAAGGCGCGGGTGGACTACGAGTCGAGCGCTTGGGGTTTGTGCAGGAGGTCGCCTGGGCATCTCGAGGGCGATGCGTGATGGGATGCAACTCTAACAAAAGAAAGACTTAAAGCGGAGGTCGCGGAGTAACGGCTTAGCGGGTAGCGAATTGCGAATGCTCATTGCGGCCTTGCGATGTAGATATCGAAGGGCTGCACGGCAGGGCGAACCCGGCGTATGACTTCGCTGGCCCACAGCGTCGCGCTGAGGAGCGTCACCCAGCCGTCTTCGGGCTCGCACACAGCGCAGAATACGTAGCGCTCGTAGGCCGACTGATAGGCGTCTACACCACGTTTCGAAAGGTCGCCCTCCAGCGCCGTATCCGGATTTTCCGCAGCCCCTCCCGCGCGCAACCCAAACGTTTCGCCTTCGAACCGCTCAAAGAGTTGGAACAACTGACCCTGCCTCGGCTGCGGTAGAACTACACAGCGCACGCCGGCTTCGCGATACTCAATCTTCCGCGCCTTGCAAAATTCTTCGACGCGATCGATGTGGCTGAAGAAATCCACGACGTAATGTTCGTCATGCGCCAGGGCCGGGAAGACCGCCGACCAAATCTCCGCTGCCTTATTGCCGCGAACCGGCTCCCGGTTTTCCGTTTCCACCAGCTCCAGCCCGACCGCTTTTACGCCCGGCCCGAGGTCCAGCGCTTCCACGTCCAGTGAAAAGGGAGGCAATTCGAGCGCGCCCGGCGGCGCGCCGGGGGGAAGACTCATTCGAGCGTCTCCGCTTCGGGGAATCTGGCGCGAAAATCGGGCGACTGCTTGCGCACGTCCAGCCAGTCGAAAAAGGCATCGGGCGTTTCGAGCCAGATGCGGAACCAATTCGCAATCTCAACCTTTTCCTCGCGCTTGTGAGGTTCCACTTTGTGATTTCGCGAAATCATTTCCGCGCGTCGTTTGCCGAGGCGCGCGATTCCCAAAACACGTTCAACAGCCGCATGCTCGCCGTGAGCCTGAAACTTCCTCATCAGTTCATCCAGCCGCATAATGCTGACTTCCGCATCTTCCAGCGTTTTGAAGTGCAGCAGGTCTTCAAACTCTTCTTCGTACTGTTCCTCCGCCTCTTCTTGCAGCGTGAGCAGCACTTTCCAACCTGCCGTTTTCAAGACGTCCCCGATATACTCCGAACTGGTCTTCCCCGCCTCGCCGTGTTCCGCCTGCAGCCGCCGGCGCAGTTGATCGATCTCCGCGAGGGTCCACTTCGATGCTCCGATCTCTCTCGCCGTTTCGAGAATCAGATCCTTCTTCGACTTTTCCGAATCAGTCATCAAGCCGTGCCCTTGTGCGGTTTTGCCTGCGCCTTTTTCTTGCCGTGCGCTTGTTTCTGCTTCTGCGGCGGGGGCGGCGGAGGCGGAGGCGGAGGATCGGCCGGTAGCCCTGCCAGCAGACGGCGGTACTTTGTCACATTCCGGTTGTGTTCTTCCAGTGTTGCGCTAAAAAAATGGCCGCCCTGCGTGTTGGCCACGAAATAGAGGTAGTCGGTCTCGGCCGGCTGCAGCGCCGCCCGCAAGGACGCTTCTCCAGGATTGCCGATCGGTCCCGGCGGCAATCCCGTGCGCTCATACGTGTTGTAGGGCGAATGCACGTGCAGGTCGGCTCCGGTCAGCGTGCCCGTGTAGCGGCCCTCTTGTTCCAAAGCATAGATCACGGTCGGGTCGCATTGCAGCATCATGTCTTTTCGCAGGCGATTTTCAAAGACCCCCGCCACCAACGGCCGCTCTTCCTTCTTGGGCGTTTCGCGCTCTACTAGCGACGCCAGCGTCACGATAGATGAAATGGGATAGCCCGAGGCCAGCCGCGTTTTGTCGCCACCCGCCGCCGCCGGCGAAATTCGCGCCCACTGCTCCTTGAATTTCTTCACCATCGCCGCCGCCAGCTCCACGGCGATTGGATGCCGCGGCAGTTGATACGTTGCGGGGAAAAGGTAGCCTTCGAGCGTCAGCGCATGAGGGTCAATATCGCGAACCATCATCGGATCGCTCGCAGCTTTCACGAAATCATCAGCAGGAAGGAAGTGCCCGGCTTCGAGATCGTGCGCGATGTCATATAGAGTTTCGCCTTCGCGGACCGTAAAGGGAATTTCGTAAACTTCACCCTTCGCCAGTTTCCAAAAAACGTCACGGCCGCTCACAGGATGGTCGAAAAAATATTCCCCCGCTTCGAGCGATCGCCGTGGATGCCGCCGTGCATAGATTTCAAACGCAATTGCGCTGCGCACCACGCCGTTGCTCTCCAGCAAGCGAGCCACGCCTCGGCTCGAAGCCCCATGCGGCACGGTCACGAACACACCTTCGCTCGCGAATCCCTGGTACGGCTTCGTGATGCTATACCATCCCCAGGCGCCCGCCCCTGCGGCGGCCAGCATCAATAGAAGAATGAGCAGAAAAACTTTCTTCAAATCGCCCTCGCGAATCCCAAGCGCCCCTGTTTCACTTCGCGTCTTGCACGGTCTGCTGCCGGTCCAGATACTCCTTCAAAATCAAAGCCGCGGCCATGGCGTCCACGCCCATCCTCTCGTTTTCTTTCTTCCTTTTTTTGCCCGAGGCGGCGTGAATCGTCCGTCCCTGCTGCTCTTCGAGCAATCGCTCCGCTTCCCAGCTCGTCAAGCGCTCATCCACCATTTCTACAGGCAAACCTAGCTGTTTGTGCAAGCGCTGCCCGAATCGCGCCGCTTCTTCAGCCATATCCCCGCGCGTCCCATCCAGCCGCAGCGGCAACCCCACCACAATCTGCCGCACACCCTGCTCACGCACCAAAGCGCGCAACCGCCGCATATCCTCGTTGCGGTTGATGCGATCTAGCGTCCCGAGCGGCTGCGCTAGCGCCGTCTGGGCATCGGCAATGGCCATCCCAATCCTCGCCCGCCCATAATCCAGCGCCAAAATGCGCACGGTTTTCAGGCCGCCCTCATCGACAGATGTCTTATTCACACTTCCAGTATACCGGGAAGCAATTCCCTAGACGCGCGATGCTGCCTAAGAGTGGACTATCTTCTAGAGCACCAAGTTCTCTAGATTGGATGAAAAAAGGAACCTTAAGGTTTGCGCCCGCGCTCGCCGCTCTGCCAGGCGTCCCAGTAGCCGAGGAGCTTCATCTGCCGGTCGAGGCCGGTTTCTTTGACGAGGACGTCCAGTTCGGCGCGCGTCAGTCGTTTGCCGAGTGGCTCGGTGCGATCGGCGATGCCCCAAGCCGTGAGCGCGGCGAGCGCCGTATTCAGCTTCAACTCGCGAATATCCACCTTGTCCAGCGTGTCCGATGCAGCGTGGTAATTCACCAGATAGTTGGACAATTCCTGATTGGCCACCAGATTCGGCACGCCTTCCAGCAGAAAATCGAAATTGTCGGTCCCAAACGAAGCATCAACCGTGTGGTCGTTCGCGCCCCAGGACTCGAGCGGCTTCAGCACCTCGCGCACGCCGGCTGCGATGTCGCGCCGCCCGCCAAGCGAATAGCCCGTCATTCGCCCGCTCCCCGCGTCAAACGTGATCATCGCGCGAATCTTGTCCAGCTCCGCGCGATGTGCTCTAGTGTATTCATAAGAGCCGATGGTCCCTTGCTCCTCTCCGCTGAACAGCACAAAGCGAATCGTGCGCCTCGGCAATAATCCGGTCGCCTTGATCGCCCGCGCCGCCTCAATCACCAACGCCGCGTTGCACCCGTTGTCCAGCGCGCCCGTCCCCAACTCCCACGAATCAAGATGCGCGCCGAGAATCACTACTTCGTCCGGCTTCTCATATCCGCGAATCTCACCCACGACATTTTCCTGCTTGATCGGTCCCCCAATCCTGTTGAAAATTCCCAGCTGCGCCTTCATTTTCCCTGGATAGGCAGCGACCATACGCGCCAAAAGCAGAGCGTCTTCCCGCGCCACAATCCCCTGGGGGATCTTGTCAATCCGACCGTTCAAGGAATTTGTGTGGCGATACATCAACCTGCGTTCACGTGCGCCCATCCACAGGATTGCGCTGGCTCCGCGTTTCACGGCCTGGGCGATAACCCCGGGCGGACCCAAATATTCGTTGAAGAGGTCCGCCCAGGTCGTGCCAATATCGCTGTGCACCAGCAGAATCGCATCCTTGATCGCTGCTCCAGCGCGTACAAAATCCTCTTCCGTGCCGTAGCCCACATCCACTAAATAGCCGTTTACACCATTCTCAGGTGTCGACGGTCCCCACGCTTCGGACACCAAAGAAATTCGAGGCGTACTCAAAAGGACGAGCTTCTTGTCCGCTGTTGCCGCCTCCGGAGCGGGCGGGTCAAAGGGGCCTTCGACCGTCAGTCCGGCTCTCTCCGCCTCCCATGTCACCGGGAGCCTGTACTCTTCGGTGTGAACCTCCACTCCCTCGGCGCGAAACGCGGCTACGGCCCACTGCACGGCTTTGTCCATCGCCTGGGATCCACTGACGCGGCCGCCGATTTCGTCGGTGAGACGGCGCAGGTTTTCCTCGATCGGCGAAGGCCCCATCACTTGCGGCACAAGCTTCGCCGCCGCTTGAGCGCAGCTAGAAGCATCGGTCGCCGAGCAGGCTCGGGCGCTCTCGGCGGATTGCGCCGGGGCCAGAGAATCCTTCGCCGGAGGCAGTTGCGCTGAGGCAGAAAACCAGGCAAAGAAGTAAAGAAGTAGCGAAGCAAAGAAAAATTTGAAGCAGCGCATCGGAATGCTCTCCGTGACGAGGCTAGATCGCAGCCGCCCAACCGCAGCGGCAGCTCGTGCATCCTGGCGCGGAGTAGTATAAGCTCGCGCCGCTTTGCTGAGAAATGAGCCGTCACAATCCATTCCGTCGAGAGAATCCGCGATGAAAAAATCGATTTCGATGTTTGCAATCGCTCTGGCGCTCGCTGGCGCGGCCCACGCGCAATCGTCCGCCCAATCCGCTCCTGCGAGCCTCGATGCCCGTGCAAAAGCAGTCCTCGCGGCAATCCGCGGCACGCGCCACGTGCACGGCCTCGAGCAGGCCGTCCGCGTCCAGCGCGACCGCTGGGGAGTTGCCCACATCTACGCGCAGAACGAACACGATCTCTTCTTCGCGCAGGGATTCGTAGTCGCGCAGGACCGCCTCTTCCAAATGGAACTCTGGAAGCGCTCCGGCCAGGGCCGCCTCGCCGAAATCCTCGGCCCTTCCTACGTGAAGCGCGACACCAGCGCCCGCCTGCTGCGCTATCGCGGCGACATGGATGCCGAATACAAAAGCTACTCCCCGGACACAAAAGAAATCCTCGAGGCATTCACCAGCGGCATCAACGCCTATATTGAAGGAATTCAAAAGCCCGGTGGCATCGGTCTCCCGCTCGAATTCCAGCTCGCCGGCTTCAAACCCGAGCTCTGGAAGCCTGAAGACTGCCTGAACCGCCTAGCCGCCTACTCGGTAACAGGAAACGGCGCCAGCGAACTGCACAGCGCCCAATTGGTTGCGCTTCTCGGCCCGGAAAAAGCCGCCGCGCTTCTCGAACTCGATCCGCCGGTAAGACTCGATCCCGCCCCCGGCGTCGATTATTCCGGCCTCTCCCCAGCTCTCCTTGAAAGTCTCGTCGGCAGCGATGTCCCGCTCCATTTCCCCGAGACGCCTATTCAGGGGAGCAACAACTGGACCGTCTCCGGTTCGCTGACGGCCACCGGCAAACCCTTCCTCGCCAACGATCCTCACCGCGTCATCGCCGAGCCTTCGCTCCGCTACATCGTGCATCTGGTCGCGCCCGGATGGAATGTCATCGGCGCCGGTGAACCCGGCCTGCCCGGAGTCGCCGTCGGCCACAACGAAAAAATCGCCTGGGGCTTCACCATCTTCGGCCTCGATCAGCAGGATCTCTATCTCGCCGAGTTGGATCCCGCCAATCCGGAGCAGTACAAAACCGAGCACGGCTGGGAGCGCATGGAAGTTAAAACAGAAACTATCAACGTGCGCGGAGGCACGCCCGTCGTCGTGAAATTGAAATTCACCCGCCACGGCCCCGTCCTCTGGGGAGACGGAAAGCGCGCTCTGGCGCTGCATTGGGTCGGCGCCGAGCCCGGCACCGCCGGCTATCTCGGTTCGCTGGCTCTCGACCGTGCTCAGAACTGGCAGGAATTCGAACAGGCTATGCCCCGCTGGAAAGTCCCCTCGGAGAATATCGTCTACGCCGACCGCGACGGCAACATCGGCGAACATTCCACCGGTCTCGCCCCTCTGCGCAATTGGACGGGCCTTCTCCCGGTGCCCGAGACCGGCGGCTTCGAATGGAGCGGCTTCGTTCCGAATGGCAACTTGCCGCACACCTACAATCCAGCTTCAGGATTTGTCGCCTCGGCCAATCATAAAATGGTCCCGGAGAATTACGGCTACGCCGTGGGATTTCAGTGGGCTTCGCCCGAAAGATTTTTGCGCATCTCCGAAGTCATTAGCGGTGCCGCAAGCAGCTCGCATAAACTCAGCCTCCGGGACATGGAGGACTTGCAAAACGACGTCGTGTCGTTGCCCGCGCGAGAGCTGCAAAGCCTGCTGAAGCCCGCCGCGGGGAGCGCACCAAGCCGCGCCGCCAAGCTCCTGCTCGATTGGGACTGTGCCGTCGCGCCCGATTCCAACGCCGCCACACTTTACGAATTTTGGGTCCCCGAGCTCAGCGACGCGGTCACCAAACTTGTCGTTCCGGCGGAAGCGCAAAAGATCACAGGAAAATTGTCGCTTGAGAAAACCAGGCAAGAGCTGTCGCACCCGAGCGTCGCCGCCTTCGGCCAAAATCCCGAAGTCGCCCGCGACGCCCTGCTGCTGGGTACGCTCCAAGCGGCAGAGAAGAAGCTCTCGGTCAAGTTAGGCCCCGATCCCCAAAAGTGGGCCTGGGGACAGTTGCATAGCGCTTCCTTCTTCCATCCGCTCGGCAGCGTAGCACCTGCCGCCAAGGCGCTTTTCGACCGTGGCCCCGTCTCTCGTCCCGGCGATGGCAGCACCGTCGACGCCACTTATTTTGGAGGAAGTTCGTTTGACCAACTAGCCGGCGCAAGCTATCGCGAAATTTTCGACTTGAGCGATTGGGACAACGCTGTAAGTGTCAACGTCCCTGGACAAAGCGGCCAGCCCGGCAGCCCGCATTACGACGATCTGCTTCCGCTCTGGACCCGCGGCCAATACTTTCCTCTGCGCTACTCTAAACCCTCGGTCGACCGCGAAACTACCGACGTCCTCGAGCTCAAACCCTAAGCGGGAAAAATCTGCAGAGAAGGGAACTAACGCACGCGAAGCTCGGGACGAGCCACACAATCGGCGATGCGCCGGACCTGCACCATTTCCGCCACATCATGCACGCGCACTATATGCGCGCCACCCAAAATGCTTGCCGTGACGATGGCCGCCGTTCCCCAGATACGTTTCTCGGGCGGAGCAGGCTTCCCGCCGTTCGCCAGAGTCGCCCCCAAGAATCCTTTCCGCGAAGCCCCCACAAGCAGTGGATAACCAAGCGCAGCAAGCCGCGGCAATTTTTCAATCAATTCGTAGTTCTGCGCGTAGCTCTTTCCAAACCCAATCCCCGGGTCCAAAATAATCTGAGCCTTCCGAACGCCGGCCTTTCGTGCCTTCGCCACGGATTCTCGCAGTCCTAGCGCAACATCGCGCATCACATTCCGCGCGAACGGCCCGCGCTGCATCGTTCGAGGTTCTCCGCGCATGTGCATCAGAATCAGCGGCACGCCGTGTTTTGCCGCGACTTCCGCCATCCGCGCGTCGCTTCGCAAACCTGAAACATCATTGATGATCTGCGCGCCGGCGCAAATGGCCAGCTCCGCAATCGTGGATCGCCGGGTATCGACCGATATGGGAATCTTGAGGAGGCCTCGCAATCCTTCCAGCACAGGCAGGATGCGGTCTAATTCCGCCGATGCTCGAGTTTCGTCCGCTCCCGGCCGCGTGGATTCGCCTCCCAGGTCCAGAAGGTCGGCGCCCGCCTGTTCCATGGCAAGCGCCTGTTCGATAGCCATTTCCGGTTGTTCGTACCGACCGCCATCGGAAAAACTGTCTGGCGTAACGTTCAACACGCCCATGATGAGTGTGCGCTCTCCAAGAACAAGCGTCCCCGAGCGCAACTTCAGCCGGAATTTCTTGCCTGGCGTCATCTTGAGAATGAGCTGGGAGTGTAGGACAGACATTTGAGTCTGCCACTTCTTTTGCCCTGCAAAAATGAAAGAGACAGGCAAGATGCCTGCACCACTAATCCAAATCAAAATCGCGAATGGGCTTCCCGGCGGGTGCGTCCTTGGCCTTCTTCATGGCCTCTTCGAATTTCTTAGCAAGAATGTCTTCCTTATGCGTCTCCTGAAAAAATGAGTCCGCAAATTTGTCTTCGCGCTGACGCCGCTGCTCCGCAAGAATTCCCTGCGCGTTCTCCAGATCGACGTTGGGCCCGGCCTTCACCGGCGCTTCGTGCGAAAGCACCGCCCCAAAAACCGCGTCCACCACCAGCTTGGCCTGGCAGCACGGGCACGTCACCTGCAGATTGTCCGGTTCCTGCTTTCCCATGATTGCATTCTACGCCATTTTGCCCACAGCGGTCACCGCGGCGACGTTCCCCCCATAAATCCATCCAGCAAAAAAAAGTAGGGGCACGTTGCATCGTGCCCCTACCGTCAGAATGCCCGCGAATAATTCCTGTCTACGCTTTCGCCGGATTTTCCCCGCGCGTAAATCCCGGCGCCGGTCGCAACTCCGGCCGTACCACCTTCGGATCAGCGCTGGGCGCTGGCGGAGCCTGAGGAGGCGGCGTCCGCGGCTTTTCCGGCAGCGGCTTGCCTTCCATCAGCATCTTTACCTCGTTCGCGTCGATCACTTCGCGTTCGAGCAGCGCCTGCGCAATGCGCTCGAGCGTATCGCGATTGTTCGATAGCAGCCTTTTTGCATTCTCGTAGCCGCTATTAACGATCCGCTTCACTTCCTTGTCGATCTGAATCGCCGTATCTTCGGAGTAGTCGCGATGCTGCGTGATCTCGCGGCCCAGGAAAATCGCCTCATCCTTTTTCCCGTACGCCAGCGGCCCCAGCTCGCTCATGCCCCATTCGCAAACCATATTGCGCGCCAGGTCGGTGGCCCGTTCGATATCGTTGCCGGCGCCGGTGGTAATGTGTCCGAGGAAAATCTCTTCCGCCGATCGTCCGCCCATCAAGACGGCGAGCATGGCTTCCAAGTATTCCCGCGTGTAAGTGTGCTTGTCGTCTTCCGGCAGCTGCATCGTCAGGCCAAGCGCCATCCCTCGCGGAATGATCGTCACTTTGTGAACCGGATCGGCTCCCGGCGTCATCGCAGCTACTAGGGCGTGTCCCGCCTCGTGATAGGCAGTGTTCTTCTTCTCTTCATCCGAAAGAATCATCGACTTCCGCTCGACACCCATTAGCACTTTGTCTTTGGACATCTCGAAGTCGACCTGCATCACGAACTTGCGGTTCTGTCGCGCAGCCCAGAGCGCCGCTTCGTTCACCAGGTTGGCGAGGTCCGCTCCGGAGAATCCCGGCGTCCCGCGGGCGATGATCGACAACTCCACATCATCGGATAGCGGCACTTTGCGGGTATGTACGCGGAGAATTTCTTCGCGGCCTTTCACATCCGGTCGCGCAACCACCACGCGCCGGTCAAAACGGCCAGGACGGAGCAAAGCCGGATCGAGCACATCCGGCCGGTTCGTCGCTGCAATCAAAATCACGCCTTCGTTTGATTCGAATCCGTCCATCTCGACAAGCAACGCATTCAGAGTCTGTTCGCGCTCGTCGTGACCGCCGCCGAGGCCGGCGCCACGGTGCCGTCCGACCGCATCAATTTCATCGATGAAAATAATGCAAGGGGCGTTCTTCTTCCCTTGTTCGAACAGATCGCGCACGCGGCTCGCGCCTACGCCCACGAACATTTCCACGAAGTCCGAACCCGAAATCGAGAAGAACGGAACATTCGCTTCGCCCGCAATCGCTCTTGCAAGCAGCGTCTTCCCCGTTCCAGGAGGCCCGACGAGCAGCACGCCCTTGGGGATGCGTCCGCCCAGTTTCTGGAATTTCTGCGGGTCTTTCAAAAACTCGATAATTTCTTGCAACTCTTCCTTGGCTTCGTCGGTCCCGGCAACATCCTTAAACGTTGCCTTCTTCTGCTGTGCCGATAGCAACCGCGCGCGCGACTTGCCAAAGCTCAGCGCCTTGTTTCCACCGGCCTGCATCTGTCGCATCAGGAACAGACAAAAACCAACAAGCAAGATCAGAGGCGCGGCGTTCAGCAAAATCAATATCCAATCTCCGCTGCGCACCTCTTTCATCCCCTTGATCATTGCTCCCTTGTCTTTCAGTTGCTTCACCAGATCCGGAGCGGCTTCCTTGAACACGGTAACGACAAATTTGTGATTTGCCGGACGAAGGTATTCTCCTTGGACCTCATAGCTGTTTGGGGACAGGTACAGCGTCACTTCCTTAATGTCTCCTGCATCCACCTTGGCCATGAACTCGCTATAGCTGGGGGTTTCTTCCCGGGCCTGGCTTCCATTCGCGGACACCAGTTTCCACAGCATCACGCCGAGAAACACGATGGAGATCCAGAAAAGAATTGTTTTTGCCGTAGAACTGGAATTCACGTTGTCCTCACCTTTGTCCTTGGCCCCGCGGAAATTCATCCCACGAGGAAGCGACGCGCGAAACCTTCGATCTTACTTCGTACGTCTTTGCCGTCGCTTCACCTGCGCTGCTCCATTGGAAAGAGCCCGATGATTCCGCCCCGTGCCATTGTCCGCAGCCAGGCCGTACCCGACCCATACATCATTAGATGCCGTTCGGAACCCAAAGTAATCAGGTTCCAGTCCCACGCGCCGCCGCGCAGGCTTGTCCAGCAGCACTGCCAGTCGCAGCGATCGAGGCTGGCTTTCGCCCAATCGCCGCAGAAGAAACTCTTGCGTCACGCCGCTCTCCAGCACCGCATCGAGTAGCAGAACATCCCGGCCTTTCAATTCCGGCCGGGCGCCAAAATAGACTTCGCGCCGTGCGTTGCCACCGTCGTTCACGTCCCGCACATCCTCACGCACGAAGTGGCAAACCACGGCGGTATTAATCTCGCGAATCAGGTCGGCGGCAAAAACGAATCCGCGGTCGAGCGTTACCACCACGTCCACCCGCCGTCCCTTGTACGCCCGGGTGATTTCCCTCCCCAGCGCCGAAACCCTCGCGCCAATTCGCGCGGCAGAGTAAGCCGCTCGGCCGGACGCACTCGATTTGACCGCTGGGCGGTCACGCATCAAGACTTTTCCTCGGCGATCAAAATTCCTGTTCGGGTCCCCTCATTTACCGCAAACTCCTTGGCAACCGGGAAGCCCCGCGCCCATACAAGAACGCCGGCGCTTGTCAAAACCGGCCAGCCGTCTCGTTCCCATCGGCTGACGCGTTTTTCGTTCAAAAGCCGCTTTAGCTTGTGCGCTTTCTGATGCCCCGCGGGCTGCAACTTGTCCCCGAAGCGCCAGTTGCGCAGCACAAGCGGCAAACGCAGCCGGTCGCGGTCTAAGACCGCCCCTGATTCCTTAGTTTCCCCTCTATTTGCGGGCCAGTCAATCACCCTGAGGCGGAAAACGCACCCCGCCTGCGAAACTCGCAAAGTCGCATCGCCCTTTCCAAGATTTTCAAAATCGATTTTGTACTCGTATTCCACCGCCGAAGTTTCGTCGGCTCCGCGTTTCCCGTCGTTTCGCCGCGCTGGCCGCGACGAATTTGTGCGGAAAACCAAATCATTTCGCTCGCGCCGAACGTCAACGCCACCCGGCAACTGCACCGCCTTCCCATTTTCACCGCGCCGCGCCAACTCCACCACACTCGCGATATGCTGTGCGGTGATCTGCCCCGCACCTGTCTTCCTCTCTTCAATTAGACGGCGCAATATCCGCTTGGTCAGAGCCCCCTGGTTTTTCTCG
Source organism: Verrucomicrobiia bacterium (assembly GCA_035571045.1). Lineage (GTDB taxonomy): Bacteria > Acidobacteriota > Terriglobia > Acidiferrales > UBA7541 > Acidiferrum. Next base: position 34,455 of record DATMKS010000088.1, read on the forward strand.
GCTGCGTTCTCTCTGCTCACCGCATCCTCTGGGTATATGCTTATTCTTTTCAAAGGCTGCAGCAAATCCCGCACGGAGATTCTTCCTTCAATTTTAGTTCTTCTCGCGAGCGCCTCACAATGCTCGAGCGCAAGCAGCTCCAAAAACTCCTCGTCCTCTCGCGCAAACTCCGCCAGCGAAACGAGATGCTCCACCACGCCACTCTGAAATTCGTGCTCCAGAAGCGGCAACAATTTCTTCCGAATCCGCGCCCGCGTCCGCTCGGTATCCTGATTCGAAGCGTCCTCGCGCCATTTCTGTTTCTTCGATCGCAAATAAGTCCGCAACTCCGCCCGCCGCACGCCTAGCAGTGGCCGCACAACGGATTCGGTCCGAGGATGAATCGCGCCAAGCCCCGCCAGCCCCGTTCCTCGTAAAATATGCGCCAAAACCGTCTCCGCTTGGTCATCCGCCGTATGCGCCACCGCCACGCCATCCACTTTCCCACCCGCCACAAGCCGGGCAAAAAACTCATACCGCGCCCGCCGCCCCGCATCCTCCAGATTCGCTTTTTCCCGTTTCGCTCGCGCCGCCACGTCCACGGTCTCCCCGTAAAACTCCAACCCATGACTTGTCGCAAGGCTCCGCACAAATTTCTCGTCCGCATCCGAAGCTGCCCCACGCAACTTGTGGTTCAAATGCGCCACGCTCAATACCATCCCCAGCTCCTCACGCAATTCCATCAGCAACAAGAGCAATGCCACCGAATCCGCGCCTCCAGACACACCAACACCCACGCGCTGCCCGGGGCGCATTAGGTTCCGCCTGCTCACTCGCTGAAGGACACCAGTGGCAAGATTCCTTCCCATGATCGCGTATGGTATCAGTCAAGCGCAGGAAAGAGCAGCCGGGAGAAGACACTTACATCCCGAGATGCTTTACCTTCGATTAGACAGTGTGAGTTAGCTGCCGCTTTGGTTGTCTTGAAATAAAACGCATTACGGCTTAGTTTGCCCCGGCCGCGCCTGCTTTGCCTTCGTCACCATCTCCCGGACATCGCTCAGCAGCGCCTGCGAATCAAAAATCACTCCATCCCGAATCGTATACTTCACGCACTGCTCGTGCACCTCTTTGCGATCCGTCCCCACGCGCGTGACGCCATTGCCATAAAACACTTTCACATCTGCCAGCGGATTCTCCGTAAGCACCACAAGATCGGCCAAATAACCCTGCCGCACCAATCCCAGCTCCGGATTCTTCACGACCTTCGCACCATTCTCCGTAGCGGCATGCAGAGTTTCGAGCGGCGAAAATCCCGCCTCCTCCAGCATCTCTAGTTCGCGAATCGTTCCGAATCCCCACAACGCAAACAAAAATCCGGTGTCCGAGCCGACGGCAACGACTCCGCCCTGGTTCTTGTAGTCATTCACAAAATCCAGCCACCGCCGGTACGCCCGCGACCAATCCGCTTCCTTGTTCGACGTCCACTCATAAAAATAAGAAGCGTGATGCGCCGGATTCGGCAAAAACGAATCCATCACCACCGGCAGCGTGTACGTCGCGTGCCACGGCAAGTTCGCCGCGCGCGTCACATCGCGATTGGCCTCATAAATACTGAACGTCGGCACCATGATGAATCCCGTCCGACGCATCGTCTCGAGCAACGACTGAATCACCTCGCCATGCAGTTTCCCCAAGTCCGCTTGTAGCCACGATCGTCCGGTCTCCAAAAACCGGTCCGGCTCGCTCGAATAGTTGTACCCCGGCGGCAAATCCTGAATTGTTCTGGAAGTGTAGGAAGACTCCGGATACCCGTAATGATGCTCAATCGTCGAAGCCCCGTTGTAAGCCACCTCCACGGCATTCATCGGATAAACGCCGTCCTGGCCAATGTGCACGGCCACGCCCATGCCGTCTTTCCGCGCCTGATCCGCGATCGCGCGAAACACATCCGGCCAGAGCCCCGGCTTCCCGATAATCTTCACGCCGTCCACGCCCAATGCGTGCCACTCGTCCACAATCTGCCGCGCACCCTCCGGATTCGAATACCGCGGATCGTCGCCGCGCCCCCAGAACGGATACACATACATCCGCGGCGCAATGATCTGGTTTGCCGCAATCTTCTTCTTCTCCTCAACCATTGCTTTGGGATCGTCGTTCCCGACATTGAACGTTCGAATCGTCGTCACGCCGTGCCCCAGCAGCAATTTATAGATGTATTCCGAAGGCACGTCCTTCGACGCGTTGACATGAATATGCACATCGATCAGCCCCGGCATCGCGTACATTCCTTTGCCCTCGATCACGCGATCCGGCGCCTTCTGATCCTTCTTGCCCCCGCCTTCGTCCTTCTCCTTGCGCGATATCGAGTCTGACGGCACCACGCGTTCAATCCGATTTCCCTTAATAAAAATATTGACCGGCCCAAACGCCGGCGCCCCCGATCCATCAATCACCGTCACGTCGCGAATCTCCAGCGACGGATAAGGCCCCGCCTGCTCCGCCGTATTCGCGTTTTGCGCGTGCCCGGTCGGCTGTAAGCTCAGCGCCGCCGCGCACAAAATCAATCCGCCGTGAATCATCTTTTTCTTTTTCGTAATCATCATTTTGCCCGCTTCTCTCCGAGTGGCACGGGCAATCCTGCCTGTGCGGTTTTGCGGCTTGCGCGCTTTCTATTTCTAGTCCCTTAAGACAGCCCGCCGCGTAATCTCGCGGCGACCCTATCTCCGTTTTTCTTTCCGCGAAGCCCGCAAGGCTAATTTCAAAGCGCGAATAAGTCCAGCACTGATTCCCAAAAAGCACGCCGCCATCCTTCCGCAACCCACTCCCAACAAGCGCCTTAGCGCAATCCCCGCGGCGCGCCTGTGGATTCCTGTGGAAATCGTTAATCTCCTGTTGACTTATTCGCGGCTTCGTCGTATTCTCCTTGGGCTGTGGACGTACCTTTCTGCAAGACAGGGAGGTTCTGCTCTTTGACAACCGATACGATGTGCCAGAATCCGTTCGAAACCATTCGTCCTTTTCGAGCACGAATGGTCTGAGTAAATCGAGCGACAATAATTCGCTTGGCAGGCTGGCTCTCTGATGCAAATCAGAGGGCATTTTTT
>DATMKS010000089.1:0-18728 GCA_035571045.1 Verrucomicrobiia bacterium
TGGATAGGGTCGTGCCCACCCGGTCCTGCCCGATGTTGGTAATGCTGCCGTCCTGGAAGTTGAAGGTGGGGAAGGCATGGCCCGTCGGCTGGGCGATGAACTGCAAGGGTATGGTGCTTTTCACCAGGCCCAGATCGCCGGGCCCCGTGCCGGAATCGATCTGCGCTCCACTGAGCGGGAACGTGTCATTTTCAGTATAATTTGTAAATCCAAAGCGGAATTCGTTGAGTAAGGTCGGGCTCAGCGTGTAGTTGTAGGAGACCACCAGGCTGCGGTTTTGGTCGTGAGCCAGGTCATTCGGTAAAAAGTTACTCGCGGGTGCAATCGCGCCTGCGCTATTGGACTCGGTGTAGAGGGCGTTTTTCCAGCTGTAGCGGAGGTAGACCTGCTGCTTCGATGTGAGGGTTTGATCGAGACGCACGTCCCAGCCATTGGAGTTGGACGGAATGGGCACCAGCGTCTGGTAGTTGAAAGCAGGATTGACCTGAGTCAGGTTTGCGTTTGGAAGCGGATAGTAGTCATTCAGCAAGGTTTGCGTTACGGGATTAAGGCAATCCTGGGGATTGGTGCACGGGTTGCCTGGCCCGCCGGGGATGGTGTTGTTCGGATAAGGAAGCCCCGTCAAGGGATCCTTTACCGGACCGTTCCCTAGCGCCGTCACAAGAGCGCCCAGATTGCCTGATCTTTCCGCCTGCGTGGGAACAAGAAGGAATTCCGGAGCAGAGGTGGTCTTGCGGTTTCCCTCGTAGTCCGCAAAGAAAAATGTCTTCCTGCTTCTGCCGTCCCACAGTTTGGGAAAAATTATGGGGCCACCCAGACTGCCTCCGAAGGTGTTGAATAGCTTAGGCGCCTTGGACGTAAACCCGTAGATGGTGGAGTCTAATACGTCATCTTGGAAGTACTCGTAGGCGCTTCCGTGAAATTGCTCGGTGCCGCTCTTGGTCGTAAACGTCACGTCGCCCATCTGCGCAAACTCCGCGTTGTTGTTGAAAGACGTGACTTTCATCTCCGCGATTCCTTCCTGGGAGGGATAGGCATCCTGTAGAGCGCCGTTGGCGCGCACGCTGGCGGTGGAAATTCCGTCCACGGAGAATCCCACCTGGGAGGCGGTTGCGCCGCCTACGGAGATGTTTCCCTGACTGTCCTTGACCACATTCGGAGAAACGGCCAAGGCGGCCAATGGGCTGGACGATACGGCCCGCGAATTCAAAGGCAACTGGGTGATGTCGCTATTGAGCTTCGAATCGGCAAGTATGGCGTTTTCGGTGTTCACCGTTACAGCGGCCTCGCTTACTTCGACCACCTGGTTCTGCGACGCCAACGCGAGCCTCACATCCAGGCGAAGGTTCTGCCGCGCTACCAATTCCACTTTGTCGACAATTGCTTTGGAGAAGCCCTCCTTGGTTGCGGCCAGACTGTAGTGACCCGGCTTAATGTTCTCAAACGCGAAGTTTCCGTGGTCGTCGCTGGTCGCCGCGAAATCTGTGTTCTCATCAACACTATGCAAGTTGACTTGCGCTTGGGGAACGGACGAGCCGCTCTGGTCCAGAGTCGTACCGCGAATGCTGCCGAAGGTGGATTGGCCCATCGTCCACCGCGCTGACAGTAGGACCAAAATAAAGAGTGTGGATAGTTTGACTGACATGGCGAGGCCCCCTTTTCCGATTTGCGCACGTCGCGCGCAAGGCGTTGACGAAAAGGTAGAGAAACGCGCATATCGAAATCGTGAAGATTTTCAACAAAGAATAGATGGCTTGAATGCGTTTCTTGAATGGCTCAACAAGCTATTGACAGTGATTCGAGAGTCCGGCCACTACGTGGGTTTGGGAAATAGTTCTCCCAGGGCTTTTTTCGTGGTTATGTCGTTTTAAGGCGGAAACCCTTTTCAGCCGAGAGCACGTTTCTTAGCCGGCGGACTGCGTTTGGGATTTCCTCAACCGTTGTGTTCCCAAACCCCAAAATAAGTCCCTGGCGAGGTGTCTGGCCGAGGTAGGCAGGAGAAAGCGGCGTGAGCCAGAGCTTCTCGCGTGCGGCGCGCGCGGCTACCTGCTGATCGCGCAACCCTTTCGGCAAAATGACCGCGAGATGCATACCCGCTTCCGATCCAAGTACCTGGAGCGCAGAGCCGAGTTCTTTTTGGAGTTCGTCGACAAGCACTGTCCTGCGCTGGGAGTAAAGCTGGCGCATGCGGCGAATGTGGCGTGCGAAATGGCCTTCATTCATGAAGTCCGTAAGCACGGCCTGGAAAAAATGTGGCGGAGTTATATCCATAACGTACCGCACTGCCGCGAAGCGACCCACCAGGTCCGGTGGAATCACGATGTAGCCTAGCCGCAAGGATGGGAACAAGGTCTTGCTAAAGGTTCCTATATAGATGACGCGAGAATTGTGGTCGAGACCTTGCAGAGAAGCGATCGGCATGTTGCCATAGCGGTACTCGCTGTCGTAATCGTCCTCAATCACCCAGGATCCAGAACTTTGCGCCCAGTCGAGGAGCTGAAGCCGCCGCGACGCGCTCATAGTTGCGCCGAGTGGATATTGATGGGAAGGTGCAACAAAGGCGGCTCTTGCTTTACGACACTTCTTGACGCCGTAGGCTACATCCAACCCCTCGCCATCCACCGGAACAGGCACCAAACGACAGCCCGCCGCAGCTAAGACCTGTCGCGTCAACCAATATCCGGGTTCTTCGACCCATGCGGCGCTTCGCTCGTCAAGCAGAACGCGCGTAGTAATCTCTAAAGCCTGCTGAGAGCCGGCGACAATCATGACGTGATCCGGATAGCAATGCACCGCGCGGGCGGTTCTGAGGTAGGCACAGATGGCTCTGCGAAGTTCTTCGAAACCAAGTGGTCCGCCGTAGTGCAATTCTTTCGCCCGGGGATTTCGGCAGTGGCGCATCACTATGCGCGACCACGTCTGGAACGGGAATTGGTCGAAAGCCGGCTGGCTCACGTTGAAAGCCCCCAGCCCGCCTAACCACGGGAGTCTCTCGTAGGGGGGAAGCAGGCTCGCGCGCCGCGACGTGACCCGCGCACCGGAGCGGGCTACATCTGGACGGGTCGCGCCTCCATCACTTGATGTCCATTGGTCTGGCAGGGAACTGCAGACGAACGTTCCTGCCCCCGCGCGAGCCTCGAAATACCCTTCGGCTAGAAGCTGAGAATAAGCTGTCAGGACCGGTATTCGAGAGATTTTCAATTCACTGGCAAGCGCCCGGGTGGAAGGGATCTGCTGGCCAGCGCCCAAGTTCCGGCTGACGATCATGGAGCGATAGGCGTCATAGATTTGCTTGTGCAAAGGCTTGGCGGCTTTCCGGTCGACGGCTATCACCGGCGACACCGCACTAGGTACTTTTTTCATGGCTCGCTCCAACTGGTCATAGCGATTTCAGTTCAAGTGGATATTGCGCGCGACCACTCTCACACGCAACATTAAAAATAACGATATTGCGGATCGTCTTTTGCTTTTAGTCCCGGTGCGACAGATACGGGGCGTCGGTGCGGATGCTCCTGAAGGCTCGAAAAGTTTTCCAACTCGAGGGATGAGAAAGCTGGCGGCCTAATTTCTAAAAGGGGGGTATCTCCAAGTGCTCGATCAAAAAAACTTTCTAACCCAGGTGAAGCAATTTCGATTCCTTTTTGTTCTCTTGGTTGCCCTGATTGGTTTTTCTGCTTCCACGTTCGCGCAGCAGGCCACGATCGTTGGGACGGTCACCGATCCTTCGGGTGCCGTCGTCCCGAATGTGGCTATCACTCTTACTAATACGGATACGCGCGTCAGCCACGTCATTCCCACGAATGACGCCGGCCAGTACGTCGCCGTCGATCTTCAGATCGGCCACTACCGAGTCAAAGCCGAAGCCAAAGGATTCAAAGTTTCGGAACAAAAAGATATCGTACTGACCGTTGGCGACCGCATCCGCGTCGATTTCCAGATGCAACTGGGCGCAGCGCAAGAGACCGTGACGGTCGAAGCCAATGCCGTACAGGTTCAGACCGATTCGGGAGAACGCAGCAACCTCATCACCGATCAGCAGATGAGCCAGATCGCCGTGGCCGGGCGGAGCATTTACCAGCTTGCCGCCTTGACTCCGGGAGCCTCTAGCCAGATTGGCGCTGGCGGCATGAATTCAGCTGAAGTCAACACTCCCGTCGGCGGCGACGCCAGTGTCGAATTCAACGGCATGCGCCAGAATCACAACATCTATTTGCTCGATGGTGGCGAAGACGATGACCGCGGCGGCGCGGGCGGCATGAGCATCGCCCCCTCCACGGACGCGATCCAGGAGTTTCGAGCGCTTACTTCCAACTACAGTGCCGATTACGGTCTTTCTTCGGCCGGCACCATGACCATGGTCCTGAAGTCTGGAACGAGCCAGTTCCACGCTTCCGCTTGGGAATTCAATCGCAACGACTTTTTCGATGCACAAAATTATTTCGTGCCGAATCAGGAACTCCGTCTCAACGTTTACGGCTTCAACGTCGGCGGTCCGGTAACTCTCGGCCATCTTTATAACCCGGACAAGAAGCGGACTTTCTTCTTCTACAATATGGAGTGGCGCCCGCTGGTTCAGGGCGGCGCGACCAATCAGACGGTTCCGGGCACAGCTACTTACGGCGGGAATTTCAGCTCTCTTTCGACGCCGATCCTTGTGCCAACGACGGCGCAAGTGGCCCCATCTGTTCTCTTCGCCAACTGTCCGGGCCAAGATGCGGCGGGCGCGGGAGTCGTGCAAGGTCAGCCTTTCCCGGGCAATATCATTCCAACTTGCATGATCAATCCGAACTCCGCGGCCTTGGTCAAGGCCGGCATTTTCCCAGCGGATAACGCGGTGTCCTCGAATGGCAGCCCGGAGTTCAAAGGCGGCGCCAATGCTGTCACGAATTTGCGGGAAGAGATCGTTCGCATCGATCATAACTTTAGCGACAAATTCTCCGTATTCGGACACTACATCGCCGAGCAAGTCTCGCAAGGTTTTGCGACCAGCCAGTGGAGCGGCGACAACGTTCCCACGGTGGGCGACACCTTCGGCAATCCTTCCTATAGCGCCGTCGTACATACGACGTATACGATCAGCCCGACGCTCGTCAACGAAGTGGCCTTCAACTACAACGGCAACCGCATCAACATCGTTCCTTACGCAGCCTCGGGCTTGACCAGTTTGACTCTTCCGACCGGCTACGATTCCACAAACTCCAGGCTCTTCACTGGACCGAACAATGACACCCGCATTCCCAACATCGATTTGAGCGGCGCGAGCGGCGCGCAATTTGAAATCTCCAGCTGGCCGTGGCACAACAAGGCCGATGACTACCAGATCCGCGACGACATTTCTTGGACCCATGGCGCCCACCAGTTCAAGTTTGGCGGAAGCTGGGCGCTCTACAAGAAAGTCCAGGATCTTTTCGGAGAGACCCAAGGCGGTTTCAGCTTCAATGGCACGTACACCGGGAATGGCACAGCCGCCGACCCCGGAAACAGCTTCGCCGATTTCTTGCTCGGAACTCCCAGCTCTTATCAAGAGCTGGCCGTGCAAGACCATGGTGACTGGAATAACGTTTCTTGGGCCGCTTACGTCCAGGACAACTGGCGCGTGAACCGCAGGTTGACCCTGAACCTGGGCTTGCGCTGGGACGGCGTGCCGCACACCTACGAAGCCAACGACCGCATGGGGAATTTCTATCCGAGCCTTTATAACGCTGCCGATGCAGCCACCTTCAACGCCAATAATAGTATTTGCAGCGGGCCAGGGAATGGCTGCACGGCAGCCAGTCCGGGTCTGGGCACGAGTCCGAATCCCATTCTGACTGGCGTTCCGCTTTATTTGAACGGCATCGGCATCCCGGGTCAGGACGGCGTTCCAAAGGGCCTGGTCAACAATCACTGGGCCGCCTTCGGTCCCCGCCTCGGCTTTGCCTATGACCTTACGGGAGCTGGCAAAACGGTTATCCGCGGCGGATTCGGCATCATGTACGAACGCATTCAGGGCAACGACATGTACAATGCCGGTCCCAATATTCCGTTCAGCCTGCAGGTCAATCTCAACGGCGTCGAGATGACAAACCCAAGTCTCGCTCTCTCTAGCGGGGCGGCTGCGACTCAACCCATCAACGCTGCCAGCATCACTGGCTTGGATGTGAGCGATTACAAGCTGCCAGTGAGCTATCAGTGGAGCGTCGGCGTACAACACCAAATTGGAACGAAGTCGGTGTTGACGGCGAGCTACGTGGGCAACCAAGGCCGTCATCAGAATGACTACCGGAACGTCAACCTGCCCAACGAGAGTTATCTATCGAATCTGATTGACAACGCTCCTTATCAGACGGCGCCGGGCCTGCCCTATCCGGGTTTCAACGCTATCACGCTCTCCGAAAACGAAGCGAACACGCACTACAATGGCCTGCAAGTGGATCTAAATTCACAACTGAGCCATGACCTGACCCTGCGGGCGATCTACACGCTTTCCCGTGCGGATGATCCAACCACTGCCGGCAGCGGCGGTGGCGACCTCGGGAACGTGTCGAATCCCTACGCCGGCTGGCTATACGACGTCGGGCCGAGCGGCTACGATCGCTTGAACGTGGCCGTCGTCGACTTTATCTATGACATCCCGCTGTTCCGCCACAGTGAGAACCATCTTCTCAAGTCCACCGTCGGCGGTTGGCAAGTGTCGGGTATCGTCACGATGGAGTCCGGCCTGCCGATTAACATCGGCATCAGCGGTGGACAAGGTGGCAATGGCGTACCCAATGGCGTTAACCGGCCAGACCTGACAGGCACACTTACCACTCCGCATCTCGTCAACGAGTGGTTTGATCCCACGGCGTTCTCGCTTCCAGCCCTCGGAGCTTGGGGCACGCTGCCGCACAACGATCTGCGTGGACCTGGCCGCGACAACTGGAACGTTTCGCTGTTCAAAAGCTTCACGCTCAGCGAATCTCGCGGCAGCCGCTTGGAACTGCGTCTGGAAACCTTCAACACCTGGAACCATACCCAGTTCAACGCCGTGGATTCCAACCTCGGAGACAGCCGGTTCGGCCAAGTGACATCTGCCTTCGATCCGAGAATCCTTCAGCTCGGAGGAAAGATCTACTTCTAATCACACCCTGGAAGTAGGCAGGCACCCCGCTCGCACACCACACCTGCGAGCGGGGTTTTGTTTTGGGCTCCACAAAGCGCCAACACATTTCTCGCGCGTTGGAACCACAGAGCTGTTAGGCGGTGGCCGCGGTTTGAGATTCTTCTTGCGGAATCAAAATGGAGAGAGGGTCAAAGAAAATCAATGGGGCACCCAAATGGGATTGTGCGTAAAGAGGCCGCTGACGAAACCCATTTCATAAACAATGAAAAGGCCAAAGACCAAACTAACCAGCCCTGAGACCAGTCCGAGACCACGATTGAGGCGAGCGAAGCGCTTCTCGGAATATGTAAATGGGACAGCAATCGCCGCAGTGATCAGCATCATCCCAGCGACCGTGCCAATACCGAAAACGAGGAGGTATAAAACGGCCCAGGACGGAACACGAATGGTGGTGAGCACCAACAGGGCGACGGCGGCCGATCCCGCTAGCCCGTGAACGATGCCGACTGCTAATGGCCGGACGACTTGATAGATGCCAAGCTTCCCAAACACGCGATCCATCCAACCGACTGGCGTGGCATCGTCAGCATGCCCGTGTCTTTCCGGGCCGTGGCCGTGCGGGTGGTTGTGAACGTAGTCTCCATGCCCGTGGGGATGTCGATGAGATCCCACCAGAGATGGCGTGAAAGTCTCCGTAATCCTGCGCAGGATGCCGGAGAGATTCAGAATTCCGAGAAGAATCAGCATCAAGCCAACCGACAACTCCATCGTGAGACCCAGTCTTGGCGGAATCACGATGCCAAACAGGATGATCGCGGAACCAACAACCAGAATCGTGATCGTGTGTCCCAGACCCCAGAGGGCCCCAATCAAAGCCGCGTGGCGGATGCTTCGCTGACGACTCACGATTGTTGTTACTGCGATTACATGGTCGGGGTCGGTCGCATGGCGCATGCCGAGGAAAAAGCCAAGGACAATAATGGAAAGCAACGTGATCATTTATTTCGAGACCCGCCGAGTTTCGATAAACTCCAGATATTCTGTCATTCCTTCGCCGGTTTTGGCCGACACTTTGAAAACTTCCATCCCCGGCCGGACGGGCTTGCATGTTTCGTCTCGCCGCTGTCTTGTCAAATTCTACGGTGGCAGCAAGATCCGATTCAACAAGGATAGCAACGTCCGCGCTGTTGAATATCATCAGATACTTCAGGGGCTTGTCCTCGCCCTCCGTTACCGAGAGCCGCGCGAAGCGCAAATCTTCGCCGAGATCGTAAGAGGCAGGGCTCACGAGATTCCCTACATTTTCAATCCAATATAACTCACGCAACGCGAGCCACAGCCCGCTTGGCGCCCTTCGACAAAGGGCGAACTTCCACTATCCTTTTTCCCTTGTATCCACCAGCCGGCCAATTACATCTAACGGGCGCTGAAGGCAGACTCGAAAACTCGCCTGGTTTTTGGGGCCGCTCTGCACGCCCGGCAGATTTGCCGCTTTCGATGACGCCTGATGCCACCACCCAATGCCGCGGAGTGTGCGCCAGGCTCGTCACACAAGGAGTATTCATGTCGCTTGATGTCGTTGGACTCAGCGGTCCACCACCACACCACAGGGAACAGCTCTGCAATCCCCGCTCCGCGCACTCCGCAGGTGTTGCCGCGTATTTCATCGCTAGCGTTCTTTCGTTTGCAGCTATCCTCGTTGGCTGCGGTGGAAAAGCCGCAGCGCCTGGTGGCGCTCCTCCAGAAGTAAAAGTCCTTGCAGTGGTTCAAAGGGACGTTCCCATCGTAAGCGAGTGGGTCGCCACGCTCGACGGCTACGTCAACGCCCAAATCCAGCCGCAAGTCACCGGGTATATCATCAAGCAAAACTACAAAGAAGGCTCGCAAGTTCACAACGGCGACGTTTTGTTCGAGATCGATCCGCGTCCCTTCCAGGCGCTGCTCGATCAGGCCAAAGCGCAATTGGCGCAGGCCCAGGCGCAAATGGGCAAAACCCAGCTGGACGTCGACCGCGACACCCCGCTGGCCAAAGAGCGCGCTATCGCGCAAAGCCAGTTGGACAACGACATTCAAGCCAATTTGGCCGCCAAAGCTGCGGTTCAGTCCTCCGAAGCGCAGGTAGAACAAGCTCAGCTAAATCTCGGATTCACTCACGTCACCTCGCTGTTTGACGGCATCGCCGGCATCGCCCTCATCCAGCTCGGCAATTTGGTCAATCCCACCACCGTCCTAACTTCCGTCTCTCAGGTAAATCCCATCAAAGCCTATTTCCCCATCAGCGAGCAGGAGTACCTCCGCCTCGCCGCTCGCGTCAACGCTCCACAAGGTCATGATGACGCGCCCAACGATGCTCCGGCGCTCGAATTAATTCTCGCGGATGGAACCGTTTATCCATCCAAGGGCCGCGTTCTTTACACCGATCGCCAGGTGGATATAACCACAGGCACCATCCGCGTCGTCTCCGCGTTTCCCAACCCCAAAAATTTCCTGCGTCCCGGACAGTTCGGCCGCGTTCGCGCCTCCACTTATACACGCACTGGCGCGCTGCTGATTCCGCAACGCGCCGTCGTCGAGCTGCAAGGCACGTTTCAAGTCGCGGTCGTTGGCAACGACAACAAAGTCAGCGTCCGCATCGTCAAAGTCGGCGAGCGCGTTGGCAACGAATGGATCATCGACAGCGGCGTGAAAACCGGCGAGATGGTCATCGTCGAGGGCGTGCAAAAAGTGCGCGACGGATCTTCCGTCAACCCCAAACTGTTGACGGCAGCTGCGGGAGCGGACTGACCCATGTCAAAATTCTTCATCAATCGCCCCATTGTTGCCATGGTGATCTCCATCATCATGGTCATCATTGGCGCCATCACCATCCTTACTCTGCCGGTCGCTCTCTTCCCGAACATCGTGCCACCCGAAGTGCAAGTGCTTGCCACCTACGTCGGCGCCGACGCAGGCACCATCGAGCAATCCGTCGCCACGCCCATCGAGCAGCAGATGAGCGGTGTCGACAATATGAACTACATGTATTCGCTGAATTCCACCGCCGATGGCGGCATGCGCCTGATTGTCGATTTCGACGTTAAGACCGACCCCAATACCGATCTCATTCTCACCCAGATGCGCGAAACACAAGCCGCATCCCAATTGCCTAGCGACGTGAACAACTACGGCATCACCGTTCAAAAAACCGTCACCGCGCCGCTCATGCTGATCACGCTCTATTCCCCCAACGGCACTTACGATGCCCAGTTTCTCTCCAACTTCGCCTACATCAATCTCAGCGACCAGATCACGCGCCTCTACGGCATCGGCAGCGTCCAGATTTTCGGCGCCGGCCAGTACGCCATGCGTCTTTGGGTGAAGCCCGACCAACTAGCCAAGCTGGCCATCACCGTTCCTGAAATTGTCAGTGCCATCGAGTCCCAAAACACCGTGAATCCTGCCGGTCAGGTCGGCAGTGAACCCGTGCCCAAGGGGCAGGAATTTACTTATTCCGTGCGTGCCCTTGGCCGTCTCTCCTCCCCTGAAGAGTTCGGCGAAATTGTCGTCCGTGAAACCTCTATTGGAGGAGTGGTCCGCGTCAAAGACGTCGCCCGCGTCGAGCTTGGCGCGCAAAACTACAGTGTCGTCGGCCGCCTCAACGGAAAACCCGGCGCTGTTATCGCCGCTTACCAGTTGCCGGGCTCCAACGCCGTGCAAGCCGCCGAGGCCCTCAAAAAATTGATGGCAGAGTCTAAGGCCCGCTTTCCGGGCGATATCGATTACGTCATTTCCCTCGACACAACGCTCGCCGTCACCCAGGGCATCAAGGAAATTGTCGAAACGCTGCTGATCGCCATCCTCCTCGTTATCATCGTCGTTTACATTTTTCTCCAAGGCTGGCGCGCTACTCTCATTCCTCTTCTAGCCGTCCCCGTTTCTCTCGTTGGCACCTTCATTTTCTTCCCCATTTTCGGCTTTTCCATCAACACTCTCTCTCTTTTCGGCTTGGTTCTCGCCATTGGCCTCGTCGTCGACGACGCCATCGTCGTCGTCGAAGCCGTCGAGCGTCACATCGAGGATGGTCTCTCGCCAAAAGATGCTGCTCTCAAGGCCATGACCGAGATCTCCGGCCCCGTTGTCGGCATCGCCCTCGTTCTTTCCGCGGTGTTCATTCCCACTGCGTTCATCCCCGGCATCACCGGCCGTCTCTATCAACAGTTCGCCGTCACCATCGCGATCTCCGTGGCCCTTTCCGCCTTCAATGCTCTTACGCTCAGCCCGGCGCTCTCCGCATTGCTCTTGCGCCCCAAAGACACCACTCGCGGTGGCCTGCTCAAGAAATTCTTCAACTGGTTTAACCGGACCTTCACCAGCGCCACCAATGCCTACGTCGGCGTCTGCGGCTTCCTCATCCGCAAGAGCGCCATCGCGCTCATACTGCTGGTCATTTTTGGAGCCGCCGCCGGCTTTTTCAGCGCCAAAGTCCCATCCAGCTTTCTGCCCGATGAAGACCAGGGCTATCTCTACATCAACCTGCAATTGCCGAACGCCGCTTCTCTCCAACGCACCGATGAAGTCGCTCACAAAATCGAGGTTGCTCTCGCCAAGACCCCCGGCGTTCAGTACACCACTAGTGTCGTCGGTTTCAGCTTGCTCAGCTTCGTCCGCACCAGCTATAACGGTTTCTTCTTCGTCACTCTGAAGCCCTGGGACGACCGCAAATCGCGCGACGAACAATTCCAGCAAATCAAACAGAATATCAACCGCGAGCTCGCCGGAATTCCCGAAGGCATCGCGTTCTCTTTTTCACCACCAGCCATTCCCGGCGTAGGCACATCCGGCGGCTTCACCTTCGTCCTGGAAGATCGTGCCGGCAACGACATCCAATTCCTCGCCGACAACTTGGATAAATTTCTCGCCGCATGCCGCAAGCGCCCGGAAATCGCAGGCGTCAGCACTACGCTCCTCCCCAGCGTCCCGCAGCAGTTCGTCGACGTAGACCGCGACAAAGTCATCAAGCAAGGTGTCGCCGTCAAGGATGTCTACCAGACTCTTCAGGCCTTCATGGGTGGCCTCTTCATCAACTATTTCAATCGTTTCGGCCGCCAGTGGCAGGTCTACATCGAAGCGGAAGGCGAGTACCGTACGCGTGCTGAAAATGTCGGCCAGTTTTTCGTCAAAAACACCACCGGCGCAATGGTTCCCCTCGCTGCTGTCACAAAATTCGAGTCCCGGCCCGGCCCCGAATTCACCATGCGCTTCAACGAATACCGCTCCGCCCAAATCAACGGCGCCGCCGCTCCCGGCTACAGCGCCGGCCAAGCCATGGCCGCCATCGAACAAGTCTTCGACCAAACCATGCCCCGCGAAATGGGCTACGACTACCTGGGCATGTCCTTCCAGGAGAAAAAAGCCCAGGAAGGCGTCCCCGCGTCGGCTGTCTTCGGATTTTCTCTACTCTTCGTATTTCTGATTCTCGCCGCGCTCTATGAAAGCTGGACGCTGCCTTTCAGCGTTTTGCTGAGCACACCCGTTGCAGTGTTCGGTGCTTTCTTCATTCTCTGGCTGCGGCGCACTTTGCTCTCCAAATTTCTCCCGACGTACATGGTGCAGATCGAAAACGACGTGTACTCGCAAATCGGCTTGGTCATGCTCATCGGTCTCGCGGCCAAAAACGCCATCCTCATCGTCGAATTTGCCAAGGATCAATATGAAGAGGGCAAGCCGCTCGTCGATGCCGCTCTCGAAGGCGCCCGCTTGCGCCTTCGCCCCATCCTGATGACTTCCTTCGCTTTCATCCTTGGCTGTGTCCCTCTCTGGACCGCCAGCGGTGCAGGGTCGGTCGCACGTCAAATCATGGGCACCGCCGTGATCGGCGGCATGCTCGCAGCCAGCGCTCTGGGCATCTTCTTTATTCCCGCAGTTTTTTATGTCGTCGAGCGCCTTTCCATGGGCAAAGCAGGCCGCGCCCGAATGGCAAGCGGAATCCCCGCCCCAGGCACAAGTCCGGCCGCAGGAGACGACTGAAATGAGATCACTTCTCTCATCGCTCCTCATCGCGCTGCTCATCTCCGGCTGCACGGTGGGACCAGACTACAAACGTCCCTCGGCCGTCGTTCCGACGGAATTCCGCGCCGTCTCGCCAGAAGCCTCCAAAGCCGAAGCCGCCTCTTTGGGCGATCAAAAATGGTGGGATGTCTTCCGCGACGATCAGCTCCAATCTCTGATCCGCACCGCGATTCAGCAA
Organism: Verrucomicrobiia bacterium; assembly: GCA_035571045.1. Classification (GTDB taxonomy): domain Bacteria; phylum Acidobacteriota; class Terriglobia; order Acidiferrales; family UBA7541; genus Acidiferrum. The sequence continues at coordinate 13,311 of DATMKS010000089.1, forward strand.
AATTACGATGTCCGCATCGCCGCCACCCGCGTACTCGAAGCCCAAGCGCAGCTCGGCATCACTCGCTCCAATCAATTTCCTAGCGTCAGTGGCGGCGCAAATCTCTCTGCCCAGCGCACTTCCCAATCGATTATATTTCCCGCGATCGAGCAATCCACCGGACAGTTGAATCTCTCTGCCGCCTGGCAACTCGATTTCTGGGGACAATATCGCCGCGCCACGGAAGCCGCACGCGCTTCTCTGCTCTCGACCGAGTGGGGTCGCCGCGCCGTCATCAGCTCCCTGGTCTCCAGCGTAGCCTCCGCATATTTCCAGCTGCGCGCTCTTGATCTCCAGTTGGAACTTTCCGAGAATGCTCTCACCGCCCGCCGCGAATCCCTCCGCCTCACTTCTGTCCTCGCTGATCATGGCAATACATCCGAACTGGATGTTCGGCAGGCCGAGCAACTTGTCTACACCGCCAGCGAAGAGATTCCCGACCTCGAGCGCCTCATTCAGCAGCAGGAAAATCTCCTCAGCACCTTGCTCGGAAACAACCCTGGCCCGATTACCCGCGGCTTGGCGCTCACCGAGCAGCCTCATCCCCCCGAAGTTCCGGCGGGCATTCCTTCCGAGCTTCTTGAGCGCCGCCCCGATATCCGCCAGTCCGAACAGGTTCTCATCGCCGCCAACGCTCAGATCGGAGTCGCGCGCGCCGCCTACTATCCTCAAATCGCCCTGACCACTTCAGGAGGCTTTCAAAGCGACGCGCTCGCGCGTCTGTTTGGCGGCCCTGCAGGTCTCTGGAGCTTTGCCGGTTCTCTCGTTCAACCCATCTTCACCGCCGGCAGAATTCGCTCCGGCGTCCGGCTCGCCGAAGCCGAGCAGCAGGAAGCCGTCCTTTCCTATCAGCAAACTATCCAGCAGTCCTTCCGCGAGGTCTCAGACGCCCTGATCGGCTATCGCAAGCTCCGGGAATTTCGCGAGCAGCAGGAGCTTCTCACCGCTTCCGCCGAAGGCGCCGCGCACCTTTCCAATATTCGCTACAAAGGTGGAGTGACCAGCTACCTCGAGGTTCTCACCAACGAAACCAACTATTTCTCCGCCGAACTCAATCTCGCGCAAGCCCAAGCCAACGAGCTTCTCGCCTTGGTCCAGCTCTATCAAGCGCTCGGCGGCGGCTGGCAACAATAACCGACACTCGCGAAAACCAAATCACCAGCCGCACGCTAGTTCTCGAATCCTCTCGACACACGATCCTCCTAAATGCGATTCTTCCCGGCGTGTACGGCAAACTTTTGCAAAGGCTCCCCTCGAAGGCAGAGCTCCAGCCCTCAGCCGGAATTCGTCTTCTGTGATGCCGACGACCATGATTGAGCGAATTGACGCCCACCACCATCTCTGGAGTTATTCGAAAAAAGAGTACGGCTGGATTGACGGAAAAATGACCTCCATAGCCAGAGATTTTCTTCCGCAAGATCTCGAGAAAGTGCTTGCCTCTTCCGGGATGCAAGGCAGCATTGCCGTTCAAGCAAGGCAAACGCTCGAAGAGACCCAGTCCCTTTTGAGCTTCGCCCAGGAATTTCCCGTTATTCGGGGAGTTGTCGGCTGGGCGCCCATCGCCCGCCCTGAGTTTCCGCAAGTCCTCGAGCGCTTTCACCATTTTGAGAAACTAAAAGGCTTCCGCCATGTTGTTCAGGATGAGGCGGACGATGCCTTCCTGCTGCGCCCGGATTTCAACGCGGGTATCGCGCTGTTCAAACGCTACGGCCTCGTCTACGACATTCTCATCTTCGAGCGCCAACTACCCGCGGCTATTTCTTTTGTAGACCGCCATCCCACTCAGGCCTTCGTCTTGGATCACATTGCCAAACCACGCATTCGCGACCGCGAACTCGAACCCTGGAGCACCAACATTCGCGAGCTGGCCCGCAGAGAGAACGTTTCTTGCAAACTCTCCGGGATGGTCACTGAAGCGCACTGGACGCAATGGAGCCTTCCCGACCTGTTGCCTTATTTCGAGGTCGTCCTGGACGCCTTCGGTCCCAAACGCCTGATGGCTGGCTCGGATTGGCCCGTCTGCCTTTTGGCTGCTACCTATCAAACATGGTTTTCTACTCTTCGCGAATTCATCTCTCGGTTGTCCGGCGTGGAGCAGGAAATGATTCTTGGTGGCGTGGCCACGGAAGTCTACTCTCTGAGCCGCAAAGCATGACTTCGCGAACCATGCGAGCCCTCATCATTAAACAGCCAGGCGAAGCCTCCATCGAGTCTGTTCCCTTGCCTCAGGTCGATCGCGAAAAAATCTTGCTTCGCGTCCGTACGGTTGGTCTTTGCGGAAGCGATTTGAATTCGTTCCGTGGCAAAAACCCCATGGTCCAGTTTCCGCGAATCCCCGGCCACGAAATCGCCGCCACGATTGTCGAAGGAAGCTCTTCGTATCCAGCGCTCGCCGCCGGTGTGAACGTAACGATGTCTCCCTACACAAATTGCGGCAAGTGCGCCTCCTGCCTCCGCGGTCGTCCCAACGCCTGCGCCTTCAACGAAACCCTGGGTGTCCAGCGTGACGGCGCGCTAGCTGAATTCATCACCATGCCACCCGAAAAGCTCTACCCGGCCGCGCTCTCGATTAAAGAGCTTTGCCTCGTGGAACCGCTCACCGTAGGTTTTCACGCGATTGCCAGGGGCCGCGTGACCTCTGCTGACAAAGTCGCCATCTTCGGCTGCGGTGGCGTTGGCCTCGGCGCCATCGCCGCCTCCCATTTTTCCGGCGCCACGACCATTGCCGTCGACCTCGACGATGATAAGCTTCAGCTCGCCAAAAAAGCCGGCGCCAAGCACATCGTGAACTCCACCAAAGCTCCGCTCCATGAACAGTTGTTGGAATTAACCGATGGCCGTGGACCGGATGTCATCATCGAAGCTGTCGGCCATCCTCAAACGTTTCGCGCTGCAGTCGAGGAAGTTGCCTTCACCGGTCGTGTCGTCTACATCGGATACGCCAAAGAACCGGTTACCTACGAAACCAAACTCTTCGTGCAAAAAGAACTCGATATTCTTGGCTCGCGCAACGCGCTACCCGAGGATTTTCGCTCCGTGATCAAAATGCTCGAGGAGCGTAAGTTTCCCGTCGAAGACGCTGTCGGCACGATCGTCTCCTTCGACGATGCCCCAGGCATCCTTGCAGCTTGGAGCTCGAATTCTTTGGAGTTTACGAAAATCATGGTGCAACTCGACTGATAGAGAGGACCCCTCCAGCGAGTTCCGATTTCACGAAGCTTTCTGGACAGTTACAGGAGAAGACGGACGATGGCCAAGGATCGACTCGAGAGTTCTCCAGGAAAAACGGCGCCCTCCGGCCGCCATTCCTTGTTTCCCGCGGGCCAAATTGTTCCCTTCATTCTCGTCACCGTTCTCTTCTTCCTCTGGGGCATTCCCAATAATTTAAACGACGTCCTCATCCGCCACTTCATGAAGTCCTTCGCCATCTCGCGCTTTCAAGCCAGTCTCGTGCAAACCGCTTTCTACCTCGGCTATTTTCTCCCGGCCATTCCCGGCCCTTTTCATGAAACGCGTCGGCTATAAACCCGGCTTCATCGTCGGCCTCCTGCTCCTCGCTTCCGGCTGTTTCTTGTTCTGGCCGGCCGCGCTGCAAAGCAGTTATGCGTTCTTCTTATTCGCTCTCTTTGTGATTGCCAGCGGCTTGTCCTTTCTAGAAACGGCCTCCAATCCATTCATCGCGCAGCTTGGCGATCCCGGCATCTCAGAGCGCCGCCTGAATTTCTCACAAGCCTTCAATCCCTTCGGCGCCATGACCGGAGCACTCATCGGGATAATCTTCATCTTTTCCGGCGTCGAGCTGACGCCGTCACAAATCGCCACCCGCGAGGCCAACCATACCTACCAGGCCTACCTCCAGTTCGAAGTGCTACGGGTGGTTCGACCCTACCTCGTCATTGGCGTTGTCGCTGTGGTCTGGGCAATGCTCATCCTACGCACGAAATTTCCTGCGATCTCTAGCGAGAAGGGGATCGCCGTCGAGGATGGTAGCTTTCGCCAACTCCTCCACGAAAGGCATTTTCTGCTCGCCGTGGTAGCGCAATTCTTTTACGTCGGCGCCCAGGTTGGCACGTGGAGCTATTTCATTCCTTACGTTCAGGAGTACGCCCACCTCCCTGAAAAAACCGCCGGATACGTCCTCGTCGGCACTCTTGCCATATTCGGCGTTGGCCGCTTCGTCTCCACCTATCTAATGCGCTTCATTTCGCCGAGCCGCTTAATGGGTTTCTATGCCGTGGCAAATATGGTCCTCGTCTCCATCGGCGTTTTCCTACCAGGCTGGGTCGGCATCTGGTGTGTCTTCCTAACCAGCTTCTTCATGTCCCTGATGTTCCCGACCATCTTCGCTCTAGGCCTGAAGGGTCTCGGCCCAAACACAAAGCTCGGCGGTTCCTTCTTGGTCTTGGCCATCGTTGGCGGCGCCGTTCTTACACCAATCATGGGTCTGATTTCAGACAAGTTACACAGCTACGCCCTCGCCTACTGCGTCCCGTTCCTAGCCTACATCTATATCTCCCTATACTCCTTTCTCGGCTCGCAGCGAGTTGGCAACGCTCCTGTTCTTAGCGAATCCGTGCCTCCAACTTATTGAGTCCCGCATAATATGCAGCGTAGTAACGTGGAGTGCGGCAGCTCTGCTGCCGCTTTTCTCAGCCACGAGCACGACCCCACATTTGGCCAGGCTCAATAGAGAGAAAAACAAATTTCCATTTGTCCCTTTGTAGAGCGCCGAGAACCTCACGCAGCCAAACAGACGCGACATCAAATCGAAATTTTGACGGAGAAATGGTTCGTCTCTAAACCATAAACCGCTTGTGTCGGCTGAGCAGAGTCTATATCGTGACCGCCATTGCTTTTGACTGACTGAAGGAATCGCAGCAGGGTTCATCTCTCGAAATGGCGCAAACGCTTCCCGAAACAGGCAGTTACGGATTACGGCGCGAAGTCCTCTCCCCCATGGAGACGCTCGCGCAGTCCGTCTCCACCATCGCGCCCACCACCACTCCAGTCGCCACCATTCCGCTAGTCTGCGCCCTTGCAGGAAATGGCACCTGGCTCGCCTACGTTTTGGCCACAGCCGCCATTCTCCTCGTCGCACTGTGTATCGGAAAATTCGCCCGCTATTCATCATCGCCGGGCTCGCTCTACTCTTACGCCTCAATGATTCTTCCTCCGTCGCTCGGAGCGACGGCTGCCTGGAGCCTTCTTCTCGCCTACATCGCCACAGGCTCCAGCGTAATAGGCGGTTTCTATCACTTCGGAAATCTCCTGCTGCGCGACGCAAGGGGCCACGGCACCTCAGCCGTTTTCCTCGCTCTTCTGGTCACGGCCATCTCCATCTGGATCGCCTGGCGCGACGTGAAAATCTCCGCCCGTCTG
>DATMKS010000090.1:0-64417 GCA_035571045.1 Verrucomicrobiia bacterium
GGAATCCTCGGGAGAATCCACACTGATGGCCATCACTCGAATTTTCCTTGCATCGAATTCCGGCAGCGCCTGCTCGAAACTCCGTAACTCGGAGTTGCAGAACGGTCACCAATATCCACGGTAGAAAATCAAAATCACGCCCGCTGCCTTGGCCGCGCTCGTCGCGCCGCCGGTTGTACTCTCTGGAGTGAACGGAGAATTCAACGCACCCGTTAAACTCACTATGTGGTTCTGCGAATCAGGCAGCGTGAAATCTGGTGCGGTCTGGCCCACCTGCGGCGCGCCGTGCGAAGCGGGTAGCACATGCCGCGCGCCAATAAAAATGCCGTAGAGGAAAAATCCGCTGAATGCCAACGCTAGCACCGCGAGGACGCTGCCGAAAATTTTGCCGCGAAACATGTCGGAATGCCGGAATGCGCGCACAAGCCCCACGGCGAGCAGCACCAACCCGAGCGCGATCATCGGCAGGTTCGCCCACGGAAAATCGCGAAGCGCCGGGAAGCGAACGAAAAACAGCGGATAGCTAATCACCCCCAGGAAAACCAGCGACGCGCCGGTCCATACTGCCCAGTTCCAGTTTCGTTTCATCGCCCACGCCTCTCCCCGCTCCACTCCAAGAACGACTTCCAATCTACCTGCCTGGGAGCGCGGATTTGAAACTTGTGCCGCTGAGTCTAGCCGAAAATGCTATTTCGTGAGAAGTTTTCGCGGGCGCGGTATCCCATCCGCAAAGGGGCGCTGCTGATCGTTTAATTGCTCCAATTTTAATGACGGGAACCGTCGTTCCATACCCGTGGAATGCACCTGCACCTCCGGCATCAAGTGTTAAACCAATTCCAACCGCTAGCCGCAGCGCTGACACCGTCCGTCGCTTCATGTCCGTCTCCTTCGTGTCTCGAATCTTCTCCCGGCATTTGTCTCTCTGCAGGTAGCGTTCGCGCTCTGCAGGCTGTTGTTTGCCGTTGGCGTTTACTTTATGTTTGTGGCATCAGCGCTTCACGTGGGAGAGCATGGCGGGGACAAGAAGTCAAAAATCAAGGTAGTTGATCTGGACTCGGGCATCTGCTCCTCTCTTAATTATTACCTGTCCCACAAATCCTTAAACAGTTTTACTGTCCCTGGCCCGAATCCTTGATAGTGGTTGTTGGCGAACGCAAACATTTTCAGAATCTTTTTCGTGTTGAGCATTTGCTTGAGAACTTCTATCCAATTTCGCAAATCGCTCGTGCGGTCAACGATGATCTTGTCCCATGTCTTCGTTTCTGCTTCGATGCCTTCACGATCTCCAAGCCATCGAACGTAAGTGAAGTCTGCGGTTATAAGGTTGAGCTTTTCCTTCATCTCCCACGGTCGGGGAACCCACGATTGGTCAATCAGCGCCATCGCAACATTGTTTTCTCTTAGAAGGTCTACGTATTCGGCGTCCATCCAACTCTTGTTTCGAATCTCAACTGCAAACCCAAAATCCTTGGGCAGCTTTTTGAGAAAGGGTTTCAGTCGGGCGAGGAACTCGGCGCCGGACTTGAACGCGGAACCATTGAAGTAGCCGAATTGGAACAACAGTGGCCCGAGCTTATCGCCTAATGCAGTCATCGTGTCCAGGAAATGCTTCAAATCGTCGTCGCAATCCACGAGGACTTTTTCGTGAGTTATCACCTGCGGAATTTTCGCGGCGAACACGAACCCGGGCGGGGTTTTCAGATTCCAGCCTTCCACAGTTGAGATTGCCGGGGTGCGGTAGAACGTGTTATCGAGTTCGACGGTCTGGAATTGGGTGGCGTAATAACTGAGGAAGTCGCGGGGCGCCATCCCTGCGGGATAGAACGAGCCAAGCCAACCTTTAGCGGTGAATGCGCTTGTACCAATGAGAATTTCTGTCACGTCGGGATTCTATACTGGCTTGGCCCGCGTGAGCTAAGCCAGGCCTCTACTGAGAACGGACCGCCAGCAATTGGTCCCGGCACAGCTGGATTTTTGGCATCGGGGATACATAACACGGGCCTGTCCGCTCGTACCATTGCGATTCGACCTGCATTAATTCATTCTCATAGCTCCTCGAAACCGCAAGGGCCGGACTCCAGTTCTTTTCTTCCTAACCGACCTTAAGCCGATATTTTAGGAGTCGTTTTAGCCGCAGGCGTGGTCAAGGAGTAGTATGCCCATACAAATTCTGTTGGTCGAAGACAACGCTGGCGACGTGCGCTTAATGCGGGAAGTGTTGCTTGGTGTCAATAATTCCATCCATTTGCTTGTGGCTTCGGACGGTGTCGAAGCGATGGCGTTTCTGAACCGAGAGAGACAGTACGTCCGTGCTCCTCGTCCAGACCTCATCTTGCTTGATTTAAACCTCCCAAGAATGGACGGGAGGGAAGTTCTGGCTCGCATGAAAGCGGACCCCAAGCTGAAAACGATTCCTGTAATTGTTTTGACTACTTCGAACTCCGAAGCGGATATCTTGAAGAGCTATGAGCTTCATGCAAGCTGCTATATATGCAAGCCCGGACAACTGGACGAGTTCGAGATGTTGATACAAAACATTAATCGTCACTGGTTGACCCAGGCGAAGTTTCCCAAACGGGACGATGATGCCCGCGAGGTTTCTCTTCTTCCTAAGGTGCAATTGTCTACAGCGAAGGCCTAATTGTTGCCCTTTAGTTGCTCGGCCTACGGTGTTTACTGTATTCCCTGGGGAGCTTTCCTGAGATAACCTGCATTCGCCTTCCCGGACGAAGCCCACGTCCAGTTCTTGCGCAAGCCTCCGCGAGTGGCTTATTTCTTTTATGGAAGCTGTTAGTGTCTAAACAAATCCTCATAGCCGATGATAGCGGCACCGTCAGGCGCATTCTTAAGATTTTTCTTCAGGACCGCAAGGGCATCAAAGTCTGCGGTGAGGCGGCGAACGGGTTTGAAGCCGTCGAGAAAGCGAAGACGCTACGACCAGATTTGGTGCTGCTCGACCTCGCCATGCCTGAAATGAACGGTGCGGAAGCGGCGTCCGTGCTGAAAAAGATGATGCCGACCATGCCTATCATTGTGTTTACGATGTTCAGCGACAATATCGGAAGGTCACTCGCCTCCGCCATTGGTGTCGATATGGTGCTGTCGAAGCCTGACGGAATGAGGGCGCTGGTGGAGGCCATCGAGAGTTTGCTTGGTCCGTGCCAACCGCCAAGCGATGTAAATCCCTGTTGATGTTTTCGACCACGAGACTGTTAACGCCGGCGCTGTATCTACAGTAAAGACCCGATTGTGTTCGTCGCAGCGCTGATTAAGGTGAACGCTTAAGTCACCTAAGGTCACATCCCTTGAGCAGGCTGCCTGTTCCAAGCACGGGCACCTGCTCTTTCTTTATCCGGAAGACTTCTCCAGCAGAATCACTTCCTCGGGAGTATTCTTCACATATTGGCTGTGCCCATCGGTTAACCGAATTTCCGTCACGTTTTGTTCGGTGCTGATCGTAACAATCTGGTCGGTGTTGACGAAGACTACGCCTACTTCTTCTCCGTCTTGGTTCGCTTTACGAAGTTTGATTAGCGGCATATTAGCCTTACCCGCGAAGCGGGGCGGGTCGCACAATGGGCCTATCCCCTGCGGGACACGGCTTCCCGTCATGCCCAATCAGCAGGTGCTTGAGCACCGCATTTAGGCTCTCGCGCTTGCGGCGATTTAATTCCGCATCTTCATGAAAGGACACATCTCTGGACCTGCGAATTTTCTTCAATTCGCGGAGCACCTGACCAGCATCACGTTTCAAAGCATCGAGTTCTGCGCACATGCCTGACGCTCCCGCGGCTGGCAATTCTAGGTTCCGGGGGCCAGCGGCACAAGGGCATTTTCACGCGCGGTTTCGGTAGTAGCTCAATACCAGGGAGGTCCGTGCCGCGTCCTAAGCCGCGACACTCTTCTCGTAACTTAAGCGAGGTGCCCGCCATCCACCAAAGTGTTTTGTATCGCATCAGATACCTCCCCGAAACGCGCAAATCACACTCCTGAAACATGCCTGTAATTTGACCCGTTCGACACTTCAGGCATGCCACCAACGACAGTGCTGGAGCACGGCTGCGAAAACCCGCTCGCTTCCACGCACCAGTTTCGAGCCGGCATGGCGCAAACGCTGGAAGACTTGATCGATTGCCAGCGCCTGCGCTTTCTGGTCTTTAACTGCGAGCTTGGCGAGGGGCTGGACAGTTCTGCTCGCATCGGCCTCGACCGCGATCGTTATGATTTCATCTGCGACCATCTGATGGTCCGCGATACCAGTTTAGGAAAATTGGTGGGAACTTATCGCATGCAGAGCGGTTTCCGCGCAAAGGGAAATCTTGGATATTACAGCGAGCAGTTCTTCGAGTTCGCGCCGTATGAGGGGATTCGCGAAGAAGTTCTGGAGCTCGGGAGAGCGTGCGTGCATACGGAATACCGGAATACGGCGGTGCTGCACATGCTTTGGAAAGGGATTGTCAGATACGCCTTGAGTTGCAGAGCTCGGTATTTGTTAGGCTGCAGTTCGGTAACTTCGCAGGATGAAAATGAGGGGATGGCGCTCTATGAGGAATTGCGAGAAAAATATTTGATAGAGCCGGCGCTGCGCACCAATCCCAAGTCCGTGTTTCGATGCGAATTGCGGAACAACATGACACCGCCGCCTGCTACCCCCCGGCTGTTTCGCGCTTACCTGGAGGCCTCGGCGCGGCTCTGCGGGCCGCCGGCGATTGACCGCGAATTCAAAACGATTGATTTTCTGACGCTGATCGATTTGCAGCGCGTTCCGGACCGCGTTCGAACGCGGCTTTTCTAGAGGTTGGTTTCCTTCGTTCTATCCGCCAGCGTTGTCGCCGGACAACAATTCTTGCGCGAGTGCCAAGGCCTTCTCAGCCTGAGCAGCGGCATCGAGACGGCCGCGCGCGAAATCACGACTGCCGCCCCCCTTGCCCCCGATTTTTGCTAGCACTTCTTTTAGAAGGGCGTTCATATCCTTGCCTGAAGTCGCATGCTGCGCGAAGAACATGTGGCCGTAGCCTAGTCCCGCCAGCAGCGCGATCGCTTTTTCCGTTTTCGCGACGTGCGTTGCAAAGTGTCCGAGGAATTCGGGTTCGGCATCTTCGAACACCTTGCGAATGATGCGCAGGCCATCGGAGTTCGGCGCGGCTTCGCGCACGGCCTGCGCCGCTTCGCTTTCCGCGAGCCGTCCGAGAAGGGCGCGCGTCGTTTTGAAATTCGCGTCGCGTTCGGAGAGAACGCGCTCCGTGGCGCCAACCAGTTCTTCCGGAGCGCAACTCAATTTCTCCGCGGCCGCGCGAAGGCGGAGAAAATCCTGGCGCGCAGCGCGCTCTGCTCGTGAGCCACAAACGAACTCCACGCGCCAATCCTGCCGCATCTTCGTGCAGCGCCGTACGAGTAGCGTTCCAATCTGGCTGGTGCTCTTGACGTGCGTTCCGCCGCAAGGCTGGAGGTCGGCGCCCTCGATTTCGATGGCGCGCAGTATTCCCTTGCGCTCGACCTCTTTGCGCACTCCGAGCTCCGCCAAATCTTCGGCGGTGCCGTAGCGAACGGTCAAGGGCCGATCTTCAAAGATAATTTTGTTGGCAGCGCGTTCCGCGCCTTCGAGAATTTCGTCCGAAGGCTCCGGGCCACGCAGATCGATGGTGCAGAAATCCGTACCTAGATGAAAGGAAACCGTTGGCCTGCCATATCGCTCTTGAAACATGGCCGAGAGCAGGTGCTGACCGGAGTGCTGCTGCATGTGATCGAAACGGCGCGGCCAGTTGATACAGCCGAGAACGTCCGGGCTGCCGGGACGGCGGTCGACAACGTGAATGATTTCGTCGCCATCGTCGCGCACGTCGAGTACGTTGGCGTCGCCGATTTTCCCCAGATCGTTCGGCTGGCCGCCCGAGGTAGGGTAGAATGCGGTGCTATCCAGAACCAAACCCAAGGCTTGCGCCGTAATTCCAGCGTTCACGTCCGGCGGCAGAAGTTCGCAGTGCACGACGTGCGCATCGAACTCTTTCACGTACGCGTCGTCGTAATAGATCCGGCGTGTCTTCATAGAGTTTAAGCCTGCAAGGCGCGCTGCCAGGCTTCCGAATATTTGTAGCCGGTGCCGGTGTTGAACAGCACGACAGTTTCGTGCGGTCTGATCCAGCCGGAAGCTGCGAGCTTTCGCGTGGCGCTCACCGTTGCGGCTCCTTCCGGAGCGGCGAAAATTCCTTCGAGCGATGCGAGCTCCTTCCCTGAATGCAACATTTCCTCGTCGGTCACCGTCAGCGCCGTGCCATGAGTTTGCTTGAGCATGCGCAGAATCAGGAAGTCGCCGAGGGGTCCGGGCACGCGGAGGCCGGAAGCGAGAGTCGCGGCGTTCTGAAAAAACTCCGAGGTAGCTCGCTGCCCTTCCCATGCTTTGACGATCGGCGCGCAGCCCTCCGCTTGCACAGCCACCATGCGCGGACGTTCACCTCCGATCCAGCCCATCTCTTCCATCTCGTCAAACGCCTTGCACATGCCAATTAGGCCGACGCCTCCCCCCGTAGGGTAGAAAATCACATCGGGCAGCTTGCCGCCAAGCTGTTCCCAGAGCTCATAGCCCATGGTCTTCTTGCCCTCGATGCGGTAAGGCTCCTTGAGGGTCGAGACGTCGTACCAGCCTTCGCGCTGCTTATGTTCCGACACATATTTGCCACAGTCGGAGATTAAGCCATTTATTTTGATTACCTTAGCGCCAAAGGCGAGGCATTCCATAACATTTGCAGATGGGGTATCGGCCGGCATGACAATTACGGCGGGAATTCCTGCGGCGGCGGCATAGGCTGCCAGGGCGCCGCCGGCATTACCAGCCGTCGGAGCAGCTAAAGCCTTTGCGTTCAGTTGTTTGGCGCGAGTCACGGCAGCGGTCATCCCTCGAGCTTTAAAAGACCCGGTGGGATTCAGGCCCTCGTCCTTAACCAGCAGGTTAGATACGCCGAGGCTTGCTCCCAATCTCTTGGCGGGCACCAAAGCCGTCATGCCCTCTCCTAGCGTCACAGGAGGGTCGTTTGGGAGAACTTCGGCGTACCGCCAGAGCGTGTGTGGACGCGACTTGAGGCTTTCCAAGGTCAGCGTGGCAGCAGCGCGCTTGAGGTCATACTTGGCGTAGAGCGGCTTGCCGCACGTACAGAGATGCTGCTCTATCGAGGAGTCGTAGTTCTTCGAGCAGGCCGAGCATTCCAGTTCGAGCACGTTCGATTGTTTTGTCATCGGGGAAAGTTTAACACAGGCCTTTTTGGCTATTCTTTGGCGGCAGGCAATCGCCTGCGTACCACGAGGCATCCCACAATCACGGTATAATTGAGGGATGAGTGTGCGGCTGATTGCCTTGGATATTGACGGGACGCTTCTGGACAGCCGCTGGCAACTTCCAGAGGCAAACCGGGCGGCCATCGCGGCAGCGACCGGGCGAGGGATTGAGGTAGCCTTGGTCACCGGCCGGAGGTACGACTTTGCGCTGCCGATTGCGCGGCAGATTGGCGCGCCGTTGACGATGATTGTCAGCAACGGAGCGGTCATTCGAACCTACGACGGAGAGACTCATGTGCGGCACCTGCTTGCGCGCGCAACTGCCGGGCGTGTTTTGGAGCTGACGCGGGCGTGGCGGGATTGCGCGGGAGTTGTTTTTGACCGGCGGCGAGAAAATCAAATCGTGCTCGAAAGCATCAACGAAGATGATCCGATTCGAACGGCATACTACACGCGAAATCGTGAGTTTCTGGGGCTCGCGAATCCGCTCGAGAGCTGCCTGACCGAAGACCCCATTCAAGTGATGCTGAGCGGAAACATCGCGAGGATGCGAGAAGCGGAAGCTACGCTGCGAGAGGCGGCTTTTGCGGCGGAGTTTGCGCTGGCGGTGACCGTCTACGATAGCAGAAATTTTTCGATGATCGACGTGATCAATCCCGTTTGTTCAAAAGGCGCTTCGCTGGCGGAGTGGGCCGCCATGCGTGGCGTGCCACGAGAAGAAGTTCTGGCTATCGGCGACAATCGCAATGACCTCGAGATGCTCACGTTCGCCGGAATTCCAGTGGTGATGGGAAACGGCGTAGCGGAATTGAAAACGTTTGGCTGGCACGAAACAGCGAGCAACGATGATGGCGGCGTGGCTGCGGCCATCGAGCATTTTGCTTTGCGAGAGGCGACTCCTTGCGCCTAAAGCGAATCGTATTCCCCTGTGCGCTGTTCTTTGTTGCAGCGCCTTGCCTGCGGGCAGAGTACGTTGCTTTGCGGAACGGCCAGCGGCTGCATGTTACTGGCTATCAGTTGCTTGGAGATAAATACCGGCTACAACTCGCGGGCGGGATTGTGGAAGTGCCGGCGCAGGAAGTGGTTTCGATCGACCCGGAAGATACGTTTGCCCCGCTGCCTCCGCCGGTCGCTACGACCGCGCCCCTGCGCGAGATTGTGAAAGCGGCGGCCGCGCGCTACAGCATGGACGCGGATCTTATCCTCAGCGTGATTGCCGCGGAATCGAACTTCGACCCAAAGGCGGTCTCGAAGAAGAATGCGCGCGGATTGATGCAGCTCTTGCCGGAAACAGCGACGCGCTTTGGCGTGCGTGATATTTTCGATCCACAAGAGAACATCGACGCGGGGACGCACTATTTGCGCGACCTGCTGGAGCGCTACAACAATGATCTGGCGCTGGCCTTGGCGGCTTATAATGCGGGACCAGAACGCGTTGAGCAGTTCGGGCGAGTGCCGCCTTATGCGGAGACGGCTTCCTACATTCGGCGAGTGAAGCGCGGGTACGAGAAAAGCAAAGCTGGGGTGCTGCTGGAAGCTGCGCCACAACCGCCGGCTAAAAAAGCAACTCCTTCCCCGGCCACAGGCTCAAGCAAGGGCGCTGTCGCTTCGCAACTCAGCATCTCGAATTAAATCCGCATTTCGAAGTTGACGGACAGATGGCTTCAGGCCTTTGGCCCGGCTGCGAACCAGAATCAGCTTGGGACGGGCACGGCCCTTCGAAGCTCAGGGTAAACATGCCATCCCCTGCGGGCGGTCGAGAATTATGGTTGCGTCGGATTAGGATTCGGCGCGGCTGTCGGAGGAGCCGGCGGCGGGTTTAGAGGATTGCTTGGTGAGTTGATCGGATTTTGACCAGGCATGCCCGTGGGAGTCCCAATGGGTGTCCCCGGAGCAGCGGCAATTCCGATGTCCTTCGAAGGATCCCAGATAAATTCGAACAGGCGATAATTGTGCGCCTTCTCATAGACGATCACGGAGGATTGATTGACTTTGCTTCCGACCCCGATGATATTGCCTCCCATGACGGTTGGCGTATCTCCGGTGGGAACGGATTGCGAATCAGTCCCTGTGCCGGTTGTGTCGGTTCCCTGGGCGCCTGTGACCGTGCCGGGTGCAGCGGTCCCTGTGCCGGGAGAGCCCGGAGCAGTAGCAGGCGCAGAGATGCCGCTGGCCGGGGCTGGTTGACTACCGAAGCTTCCGATGGAAGACCCTGGCGCGGCGCCGGCTTGTCCACCGGGAACAGGCATTTGGATGCCGCCCTGAGCCGGTTTAAGACTCCCGATGAGGTTTCCAGCAGGGCCGACGTAGATCAGGCGCCAGGAGCCATCGTCTTTGTTCATGGGGTCTTTGTAGGCTTGGCGCATGAAACGGAGGTTGCCTACTTTGGGTTTGACCAGGTCGTCCATCGAGTTCGGGAAGCGGCCCAGCTTGCGATAATAGAGTTTGATGCCTCGGGTGTATTGCTTCCCGCGCCAAATCATTTCCTGTTCTTTTTCCCGGCGGCCTTCGGTGAGAATCCGCAAACCGATCGACATGGTGCTGACAACGACCAGCGCGGTAAGAAACACAACCAGCAGCAGGGCGTAGCCGCCTTGTTTATTTCGCGCGTTCGTTGGTGCAAATTTATTTTTCATGCAGACGGCGGAGCGGCCAGTTCTTCCAACGGCATCGTACCCGGAAGCCCGCTCGAAATCTCCTGGAACTCGAGATTGGAATTGCCAACCTTGAGGATGCGATAGCGGCCGAGCAACGTGTCGCCCTCGCTTACAATAAAAATCTCCCCCTCGCCGTCAGTAATGAACGCGCGTCTCGGTGTTCCGGTCGGAACGGTGCCGTAGCCAAAGTATTTGAGATTCGCTGGTGCTTGCGCTCTCGTTGGTGGCGGCGGGGGCGGAGGAGCAGGCGGTAGCTCAATCTTTTTTTTGTCATTCGCTGCTTGCACTTCTCCGGGCGTCGGAGGAGCGATCATGCTGAACGGGTTGCGTCCGTTGCTCTTGTATTCGGTCTTCTGCGCACGCTCAAGTTCCTCCCAGCGAATTCGCGGGTTGTCTCGGCCGAGGGGCTTGTAGCCCTCGATAAAGCTCGCCGTTTGCACGGCGGGCGCCTGCCTGTGCAACTCGAAACCCCAAACGAGCCCGGCCACAACCACCAGCGCGATAAGGACAATGATTTGATGTTTCTGTTTCATGCCGCATCCCGAAAATAAGTCCGCAAATGGAGCGCGACGCGAATGGGCCCTTGAACGGCTTGATTTTGCGCATCCGTAGCGAGGTTCAAGCCATCTAGGACGTAGAATCTTTGCGAGCGCTGCAAACCGTTGACGAAGCGCACGACGGCGCCATAGTCGCCGGTGACGGTGGCCTCGATGCTGAATTCGGTTATGCCGCGATCGGCGATTTCTTTCGGATGGGAGGTGAGAGTGTCAAGCTTCAGATTGGACTTCTTCGCTATGTCATCAAACTCGGAAGCGATAGCCGAAGAGCTCGCGCTTTCGACAGAAAGGGATTTTTCAAATTTTTCACAATCGCTGTGGGTAAGGGGCATGCTGTCTTTGATGGATTGCGCGGACTTGAGGTCGCCTTGCAGGACGCCGAGCTTGATATTTTGCTCGTCGAATTCCGCCTGGGGCGTGTGGGGCGAAGAGGCGAGGCGCCAGCTGTAGGTGGCCAGCCCAAGATCCGCAGCCAAGAGCAATCCGAGCACGACAAGAATCGTGCGTTTTTGCAATGTGAAGTCGCGGTGCATCAGCTCCTCAAGTATTCCGCATTAAGTTCCACAACGATCTGATCCGTGCTTGTCCCTGCTGTTGGATGCTGCTCGGCAACCATTTCGATGTGCGTAAAGGTCTTCGAGTCTTCCAAGGCCTTCAAGAATTTGACTTTGGCTTCGTCGCTGGCGGCGCCGATGATTAATTTGACTTCGACGCGACCTTTGTTCTGCTTGGGCTCGATGCTGACCACGCGGACGCCCGCGGGAAGAACTTTTTCCAGGTCCATGAACATCAACGTCCAGTTGAAACTGCGGGCATCGATGAGGTTGTTGATGAAAGCGGCTCGGTCGTGCAGATTGCGATTCACATCGAGATCGAAAAACCGCTCAAGCGACGCGCGCTGCTGTTCGAGCTCGGCCACTCGCTGTTGAATCTTTGCGGATTTCGCACGCATTTCGGCGTTGGCTTTGCGTGCCAAGTAGACATGCCAGCCGAGGGTCAGGAAGACGATGGCCGCAACTACTCCCAGCAAGCCAGAACCGGCGATGAATTTCCGGTGTGTCTCCAGAGGCTTGGTCGCTAGATTGAGCCTAACTTTCATTCTTCTCCAGTTCCTTCCCCTCTCGATACTCGAACCGAACCATTTTACCCGCGCTGCAGCATCCAGCCGACTAAGCCATCGAGTTCTCGGTCGGCCATGGGACGCGCATCGGCTGGGATACGCCCTTCAGAGACGCCCGCCTGAAGCAACGAGCGGACTTCGCAATGAAACTCTTCTTCTAGCGGCGGCACAAATTCCGGCAACCGCGCGCCGAGTCCTGCGACGCGCACGGATTGAATGCCTTCCTGCCAGGTGTCCTGGTAATACGCGGCTACGGGATAGATGTCTTCGAGCAGCATGTGCGGCGTAAGGTCGGCGCCGCGCGCAGGCAATTCCGTGCAGCGATAGCCGCAGAGCACGCCTTCCCGGACGATTGCAGTGGTCAGAGATGGACCGGAAACGCGGGCGAGAAGCGTGGGCTTATGTTCTTCCACAAGCGCAATCGCTGCCAGCGAGGAACTCAGAACAACTCCAGGGTGCAGGCCGGCCGCTTCGGCCAGAGATTCGTATTCACGGACGATGCGCAGGCGAGCGAGAGCGGTGACCACGTCAACGCCGGCTTCGCGCGGGGCTTGGCGCATGTAGGAAATGAGGGTTTCGTCGACTTCGAAGGGGACGCTCTTCTTGAGCTTCCAGCGCAGCATGGGATCGGCTTCTTCCTTCGAGCGAGGGAAATCATCGAAGTGCTGGACGAAGACGCGTATGACGGGATCTGGCAAAATCAGCGCGACGCTTTCGTCTTTGGCTCGCAAGGCGGAGCACACGTTGGTGATAGCCGTCTTTAAAGCAAGGGCATTCACGATGTTGGTTTCGACGGCGGAAGGGACTAGGGCACCTGGAGGAAGGACCTCGACGGCGTAACCGTCCACGCCGCCGGTTCTCGTCCAGCGCGCGGCTGCGACGCGGTCGAGCCCGATTTCGATGGCCAAAGGCGGATGCGGCGTGGCGTCGAGCCAGCGCGCGACACGGCGCACCAGGTCGCTCTTGTAAATTCCCTGATGGAATGTGGCGGCGCTACTCAACGAAAGTCACCTTATTGATTTCCTTCACGGTAGTCATGCCCGCGCGGATTTTGGCCAAGCCGCTTTCGCGGAGGGTAATCATGCCTTCTTCGCGGGCGATGCGCTTGATTTCGGAAGTGGGGCGGCGGTCCACGATCATTTCGCGGATGCGATCCGTCAAATCCAGCAGCTCGCAAATGGCTGTGCGGCCGTGAAAACCCGTTCCGGAGCATTCGAGGCAGCCGGCACCTTCGGAGAGCACGACGTTGGCCCATGCTGCAGGTTCGAGTCCGGCTTCTTTCAATTCGGCCGTCGTAAAGTTCTTCGGGCGCTTGCAACTTTCACAGATCACGCGGACCAGACGCTGCGCCATGATGCAATTCAGTGCCGAGACGAAATTGTACGGCTCGACGCCCATGTTAATGAAGCGGCCGATGACGTCGGTGACGTTGTTGGCGTGCACGGTCGTGAAGACTAAGTGGCCAGTCAGCGCGGATTGAATAGCGATCTGGGCGGTTTCCTGGTCGCGGATTTCGCCGACCATGATCTTGTCAGGGTCGTGGCGCAGGATGGAACGCAAGCCGCGCGCAAAGGTCAGACCTTTTTTCTCGTTCACCGGAATTTGCGTAATGCCTTTGAGCTGGTATTCAACGGGGTCTTCGATGGTGACGATTTTGTCTTCGTCGGTTTTGATTTCGTTGATGGCGGCGTACAGAGTGGTGGTTTTGCCCGAGCCTGTTGGGCCAGTGACCAGCACCATGCCGTAGGGCTCTTGGATGTAACGGCGGAAGCGTTTGACCTCGAGCTCGGAGAAGCCGACGACATCCAAGCTCAGGCTCTGGAATTTCTCCGATAGCGTTTCTTTATCGAGAACGCGAAGTACCGCGTCTTCGCCGTGGCTGGCGGGCATGATGGAAACGCGCAAATCGATGAAGCGGCCTTTGTACTTCACACGGAAACGGCCGTCTTGCGGAACGCGGCGTTCGGCAATGTCCAAATCGCTGAGAACTTTGATGCGTGAGAGGACTGTTGAGTGCCATTCCTTGGCGATCGGCTGCATGGCGTGTTGCAGCACGCCGTCGATGCGGTACTTGACGGCTACTTCCGTATCGCGAGCTTCGATGTGGATGTCACTCGCGCGGCGTTCGAGAGCGGTGAAAATGATTGTCTCGACTAGCCGGACGACCGGGCTGACCGTGGTGTCGCGCGTCAGGCGGTCGCCGGAGATGGTCTCTTCGCTCTCTTCTTCTTCCTTGGAAACCTGAAGCGTGAAGGCTTCGGTGGCTTGCTCGAGAACGCGTTGGGACTGTTCGGTGCGTTTGAGGATGTCGCCTATCTGCTTTGCGGTGGCCACCTTGATGGCCAACTTCTTCCCGAGCAGCAAGGGAAGTTCGTCACTCAGCAAGACCAGGCTCGGATCGGAAACCGCGATCGAAAGCGAATTGTTCTGCACTTCGAGCGGGACGAAGTTATAGCGGAACATCAAGTCCGCAGGAATGGTGCGGAACAGCTCGGGATCAATGCGCTGTTCGCTCAGGTCGACGAAGGCGCAGCGGTATCTGCCGGCGAGCTTCCGTGCAACTTCTCGTTCGTCGACGGGTTCGGAGCCGTCGCCCGGAGTCCAATTGTGTTCTTGTGTGGCCACTGTTTCCTTTTCTTACTTTGGCGCCGTGTTCGTAAGAGAGAACGAAAAAATCGGCAGATAGAGCGAAATCAGAATAAAGGCTACCAGCAAGCCCATGAATATAAGAATAACGGGTTCGATGACAGCCACAAGGGCGGAAAGCCGGACGCCCACTTCTTCTTCGTAAAATTCGGCGACGCTGGTGAGCATGGGAGCCAGAGCGCCGCTGGATTCGCCGACCTCGATCATGTCGAGAGCGAGTTCGGGCATGGTGCCTTTTGACGCCAGTGCGCTGCTAAGCGATTCGCCCTCTCGAACCCTCTGCGTAGCATCTGTGACCGTCGAACGGATGAGTTTGCTGCTGATGGCGTCGGAGGCCGTTTGCAGACCCGCGACCAATGGCGTGCCGCCGGTGAGTAGCGTAGCCAGGGTGCGTGAAAATTGCGCCACCTGGAATTTCAGAAGCGTGTCGCCGATCACGGGGATGCGGAACTTCAGACGGTCAAAGGCCGCGCCGCCTTCTTCGGTTCTCGACCAGAGAAGGACGCCAAACGCCGCAAGAAATACGAGCAGAAAGGCGCCGATCACGACGTAGCGGTAATCGACAGTGAGAGCGATCAGAAACTGAGTGGGACCGGGGAGCTCGACGTTCAGGTCCCGATAGAGGACGGCAAACTTCGGGATTACGAAGGTGACGAGATAGGTGACGATGATGGTCGCAACGGTGATTAGAAGAACCGGATACACCAACGTGGCCAGAATTTTCTTTTTGACGCCAGTGCTTACGCGCTGGTAGGCAATGTAGTAGTCGAGGACCCCGGAGAGGTTTCCGCTTTTTTCTCCGGCGAGAATGGCCGTGGCATAGACCTTGGAAAAGACGCCGGCTTCAGAGATGGCCTCGGAGAGCGATCTGCCTTCTCGAACGCGGTCGCGGACTTTGGAGAGTACGGGCCGAAGTTTCGGAGAGGTGGCGCGGTCGGCCAAGAGATCGAGGGCCCGCAGAATCGGCAAACCCGCCTTGATGAGTGTGTTGAACTGCTGATTGAGGATCAGGAAATCCGAGCCGCCGATTTGGCGTTCGCTGCGGCGTTTGGAAAACGCGCCGAGCAGGCTGCTGCGCGTTTCCACCGAGTAGACGTAAAGACCCCTCTCGACCAGTTTCTGGCGCGCTTCAGCCAGCGACCCCGCAGGCTCGACGTGCGAGAATACCCGGCCGTTCGCATCAGCGACCCGGCAAACAAATTCCCCCATGCCTTCCAGTTTACCTCAACTAGTTAATATGCGGAGTAGCGGCCGATGGTTGGCTGTTCCAGTTGAGAAACGTCCCTTCGATTTAACCCAAAATTAACCTTAATGTATTGATTCGGCGGAGGATTCTCCATTAACGATGGCGACGCCGGGAGGTACTTCGAAGCGGAAAAAGGAATCCGCAAAAGGGGGATCGAAGCGCCAGGCATTGAATTTGAACTCGATCTCAACTCCACCCTTTTCGCGGACGAGGACGCGGGCCAACTCTCCGGTGGCAGTCACAATCTCGAGATATACAGATTCGTCGGACCGGCCTTCCGGAGCATTTGCCGCTGCACTGCCCTCGTGCTGGGGTCCGCTTTCTTCGCCGCGCGTAGGGCAATAGAGTACGGTGTTACCCGGCATGGCGGGCTTTTCGTCCGTGGCGGGCTCGACTCGCGCGCAGACGCGTGACAATTTCATCTCGCCCGCGAGCAGCGCCAGCGGAGTTCGCCAATCCGTGCTTTGCTTTGCAGGGGCGCGGGTAACGGTGTGATCTCCGGGAACATAAAACCAAGCCGTTTTGCCATCCACCAAAAAGAGATTTTTTTCGGGAGATTCGTATTCCCAGCGCATTTTGCCCGGACGGCGGAAATAGGCCGTGCCCGCTTCGGAGCGAACCACCTGGCCATTTTCCGAGTAGCGCTCGAGAAAAGTTGCCGCCAGGGTGTGCGCGCCCCGGTAGCGCGCTTCGAGCCTTGCGACAATTAATTTTCCCTCGGGGCTGGTCGTAGAAAGAGCAGCCAGTATCGCAAAGGCATAGGCTAAGAGCGAAGCCACGGCTTGTAGTCTAGCAGGCCGGACGCTCCCGGCAAACGTTGCTCTCTTGCTTGATTTGAGCTCTTAAAGCAAAAGAGCACGGGGAGATTCTCCCGTGCCCGTTCTGCGTTAATAGCCGTTTCGTTGGTGCTGGGAAGCGTTTATTGAATAGGTGCGCTCGCAGCGGTGCAACCGGTTCCGCTGGGTTCGAAGCGAATCACGCTGGTCTGGTCCGAGCAAAATTGGCGCTGGCCAGAGATACCCAAGGATACGGGCGTCGCAACGACCGCGTAGGTAACAGATGGCGTCAGTCCATCGCCGGTATACACGAAGCCGTAACCCGCCTTGGTTCCCGCGCTGAGTACGTCGTCAAGCAGGCAGGAATTCGTCGAAGTAGCTGTACAGGGTGGAACTCCGCCAAGTGCAGCCAGAGTGGGGGGGAACCCCTGGGCTTGATAGGTGCTCGAATAAGTGATCACGGCCGTGTTGATGGTGCGCACAGACTGCGCGGCCGAGGATTCATTGGCGACCAAGCGCGAACGAAGATAGTTAGGAACCGCGATGGCGGCCATAATCAGAATAATGGCCACAACGATCAGCAGTTCGATAAGAGAGAATCCATCCTGTTTTCTTCTCATAGAAGTTTCCCAAAAAAATCATCCACCCAAATTGTTTGCCAACACATCGCTACTTCTGGCCTAGTAAGGAGCATTCCAAAGGCCATTCGGTTCGCCTGGCCGGATTACGCAACTATATGATTCTTAGCAAGTTAGGATTATCTAAGGAACACGGAAAAACCCTCTTTGGTGAGGGATGACACTAACCGTCGTTTTCATTATGACCTCTGACGAAAAACGGCGGCTTTGAGTCATTGATCAACTCTGGAGCCCGATTCTGGAGCCCAATCAAGAGGGGCTGACGTCTTTCTTCGGAATCCGAGTCGTCAAACCGGGCCCAGGACAGCATAACCAGCGCTCGGAGCACCTGTTCCGGAGATGCTTCGCGCGAAAGACGTAGCATGGGCGTCAAAGCGCTTGGTGAGAAGTTCTGTCGGGAGTTCGCTGCCGCGAGAAGAGATAGCGCATTGGCCCAGACCGGGAATTAGAATCTGCTCATAAAAGAGAACAGAGCACGGGACCTTGATCCCGTGCTCTGTCGATTTCAGCTTCGACCAGTTGCCCGGTCGAAGATTAAGCTTACTGAAGCGCCGGGCTAGCTGCCGTGGCGCCTGCACCTGTCGCGCTGTAACGGATCACACCAGACTGGTCAGAGAAAAACATGCGCTGACCGGTGGTGCCAACCGTGACAGGGGTCCCGGTGATGGAGTAGCCAACGGAAGGCGTATTGCCGTCGGTGGTCCAGTTAAACACGTAGCCGCTCTTCGTGCCGCCAGCAAGTACTGCGTCAAGCAAGCAAGCGTTCGTCGAGGTAGCCGTGCAAGGTGTTGCACCACCCAAAGACGCCAGCGTCGCAGGGAAGCCTGCGTTCGGGTAGGTGGACGAATACGTCACAGCGGAGGTGTTGATCGTACGGATCGAACCAACCGCGGAAGCTTCGTTGGCCGCCATGCGCGACCGGAGCAAGTTCGGGATTGCGATAGCCGCGATGATCAGAATAATCGCCACGACGATCAGCAACTCGATAAGTGAGAAACCCTTCTGCTTCTTCATTTTCAACTATCTCCTTGAGAGTGTGAGAGTTTTAGGTGCCAGAGCACGCCGTACTAGGATGCAAGGGAGGTGCCAATCTGACCACCCCAGGCACACGGCATGGAACATTAGCTAACACATTTGTTTTCAGCTGTATACATACGTTTCGGCTTCCGCCGAGGTAATCTCCTTGCTTCTTCCGCTTCGAAAACTGCCCCAAATTGACGGTTTTCGTCAGCTCCTTCAGACGGAAAAGGGCAGTTTTCAACGGTGAATGGACCCGTTTCTTTTGGACATTCTTCCTGAAAACGTCTTTTGTTTCTATAAGTTATGCTTCTTGGCGTAGTGGCGAAACGAGCGGTAGCTGATCTTCAGGAGATCAGAGGCTTTGGTGCGGACCCCGTGAGCTTTCTCCAGAGCCGCTTGCAGGTATCTCCGTTCTGCATCCGCTATCTCTTTTTCGAAGTCGAGGCCCTCTGCCGGGAAGATCGGCTCGCCCGCAACCCCGCCTCCGGGAGCGCCGGCGGAGGAGTACCCGGCGATACGATCGGGAAGAACGCGCAAGGAGATCTCCCCGGTAGTCTCGAGCGCCACGGCGCGTTCCATGGTGTTCTCAAGCTCGCGCACGTTTCCCGGCCAATCGTAGGCCTCCAGGCGGCGGACAGCTTCAGGAGAGAGTCCCTCAATAGGTTTCTCCATGGACTTTCGGAATGTTTCGAGAAAGTGGCGCGCCAGAAGTGGGATATCTTCACGACGCTCGCGCAGAGCCGGAAGTTGGATGGGAATAACGCTCAAGCGGTAGTACAAATCCTCGCGAAAGCGGCCTTCGGCAATTTCCTTTTCGAACTCTTTGTTCGTCGCGGCAATAATTCGCACATCCACATCGATTTCTTCGGTGCTGCCGATCGGCCGCACCTTGCCTTCTTGAAGGACGCGGTAGAGCTTTACCTGCATGGTCAAGCTCATGTTGCCAATCTCGTCCATAAAAAGCGTGCCGCCGTGGGCGGCCTGAAAAAGGCCCTGGCGATTCTCGTTCGCGCCCGTGAATGCGCCCTTCATGTAGCCAAAAAGTTCGGATTCGAGGAGCGTCTCGGGAAAAGCGCCGCAGTTGATGGTGATGAATGGCGCCTGAGCGCGAAGACTGTTCTCGTGAATGGCGCGGGCGACCAATTCCTTTCCCGTGCCGCTTTCGCCGGTGATGAGGACGCGGCTGGTTTGCGGGGCGATGGTCTGGATCAAGTCGAAGATGGCGCGCATCTTGGGACTCTGTCCGATGATGTTGTCGAGACCTGTCAGGCGGCGAAGTTCACGACGAAGGTAGCCGGCCTCTTTTTTCCACTTCAGGCTCTCCGAAACTTCCTTCACCGCTCGGCGGAGCTGGTCGACCAGCTCATGGTCTTTTATGACGTAACGGTCCGCGCCCGAGTTGATCGCCGCGATGGCGGTCTCGACCGTGGGAACGCCAGTGATGAGCAGAAAAAAGGAGTTCGGAGAAATCTCTTTTGTGAATTTCAGGAGGTCGACGCCGGTGGCTCCAGGCATGCGGACATCGGAAATGATAATGTCGAAAATCTGCGATTCCAGCTTGCGTTTGGCGGCTTCGACGCTGTGGGCCACTTCGACGCGGTGGCCTTCCTTGCGAAAGGTAATCTCAAGAAGCTCACAGATAGAGCGTTCGTCGTCCACAACAAGAATGTGGACCAGCTCGTTGTGAGCTTCTTTGACCGCTGCTTTCGTTCCTTGCATAAGACCTCACGCCGTTCGGGGCAATTCCACAATAAACTCCGCGCCGCGATCCTTCTCGGAGATCACACTGATTCTGCCGCTGTGTGCTTGCACGATTTGATACACGATGGAAAGACCCAGACCTGTGCCGCCTTCAAAGCCGGACTGCAGGGGTTCGAAGATTTTTGCCCGCTGCTTGGCGTCGAGGCCAATGCCGGTATCGCGGAAAGCGATACGCAGCCAGAAAGGCAAGAGTTCAATGGCCACGCTGAGCGTACCGCCGCCCGGCATGGCGCGAAGGGCGTTATCGGAAAGATTCCAGAAAACCTGTTTGATCTTGTTGGCGTCCACGCGCGCGCGCAACGCAGCGCCGTTATACGCGCGAACGATCCGGTACTTATTCTCGATTTCGGGCTTCTTCTCGAGCAGGGTCAGCGTTTCGTCCAGCAAACCGCGGACGTCTGCCTCCTGAAATTCGTAGGTCTTCTCGCGCGAGTAATTCAGAAAATCGGTAATGATGTGGTTCAATCGCTCGGATTCGCGGCTGACGATGTTGACCAGGTGCTTCTCGTCATCCTCAAGGGGGACGAGGCGCGCGAGCTCCTTCACCGCCCCGGCCATTGCCGTCAGCGGCTGGCGGATTTCATGGGCAATCGCGGCGGAAAGCCGGCCGAGCGCCGCCATACGATCCTTTGTCGCCACTTCTTGCTCCAGCCGGCGAAGCTCGGTCAGATCCTGAAAATTGAAGACGTAGCCGCTGCGCGAGGAATTCCGCGTGCGCAAGGGCGAAACGGAAATGCCCAAATAGCGCTGCTGGCCGTCTGGTGTACGGAACTCGATTTCCCGGCGAACCACCGGGCGGTCATTCGGGCCTTTCATACCCGGCAGCCAGAAACTGCTCTCTACCTCGGGCAGCTTCCGTCCGCGAAGGTCGACAAAACGGCTACCCAGGATCTCTTCTCCAGTGCGATTCAAGAGCACGATCCGGCCTTCCAAATCCGTGGTGAGCAGGCCGCCGCGCATCGAATGAATGATGTCTTCGGTAAAATCCTGCAATTCGAGGAGCTCTTCCCGTTTTTCCTCGAGTTCAATTCCTTTTCGGCGCAGAGATTGGGCAAGAAGACTGGAGAGATACGCAACGGCAAGGAATCCAAAGAGATTACTGAGAAACCAGACGCGCAGTCCCTCCGGAGTCGGCTCAAGAAGAAAGGTGCGAGGGATCTTTCCAGCAAAAGCAAGGGCAGCCATTCCCCCCAGAATGCCCAGACAAAGTCCGGTGGTGACGAACGCCACGCGGCGCGAAAACAAAATGCTGGTGACGATGATGACCAGCAGGTAGAGGGAGATGAAGTAGCTCTCCTGCAAGCCAGTGGTGTAAACGAGCGCCGAAATTATGATTACGTCGCTGGCAACCTGCAAAACGCCTTGCCAAGTGGCGCCGGGCAGCCATCGGACTAGCGCGATGTGAATCGTGCCCACGGTAACCCAAATAAGCAACAGAGGAAGGAAAGAGCGGTTCACGCCGGAAGGAAGAACATACTGCGGCCAGAAAAGGTCAACGACCAGGATCAAAAGAATCGTCAGCAGGCGGACACGGGTCAGCCAGCCCAGCCATTCTCTTGTTGTCGAACTTTGATCCATGGATTGCCCGCGATCCTGCCCCTAGTGTTCTCCCGGGCATTCTCTAGTTTAGACAGAAATGGCGAAGGGCTAGGAGTTCCTTCCCTGCCCTCCGCCAATTGGATAACGCTGGCAGCGCCAGGCCGCGGCTAGTGCATCTGGCTCAACTTGCCAATCAAGGAGAACAGCGGCAAGTACATGGAAATAACCACGCCTCCAACCACGATGCCGAGGAAAACGATCATGATCGGTTCCAAAGCAGTGAGGAGGTCTTTCACGGCGGCGTCAACTTCTTCTTCGTAGAAGTCGGCGATTTTCTGCAACATGGCATCCATGGCGCCGGTCTGTTCGCCGACGCTGATCATCTGCGTGACCATGCCGGGGAAAACTTCCGAGTCCTTGAGGGGCTCCGTCAACGATTTACCTTCTTCGAGGGACTTGCGGACTTGCTGCAAAGCCTTTTCCACGACGGCGTTTCCAGCAGTTCTGGCGGTTATGTCCAAACCTTCGAGGATGGGCACGCCGCTGGCAATCAAAGTTCCCAAGGTGCGGGTAAAGCGCGCGACAGCGATTTTCCGCATGAGGATGCCGATGACAGGCAACCGCAGAATAGTTGCGTCAATGGCATAGCGGCCTTGCGCGGTGCCGTACCAGATCTTTAGCCCAAAAAGCATGGCTCCGAAGGCCACCAGAGCCAGAAGGCCGAAGATGCTGCCGATCATGTTGCTCATGCCGATGACGATCTTGGTCGGCAAGGGCAGGTCGACGCCGAGACCGGCGAACAACGTGGCGAAAATCGGCACGACTTTCCAGAGGAGCAGGATGATAACGCCGCCCGCGACGGTCAAGACGCCGACGGGGTAGACCATGGCGGACTTGACGGCGCGCTGCAATTTGACGTTCTTTTCGATGTAGGAAGAGAGGCGCTGTAAAATGGTGTCAAGAATACCGCCGGTTTCGCCCGCTTCCACCATGTTGACGTAGAGGGAGTCGAAGACCTTCGGATACTGGCGCATGGCGGCAGAGAGCGTGGCGCCGCCTTCGACCGAACCGCGCGTTCCGGTCAGCACCTTCTGAAACATCTTGTTTTCCTGCTGGCTGGCGAGAATCTCGAGACACTGCACCAGCGGCAAGCCGGCATCAATCATGACCGAGAACTGGCGCGTGAAAATGGCCAGCTCCTTGGCGCTGACGCCAGAGCCAAAGGTCGGCAAGTTGAATTCCTTGCCTTTCTCGGACATCTTCGTCGGCGTGATCTGCTGGCGCCGAAGCAGGTTCTGGAGCTCCGCCTTGCTAGTCGCGGTGACTTCTCCGCTGACGTTTCCGCCGGAACGATTGGTTCCTCGATAAGTAAAGACCGGCATAACCTTTCCTCCTCAATTCTACAAATCCATCAACCAAAATCAATAAGACAAGGGCGAGACGGCCCTGAAAAATCCCTAGCGCTTGCTCCCCACCGGCGACTTCGAACTGTTGGGGCCACTACCACCGGGCGACGACACGCCGCGGTTGATCATGTCCTGCAGTTCGTCGGCGTTCGATGACCGGGAGAGCGCCAAATCCAGTGTGATGAGCTTGTTAAAATAGGCATTCGCAAGTCCTTGATTGAACGTCTGCATGCCCGTTTGTCCAGTACCCGTCTGCATCGCGGAATAGATCTGGTGAATCTTGTCTTCGCGGACGAGGTTGCGGATGGCTGGAGTCGGGATCAGGACTTCCATGATCATCACGCGGCCGCGGTTGTCTGCGCGGGGGAGAAGCGCTTGGCAAAGAATGCCTTCCATCACCATGGAAAGCTGAGCACGAATCTGCGGCTGCTGGTGCGACGGAAACACGTCAATAATGCGGTTAATGGTGGAAGCCGCGGAATTGGTGTGCAGCGTGGCAAAGGTCAAGTGGCCGGTTTCGGCGATCCGCAAAGCAGATTCAATCGTTTCGAGGTCGCGCATTTCTCCGATGAGGACGACGTCGGGATCTTCGCGGAGGGCGGCCCGGAGAGAATTGGCAAAAGAGTGCGTGTCGGCGTGAACTTCGCGCTGGTTCACCAGGCACTTCTTGTGATTATGGAGAAACTCGATAGGGTCCTCGATGGTGATCATGTGCTCTTCGCGCTCGGCGTTGATCTTGTCGAGCATGGCGGCGAGAGTCGTGGATTTGCCGGAACCCGTCGGGCCGGTAACCAGGACGAGCCCACGAGGTTTATCGCAGAGGCCTCTGACGACCGAAGGCAATCCCAAGGCATCGAAGTTCTTAATTTCCCAGGGGATGGTACGAAAAACGGCGGCTACTGCGCCTCGCTGGTTGAAGACGTTGCCGCGGAAACGGGCGAGATTTTTGAGGCCAAAAGAAAAGTCCAGCTCCAAGTTTTCTTCGAAGCGGTGCTTCTGTGCGTCGGTCAAAACGCTGTACGCCAGAGATTTCGTATCGGCGGCGGTTAGAGGCGGCATATCGAGAGCCCGCAAGTGCCCGTGCACGCGTACCCGAGGTGCGCTGTTCGTAGTGATATGGAGGTCGCTGCCACCCATTTCGATCATCTTTTTGAGCAACTCGCTCAGGGTAATCCCGGCCATCTCTTCACCTTTTTCCTATAACACCGTTTCGCGCAAAACTTCTTCCATCGTCGTCTGTCCCAAGGCGCACTTAACCAGCCCGCTTCGGCGCAGCGTGATCATGCCCTGCTCGATCGCCTTCTTTTTCAGCTCCAGGGCGGATGCGCCGACGAGGATCAATTCGCGCAGCTCGTCGTTGATTTCCATGACTTCGTACAAACCAGTGCGACCCTTGTACCCGCCCTTGTTGCAGGTATTGCAGCCCTTGCCGTGATAGATTTTGGTTGTCTTCACTTCTTCAGGGGAATAGCCTGCGTCGATCAAAGCCTGCTCGGGCAGTTCGAGTTCTTCCTTGCAATTCGAACAGATGCGCCGCACCAGGCGCTGCGCGCAAATAAGATTTACGGAAGTCGCGACAAGGAAGGGCTCAATACCCATATTCATCAAGCGGCTGATGGTGGAGGGAGCGTCGTTGGTGTGCAGCGTCGAAAGCACCAAGTGGCCTGTGAGCGCGGCCTTGACCGCGATTTCGGCCGTTTCAAAGTCGCGGATTTCGCCTACCAGAATGATGTTGGGGTCTTGGCGCAGAAAAGCGCGCAGGGCAGCGGCGAAGTTCAGGCCGATCTGTTCCTTCATCTGCACCTGGTTGATGCCAGCCAACTGGAATTCGACGGGATCTTCAGCCGTCATGATGTTGGTATCGACAGTGTTCAGGCGCGCGACCGAGGAATAGAGAGTATTGGTTTTGCCCGAACCGGTCGGGCCGGTGACCAGTACCATGCCGTAGGGCTGCAAAATGTTGCGTTCGAATTTCTTGAGCGACTCCATCTCGAAACCCAGCTTGGTCATATCCAAGCGAAGGTTTTCCTTGTCGAGGAGCCGGAGTACGATTTTTTCGCCGTAGAGAGTCGGGACGGTCGAGACGCGGAAGTCGAGTTCCTTCTTTTTGCCGTCGGCCTTGTACTTGATCATGATGCGGCCGTCTTGCGGCAGGCGCTTTTCGGCAATGTCCAGTTTAGCCATGATTTTCAGGCGGCTGGTGATGGCGTCTTTTAGGCGGAGCGGCGGAGTCATGACGGTTTGGAGCTGGCCGTCAACGCGGAACCGGACGCGCATTTCGAGTTCGTAGGGTTCAATGTGAATATCGCTCGCGCCTCGCTTCACCGAGTCCGTCAAGATCAGGTTGACGAGCTTGATGATGGGCGCCTCTTCGGCGGCCTTCTCCAGAGTCGCGGTATCAAGCTCGGCTTCTTCGGCAGCCAGCTCGAGTTCCTGGTCTTCGTCAACCAGGTCTTTCATCATTTTGCTTAGCTCTTCGGTGTTCTGTTCCGTGCCACCATAGAAACGCGAAATGGCTTCCCCAATCGCCGATTCGGAGGCTACGACCGGTTCCACGTTGAACCCGGTCATGAACTTGATGTCGTCCATGGCGAAGACGTTCGTGGGATCGGTCATCGCAATGGTGAGAACGGAGCCTACACGCGACAGCGGAATGACCTGGTAGCGAAGCGCGGTGTCCTGAGGAATAAGCTTGATAACGTTGGGATCGATTTCGTAATACTTCAGGTTGATGGAAGGAACGCCGTACTGCCGCGAGAGCACACCGGTGATGTCATCATCGGTGATGAAGCCCATCTTTGTCAGGCAGCTTCCAAGCTTGCCACCATTGGCGCGCTGAAATTCGAGCGCCTTCTGGAGCTGGTCCTGAGTAATCAGGCTTTCTTTAATAAGTATCTCGCCCAAACGGACGGACATCCGCAGCACTCCCTGCCGGTTTGCACCCAGAGTCAACATAGCAAACGCGGGCGGCGAAGGTACGCGGAAATTAGAAGGAAGTTCTGAAATGGCTAATACCTGCCCACACGGTCAGGTTCCTCGAACGAGGGACAGGTGCCGTTCTTGACTTGCTTCGGTGCGGTGGCTATCGTGCGAGAGAGAGGCTTTGTACCTGATTGTGCGAGGACTAAATTCTCCGAGCCGAGAAGCTGGCAGAAAGTGTCCGCGCATACCGGGGAAACGCGGCTTTAGAAGCTGGTTTACCCCGGGTAACGGTTACGATTTTATTTTTGGGCTGCTCGGACAGAGGAATGCGGAGCCAAACGCCTCGACGGAGACTTCGTGGACTGCTTTCTTTTCTGAAATGATGGTGGTCAAGGCATGAGTCGTCTCGATTCCAAACAGCGCTGGAGCCTGGTCATCGGCGGGATTCTGGTCACACTGCTGCTTGCCGCTGTTTTCACGTTTGGCTCGCTCGAAGTCCCGTTCGAACCGAAGAGCTGGCGTACGTTGATGCCTTTGTACGCCGTTTCGAGCTTTATTACGGCCGCGCTTTTGGTATTTGGCCTCATTCTGGGGCGCACCGTTCTCCGCTTGTGGGCCGAGACCAGCCGCGAGCAACTCGGCGCACGGTTCAAAACGAAGATGGTCGTGGGCGCCATGGCCATCTCCCTGCTGCCGATTATTTTCATGTTTATCGTGAGCTACTCGCTGATCAACCGCACCCTTTTGCGATGGTTCCCGCGGCCGCTGGAAATCGCCTCCGAGAAAACACAAGAACTTATGAACGATTTCGGGCGGGCGCAATTGCCGCGCCTGCGCCGGATGGCGGCGGAGGTTCAGAACGATGCTGCGCCCTCCATCGAGGAGAAGTTGCAACACGCTTTTACAAGAGGCGCAGATGCCGTGTGGATATTAGACAAAGATGGCAACTCCACGCGCGGCGGAGTGGTCTGCGAAAACCAGTCCGACGAACAGCGAACACCGATCTGTTCGCAAATGGGAGTTTTGGGCAAACCTGTGCGGACTATGCCGAGCGGCGTCGAAGTTTGGGCTGCCGGCGGCAAAGACTATTTTGCGGTGCGGGTTCCGAACGTAAAGGATGGCCAGACTGCCGGGTATACCGTCGCGGCGTACCGAACAACACCGAACTTCCTGACGCGCTTCACTGAAATTCAGGCTCAGACCCGCGAATACAATCAGGAGAAGCAGGATTTGCGTGCGCTGAAGCGACAGATGCTGCTCATCTTGCTTCTGTTTACCGTACTTTTGCTTTCCGCCGTGATGTGGGTGGCCCTCTTCCTTGCGAAACAGGTCACCATCCCCATTCAAGCGCTTGCCGAAGGCACACGCGAAATTTCTTCTGGCAACTTCGATTATCAGGTTCCTGAGCAGGCGCACGACGAGCTCGGCGTCCTGGTGCGTTCGTTTAACACTATGACGACTCAGTTGCGAGACAACCGCTCGCAAATCGATCAGTTCACGCGAAATTTGCAGCAGGCGGTTCAGGAACTCGAGCGGCGGCGGCAATTGATGGAAACGGTTCTCGAGAACATCCCGACGGGGGTCATCTCGCTCGACGCCAGCGGCGCCATTCTCCGCGCCAATACGGCCGTGACACGGATGTTCGGCGGCAATGCCCGGGACGCGCAATCCCTTGACGAACTTCTCGGTCCCGAGGCATCCCGCATCCTGCAACTTCTGATGCGGCGCTCGCTGCGCATGGGCGTTGTCTCACGCGAAATCGAGACAGTCGTCGCTGGCCGCGTCTTGCACCTTGCCGTAACTGCGAGTTCTCTAGGCCCGCGCCGCGCCAACTCCGGATACGTTTTGGTCCTTGATGACCTCACCGAAATGCTGCGTGCGCAAAAGTCGGCGGCGTGGCAGGAAGTCGCGCGGCGCATCGCCCACGAGATCAAGAATCCGCTAACGCCGATTCAGCTTTCTTCGCAGCGACTATCCCGTTTTCTCGATCGCCGCGAGGCTACTGAATCCAAACCTCCGCGTGACATCGAACTGACGAAACTCGTGCACGAGTGTTCGCGCTTGATCGAACGAGAAGTTGCGACGCTGGCCGCGCTCGTCAACGAATTCTCTCAATTCGTCCGCTTCCCCACCGCCAAGCTCGCGCCCACCAACGCAAACACGATTGTTCACGAAGCGGTAGAAGTCTTTTCCGGGCGTCTCGACGGCATCACGCTCAGAACCGCTCTTGGGGACAACCTGCCGACGGTTCGCGCGGATGGCGGGCTGCTTCGCAGCGTCGTGGTCAATTTAATTGATAATGCTGCGGAAGCCCTCGAAAACTCGACCTTTCGGGAAATCCTTATTTCTACGTGCGCGCATCCCGACGCGGAAACCGTCGAGATTTGCGTGTCCGACACCGGCCAAGGCATCTCTCCACAGGACAAAGACAAACTTTTCCTTCCGCACTTCTCCACCAAAAACCGCGGAACCGGCCTGGGCCTGGCCATCGCCGCTCGCATCGTGGCAGAGCATGGCGGCACGATTCATGTCGAGGACAATCAACCGGCAGGTTCGCGATTCTTCGTGGAGCTTCCTGCCGCGGAACTCACTCCCGCGGGCGTCACCGATCACAACGGAACGGAAGTCTCTCGATGACTTCCAAGCCGCACCTGCTGGTGGTCGACGATGAAGCCGGCATTCGCGAATCGCTTTCATCGATCCTCAAGGATGAGGGCTACCACGTCGAGGCAGTAGCCTCCGGCGAAGAGGCGCTTCAGCGCGCCGCTTCGGGCGATCTCGAAGTCATTCTCCTGGATGTCTGGTTGCCGGGCCTTGACGGGCTGGAAGCCCTTAGCCGGCTTCAGGCTATTCCCCGCGCGCCGGCCGTGATCATGATTTCCGGCCACGGCACCATCGAAACAGCCGTGCGCGCCACCAAGCTCGGCGCTTTCGATTTTATCGAGAAGCCCCTCTCTCTCGAAAAAATCATTGTCCTCGTCCGCAACGCCGTGCAGCAGCGCAGGCTCCAGGAAGAAAACCAGCTGCTTCGCAGCGAACTCGGGCACCGTTACCAGGTCATCGGGGACAGCGTTCCGATGAAAGCGCTGCGTCAGCAGATCGCCGTCACCGCGCCAACCAACGGCCGGGTTCTCATCTACGGCGAGAGCGGCACTGGCAAAGAACTCGTCGCCCACGCGCTTCATGCCGCCAGCCTGCGCAGCAAAGGGCCATTTGTGGAAGTGAATTGCGCGGCCATTCCCGAAGAACTGATTGAGTCCGAGATCTTTGGGCATATTAAAGGGAGCTTTACCGGCGCCACGGAGGACAAGGTCGGCAAGTTTCAAAAGGCGGACGGCGGCACGCTGTTTTTGGATGAAATCGGCGACATGAGCTTGCGGACGCAGTCCAAAGTGCTGCGCGTCTTGGAGGAGCAGCGCTTCGAGCCGGTGGGTTCCAGTCAGACGATGACTGTCGATGCGCGCGTGATCGCCGCCACAAACAAGAATCTTGAGCAGGAGATTACTCGCGGCGCATTCCGTCAGGATCTTTTCTATCGACTGAACGTAATTCCCTTCTTCGTGCCGCCGCTGCGGGAGCGCCAGGAGGACATTCCCACGCTGGCGCGCTATTTTCTGGATGAGTTCAGCTCAGGCTATGGCAAGAAGACACGCGAACTGAGCGCATCTGCCATGGACATTCTGGTGCGATATCCCTGGCCCGGAAATGTGCGGGAGTTGCGCAATCTCGTCGAGCGCCTGGTCATCGTTTGCCCGCAGGCGCGGATTGAGCCGCATCACCTGCCCCCCGAACTTTTCCGGGGAGCGGCCCAGAGTCCCGACTATCCTTACTCGACGCTCCACGAAGCGCGAAGCGCCTATGAACGCGAATTCATTTTGCGAAAATTACAGGAGCACCGCTGGAACATGACGCAGACCGCATCCGCCCTGGGCCTGGAACGCAGCCACCTGTACCGCAAGATGAAATCCCTGGGGATTGCCGCACCGGACTAGGACCGCACGCTGCCGCCGGGCGGCGGCGCTACTCCTCGCCGTGTTCGTCTTCACTCAAAGCTTCGAGTTGCGCGTGCCAATCTAGCTCGCGTACGCTATGGGGATTCTCGCGCCAGTTCGGAACCACCTTCACGAACAGTCCCAGATAAATCTTTTTATCAACCAACTTTTCGAGTTCCTTGCGCGCTTGCGTGCCTATTTTCTTGAGCATCTCGCCCTTGCGCCCGATGAGGATTTTCTTCTGCGAGTCTCGCTCCACGTTCATGGTCGCTTCAATGCGCAACAGTTTGGGAAGGTCTTCATACTTGTCCACTTTTACAGCGAGCGCATACGGCAGTTCGTGATACATGGCCTGAATCGCTTTTTCCCGGACGATCTCAGCTGCCAGAAAACGCTCTGGCTGGTCCGTGACCTGGTCCTCGGGAAAGTAAGGCTCTCCTTCCGATAGTAAACGGAAAATCTCGCCGACCAACTCTTCGCATCCGTTACCCTTCAGAGCAGAAATTGGCACGATGGCCGTGAATTGGAACGCTTTGCTATAGACCTCGATGAGCGGCAAGAGCTTTTCTTTCGCAAGCCCGTCCACTTTGTTCAACGCCAGGATGGTTTTTCCGGTGAATCGCTTAGCGCGATCGAGAAGAAAGTCGTCAGCGTGCGGGGGTGTGCGGCTGGCATCGACCATCAACAGAAGCACGTCGATGCCTTCCAAAGCGGCGGCCACTTCGTGCATCATTTGCCGCCCCAGGGCAGAGTCCGGCGAGTGCAACCCTGGAGTATCGATAAAAATAATTTGGCCCTCAGGCCGCGTTACAAAACCCTGGATCCGGTTGCGCGTCGTCTGCGGCTTGGACGTGACAATCGCGACCTTCTGGCCGACCAGGCGGTTTAGGAGTGTCGACTTCCCCGCATTCGGCCTCCCCACAATCGCCACGAATCCCGACTTGTGCTTTTCCTTCCGATCGCTAGTCTCGGTGGCTGCTCCGCTCTTCTCCGTGCTCTCTCTGGCCTCCGTGCTCTCTGTGTATCGTCTTTTCTTGGACATCTCGCTACTTTACCACTGGCAACTCCAACGCGCTCGGATGTTCCGTGTCATGGGCCAGAGTGATGTGCGCCGTCTTTGCGTCCTTAGCGGTTTCGAGCGCAACCACTCCTCCGCTGTTGTAGTTCTTCTCCACAGCAGTCGAATTCGGGCAATGTACGAACAGCCGCAAACGGCTTCCCTTCGCGATGCGCCTCGAGAAAAATGTGAAATTATCGAATACGTACTTCTCCGTCTTCCCGGGCGTCACAAGTTTTTCCTGCCGCAGCGATTCGCGATACCGCGCGCGCATGGTCGCCGAGGTCAAATCGACCGAGCTCCCTCCCGGCAGAATTTCGTAGACATTCACTTCGAGGTCCGTGTCAGGAACGTCCATGGCCAGCCAGATCGTCAGCTTCAGAAAACCAGTGATCTCAGTAGCTTCACTGAACGGCTCGCTGTGATAGATCACGCCGTTTCCGTAGGTATTCATCACCGCCCGCTGCGAAGTCAAGCCTAGGTCATCCTCGACCTCCGCATCTCCCGGCCTGGTATCGAGCGGATCGTATATCCATTTGTCCGCCGATGCGCCCGCAGCGGATTTATCCTTAAGCGTTCCGGACTGAAATACGCTCTCGGCGTTGCCGCTGGAACCAAGATAGAGCGTGCGCTTCTCGTTCGAAATATTTTCCAAACTATCGGCATACTTCCAGTTCTCGGCTCCCTCTCCGACCACATAGTACGCCACGCGCTTCTTCAGGAACTCGGGCTTCTTCCCGCTCTTCATCGTCCAGTCGTACCACTCGGTGTGCAGATGGTTCAGATCCAAAACGCTGGCTTCTCCGAACTTCAGCCCACCGACTTCCCGTCGCGGCGTTCTTGTCCCAGCGTGGTCCCACGGCCCGATAATCAAATAATGATTCTGTTTCGCTTCGATAGTCCCGTATTCCATGTGGCGTTTGTAATACGTGAAAGCGCCAGGCTGGTCCCCATCGTAGTGGCCGGTGATCGTCAGGATCGGAAACTGGATGCGCTTGTACTCTTCCGGGCTCGGCACCATCGCGTCGTAGTAGGCATCCGGAATGGGGTGTCGCATCCACTTTTGAAACACGGCGGATGGATTTCCCGCGATGCCATCGTATTCCTGAAACGCACGATGCTGGTCGTAATACTCGCGAGCTTTGGCTGCCCAAAAGGAAGAACTGCCGAAGAGGCTGGTATTCCCGGTGACGCCGCTCGTAAACGACAGCCACTGCTCTTCGTACGGAGCAAAAATATTGTACTCGAACGGAAAATCCACACCGGGATGCGCCGCAGCTGCAGGAACGATTGTGGCCAGGTGCGGCGGAAACTCCTTCAGCGTCGTCCACTGATCGAATCCTGCGTACGATCCGCCCCACATGGTCACTTTTCCGTTGCAGTATGGCTGCTTCGCGAGCCATTCGACAATGTCGTAGCCGTCTTTCGCGTCGTTCGCAAACGGCTCGAAGGCTCCGCCGGAATTTCCGCGGCCGCGCACATCCACGAGCGCGTACACGTAGCCATGCTGCGCAAAATACATCGCGCGGTCGGTATAGCTGTCGCCGACGTAAGGCGTGAACGTGAAAATGACGGGCACCGGGTCCTTCTGTCCGAGCGGCTGAAATATCGTCGCGTTCAGCATCACGCCGTCGCGCATCGGTATTTTCACGCCCCAGACCATCTTGGGGATTGGTAGCGCGGACGCGCCGGACTCTTGCGCCAGGCTTCGCGTGGCACATACGCTGCCGCAAAGCATCGCAAGAAAAATCATTCGATGCGCAATCTTGGCCGTTCTCATTCCACTGCCTCCGCCGGGACACCGGCCATTCCATTCGAATCGACACTTTCGGGCACACGCATGGTAGCGCGTCAGAGGAGGAATTCCTACAAGGAGAAACAAATGTTTCAATGCAAAAAGCTGCTAGCGATTTACGAAGGTGCTTTCGCTGGCGCGGCCGCTACCCGTTTTCGGATCCTGAGCCGCAGCACTTTTCTCTGGTTCGCTTCCAGAACCTCGAAGCGGTAGCCTTCCAGCTCGACTTTGTCGCCGGGTGCCGGCACTTTACCGGAAACATGGCTAAGCAATCCTGCAATAGTTGTGACCGTCTCGTCTGCGTCCTCGCCAAAGCTTAGTCCCAATAACTCCTCGACGTCGCGAATGGCCATACTGCCGCGCATAACCAGCCCGCCGTCCGCTTCGCGCACCACGTCAGGCGCTGGTGGCTTGCCGCCGTTCCACCTTTCACCCACAATTTCTTCGACAAGATCTTCGACCGTCGCAATTCCCGCCACCGATCCATGCTCATCGATAATCACCGCGAGCGGCTGGCCCTTCTGCCGCATCTCCCGCAACAACTCCGATCCAGCTTTGGTCTCCGGCATAAATAGCACTGGGCGCACCAACTCGCGCACTTTTCGTTTCGGCAAATCCTGGTCGGCGATATGCAACAAGTCCTGCGCGTGCACCACGCCAAAAATATCATCTAAAGAATTCTCGTACACCGGCATCTTCGAGAATTTTTTCTCGACAAACTTCGCGTGCAGTTCTTCGAGTGTGGCCTCGGCCGCGATAGCGATAATGTCAGGCCGAGGCGTCATTACTTCGCGCACCCGTTTGTCGCTGAATTCCACGACTTGTTCGATGAGGTCTGCCTGATCCGCGGCGATGATGCCTTCCTCCTCCGCCGCCTCCACGAGCGCCTCGATCCTTTCCTCGGTTCGTTGTTCCTGTGTCATTTCCGGTTCTTGCTCCGAAATGCGCGCCAGAGACTCCGCGCCTTCGAGAAACACGCGCACCGGCCACACAATCCACATGGCCGCCCGGATGAACGGCAACAACGGCAGCAGCCAGCGGCCCGTCGTGCGGTACAGGAGCATGTCGGGGACGAAGTGCATCGCGATCACAACTTCCAGCGTCAGGAATACGCAAAATTCGATCAGCGATTCCCACGTGCCCGATACGAAGTAGAAGACGCCGCGCGTTGTCTCGAGCACCAGGAACGCCAGCCAGAAATGTCCCAGGATGCGAAATGTGCGGCCTCCGCTGCGGCGCTTGATGCGCAGCTTGGGTTCGATCTCCGCTTCAAAGATTTCCAGATGTTCGTGGACGCGCCCGGTGTTCATGCGCCCGAGCTCACGATAGATCAGCGTCAGGTAGGAAAAGATGGGCAGGCCAAAGGCGAGGAGGACGACACCCAGAATGTAGACCAATCGATAGGTATTCATGCCAGCCCGAATCTTCGCCGCATTTTTTGCTCGATGTGATTCATCTCGCCGCGGTCGGCTTCGTGGTCATAGCCCAGCAAATGCAGGACACCGTGTAGAATCAGCACTCGCAACTCATCGCCCAAACTTCGCCCATTTTTCTTTGCATAACGCCGGGCCGTCTCCGGCGCGATGGCAATATCCCCCAAATAACTCTCTGTCGTGCCCGGCACCGACTTTCTTCGATGTTTCTCCGGGGTCTCTGTGTGAATTCTTTTCCGTCTTTTTTTATCGGCCGGAAACGACAACACATCTGTCGGCCCTTTTTTCTTGCGAAAAGCTTCGTTCAACCTCGTCATCTCCGCATCGCTAACTAGACAAACCGTCACGTCCGAACCCGCGAGATGCAAACCCTTCTCTACGCGGCGCAAGAACTCTTCGAGGGGCTGCCGCGCGACGCGGACCGCACGCTGGCGGTTCCAAATCATGCTCGCTGCGTTTCTCTATTCGGGTCTTTCCCGGTTGTTTCAACTGCAGTTCCCGTCACCGGCTTGCTGCTCGCGGCGCTACTTCCCGAATTCCCGCCGCGCTGCGGATGCGCAACGTCATACTCTTCATAAGCACGAATAATCTGTTGCACCAAATTGTGCCTCACGACGTCCTTCTCGCCGAACTGCACCACGCCAATCCCTTCGATCTTTCCGCACACTTCCAGCGCCTCGATCAATCCGGACTTTTTCCCCTGCGGCAAATCAATCTGCGTCGTGTCCCCGGTAATCACAGCCTTCGAATTAAATCCCAGCCGGGTCAAAAACATCTTCATCTGTTCGCTGGTCGTATTCTGCGCTTCATCCAGAATCACGAACGAATCGTTCAGCGTGCGTCCGCGCATGAACGCCAGCGGCGCAACCTCTATAATTCCCTTTTCCAGAAATCGTTCCAACTTGTCCGCATCCAGCATGTCGTAAAGCGCGTCGTACAGCGGCCGCATGTAAGGATCAATCTTCTGCTGCAAGGTCCCAGGCAAAAATCCCAGCCGTTCGCCCGCTTCCACAGCAGGCCGCGCCAAAATAATTCGATTCACCTGCTTGGTCAGCAGCGCGCTCACCGCCATCGCCACAGCAATATAGGTCTTCCCCGTCCCCCCCGGCCCAATTCCGAACATCATGTCGTGCTTCTCAATCTCTTCCATGTAGCGCTTCTGGCTCGCGTTTTTCGGCGTGACCTGCTTTTTTCCAAACGCTCGCGTCCGCGCCGGCTCGAACATCCCTCGTGGAGATTCGTGCGGCTCTTCGGTGGCCACGCGCAGCAGGGATTTTACTTCCGTACTGGAAAGTGACCGCCCGTGCCGCGTCAAGTGGTTGTATTCCTCTACGATTTTCACGGCCTGGTCAACGCTCTCCTGATCGCCTTCGATGGTCAGCCGCGTGTCGTGCAAGTGCGTACGCACGTGCAGCGAATCCTCCAGCAAACGCACATTCTCATCGAGCGTGCCGAAGAACGGTTCAATTTTTCCGGATATGTGAACGGTACGTCTCATCCAAGTGGAAGGTCTGCCTGTTAGGGAAGCCGGGTGGCCGATGGGATTCCTCCTCGCGATCGGTGACGATACAACAGTCAACTCAGGAAGAAACTTCTTACACCCTAACGCACCCCCGCGCCATGGTCAAGTTACGCGCTCGTTACAATACCTGGAGCTTGTGGGCCTCTCCAGCAACGGGTTTCGGCATCTAAAGAACTGTACAATTCAAACTTTCCGGGACGGCCGGCGGGCCGCCGTGCACCCCTTTCGTAACCTGTACTCTGGTACGAACGCGCTATGGCCCTAGACCCTTTGTAACGAGAAGATGCCAACCGACGCTAATAGAGAAGAGTTGCTGCAGCTTCTAATCACTGAGGGGTGAATAGAAAGACATGAGACATAAACTCTTGATTCTGGGTACATTCGCTGGCTTGGCTGCCTCTTTGCCTTCTTGGGCGGCGGAGAACTCTGGCACCGCGGCTGCCCCAGCGGCCAGCGCTTTTCGCAGGACGGTGGTTTGCCGCGGGGTTCAAAATGTTCCCGTGACCGCCGACGCCGAACAAGCTCTTCCGCTGCATCTCGTCACTCTCGTAAACTGCGGCGAACTAGTCGCGATCATCTCGGACTCCGACGGCTACACTGTGCAAGTCAGCACCGCCGACGGTAAGACTGGGTATATCGCGCGAATGTATCTCGGCGCGGCTCCCGCAAAGCCAGCCCCGGCTCCTCGCACGGTCGAAGCCGCCGACAACGCTAGTGGCATCGCCCGCTGGCAATTGGGGGCTCCCGGGACCGACCACTTCTATAACGGCCGCACCATGGTCGAATCATTGACCGCGAATGGCATCACCGTACAGGTTTCCCTGCAAGATACCGGCTGGAAATTGCGGGCGAGTGTGGCCATCGCCAACGCCAGCGGCGCGCAAGTGCACTACAATCCTTCCAATTTCACGCTCGACGAGCTGACGCCTCGGCTACGCCCCCTCCGCTATCAAAATCCGGAGGATCTCGGCAAAACGAGGACTCATCTCGTGTATGCAACGACGGCCAGCGCCGTCGCGCCAGCTTCGGCCGTGTACACCACCGCCGCCCCTCAGACGCGAACTGTCATTGTCGCTGCTCCGAACTTTCTAGCGGAACAAGCTCTGCCCGACCAGGCCTCCGCGCTCTTTGAAGGAACCCTGGCGCCGCACGAAAAATCTGCCGGGTCCGTCTGGTTCGAGCGCGACAAAAATTCCCAGCAGCTTAACCTGCGCATCTTTGTCGACAATCAAATCTTCGAATTCCCGCTTTCCTTCCCTCAGCACAACTAGGCAGAACGCGCATGCCGCGCGTAAGCACCACTTCCGCCCCGCACTCTCCCCCCGGAGTGCGGGGTTCTTCAGTAGACAGTTGCGAGCAGCCCCATCCGGTTGCGCTCGTCGTCTCGTTGGACCACACGACTAGGTCCCGATTAGCATGCGGGCAAACGCTGCCAAATCAATTCGAAAGTTTGGATTTTTCCGCCATCGAGTGCCGGTGATCTAGCCAATACAATACGCTCGCCCTCAAACTTGATACTGCGAAC
Source organism: Verrucomicrobiia bacterium (assembly GCA_035571045.1). GTDB lineage: Bacteria > Acidobacteriota > Terriglobia > Acidiferrales > UBA7541 > Acidiferrum. The sequence continues at coordinate 36,882 of DATMKS010000090.1, forward strand.
CAAGTCCATGCCCACCCAATCCTGTATGGAGGAGATTTCGACGTGATGGATTACTTTGTCACCGTCGACTGTGTTTGCCCGGCATAGGCAACAAATGTCCTGAAAGCCTCGGCTTGCTCCACGAGCCTGTCGTGCATCTGCGGTCACGCTGTGAAAACTAGAAGCGACGCGATAACTAGAATTGCAGCTCTCATCTTGCATCTACCCTCGTCCATCGGCCCAGGCTACGGCAATCGCGGAAGCTCTGAACGGCGTCCTAACAGGCCGATTACAATCCTGCTTCTTGCATGTTAGACAAGAGAGGATAGGCCACTGCTTAATCCGCGGGCGCAGCACGCGTCCTGGCCCACTGACGGACCGCTTCGACCTCTTCCGCCCGCGTCACACTAAGCGGCTGCGTCGCGCGAATCTCCGCGAGCAACACATCCGTCGTCAACTGCTGCTTCTCTGCGAACGCCGTGTATAGCCCGGCGACAATCACTTGCTCGATTTCCGCGCCGGAGAAGCCTTCGCTTCCCGCGGCTAGCTTCCTAAGATCAAATGCCGTTACGTCGCGCCCGCGCTTCTTCAAATGCAATTCGAAGAGCGAGGCGCGCACTTCCAGATTCGGCAAATCCACAAAAAATATCTCGTCGAACCGCCCCTTGCGCATCATCTCCGGCGGCAAAACCGTAATGTTGTTGGAGGTCGCCGCTAAAAAGACGCCGCTCTCGCGGTCCTGCATCCAGGTCAACAGCGTCGCCAGCAGCCGCTGCGACAATCCGGCATCCGCATCCCCGCTCGAACCCGCCGACGCAAACGCCTTTTCAATCTCATCAATCCAGAGCACCATCGGCGCGAGCTTCTGCGCCAATTCCAGCGCCTTGTGCAGCTTCTTCTCGCTCTCTCCGACAAATTTATCGTACAGAGCGCCCGCATCCAGCCGCGCCAGTTCAAATCCCCATTCTCCCGCCACCGCACGCGCGGCCAAGCTCTTCCCGCATCCTTGCACGCCGGTAATCAAAATTCCCTTCGGCGGCACCAGCCCGAAGCGTTGCCCCTCGGGCGTCAAAGCGCTTTTGCGTTTGGCAATCCATTCGCGCAAACGTCTTAGCCCCGCCACATCGCCAAACGACGCATCGCGCCTTACTGTCTCAATCAGGCCGTCACTCTTCAGGGCTTGCCGCTTGGCATCCAGCACGTCATCCAGCAGACCGGCATCGGCTTTTCCTCTCGACAGAATGCACATCCGCAGAGTGCGTATGGCCTCTTCTTCGGAAAGCCCGGAAAGATTCCGCGCGGCCTGGTTCATACCTGCAAGGTCCAGCGAAACCGGGATACGCTGCTCACGGTTTGCTTCCGCGAGCACGCGCTTCACACCAGGCAACAATTCGTCCGCCGTTGGTAAGCCCCACTGAAAGGGCGCCGCTTCCGACGTAAGCTCCGCCGGCAGCTGCAGCGACGCTGCCGAAATGATGATGGCTCGCCGCACGGTGCGGAACTTCTCCGCCAAGTCGCGCAAGCGGCGGCAGATTCGATCGTTGTCGCAGTACCGCGCGAAATCCTTGAGCAAAAAGATCGCGTCGCCCTGAATCAAGGGAATGTTTGCCAGTGCCTGTTCCGGCTGCTCGGTGTTGTAAATCGCCGCACCGTGATATTTCGACAACCCCGCCGTGACGCTCCATTCATACAGCGGCACCGCTAATTCGGCCGCCACTTCCAGCACCAACTGCTCGAAGCGCTCTTCCTCCGCCGTCTCCACGGTAATGATCGGGTGCCGTGAATTTACCAGCAGCCGCAACTCATCGTGTTTGTTAGGTTTGGACATCACACCCGCTCGGCTCCCCGATTTTCACGCCAATTTCCCCGTGCCAGATAGTTACTCATTGTTATATAATAGCATCGTATATCATTGTATCCGGGTCCAGGGAAGCTAGCGTCTCGCTGGCGTTTTTGTTTCTAGCAGACGCCGAGTTTCACTTAAGTCGCTTGTTCTTCGCGCTTGCAGGAAAAGATGCGTTTTGCCCGCCGCAGCGCAAGTAAGTTCTTTAGCATCAGCGTTTCCGTGGCAGCTCCTAAGTATTGATTCTAAACACCTTACAACGCGCGTAAAGCCTCTGGAATCAATGCTTACAAAAACAGAGAGGGGTGACAGCAACGGCTGGTCATCTCGCGCTGAGCCTTCCCGCCTGGAACGCAAATTCGTAGCACGCCCTCCGCACACCTGTTCTCCCCTTGCACCTGTTTGACAAAGCTCGGTGCCTCGTTTAACGTTAAATGTTTGAGCGATACCCAAAAGGAGCAATAGATGGCCCAGGGACAGGCTACCAAAATCAAGAAGAAGAAAAAGTCGGTTTTAAAGCGAGCGGCGCAAGCTCGTCAACGAGCCGATGTGAATCGCGCTAACCGCACCCGGGTCCGCACGTTGATGCGCCGCTTGCGCACGGCGATTACCGCCGCTGACGCCACCGCCGCGGGCAATCTTCTCCACCCCACGATGTCCGCGATCGACCAGGCCATCACCAAGGGCGTGCTGCACGAAAACACCGGCAACCGTTACAAGTCGCGCCTCACGCTGGCCTTCAACGGCCTCACAGCCAAAGCTGCGAAGTAGCTTTTCGGAGCACCAAATGGATTCTTCTGTAGGGGCGGGCCTAGGCCCGCCTTTCGTTTTTCGGAGCTGTCGCTTGGAAGCCTTTGTTCACCACCCAGTCACGCTCCATTAACCATTCCGAGATAACCTTCTTGTTGGGCGCTTGGCTCCCACTCCCAAACGCCTCCATCGGGGAATAATTCAAGCCATGTTTCGGTTCGGTTCGATCCTTATTGACCTTTCTCTTCGCTCGCTCATGCTCATTGCGCTCAAGTTTGAAGCGGTTTTGTTGACGGCCCTGCTGTTTGCACCCATTTACGGATCTTGCCGCGCGCAGGAGGATCCTCGGAATGCCTGCCCGCGTCCTTCGGCCGGCAGCGCCGTTCCGGAACCGGCGGATTTGCGGAGCCAAAACGGGGTCCTCAAAGTCGATCTCACAGAGCGCAACGCCACCGAGTCCGGCGGTTCGACCCGCTACTGCTTCATCGACAGCCACGGAAACCAATCGCCGACGTTGCGCTTGAACCCAGGCGATCTCCTCATCCTCAATCTTAAAAACGACTTGAGCGATTCCGGCCATGCCAACGCGTCAGCCATCCACGCTCACGCAAAATCGCTGACGAATGGCGATCCCTGTCAGAGCGGGGCCATGACCGCGACCTCGACAAATCTCCATTTCCACGGCTTAACCGTCCCGCCGGTCTGCCATCAAGACGATGTCTTGAAAACGTCCATCCAGCCCAGCGACGCGCCGTTCGAGTACCGCTTCCGTGTGCCAGCCAACGAACCGCCCGGATTGTATTGGTATCACCCGCACATTCACGGTTTCAGCAAAGCGCAAGTCCTTGGCGGAGCTTCCGGCGCTCTCATCATCGAAGGAATTGAACGCGCGAATCGCCAGCTGGCAGGATTGCCCGAGCGAGTCATTGTTATTCGCGATCAAAATTTAGCAAATCCGGACTCTCCGCCCTCCAAGTCGGAACCGGCCGTGCCCCGCAATCTGGTAGATCGCGACGGAGACGCCGGCAACAATGGCACCGGATTCGGCAAGCCGGCCAAGGATCTCTCGATAAACTTCGTCCCGGTTCCCTACCCCGACTATCCGCCCGCAGAAATAAAAATGAAGCCGGAAGAACGCCAGCTCTGGCGCGTCTTGAACGCTTCGGCCATCACCTATCTCAATCTGGCGGTGCTCTTCAAACACGCGCCGCAGATGCTCGGCATCGTCGCACTGGACGGAGCACCACTGAACGCGAATGGCGGTCCGGGAGATGGAATCATATGGGCGAATCACATCGGAGTTCCGCCAGGCGGCCGTGTGGAATTTATCGTGACAGGCCCGACTTCCGGCGTGCCCGGATTGCTCGTGACGCGTACCGTCGACACCGGCGTCGGAGGTGAAAACGACCCGAACCGCGCGCTCGCGACAATCACAACTGCGTCCGACGCGCCCGAGCCTCGTTCCACGCTTGTCGCCGCGCCCGAGCCGCTTCCTCCCACCGCACTTCCCTGGCTAGGCGGTGTGACTCCCGCGCGTACGCGCAAGCTGTACTTCTCTGAAAAGTTTCTCGATCCGAATGATCCCAACAGTCCGACGACTTTTTTCATCACCGTGGATGGCGAAACTCCCAAGGCGTTTGATCCTTCTTCTCAAGTGCCGGATATCGTGGTGAAGCAAGGCGACGTCGAAGATTGGATCATCGAGAACCGCTCCACCGAACTGCACGCGTTTCACATTCATCAAATCCACTTCATGATGCTCGAATGGTCCGGCGTTCCGGTGAACGAACCGTTTCTTCGTGACACCGTCAACGTGCCCTTTTATACGGACAGAATGCTTGCCTACCCCAGCGTAAAGCTGCGCATGGATTTTCGAGATCCGGGCGCGGTGGGTACTTTCGTCTTTCACTGTCATCTTTTGGAACATGAAGATGGCGGAATGATGGGCCTGATACGCGTCGAGCCCGCCGATCATCCCCAGCCCTTTGGAAGCACCGGCCGCGGAGAAAAAGCGAAGACCCCTCCTCGGAGCCGCACAGCCGACAAATAACTCTCTAATTAGAAAGCCTGCCGCGGCCGCACTCCGTGCGACCAGGTAAGTCGCCAGCGCCTAGATCGGATCCGCAGCCGCAAAAATCAAACTGCAATGTTCCCGTAACAAATTGTTTGCCTCACTTTGTTCTTCCATTCACGGAAGAAAAATCCTGCCGCAATACCCCGAGGCTACTAATAAAGCCCGCAGTAAAGATCCACCAAGAAAAGGGAGGTTGAATGTATCTCAAGCATTTTGCATCCAGTGCGTGGAAGACCGCTCGCCAGGTCCTCGCGACCGTTGCGCTTTTCCAGTTCACGATTGGCACTGCTCTGGCGGGACCAGCCCACAAACAGAATAGCTCCGACAACAGCACGACCTCGCCCATCAAGCACGTCATTGTGATCATCGGCGAAAACCGCAGCTTCGACCACGTCTTCGCCACCTATGTTCCGAAACCCGGGGAAACGGTACATAACATCCTGTCAGAAGGCATCGTCAAGTTGGACCATAATAAGAACGCAATCCCTGGCCCGAATTTCGATAAAGCTCATCAGCTCGCGGCGACCGACAGCACCCCCGATGCATTCTTGTTGAGCCCGCACAAGACGGAGTTCCCGAAAAATCAACTTCCGGCTCCGCTCGTTGGCGGTCCGAGTGTCTCCTACGTTCCGAACGCCTGCGCTGCTGGCACACCGGAGTCCCAGTGCGCCGCGAGCCTCACGCTCGCCGAGGAATCGGAAAACGGATTGCCCAGCGGTTACTACCCGTCTCTCCTCATCGGAGGCAGCGGTCTGCCGGGCAAGACTCCCGACACCCGCATTGCGAATGTGAATGCCCTGCCAGCCGGCCCGTTTCAGTTGACCAACGGCAGCAGCTTCGTCTACACGGACTACGCGGCGAGCCCGGTCCATCGCTTCTACCAGATGTGGCAACAGTTGAATTGCAGCGAAGAGCACGCGAGTTGGGAAAATCCATCCGGTTGCGACGCCAAGCTCTTCTCTTGGGTTGAGGTAACCGTCGGCGCCGGAACCAACGGCACAACACAGCCGTCCAACTTCAGCACAGAATACGCAGTAGGCGCAGCTACCACGGGCGAAGGCTCGACAGCTCTTGGCTTTTACAACGTGCAGCAAGGCGACGCGCCCTATTTCAAGAGCCTGGCTGATAACTATGCTATGAGCGACAATTTCCACCAGTCCGTAAATGGCGGCACGGGCGCCAACCACATCATGTTCGGGCACGGCGACGCGATCTGGTTCAGCGACGGCAATGGCCACGCACTCCCGGCACCTCACAACGTCGAAGCGGGCACGGGAACGGTAAACGCGGGGGTTGTGGATGAGGTCGAAAACCCGAACCCGGCGGGAAGCACAAACAACTGGTATACGGAAGACGGCTACGGCGCCGGATCTTTCGGCTCACCGTCCTCGGGCGGCGGCTCTTACAGCGATTGCTCGGACCCGACGCAACCCGGGGTGGGACCGATTGTGAAGTATTTGCGGTCCTTGCCTCGGCCCATCGATCCTCGCTGCGAAGCGGGACACTACTATCTTCTGAACAACTACAACCCCGGCTACTTCGGGAACGGCGCCAACGCTTACACCGATCCCGGCCCAGCGAACACGGTATTCACTATTCCGCCGTCTTCGACGCCCAGCATCGGTGACACCATGCTGGCCCACAACATTTCCTGGAAGTATTACGGCGACCAGTGGAATGCCTACTCTGGCGCGCCCAGTTACACTCCTCAGCCCAAATCCGAACTCAATCCCAACGGCCTACCGGGAGATCCCTACCAAATTAATTACGGAGCAGTGGGTTCACCCAATGGGATCGGCGTAACGATCGCTAAGGGTCAGGCCGACGAGTACTGCAACATCTGCAATCCGTTCCAGTACGACACGTCCATCATGGCCAACAACTCCATTCGCGATGCCCATATTCAAGACACTGAGAATCTCTACAGTGACATCTTGAACGGCACGCTCCCGGCCGTTTCCATCGTAAAGCCGAGCGGGTTCGTTGACGGCCACCCGGCTTCTTCAAAGCTCGACCTGTTCGAAGGGTTCACCAAGAAAATCGTCGACCAAGTAGAGGCTTCCCCCTACGCGAAGGATACGGCGATCTTCATTACCGAGGACGAAGGCGGAGGCTACTACGACTCCGGTTACGTCCAGCCACTGGACTTCTTCGGCGACGGCACCCGGATAATCTTCCTCGCGGTGGGTCCTTACCTTAAGCCGGGACATATCTCGCACAGCTATGCGGATCATGTCTCGATCCTCAAGTTCATCGAGAGAAACTGGAATTTGCCTCCAGTCACCTCGCGCAGCCGGGACAATTTCCCCAACCCGGTCACTGCCCCGAGCAATGAATATGTGCCGCTTAACAGCCCGGCCATCAGCGACCTGTTTGATTTGTTCGACTTCAGCAGTCATGGCGGCTTCGGACACTAAACTCTAACCCTCTTCAAGGTAAAGGGGCGACCGCGCATCCGGTCGCCCCTTTTTTCTTCTGGTTCCCGAATCAGATCAAAAAGTCTGGCGGCCGCTTCATCTCGCCGTCGCGCTAGCCAAAAAGCCTGCTGTCAACTCCATCACCAAGAATTCCATGACCGCACGCTCATCCTCTGCGCCGCCCTTGAGGCGGTCATCCGCCTTTTGCAGCGCGCGGAGGCCGGCGAGCAGTTGCGCCTTGGGAATTTTGCGCGAGGCTTGTAGCGCGAGTTCCGCCTGCTCGGGACGCATTCCCAGCGCTCGCGCCGCTTGCCAGCCGTTGGTTGCGCCTTTCACTTCGCTGGCCTCGATCAGTTTGCGGTACATCCACGCCATGGCCCCGACCATCGATAGCGGCTGCTCGCCGTCGCGCAGCAAGCGATCCAGAAATTCCAGCGCCTTGGCGGATTTTCGTGCCGCCAAAAGGTCGGCCAACTCCCAGACCGTCGTCGTCTTTTCGGAGACCACCATGGAGCGCACGTCATTCCTGCTGATGAACTTTTTCTCGCCCGCGAACGTGGACAGTTTTTCGACCTCCGTCTTCAAACGCATCAGATCCGCCGCCACGAACTCCGCCAAATCCTCCGCCGCGCCCTTCTCAAACTCGACTCCCTGTTCGTTCCCGATGGTTCGCGCAAACGCGACTGCCGCCGCTTGCCGTTCTCCCGGGTTGTCTCCAAGCCTACACGCCACCACCAGCGTTTTCTCCGCCAGCATCTTCCCGAGCTTCATGCGCTGATCCAGGCCCGTTGCTTCCACGACGAACACTGTGAACGGCGCAGGATTACCGAGGTATGCGCCGAGCTGCGCCACGGCCTCGTCCCGGTTTTTCTCGCCGAGCTTTTCGATGGCCTCTGCTTCTTCGAGGAAGACCACTTGCAGCGGCGAGAGCATCGCCATGGTTTGCGACTGGTCCAGCGCTGCCTGGGTCTCACCGCGGCCCGCGGAGTAACGGGAAACGGCCCAGGTGCGAGCTGCCTCCGGCACAAACCGCTCGATCAACTGCTTGCGGCACTCGTCGCGCAGATAGGGTTCTTCGCCAAGCAGTAGGACCGCAGGAATCGCTTTTCCGCGCTCCAGCCTTGCGACCAATTCTGCCGTGGAAACCTGCGGCATGCTTCGAGCTCCCGGTACGCCTAATAGTTTTCGATGACCGCCGCCACCAAATGCGCTGCAAAATCCTGCGCGAGCCGATCCAGTGCGGGGTCCTGCTCTTCGAAAAAGTTCTTCAAGGTGGTCAAGTCGGTTTGGCCGGCACTGTTGGCCGTGCTGGCCGCGATCTCATACTCGTTGCGGAAAACGAAATTGTCCGTGTGATAGAGAACCTTTTGTGTTGCGCTCTCCGTGAAGGTCACTTCGCATTTCACCGTGACGAGCATGGTCGTCGCGCGGCCCGTCGTGGTGTCAAACAGCAGTGGCACGGCTTCCAGACTCAAGACTTTGCCTCTCAGAACCGCGTCGCCGTCTTCGGGATTCGACACGACCTTGTAGGAGGTCTTTGCCAAAAACTCATGCACCGTCGCCGCCGTCAGTTTTTGCTCCAGCCGATAACTGGTCGTCTTGTTCTCCAGGGCTGGGACAGCGATCACATGAATACTTTTCGGCAACGTCGAATTGTGGCCCGCCACGTGATAGCCGCAGCCGAAAATCAAGAACGCGGTCACCATCACGAGCGTTAAGACGCGAGGTCCGGTCATGGCAGCATCTCCGCAAGCTTCACGGCGTTCGCCGCTGGCATACGGATGTTATCCGCGGCGCCCCAAAACCACCAGGCGCCGGATCGCGCGGGATCTTCTTCCGGCTTCGCCAGATGCGCCACTTTTTCTCCCGCCACACTCACGTTGCTCGGCCCGGCACCTTCGTCCGCTTGTACGATGAATCCCGCCTCTTCGCAAGCCGCGGCAATTTGGTCAACTTTGGTTCCAGGAGCGAGTTCCGCACACGCTGAGAACGCCGTGCCATAAAAAACCGGAGCGTGGATCAGTTGCAAAGCCGGCATGACGGACTTCTTGCCCATGCACGCCTTCGTCTCCGCGCGCAGGCGCTCGCGCACGGCGCTTAGCTTGTGTTTGCTGCCCGCGCCAAACCGGTCCAGAAGATTAAACGCCACCTGCGTGTCATACACTGGCTGCCCCATTCCTTGAAAGGACAAAAGCTGGCCCGTTTGGCTCTCCAGCTCTTCAACGCCCGCGCGGCCGGCTTCCGATACTGCCTGGAAGCAAATCACCACGAGCCGCGACACGCCGATCTTGAACAGTCCTAACGCCAAAGAAGCGGCGACTGTGCTTGCCGCAGAAGGAATCCCAAAGACGCTGGCCTCAGCCGGAAACTTTCTGTCATGCAACGAATCGAGCTTTGGAAACCAGCTCACCGCGGCGTCATTCGACGCACTCTCTCCCGACAGATCGATGACTTTCGCACTAGAGGTCTTGGCTGCGCTCAAATTTGCGCGAGTAAACTCCGCCGAACCGGTGAAAAACACTTTGCCAGCGCGCTCGAAGGTGCTTTCTTCGACAGGTTGAATCACCGCCGGCTCACCCCCCGCTTCGGTCAAGGTTCCAGCGGCAAGCTCTTCATCCACCAGGCGGAATTCGGCTCCGGCAAAGCGGCTTTCTTCCAGCAAGGAACGCAGCTCCGCCCCAAGTAGCGATGACGCACCGGCAATCACGATCCGATTGGAGCCCCGTTCAAGCGATGGCATGAATCACACGGTCCGGGAGACCAGCCGATGACGGAAAAAACGCAAGACATGCAGGGCTACGCCCGCAGCCGCATAGGTGCAAGCGAAGATCACCAAGGCATATTCGGAGAATCTCCAAATGACGACCATCAGCAGGCAGACCGCGACGATCGTCAGCGAAGGCTGCTTGCGTGTCCACGGAATATCCTTGAAGCTGTAATAGCGGATTGTGCTGGTCATCAGAGCGCCTAGGACGCCTGCAAGCGCAAACCAGGCGACGGACCACCGCCACTCGTGTAAGGGGAATTTGAATCCATGGACGAGGGCGGCGATGACTCCTGCGGCCGCGGGCGTCGGCATGCCTACGAAATTCTTGGAACCTCCCGGCGCCATGCCCTGAACATTGAAACGCGCCAACCGCCAGGCGCAGCAGATTAGAAACGCAAGGCAGAAAACCCAGCCCAATTGGCTGACCAGTTCGAACCGTTGAGAGCCCTGGTCGGGCAAACTCTTCACGCCCCATGCGAAAGCCATTACCGCCGGGGCGATTCCGAAACTGACAACGTCCGCCAGGGAATCAAATTGCACGCCAAATTCCGTGTTCGTTCCGGTCATACGAGCTACGCGCCCGTCGAGCGAATCAAACAGAATGGCCAAGCCAATAGCTTTCGCGGCGTGGTCAAAGTCTTCCCAGCCGCCGGCGAGCGATGCTACAACCGCGTAGTAACCGCAAAGCAGGTTTGCGCCTGTGAACAAGCTCGGAAGTAAGAAAATTCCTCGCCTTCGCAACGGATTGCGGCTGCGCCGGCCTGAAAACGGAATCTCGTGCTGTTCGATTGGGCCCATGGCTTACTTTTGCTTCCCCACTACAGAAACATTCGTGTCTACATCCGAAGCTTGCTGATCGCCCAGATGCGAGCTAACGGGCTTGGCCGGCCAGCGCGCGAGTACGCTCGAGCCGCCCCGCACATTTTCTCCAACCCGAACCAGTATCTCCGCATCTTTCGGCATCCAAACATCGACTCGCGAGCCAAATCGTACAAGGCCGATTCTTTCGCCGCGTGCGACTCGTTCGCCTTCTTGCTTCCAACTGACCACGCGCCGCGCAATCAATCCGGCAATCTGCTTGAACACCATGTCACCGGCATCGGTGGAAAGCGTAAACACATTTTGCTCGTTTTCCATCGACGCCCGCTCGCGAATGGCGGCAAGAAATTTGCCGGGCCGGTACTCCATCTTTGTAATGACTCCCGCCGCTGGCGCGCGATTGACATGCACATTCCATACTGCCAGAAAAATGCTGATCCGTTTTCCCGGCCGCCCTCCGTCTTCCTCATCGGTTACGACCACAACCCGGCCGTCCCCCGGCGAAACGATGGCTCCGGGCTCAGCGGGAATCACGCGTTCGGGATCGCGGAAAAAGGAAAAGACAAATAACGCCAGACACACCAACACAACCGCGACGATCGTCCACTGCGCCAAATAGGCCGCACCCCCCAGCACGAGGAGCGGCAACCCGAAGTAATAGCCCTCTTTGACCATACTTCAGAGAATATACCTCATCAGGGTCGCCCGATGTGTGAACTCGCGGGCAAGCAGGGCCATTCTACGACAGAATTTTCGGGATAGGCGGGCGTTATTGCGTGTACAGCGCCCGCGCGCGTTGGATACGCAGGGCAATCCTCTCCATCTCATCTTTGCAGTGGAGCTTCATCTTCTTTAGCTTGATTTCTTCAAGGAGGTCTTCTGAACTGAGGTAGGTAGCGGTGGAGATTCGGTGCAATTCTGCTTCGTATTTCGAGTGCTGCTCGGCCAGACGCTGATAGTCGGCGTCTGTATCGAGGAGTATGTCCCGAGGTGCCCGCTGTGCGGTTGCCATGCGTTCCTCCTGACACTGCGCGAATTGAATTGTGAACACTACATGAACAGACGATATCACTCGGATTGGCGGCGTCAAGTGGCAACCTGTGGGAATTTGGTCCTAGTCCCCTAGGTTCCGTCCCATGGTAACGGCTGCCTCGCCCGGAGACCGGTAATAGTTCTTCCGGTAACCAATTTTGGAGAAGCCCAATGCTTCGTAGAACGCTATGGCTCCGAGATTCGATTCCCTGACTTCCAGGAAGACGTTCTTAACGCCTCTTGAGCGCATCCCCGCGATTGCTGCCGAAATTAGTGTTGCACCATGCCCCTGCCGTCTATATTTTGGAGCGACCGCAAACGTGAAGACTTCTGCTTCGTCCGCTGCTTCTCTGCCCATCAAGAATCCGGTAAGTTCTCCACCGCTCTCGCTAACCAACGCCAGCGGTCCGCTCCACTCCGGCGACCGCTCGTAGGAATCGGAATTCAACGCTCCGGCCTGGGGAGACTCCCGGAAGATCTCTCGCACGGCATCCGCGTCTCCGAGTGCAAACGGCCGGATACGGCATGGGCGGATGGTTTCATCGGGCACGGCTCGCAGCACCCTTCCAGAAAACCTCGGCATCCGGCCGGCGCACGTATTCCGCATCCAGCCGCAACGCATCCGTCAAATGTCCTTGGAGGGCGCGCTGCCAGCCGATTCTTCCGATCGCCGGCGCGAGTATGCTCGTGCTCGTCTCAACGCGCTCGCCAGCTTCGGCACGGGTTTGCCATGGCTCTTGCGCCGTCAACTTCTCCGGGTCCATGGAAATCCAGCTCACTCTCTTCTTCTCTGTGTGATGCGAAACCCAACGGATGAAATCACCAGGCGCTGCAGCCATCTCCTGTTCCACCAAGCTAAATCCTGCCCCTTGCCGGAGAAATAGGCCGCCGTAGACTTGGTCCCTATGGGCATCGAAGGACGCCGCAACATACTCATTCCCCTGAACCGCTTCCGCAGCCATCGCCTCTAGCCTCGATACGCTCGCAATCCCTTTCCCGAAGACTTCGCTCCACGCCTTTACCGTCGTCAATCCCATGCGTACTCCCGTAAACGACCCTGGGCCCGCGGCTACCGCAAACACGTCTACATCTCGCATCCCCAAACCGGAGGCGCCGAGGGCGGCGTCCACATTCGGCAGCAACCAGGACGAATACTCGGAGGATCCCTCATGTGCGATCGGCTTCAATACTGCGCCGTCCCGCAAGACGGCCAAACTCCCCCGAGAATCACAAGAGTCCAGCGCCAGTAGTATCACGCGCGCATTCTACCGCATTGCGGCAGCACTTTCAGGAGCGGCGCTATTGCAACATCTGAAATCAAGGACTGAAACGCATGTTTCAGAGTGCTAGGCTTCCCCGGGTCCAGAATCCATCCATTGCCCGGCTGTTCTCTCAGTGGCGAATCAACCCGTAGCAATTGGACTGCCAAATTCGCACCTAATTTTCCCTAACTCCATGATTCCACTGGATATATCTTGACTCTTGCAACACATACATTTAGACTCTGTAAGTATCTCAGGGGGCATCAGAATCCATGGACTACAAAATCGGTGACAAGGTCGTATACCCGAACCACGGCGTCGGACTTGTAGAACAGATTAGTTACGGTGTCTTGAATGGTAGGACCGAGCGTTACTTCATGATTCGCATCGTTTCCAGCGGACTGCGCGTGATGGTTCCGCAATCAAACGCAGAAACCGTTGGCCTTCGTTCCGTAATTCGCTCCACGGAATCCAGCAAAGTCCTGGGCTTCCTTGAAAAGGGCAAGCTCAATTCGCACCACGACTGGAAACACCGCTTCAAGGAAAACTCCGAGCGCATGCGCACCGGTTCCCTCCTCGAAGTCGCCGTCGTCCTAAAGAGTCTCGTTTCCCTCAGCCGCAGCAAGCCTCTCTCCTTCCGCGAAAAGAAAATGCTAGAGCGGGCGAAGTACCTCCTGGTCAGCGAAATGGCTACGTCGCGCAATACCACTGCGGAAAGCGCCGAGGCCATCGTGGTGAAGTCCCTGGCCAAGGCCAAGCTGCAATTCCCAGTTATGACCGAAAAATTCGAATAAAATTTGCCGATCTAGGGGGCGCAGCACCCTTCGCTTCCTCGAACTCGTAGCAACTCTTTGGCGGGCGGATACTTCGCCCGCCTTCTTGTTTTCGCCCCTCCGTTTTCGCCCTCGGCTCTTCTCAATGGGGGCAATCCCGCCAAGTTGACTCCGCCGCTCCCGCTACATTAAAAGCGGCAAATCCAGGTTCAGAGTAGTTTCCGTGAAGGAATGAAACGTGACATTCTCGAAATTCGTCGTATAATCGGGGCCAGTTAGCTGAGTCCCCCCCGCTACCCCTTCACGGATTCCCAAAGAGTTTTTCTGCGAGCATGATTGGCGGAAAGCTCGGGAGATGGCGATGAAACCCAGTCTCTTCTTTGTTGTCCTTCTACTCTTGGCTAGCTCTGCAGAAGCGCAGCACCATCATCAGGGTGCCGATACGACGGGCAGCCAGGGGTTTTCCAATAATGGGTGGGGCGGCGTCAGCGGCGGCGGAAATGAGTATGGCGCGGACATCAGAGCCCTGCGATACGAACCGCCGGCCGATTTGAAGATCGGCTACGCGAAAAACGATGGACCGTTCGTGCCTTCGGCGTACATGAATTATGACGACGCTCTCGCGCTGGGACGACAACAACTGGCTTCCGAACAGGAAGATGCCAAGAACAAAGGGGCTGTTTCTCTCGGAGAAATCGCACGCGCCTACCGGGCGGTCAAAGTCCCCACGCTAAAACTGCAAGCCCGCGTTCTGCAGGACAATTTCGGCAATCTCGAGGTTTGCAATCTAAACAGCAATAATTGCCATCGCCCGTGACGCTCGGGTCCAATAATCTCCCCATCCGAACTCTCCGCAAACCTCTTTGTTTCTCTGTGTTTTTTATCTTTTCTTTTCTCTTCTTCGCTCAGGGACCGGCCTATTTTTCGAGAAGCCCAGCGAGCGTCACGCCCGACCCGCGCAGCACCCGGGCCACTTCTGCGGCAATCTCCGTCGCTCCCGGCGTATCTCCATGAATGCATATCGTCTGCGCCGCGACTGCAACTTCGCTTCCATCGCTCGCGGTCACAACCCCTCGCTCTACCATTGCTAAAGCCTGCCGCGCGGCCTTTTCCGGATCGCGCAGCAAGGCGTCCTCGTACTTGCGTGAACGCAATGTCCCGTCGGGCTCATATTGGCGATCCGCAAAAGCTTCCGCCGCCACGGTAAACCCCGATTCCCGGAATACCTCCAGCATCAAGGAGCCGGCCAGCCCTACTAGCACAACGTCGCGATTCCATCGCCCGACGCCCGAGGCAATTGCGGCGGCCAGCTCGCGATTCTTCACCGCCTGATTGTAGAGCGCCCCATGCGGCTTTACGTGCACCACCGGCGCTCCGCAAGCCTTAGCCACCCTCGCCAGCGCGCTCACTTGTTCAAAAACGGACTGACCTACCTCCGCCGTGCCCAAGTTTAGCTCCAGCCTCCCAAAATTCTCTCGATCGGGATAACCGGGATGCGCCCCGATGGCTACACCGCGGCGGAGGGCCTGCTCGATCGTCAGACGCATCGTCTCGGCATCGCCAGCGTGCCCGCCACACGCCACATTGGCCGAGGTGATGGACTGCATCAGCGCTTCCTGCGTTCCGTCGACAATCGCTTCGGGCATCTCGCCCATGTCGCAATTCAAATCGATCTTGAGCCGGGCGTTCTTCATGCCAGAATCAACTCCTTCGACGCCAGCCATTTTTCCTGCTCTGCCAAAAGCGTCCGCGCTGTTTCCAGTTCCGCTGGAACGAATCGAATTTCATCGCGCGGCTTTAACTGTCCCAGGCTGGCCAAATCCGCGGAAATCACGTTGGCAATTTTCGGGTAACCGCCAGTGGTCTGTTGTTCCACAAACAAAATAATCGGCAGCCCCGACGCAGGAATTTGTACTCCCCCCAGAGACACTCCCTCGGAAATCATCTCGCCGCTTGAAGCGGCGGCAATCGCCGCGCCTTCCAGCCGCAAACCCATGCGGTTCGATTCCTCCGCCACAAAGTACGACCCGGTGTAGAACGCTTTCTGCGATTCCGGCGAAAACCAATCGCTCTGCGGCCCCGCGGTCACACGCAGGATTTTCCGCGGCGCCAGACAGGCCATCGCTTTCGCCGCCACGCTCGCTTTCCGAAAAGTGCGAAAGGTTCCGCCCGCGGAGCCAATCTTCAAGACATCGCCTTTACGCAGGGCCCTGCCCTCGAATCCGCCGAGCCCGCTTAATAGATGTGTGGACGCGCTTCCCAAGAATAATTTCACGTCTATGCCGCCACGCACACACAAATAACATCGAGCACCTGAGCGCGTTGGCCCCATTCGCAGAGTTTGCCCGGGCTGGACCTCGATCGAACTCCACACCTCGAAACGCTTATCGTCCAATGTCGCGCCGAAATCTGAGCCCGCAAGAGCCACGACGGTCCGCTCTCGAAACAAAAACGATCCGCCGATCAAAGTCATTTCCAACCCTGCGGCGCCCTCCGCATTCCCAACCAATCGATTCCCCACCCGCAGCGCAACTGGATCCGCCGCTCCCGATGCCGAAACGCCCATTGGCCCAAACCCCTCTCGGCCAAAATCCTGCACCGTCGTTAATAACCCCGGAGCCCGCACTTCGATCAGGCTCATGCGTTCTCCAATTTCAGCTTCGCAAATTTCTCCGGCGAAATCGGCACAAAGCGCACGCGATCTCCGATGCGCAACAGACTCATCTCCGCCTTTTCGGGGCGGAACATCGCGACCGGTGTACGCCCCAGCAATCGCCAGCCGCCCGGAGTGGAAATGGGGTACACGCCAGTCTGTCTGCCCGCAATTCCAACGCTTCCCGCCGGCACGCTTCTCCTCGGCGTCGTCAAACGTGGCGTCGCCAACTGTTCCGGGACATCCCCGAGGTAGGCAAAGCCCGGCGCGAATCCCAAAAAATAAACAAGATAAGTACGCGAGGAATGTAGCTCGATGGCCGCCGCGTCGGTCATTCCACGCAACTCCGCCACATCTTTCAAGTCCGGCCCGAATTCGCCGCCATAGCACACGGGTATTTCCACGACCTGCGGCTCCGGCAACTCTACTTTTTTCATCCGTCCCATATAGCCGCGCAAAATCTCTTCCAACTCGGCGTGCCGTAATTTCATGGCGTCGAATTTAATCAGCAAAGAACAATAAGCCGGATGCAGATTCCGCAGGCCAGGAATCGGCTCCAATTCCATAAGCCGCAAGAGCCTGCGCACCTGCTCGTGGCTTTCCGCGGCAATTTGTAGTGGAGGGGCTTTGGACCGACTCTTCTTGGCAGGAGCGTCGAAATAAACGATCAGCGCCTGATCGCTGGCAATCCTAAAGTGCGCACGGCCGCTGGCGGAAGTCCCCATCGCCGCGAAAGTATACCCCACACACTCTTAACTCGTGTCCTTCGCCTCTTTCCGCAAGCGACGCCTTATAATGAGACCTGCTGCTGATTCCTATGAAACCTTTGCTGCGTCTGCTCCTCCGTACGGCGATTGCCTTGCTCGCCGGTTCGTACGGGCTCCATGCCCAAACACCCGCCCAACCTACAACCTCCCCCGAAGGCGTCCCACTCGCGCAATTTGTCCGTACGATTCGTGAGAAGGCAATAACTCTCGAGAATTCCTCCGGCATGCGATTGGCATTTCAATCCTTCCTCGAAGCCCATCATCTTCCGCCGAACAGCGTTCGCTACTCAGACTTCGTCACCATTCGTCTGTTGTACGAAGCAACGCGCGACGCAGGCTTTTGGAACATGCACTGGACGATCACCGATCAGCCGCCTAATTCGGACAGAATCTGGAGCCAGTGGAAAGCGGTGCGACGCCCCTCTCCTTCGGAACCGACAGCGACCGCCGAATGCGATGAACTCTCCGCGCTCTATGCGTTTCTCGTCGAGCGCTCCGGCGTCAAAAGTGTCGGCCTTTTGTGGCCGACGTCGAATCACACCGTTGCCGTTTGGGTTCTTCAGCCCGCGACGGGTCCGGTCATTCGCGTGGTGGTGCCCACTTCGCAGATTTTCCTGGAAGAGACCGACTCGTTTGACACAAAGAAATTCGATCCGTGGCGGCAAAAGACGATTTACGAGTACACGCGCCGGGACGTCCCGGACGCGTTCGAACTGCCTAAACCGCTCGTTGACTTCTTTCTCATGCAGATCGATGTCTACGGCGGCGCTTCTGACGCCACTCTGCAGAGGCTACGCTACGTCCGCGACGCCGTTTTCGCAGGAACATGGACGACCGAGCAAGCCGCTCGCGACGCGCAAAATCGCCGCAGCGCGCTGCCGGGCGGCTCAACGGAAGATGCCGCCGCACTGCAAAATTTCGCGAGAGACATGCGCCTCGAACCCCTCCGGCACTAGACGCCCCCCTTGCTCACTCCGCTGGTCCGCGCTCTCCGAGAAACGCCACGGTATTGTTGCGCTGGGTCTTGTGTTCCTCTCCCGGGAAGCGCAGGGCGTAGCCGAGTGGTGTGCATTCCACAAATTCGTCCGGCCGCCGGTAGTGCCCTGGGAGTTTTGCGCGCGCAGATAGATCCGCGCCACGCTCTACCAAGAGCTGGGTCATTGGCAAGCCTCCGTCGAAGAATTGAGTCACGGCATGGAAGATTGGTGTTTGTCCGCCGACCCCGGATTCGCCAACAGCCGCGCGGGCATTGACGTCCGCCCCGCGCTCTAAGAGCAACTTCGCGGCTTCCAGGTTGCCGTATTCCGCCGCGACGTGCAGCAGCGTCGCTCCTTGAAGCTTGAGGCGGCGGGCACCCGTGCTGCCGAAGTCGAGTTCGGGGAATCGCCGATGCACCAGCGTGATATCCGCATCAAGGTGTTTCGCGAGAAGATCGAGCCGGCCACGGAGCAAGTCGAGCACGGGCGGCACGTTGTACTTCGTTACGCCGCCGGCTTCTAGGAGAATGTCCATGCACTCGCCGAGCTGCGGCGAACGCCCGTACGTTCCGATGACGTAGTCCAGGGCTGTCCCCGGGTACCTCCGATCCGCTCGCGCGCAGTTGGGATTAGCCCCATGTTCCAGAAGCCATCTGATCGGTTCCGGCTGCACCGTCTCACACGGCGCGAAAATAATCGGGAAGTATCCGTTCCACTCCGCGTTGACGTCCGCTCCATGAGCTATGAGCAACTCCATCATAGGGATACGAACTCCCATGAGCGCGGCTCGCATCAACGGCCCGTTGCCTCCCTGGCGCACGTCCGATCCATGCTCGATCATCCACTGCGCCATCGCCAGCCTCGTGGGACCCGGCGCTTCCCATGGTATTCGGCACTCCGCAACCCAGGTGAGTGGCCCATTTTTGTTATACCCAAGCGGTGCGTGATGCAGCGCCGGATTGCGTGTCATCAGACCTTTCACCTGCTCTAAATCATTGGCATCGATGGCCAGCTTGAGCTGCCCAATTTCCTTCAGCGAATCGACGTGCTCTTTCAACTTCGGCCAGCTCCGAAATCCATAAAGCCTCGCGATCTTGAACTGCGCCTCGGTGAGCGATGCAGCCTCACCGGCCTTCAGCAGATCCTTGGCTTGATCTTTCAAATGGCGGAGATTGGGACGTTCTGGAAGCGGACGCGGCGCGTCCACGGGATGGGTCGGCATAGCGACCTCCTTTCATCGAATCGCCCGTAGTCCGCACATCGGGCCGAAAGAAGGTTCGCAAAACTCGAATTCAATCAGGTGGGCTTCTACCCTTTCCGCGGACCGGATGCGTCCTTAACGCATCCGCATCGTATCACAAAGCCTACAAAAACTTGATCAACGCCTCGGTCGTCTCCTTCGACTTCCTTGAGCCACTTCCCCGTCATATCAAGCCAGGGGCAAACTAGGATCCGCATTGAGCAATGCGTCGCCAAATACTCCAGCGCGGAATCTTTCATATGCGGCAGCGGCGATCATCGCCGCGTTATCCGTCGAGAGCGCCCGGCTCGGAAAAAAGACCTCGAAGCCCTTGCTCTTTCCGCGCTCCTCAAAGGTTGTCCGCAACTGGCTGTTCGCCGCCACTCCTCCGGAAACCAGCACGCTTTGGACCGCCAGATCCTCCGCTGCCAACATTGCGCGGTCTACCAAGTCTCGCACCACCGCGTTCTGAAACTCGCGCACCAGCGCCAGCGTCTGCGGCGAGCACAGCGGCAGCAATTGCTCGAATTTTCGTTCCCCGCGCAGCAAAGCCTCTTCCCGCATTCGAATCTCAGCGGCATATTCCGGATGCTCTCGCACGTGATACAAAACCGCTGTTTTCAAGCCACTGAAACTGAAATCCAGCGGATTCCCTCGCGTCTTGGTCGGACCAAATTTCACCGGCGCGGCCACGCCATCAGAAACTGCCGCCAGCCGGTCCAAGATCGGCCCTCCCGGATACCCGAGGCCCAGCAGCTTCGCGACCTTGTCGTATGCTTCCCCGGCAGCGTCATCGCGCGTCTGCCCAATTTTTCTATACCGGAAAATCCCACCCAAGCCCGACCCGTTCGAATCCCCCGCCTTCACTTCATACAGAACCGTGTGCCCACCTGAAACAATCAGGCAGACCGCCGGCAATCTCACATCTCGCCCCGCTCTAAACGCTTCGAGGAAGACGGCGTGCACATGCCCCGCCAAATGATTCACTGCCACGAGCGGCTTCCCTAAGGCCGCGGCCAGCGTTTTTCCATAGGTGATTCCCACAAGCAGGGCACCCACAAGCCCGGGCCCCTGCGTCACGCCAATCGCATCCACATCCCCCATCTTCATTCCCGCCTGCGCCAGCGCCTCCCGCACCACAGGCACAATCTGCCGCAAGTGTTCGCGCGAAGCCAGCTCAGGCACCACGCCGCCAAATTTTCGATGAATATCGATCTGCGAAGCCACCACGCTGGACAGGATTTCGCGCCCGTCCGCAACAACTGCGGCTGCCGTTTCATCGCACGACGATTCGATTCCCAAAATGCGCGTCATTTGCAAACACTCGCGAAATAAAATCAGAGTTTCAGGGTCTTCAAATAATCACGGAAGGGAGCGCCCAATTCCTCGTTAAGCAAAGCGATTTCGACGGTCGCTTTCAGGAATCCAAGCTTGTCGCCTGCATCATACGAAATGCCCTCATAGATGTACGCCCAGAGCCCCTGCTCCTGCGCCAGGATGCGCAGAGCGTCCGTCAACTGAATTTCGTTTCCGGCGCCAGGCTTGGTGCGCTCCAGGCAATCGAAAATCTGCGGCGGCAATACGTAGCGTCCGGTGATTGCCAGGTTGGAAGGAGCCTTATCCGGTTTTGGTTTTTCCACCAGGTCGCGAATTCTCAATAGCCGTGCGCCAAACGGCGGCTGCGGGGCGGCTTCGCCATCGACGATGCCATAAAGGTGCGTCTTCTCTTTAGGGACCTCTTCTACGGCAATAGCGCCAACGCCTGTGGCCATGTACACGTCGATGAGCTGCTTGGTGGCAGGATTTTTACCTGGAATCAGCACATCCCCCAGCAAAACCGCGAACGGTTCGTCACCCACCAGATCTTTCGCGACCAATACAGCGTGTCCCAGCCCCAGCGGCTCCTTTTGTCGCGTGTAACTCACCTGCACCATGTCGCTGATTCGCCGCACCATCGCTGCTTGATCCTTCTTCCCTTTTTCCTCCAGGAAGCGCTCCAGCGTGGGCGCATGATCAAAGTGATCCTCGATCGAATTCTTTCCCTTGCCCGTCACGATGATGATGTGTTCGATTCCCGACGCCACGCACTCTTCCACCACATATTGAATCTGTGGCTTGTCCACCACGGTCAGCATCTCTTTGGGTTGCGCTTTGGTCGCCGGCAAAAAGCGCGTCCCAAGACCCGCAGCAGGCAGCACGGCCTTGCGAACTTTGCGTACCGGGCTTGTTGGTTGTGGTGTATCAGCCATGCGTTTCCTCGTTGAGCTCACTTCTTCTTTGCGGGCTTCTTTTCTTTCGAGGAACTTTCTTTGGAACTGGTGTCTTTCGCGGACGACTCTTTGGCGGACGACTCTTTACTGCCGCCGTCTTTGGAATCCTTTGCGCCGGCGTCCTTGCCAGCGGACTCTTTACTGTCTGCCGCGGGCTTGCTCTCTTTGCTTCCCCCGTCCGTGGATTTTCCCGCGTAGTCCGTGACGTACCACCCCGACCCCTTAAATTTAATCGCCGGCGCGGTGATCACCGATTCCACTTTGCCGCCGCAATGCGGACACTTCTTCAAATGCGGCCCCGCCACCGGCTCAATTTTTTCCGTGTGGCGCCCGCACTTCAGGCACTTGTATTCATACAGTGGCACAGCCGCTCCCTCTGCTCGGTCTCCAAACAAAAAAGTATAGCATGCGGCACAAATTGTCTCCGCAGCGCGTGCTAGACTCAAATGCATGAGCGGGCCAGCCAGCATCCACAGTGAAAAAGCGCTGGGCTGCTTGTACCTTGTGGGCACCCCGATTGGCAATCTCGAAGACATCACGCTGCGCGCCCTGCGCATCCTCAAGGAAGTCGACCAGATCGCCTGCGAAGACACGCGCCACACACAAAAGCTGCTCAGCCACTACGAAATTCGCAAGCCGCTCATCAGCTACCACGAGCACAACGAGCTGACCCGCGCACCCGAACTCTTCATCTCTCTCGAACAAGGCGCAAAAATTGCTCTCGTCAGCGACGCAGGCATGCCGCTAGTCTCCGACCCTGGCTATCGCCTCGTCACGCTTTGCCTCCGCCATCACGTTCCCGTCATACCCATTCCAGGGCCGTCCGCGCTTCTCGCTTCGCTGGCCGCCAGCGGCTTGCCCAACGAAGAATTTCTCTTCGTCGGCTTTCTTCCCAACCGCAGCGGAGAACGCCGCCGGGCCCTCGAACGCCTGCGCATCGAGGATCGCACCATCATTCTCTATGAAGCCCCGCATCGCATCGCAGAATCCGTCGGTGACGCCCGAGAAGTTCTCGGCAACCGCAACGCCTGCATCGCCCGCGAAGTCACAAAACTTCACGAAGAATTTCGCCGAGGCAAACTCTCCGAGCTTTTCGCCTCCCTCAAAGAGCGCCCCGCCAAAGGCGAAATCACGCTCCTCATCGGTCCCGAAGATCCCGCCGACGCCCGCACTCCCGCCAACTCCATGCAAAGTCTGGCCGAGCGGGTCGAAGAACTCATCCATCAAGCCAAACTCGATCGCAAGGAAGCCCTGAAGTTAGCCGCCAAAGAACACGGACTAACGCGGCGCGAAGCCTACGATAAAATGGTCACCGCACGCGATCCCGACAACAAATGAAGGCTCCCGCAGCGGAGCAACAATCTGAATACTCAGTCTGCGCACCGCGGCTCGGCTTTGCACTTTGATGACGAGCACGACCGCGGTGGTGGATGCAGTTTCGTTGCAGAGTAGTGGACTTTTGTGTAGGGTAGCGGGGCTGGGGATGCAAATGGGGCCCGGCTAATCCTGGTGAGGGTGGTGAATATGGCTGGCGAAGCGGAAAAAGATCTCCTGAGTCGACGGGGCTTTTTGGGAGTTAGCTCGGCTGCGCTGGCTGCCGCGAGTGTGCTGGGACCAGACAAAATACGCGGGCAGGAGGATTCTCCGCAAATTCCCAAGGGAGACCGGAGCGCGAGCGACCCCGGGCCGACAAACGCAGCCCTGGACGCGGCGAATCCCTCTGGCAGCCATCCAGTGCCGACCGACGCGGGCGGAGTGCAAACGTTCAAGTACCCATTTTCGTTTGCCCACAAACGTTTTCAAGAAGGCGGCTGGTCGCGCGAGGTGACGGTGCGCGAACTGGCGGTATCGAAGTCGCTCGCCGGTGTTGACATGCGCCTCACCGCCGGCGGCGTGCGCGAATTGCATTGGCACACCGCGGCCGAGTGGTCGTACATGCTGTATGGCAGCGCGCGGATCACGTGCGTCGATGGAGAGGGTAAAAGTTTTGTGGCGGACGTAAAAGAAGGCGATCTGTGGTACTTCCCTCCCGGAATTCCCCACTCTATTCAGGGGCTGCCACCCGACGGAACAGAATTCATGCTGGTATTCGACGACGGCAATTTTTCCGAATACGAAACCGTCCTGCTGACTGACTGGATGGCACACACACCGCCCGATGTGGCGGCGAAGAATTTTGGAGTGGCTCAATCGGCTTTGGCAAAGATGCCTAAGAGAGAAAAGTTTATTTTTCAGGCGGATGTTCCCGGACCGCTCGCCGAAGATCAGCGCATCGCGGCGGGAGCGCTTGGGCCGTCACCGGTTGATTTTGCCTTCCGAACGACGCAGCATCCCGCGCCAACGAAACTGAAAAGCGGCGAAGTGCGGGTGATTGATTCGAGCAGTTTCAAGATCTCCACGACGATCGCAGCGGCGATTGTCACCGTGAAACCCGGCGGGATGCGCGAGTTGCACTGGCATCCCAACGCGGACGAATGGCAGTTCTACATCAGCGGCAAGGGCCGCATGACAGTTTTCGCAACGGGCGCCCGCGCCAGAACCATGGACTTCGAAATGGGGGACGTTGGCTACATCCAGAAAACGCTCCCGCACTACGTCGAGAATACCGGCACAACGGACCTGAAATTCATGGAGATGTTCAAGAGCAGCTACTACCAGGACCTGGCGCTCTCCGAGTGGCTCTCACACACGCCGCCGGAGCTCGTCGCAGCCCATTTGAATCTCGACAAGGCGGCACTCGACGCGATGCCCAAGGACAAACCGCTCATCGTGCCGTAGCAACGGCGTCCCTTGAGGACGCTTACCACACGACGAAGAGTTGCCAGCATCTGTACGTAGGATTATTCGTGTCGCAGCGCGACCACGGGATCGACGTTCATCGCGCGTCGCGCCGGGATGTAGCACGCCGCGACGGCCACAAGAATCAAGAGCATCGCGACGCCGGCAAATGTCAGTGGATCATGCGCGCTGACGCCAAAGAGCTGGTTGGCCATCAGGCGTGTCAGCCCCAGCGCCGCGCCGATCCCGATCGCCACACCGATCAGCGTCATCTTCGCTCCCTGCCCGATTACCATCTGCAACACATCGTTCCGTTGCGCGCCCAGCGCCACACGCACTCCGATTTCGTGAGTTCTCTTGCCGACCAGATAGGAAATCACGCCGTAGATTCCGACGCACGCCAGTACCAATGCGAGCGCGGCGAAGACGCCGAGAAGCGTCATCGAGAGTCTGCGCGCGGCAAACGAATTGGAGACCACTTCGTTCATCGTCTGAACGTTGTAGACCACTTCGCGAGAATCGATTTCCTCCACGGCGCGGCGAACGGGGCCCATGACAGCAGTGGGATCGCCTTCGGTGCGCAGCACAACGGCCACAGCATCGGCCGCGAGCGGCATCAGTTTCTCGGGAAGCTGCATGAATGGATAATCGAACTGCGCCTCGATGGCCGATTTCCCGTCCGCGTCCAGTCCCCACTGCTTTACGTGTCCGACCACGCCGACTATTTCGGCCTGCACGCCGAAGCCCGCGAGATTGATGCGCTTGCCGACGGGATCTTCCTCAGGGAAATACGCGCGCGCGAAAGCGTCGTCGATGTCCACGACCACCGGCGCCCGCTCGTCGTCCTGCGGCGTGATAAAGCGTCCGCGCTCGAGCGTCACTCCCATCGCTTGCTCGAAGCCGCTTTCCACAAGATAAAACATCGCCTGGTGCATCTCTGGCAGGTTGGCAGGCTTTGGCTGGCCCTCGATCCAGAAGGGCTCTGAGGAATTATGGATCATGGGGCGGGACCCGAGCGTCACCGAAACAGCTTTCACGCCCGGGATGCTGTGCATTTTGTCGTCGAAGTGGCGCAGCCGCGCGCGCGTTTCGGCAGAGCTCGTAGCGGGCCCAGCCGGCAGCGACAAAGTGAAGGTGATCGCGTGGCTAGGATTGAAGCCGGGATCGACGCGCCACAGCGCCGAGAGGCTGCGAACCATCAGACCGGCGCCGACAAGCAAAACCAAAGCCATGGCCACTTCGACGGCGACGAAAATTCCTTGCAGCTGGTGGCGGCCGCCGCTTAAGCCGCGGCCGCTCTCCTTGAGGATCTCCTGCAAATTCACGCGTGAACTTTTCACCGCCGGGGCGAGGCCAAACACAATTCCAGCGAACACGGACAGCGCCATCGTAAAGAGCAGGACGCGCGAGTCGAGAGAGACTTCGCTGCTGCGAGGCAAAGCCCCAGGCAAAGTGCCGAGCACGGCCCGGGTGCCCCAAACAGCGAGCAAGAGTCCAAGCGCTCCTCCCAAGCCCGCGAGCAGAACACTTTCGGTGAGCAGCTGGCGAATGACGCGCGCGTTGCCCGCCCCCAGTGCCGCGCGAATGGCAAACTCGCGCGAGCGTCCCATCGACCGCGCCAGAATAAGATTGGCGACATTCGCACACGCAATCAGCAGCAAGAATCCCACTGCCGCCAGGAGCACGATCAGAAATGGCTGCACGTTTCCGACGATGTCTTCCTTCATGGAGACGAGTGCAATTCCCACGTTTTTGTCGGCCTCCGGGTACGCCGCCGAAAGATTTTGCGCAATGCTGTCCATATCCGCTTTCGCCTGCGAAACCGTCACGCCCGGTTTCAGTCGCCCAACCCCGTGCGAGCTCACGTCCACGCGGCGATCTCGAAAATTCGGATCGTTCCATTGACCGATCGGGGTGTAGATATCTCGGTCGTGGCCATAAAAAGTGAAGCCCGCCGGAACCACGCCCACGATCGTGTACGATGTCCCATTCAGAAGGATCGGCTTTCCAATGATTTCCAGCGAAGAGCCGAATTTGCGTTTCCAAAATCCTCCGCCCAGCATCACCACCGGAGCCGCGCCCATGTGATCGTCATCGGCGCGAAAGTCGCGCCCAAGAACGGGCATAGTGCCAAGCGTCGAAAAAAAATCCGCCGAAATCATGTATCCCGTTAAACGTTCTGCTACGCCAGTCCCGATGAAGTTGTAATCCTGGTTGCGATACATAGCCATCGACGAAAATGTTTTTGTGGCACGCTGCCAATCGAGAAAATTCATGTAATTGATCGGCGCGTGTTCGTATCCGGGCGTCTTTCCATAAACCGCGACGAGCTGCCCTGACTGTGGATACGCCAGCGGATTGAGGAGCACGCCGTTGACGACGGAAAACAGCGCCGTATTCGCGCCAATGCCCAGCGCCAGAGTCAAAATCGCTGTGGCCGCAAACCCCGGCGACTTCGCCAGCATGCGAAGCCCATATCGCAAGTCCTGAAGAAGAGTTTCCACGCTTCCTCCCGTTCCTTAGCCAAAGGCAAAGCGCGCAAATCGTACCGCAAGAAGCATGAGTCCTTCCACCTCATCAATATGTTCCAAGCGAGTTGTTGCCCATCCGAGAGCAACGGCGCGAATCAGGCCTCCTGGCATCGGTTGCGGATGACCCGGTATCCGCTCGCCATGGGAAATTCACGACAACTTTCTGACCCAAGCCATAGCGCGAGCAGACCCAGGTCGCAACTACCACTTCGAGTTGTCGTACCAACGCAGGACTCGGAGAGCGCGCAGTGTGTTCCAGCGGCTTGCCCCGCCGACACCGGTCTCCATCTCCAATGGAATATGTTCAGGATGAAGGAGGTTCAGCGGCCAGCGCCCGTTCTGGTGGCGCCGCTCAATCACGGTTTCGATGGCGTCACCGACGCGGCTGTCGGGTTTGATTCCTGCATTTCGCAGATAATCGAGTCCGCGCAAGACGTCGTAGTGCCAAAACGTCGGGAACGAGAAGCGCAGCCAGCGTTTGTCGATGACTTTGCCAGTTCGAAGCGAGCGGAACATGCGGCGCTCGAGCAGATAGTTTTCGGCCCTCTTGCGGGCCTTGGTGACGGCCGCCCTTTTGCGCCCTGCTCGTTCGTATTCGAGCAGT